>NZ_JACMYK010000078.1 GCF_020889785.1 Bradyrhizobium acaciae
CCGACGGTCCCCCACACGGCGGTAGCACCGCCGCCAGTGCGCCGGCCGGCACAGGCCTACATCCCGCCGCCGCCGCCGGCATCAGCAGCGCCGCTGCCGGCCCCGGTTGCAGTCTCCCCGCAATCGGCCGTGGCACCGCGGCCCGTGCAACCGCAGCAACAATCCAGTGTTGTCGACGCGGATGATGGCGGCCCGGTGGTTCGGCCGCCGATGCCGCTGCGCTGAAGGCTGACTGACGGCTGAAAAAATGCGGCCGATCGCGATGACGCAATCGGCCGCATTGCACTTCGCTATTCGAATTACGCGCTCTGTCCCGGCGGCAGCACCACCACGGTCGCGCCCGGCTTGACGTGCTGGTAGAGATCGATCACGTCGGCATTGTTCATGCGGATGCAGCCCGACGAGATCGCCTGCCCGATATATTCGGGCTGGTTGGTGCCGTGGATGCGATACAGCGTGTCCTTGTTGCCCTGGTAGAGGTAGATGCCCCGGGCGCCGAGCGGGTTGGCGGGTCCACCGGCGACGCGCGCCGGATACGGCCCGAGCCGCTCCTGAATATCCTTGGTCGGAACCCAATCCGGCCATTCGGCCAGGCGGCCGACGGTGGCGACGCCGGAGAACGCCATCGCCTCCTCGCCGACGGCGACGCCGTAGCGGATCGCCTTGCCGCCGGGCAGCACGTAATAGAGATAGCGCGCGTCGGTATCGACCAGGATCGAACCCGGCTGCTCCTTCCGCGTGTAATCGACAATGTGGCGCTGGAACTGATCGGGGATCCTGGCCTCCGCATAGGGCGGATGCGCCAGCAATTGCCGATCGCGCGGCGTCATCGCAGCATCCGTCACCGGCGACAGCGTCGCCTGCATGCAGCCGCCAAGCGCAAGCGAACCCACCAGCACCGCAGCAAGCCCCAACTTCGACACGATCATTCTCCCCTGCGTCAACTTGCGGCACTTGCTGCCGAAATCGCGCTGAAATCGTGGCAGGCCCGACTGGAACACGGCTGTTTGATCGGTTCCCTCGGCAGGTGTGTCCTGACGGTTGCAGTTGGTTCCCGCGGACGCTAGCCTTGCGACAAAATGTCAAAAACATCGGGAGGAATTCGATGCGTTACGCCCTGCTGGTCGGCGGTCTTATTGTCGCGGCAACACCGGCCCATGCCGATCCGCGCGCAGCGTATGTCACGATGGTGCTGCAGGCCTTTGCGGCCAAGGTCGAGTGCCCCGGCACCGATCTCGTCTATCAGGATCTTGTGCAGCGGGCGCAGGACATGCACCTGCCCGACGGCACCACCGAGCAGGTGCGCAAGGCGATCGCCTTCATGCACACCGGCGGCAAGATGGGTGAGAAGCAGCCCGACGACCTGATGACCGAAGTCGCGATCGCAACCCAGTCCACCGACCTCGACCAGCGCCGCGCCGGCAGCATGACGACCTGGTGCCAGGACCAGAAGTCGCGGCTTGCGGGCTATATCAGGACGAAGGAATAGAAGGCGTTTTCGAACGAAGTGGGCACCGGTTCGCGTGAAGAAAACGCGTCGAAGAAGAATCCTCAATCAAGCTCCGGCGGCGCGAACCAGTTGGTCAGCGACAGGCCGCCGTCGACCACGATCGATGCGCCGGTGACGTAGCCGGAGAGCTTGTGCGACAGCACGGCGAGCGCCATCGGCGCGAGATCGTCCGCCTGGCCAAGCCGGCCAAGCGGAATGTGCCTTGCAAGCGCAGGATCGGCGACGAAGCCGCCGGCCGCAATCGCGCCCGGCACCAGCGCATTGATGCGGATGCCATAGCGGCCCCAGCTCTTGGCCAGCTCCTTCACCAGCATCGCCATGCCGGCCTTCGCCGTCGAGTAATGCGGCAGGTTGCGCGGTGTACCGGCATGCAGCGACGTGAGCAGCAGGAACGAGCCCGGCGACTTCGCAGCGATCAGCTTGCGCGCCAGTTCGCGCGACAGATGAAAGCCGGCATCGAGATTGACCGCGTGCATCTGCCGCCAGGTTTCGTCGTCGACCGCCATCGCATGATCGGCCTCGCGGCGCGGCGGCGACGCGCTATGGACGAAGTGCGTCACTTGACCGACCGTGGCTTGCGCATGCGCCAGCAGGGCCTCGCACGCCACGCGCTGCGCGAGATCGCCGATCCAAGGCACTGCGAGTTCGGGACGCGGAGCGGCCTTGATCGCGGCGACGACCCTGTCCTCATGCAGATCGGCGAACACCGTGCGCACGCCCTCGCCGACCAGCGCCTGCGCGATGGCGCGGCCGATGCCGTTACCGGCGCCGGTCACCAAAGCCGCTTCCCGCGCGGGATCGAAGGGCGATGTGAAAAGGCTCATGATCCCGCTACTCCCGGACTTGCAGACCTGCGCTCAGTATGGCGGCGCCTTGCGCGCCCGCTGTGCCTTGGCGGCTTCGATCCACCAGCTGAAGTCGTCGGCAAAGCGAGGAAAGGCGCGCTCCAGCGACTTGCCGCCCTCGCCGATCGGCTTTCCGTCGGCCGACAAGGTCTGCGCGATCGGCCCCGCGCTGATCGTGCTCGACACCACCACCATGCCCATCTCCGACAACGTGCCGTGCCAGGCGGTCGCGGCACGCGCACCGGCGAACCGCCCCGCCGAATAGCTTGCGATCGCCGCCGGGCGCCAGAACCATTCCTCGAGGAATGATCGGTCAGGTTCTTGAGCCCGGGCTGCATGCCCCAATTGTACTCGCCGGTGACGAACAGGAAGCCGTCGGCGTCGCGGATTTTTCCGGCGAGCGTTTCGAGCACGGCCGGCGCCTGCCCCTTGGGATGTTCCTTGTACATCCGGTCGAGCATCGGCAGGCCGACCTCCTTGGCATCGATCAGCTCGACATCGTCGCCGCGGCCGCGAAGGCCGTCGACGACAAAATGCGCCAGCCGGATGCCCATGCGATCCGAACGATAGGAGCCATAGAGAACGAGAATGCGGTGGGTCATGGCGCGATCCTACCACGGCGCTGCGACAGCCGTCCTGCGGCCGGCGCGCAGATGTTAACGCCGTTCGGCGGGTATTTTCCCGGCGTTAAGCAATTGGTCGCAGGCCGGCCGCGGTGGCCAAAAATTGCCAGATTTGTTTTCTGGATATGTCGTCGCTTCGAGAAAGGAGAACCCGACATGCCGATCGCAAGGCTGGTTTTTGCAGGCTCACTCGCGGCCATCGCCGCCATCGCCACACCGGCGCTGGGCAAGAGTGCCGAGCGACAAAAGCCCGATGAGAAGTCCACCGCCACCACGCCGGCCGGTTGCCAGGCCTACCAGCAGGCCCCTGACGGCACCTGGAACCAGCTTCCCTGCGGCGAGGCGGGCTCCAACGGCGCGACCCAGCACCGCGCCGCGACCAAGGGCGCTGACGACGACGAGCGCTGATCGTCACACCATCAGGTGTCGCCCTGGCGAAAGCCAGGGCCCATAACCACCGAAGGTGATTGTTGCACGACGCTGGGGCCACAGCCCTCTCGAACAACACGACCCTGTGGTTATGGGTCCTGCTTTCGCAGCGACGACGATCGGGATGTACGCCGCGCCGCACACGACTCCCGGATCATAAACCCAAGCTTAATGCGCACCCGGTACGGTTGAGGCCTCTCCTCCCGTCAAGAATGGCGCGCATCCCATGAAAATCGGTACTCTCCTGACGGCCGCGATCGTCTCGTTATCAGCGGTCGGCGGCGGACTGGCGGCCTATGTCGCTGTCACCAAGTACCAGACCATGGACAAGATCTCGACCGCGCAGAGCCGGCTCGAAATCGTCCGCGCCGTTGGCGATATCCCGCGTTACATGAACCCCGAGCGTGGCTACGCCACCAACCTCTTGCTTGGGGGGGCCACGATCGATCCGAAGCAGATTGCCGAACTCGACCGTCAGCGCCAGCTGACCGACGGTGCGCTTGCCAAGGTCAACCAGGTGCGCGCCACCCTGCCGGGATCGCTCGACGACGGCGAAGCCGTCGCCCGCGAGATCGACGCGCTGAAGGTGAAATTTGCCGGACTGCGCGACGCCATCGCGACTGCGATCGCAGGGCCAGCCGATGCACGCCGCGCGGCCGCCGGCAAGATCGTCGCCGACAACTCCACGTTCAATGCCGGCGTCACCACGCTGCTCGACGAGCAGGTGCGCCGGCTCGCCGGCCTCGACGGCAATGCCTATCGCCAGGCCAGCTACGCCAACGTCGCCTGGACCTTGCGCGACATCGGCGGGCTGAATGCCAGCCTGCACAAGGCGCTGGTCGGCGCCAGGCGCGTCGCGACCGAGCCGGAGAAGCAGGAGCTCTATCGCTCGACCGGCCGCACCGAGCAGATCCTCTCGACCTTGCAGGAGCTGCGCAACAATCCCGCGACGCCTGCCAACGTCATGACGGCGCTCGGCAAGATGCAGGCCGATTATGTCGAGCGGTTCGGCAAGGCGCTGAAGCTTGCCAAGGAAGGCGCAGTGACCGGCAAGTACGAGCTGGATCTCGACGCCTACTACCCCGAATCGCAAACCGGCCTCGCCGCCATCATCACCGTCCGCGACGCGTTCTACGAGAATGCCGAGCAAGGTCTTGCCGCCGCCTATTCATCGGCACGCGTCAGCTTCGTGGTCGCGCTGTCCGGGCTGCTCGCGGTCATTGCCGTGAGTGCCGCCCTGATCGTCATGGTCCGCCGCCGCATCCTCAACCCGATCGCCGCCCTCACCGGCCGGATGTCGCGCCTCGCGGCGGGTGACGTCGCCGAGGCGATCCCGGGCGCTGCGCGCAACGACGAGATCGGCGCGATGGCTGCCGCCGTGCAGGTGTTCAAGGACAACAAGATCGACGCCGATCACCTCGCGACCGAGAAGGAAGCCGAGAACGACGTCAAGATGCGCCGCGCCCGCGTGCTCGACGATCTGACACGCGCCTTCGAGGCCAAGGTCACGGAGCTGGTCGGCGGATTGTCCGCGGCGTCCTCGGTGATGGAGAACACGGCGCAATCGATGTCGGCCACCGCCGCAGCAACCAACCGGCAGGCCGCGGTCGTCGCGGCGGCGTCCGATCAGACGTCGACCAACGTGCAGACGGTCGCGAGCGCGACCGAAGAACTGACCTCCTCGATCTCGGAGATCGCCCGCCAGGTCGCGACCTCGACCGAGATCGCCGCGCGCGCGGTCGATCATGCCCGGCGCACCGGCGACACCGCCCGCTCGCTGGCCGAGGGCGCCCAGAAGATCGGCGACGTCGTGACGCTGATCCAGAGCATCGCCGCGCAGACCAATTTGCTGGCGCTCAACGCCACCATCGAGGCGGCCCGCGCCGGCGAGGCCGGCCGCGGCTTTGCCGTCGTCGCCTCGGAAGTGAAGTCGCTGGCCGGCCAGACCGCGAAGGCAACCACAGAGATTTCCGAGCAGATCACCGCGATCCAGACCGCCAGCGACGAGACCGTGACCGCCATCCGCAGCGTCGTCGACGTCATCACCGAGATCGACCAGATCGGCACCGCGATTGCCGCTGCAATCGAGGAACAGGGCTCGGCGACCAAGGAAATCTCGCGCAGCGTTCAGGAAGCCGCGCGCGGTACGCAGGAAGTCAATTCCAACATCTCCGGCGTGCAGCGCGCCGCCGACGACACCGGCGCGGCGGCAACCCAGGTGCTGGGCGCGGCCGAGCAGCTCTCGACGCAGTCCAAGGACCTCGCCGGCCAGGTCAACCGATTCCTGTCAGACGTGCGGGCGGCATAATCGACGGCACGCCGCTGTCAAAGGGCGGCAGATATTTTCTCCCTGTCATTGCGAGCGCAACGAAGCAATCCATCGCGCCGCGAGTGGCAGCATGGATTGCTTCGTCGCTTCAGCGCAAAATTGCTTCGCAATTTTGTCGCGAGCTCCTCACGATGACGAGGTTTGGCAGCCCTCTAGCCGCCACGCAGGCCAAGCACACGGCGGGCGATCGCCTGGCGATGGACCTCGCTCGGACCTTCGTACACCCGCATCAGGCGGGCCTTCTGCCAGAGCGCGTTCAGCGGCAATTCCAGCGTCACGCCGAGTGCGCCGAGCGTCTGCATGGCATGGTCGCAGGCGTCATAGGCCATCTCGGTCGCGAACACCTTGATCATCGAGGCCTCGTGGCGGATGTCCTCGCCGCGGTCGGTCTTGTCGGCGGCCTCGCGCACCATCAGCCGGCACGCATGCATGCGGGTGGAGATATCGGCAATCCACCACTGGATCGCCTGGCGCTCGGCGAGCTTGACGCCGAACGTCTCGCGCTGCTTGGCGTGCTCGCACATCATGTCGAGCGCGCGCTTGGTGATGCCGACGCAGGTCGAGCCCATCTCGAGCCGACGCGTGCGCAGGCGCAGCTGCATCGGCGCGTAGCCCTTGCCGACCTCGCCGAGCACCGAATCCTTCGGGATGCGGCAGTCCTCGAACACGATCTCATAGGTCGAGCCGCCGCCGACCATCGGGATCTCGCGTTCGATGATGAAGCCCGCCGTGCCCTTCTCGACGATGAACGAGGTGATGCCGCCCTGGCGCTGATCGTTGCCGACCCGCGCCATCACGATGATGAAGTCGGCAGCGCGCGCATTGCTGATCCAGATCTTGCGGCCGTTCAATACCCACTGTTCGCCTTCGAGCACCGCACGCGTCTTCATCCCTGCGGGATCGCCGCCAGCGCCGGGCTCGGAGATCGCGATCGCCGATGTCATCCGGCCCTCGATATAGGGCTGCAGATATTTCTTCTTCTGCGCGTCGGTGCCGACCGCCTGCAGCATGCGCAGGTTCGGCGAGTCCGGCGGCAGCACGAACGGCACGCAGCTGCGGCCGAGCTCTTCGTGCACCGCAGCCATCGTCCGCGTCGGCAGGTCGTGGCCGCCGAGATCCTCGAGCGCATCGAGGCCCCAGAGGCCGAGCTCCTTCGAGACGTCGCGCAGCCGTTTGCGCTGTTCCGGCGTGAGCTCGGGATGATCGCTGCCGGGCAGTTTCGATTTCAGATATTGCGGCTCGAGCGGGATCAGTTCGCGATCGACGAATCTCGCGACGGTCTCGCGGATCATGGCTGTCTGTTCGTCATCGCTCATCTGGGATTCCTCGCCTGTGCTGTTGTGCCTCACAAATCCAGTAGCGCATTTTTTGTCGGCACAAATAGCGGAAACGCGCCCCCACGCTCACTGTCGCTCGAGGGTTTCATGGTGCGGAATTCAATATCCCGCGGCGCGGTCAGCGACCACGCAATTGCGCGAGATGCGCGGGCGCCTCGACCAAGTCATCACGCAGCACGAGGTTGTCGGCTGCAAGGGAGCGATCGACGATCGGCGTCTCGAGCGCCGTTGCAGTCTTGTTGAACAGCGTGATCCTCGCTGCCAGATACAGACGTGCCTAGTCGGCAAAGCCGACGTAGCTGACGAAGTCGCTGTTGGCCTCGCGGTCCGACCGCACCGCGTTGGCGGCAAAGCTGTCGTCGGGATAGCCCATCGCGACGCAGGTCATGATCACCTGGTCTTCCGGGATATTGGCGACCTCGCGCACGATGTCGGAGCGCATGATGCCCTGGCCGTTGATGACGCTGCCAAGGCCGCGATCCCAGGCCGCCAGCACGATGCCGTAGCAGAGCGCGCCGAGATCGAAATGGCAGACCGCGCCGGGATCGAGGATGCGGTCGTAGGTCAGGACCAGCGAGACCGGGGCGTCGAACTGGCGGAAACCGCGCAGCACCCAGTCCTGCCGCATCGGCTTGTCGTCACGGGCGATGCCCATGGCGCCGAACAGCTTCTTGGCGATGTCGACCTGGCGGCCGCGGTGCACGCCCTGGTACTCACCGTGGCTGACAATGTCGCGCTTGGCTTTGGCGCCGGCGATCATCTCATCCATATTGCGGCGACGCACTTCCTCCAGGGGCGCCCCAGTCAGGACGTGGACGTGCCAGGGCTGGGTGTTCATCGAGGACGGCGCCCGCTTGGCCACCTCGATGATCTCCTCGACGGTCGCTCGCGACACCGGCTGCTTCTTGAACCCGCGCACGCTTTTGCGTGTCTGTACCAGCGCCTCGAATTCCATTCCGCGTGTCCCCCGATTTGTTCCGCACTGCACGCGGAATTTCTCACGACTATCCGGGCATTTTATAGACAAATTTGGCTGTGGGAACTTGATCGGGCCAAGAATCCGATATCCAATCCGGCCACTGGTTTGGTTTAGGGAGAACCCAGATGAAGCGGATTTTCTTGGCGGCCGTGATCGCGACCTTTGCCGCCGGTTCGGCATTTGCTCAGGACGCCTCCTGCGAGACGAAGGCCGTCGGCAAGGACGGCAAGCCGCTGGCCGGCGCGGCCAAAACCTCGTTCATGAAGAAATGCACGATGGATTCCTGCGAGACCAAGGCGGTCGGCTCCGACGGCAAGAAGCTCGCCGGCGCGGCCAAGAACTCGTTCATGAAGAAGTGCCAGAGCGGCGCCTGATCGCACCCCAGATCGAGACAAACCATCGGGTCGCGCCGGGCGCGGCCCGAACGGCTATTGACGAGCAGGCGGCCAAGGTCGGCGGGCTCTCAGAACGAGACGCCGACCCGCACCCCCCTGCTCCAGACCCGCCGGCAGCGCTTCTTCGTATTGCCGTGGAACATTTCAAAACGTTCCGGCAGCTGGATGGGCTTTGAAAATTCCAGGCAGGCCCCGCCGGCGGAATAGTCCACCAGCCGGCATTCGATCAGCGGCGCCTTCGGTTCAAGCTGGAGCTTGACCACACTGGACACGCATCCCGTCGGTCGAACACGCGCAAATCGCCGGGGATGCATCAGGCCGCCTCTGGTGGAATCGTACCCGCAGGTTCCTCGGCCGGCGTTAAGATTCCGTTCAGGCGGATTGTTACGCTTCGTGTCTGCTCGATGACGGATCGGCGCGCGGGACGCCTGGACGGCGCGAGGCCGCCAGCGTCTCCGACGGTGCTTCGCCGAACTGCGACCGGTAGCTCCGCGAGAAATCGCTCAGGTGCCAAAATCCGTAGGCCAGCGCGCAGGCCTTGACGCTCGGCGCCCCGGCGAGCAGTTGCTGGCGTACCAGCCAGAGTCTGCGCAACCTCAGGTAGCGATGCAGGCTGACGCCCCGGTAACGCAGGATAGCGTCATGCAGCGTGCGCACGGACACGCCGATCTGCCTGGCGAGCTCGCCGCTGTAGATTGGATGGGCGACGTCGCCGGCCAGGATGGCGCGCGCGTCGTTGAAGACCTTGAACTGGCGCGTCGTGTTGGCCCGTGTCGCCCACTTGGCCGGCACGATCTCGGCGAACGCGTTGTCGATCGCGGCGAGCAGCGTCTCCTTGATCGATGCCCCGGTGGCGAACTCCGCAATCGTCACCTGTTCCGACGTGACGAGCAGAACCTGCCTGACCACCTCGCGCAGCCGATCCTGCGCGCGTTGGGAGATCTCGTGAATGCTGAAATGGAGACCAGGGTTCGGCCAACCACGGTCGACCATCTCGGGCGAGAAGATCACCGAGGCATATTGGCGGGGTGTCTCCTCCACGGAGGTGTAGAACGCACCGCCGCCGCCGAGCACGATCGCGGCGCGATCGCGCTCGACGCCGTTGAACCGCATCGGAACGCCGTCGTCCATCGTAAAGCCGACCGCGGTGGTATGCGGCGCAAGCTGCGCGTCGACGATCCTGGGAAAGGACTGCGTGTAGTTGAGCTCGCATCCCGGCAAACTCAGGATGATCTGCTCGGCCGAAATCTTCCGCGCAAGCGGCGTGAAATCAACATCCAGATTTCGGATCGAACTCCGGAATGCATCAACATCGTCAAAACGAAAGACTCTCGGCACCAGCAATGGCGCCGTCAAATGACTGCTCCTATGAAATGATCTTGAAAATTTGCGCGCGGCGCGGCGTCCTGCGTGCCCGCATCATCGATAATGTCCATGCACCAAATGCGAATCGTCCAATAAATTCAACGGGAAAAATGCGGTCCGTTGGACGGACCCAACAATCAGACAAAGTATCGCTGCTGCCGAATTTCGATAGTGTTTACCGGAATATCCACCGGTGGATCGGCTCTCCCCATCAAACTCTATACCCCTATTAAAGATTCGGGGAGCAGATTGACGTTGGGAACACTGACGTTCCTCGTCGCGGAACATTTTAGGTACCGCAATGACAGTCATTGCCTCGCCCGATCTTTTTGCCAAACTCGACCATGTCCTGAAAGCCGGCTCCCCCGATCTCCGCACGCGCATGCTGCGGGAGGTGGCCAGCCTGTTTCTGGATGACGTTCATCGCCTCAGCGCGCATCACGTCGAGATGTTCGACGGCATCCTGGTTCGCCTGACCGACGGCGTCGAGCTGCGGACCCTGACCACGCTCAGCCGCTCGCTCGCCGACTTGCCCGTGGTGCCGCGGGAGCTCGCACGCCGCCTGGCCAATCATGATGACGCCGATGTCGCGGCACCGATCCTGCGAAAGTGCGACTGCATTCCGGATGCCGACCTGATCGACATCGCCTGGATGCGGGCCGAGGGACACCTCTGCGCGATCGCCGGCCGCAGGGCGGTCAACGCGGAGCTCACGGACATTCTGCTGATGCGGGGCGACAGCAGCGTGCTTCGCGTTCTCGCGGGCAATCCCGGCGCCGCCATGACCAGCGCGGGTCTTGCGATGATGGTCGATGCCGCCGAGCGCGACGACGATATTGCGGACGAGTTGATCGCGCGCAGCGACCTGCCTCACCGCGTCGTCGCCGATCTCGCGATACGATCCACGCCGCGCCGGCAGGCCCGGCTGCTCAAGCTCGCACGTCCCGAACTTCGGGACACGATCCGCGGCGCCATCGATGCCGGCACAGCCCGCGCCTCCGCAGACCCGCCCGCCACCATCGATTATGTAGAGGCGCGGGCCGCGGTGATTGCGAAACGCTCTCGGGCGGTGTGAGTGGTGTCATGACGTATGGTGACCGCAGGGCGGAGCGCGTCAAACTCGATACGCGCCATCCCGTCAACCTCATGGGCGTCGACGGCACATGGCGGCGGAGCTGCATCCTGCTCGACGTCTCGCAGAGCGGCGCCCGACTCGAGGTCGATGGAACACTCGACGTGCTGAAGGCGCAGGAGTTCTTCCTGGTGTTGTCCTCGCGGGGACTGGCCTTCCGCCGCTGCGAGCTGGTCCGTGTCGACGGCAGCGAGATCGGTGTCAGATTCATCGAAGAAAGAAAGCGCAAGGGACGCGCCGTCATTCCGAAATGAGGATTTACGCAGACCGGCCTGAGGGGGAAGTTGACGACATGACAACGCACAGAGCGACAGATATCGAGGTGTCGACCACCTCCGCCGCGCCATTGCGCGGGACCATCGAAATCGACTGCGCCGGCATCGTCGCGACGTTCGCGATCGATGAGGAACTCGCGCATCGCCTGTGCGCTGATCTCGAACGGTTTCTGACCCAGGTCCCGCGGCGCGTCCGCACCGCGCGCGTCTGACAGCACCGAGCACCCGGCGGCCCGCGCCTACTCCCGCTTGAAGCGATAGTCGAAGCGATCGCCGTCCGCCTTGATCAGACCGACCGTCGGGGCGGGAAAATGGATCGGCAGGATCAGTGTGTCGGTCTCGGCAACCGAGGCAAAGAATTTTCGCCGCGATAGAGCCGACTGCTTCGGATCCCAATCGGGCTTGGCCGACCACTCCGGCTCGCGGCACTGGATCGCGTGGTGCATCAGATCGCCGGCGACCACCGCGCGCTGCCCCTTCGAGAAGATGTTGACGCAGCAATGGCGGGGCGAATGGCCCGGCGTCGGCGTCAGCGTGACGGTGTCGTCGAGCGCATAGTCGTCGTCGACCAACAGCGCCTGCCCGGCCTCGACGATCGGCAGGCAGTTGTCGCGAAACACCGTGCCGGGCGGATTGGCGCCCTTGGCATTCTCGGCCTCCCAGGCCGCATACTCCCCCTTGTGGAAGACGTATTTCGCGTTCGGGAAGGTCGGCACCCAGCGCCCGTCACGCAGCGTGGTGTTCCAGCCGGTGTGGTCGATATGCAGATGGGTGCAGAACACGTAATCGATCTGCTCGCAGGAGATGCCGAGCGCAAACAGTTCGTTGCGCCAGCGCGCCTTGCCCGGGAAGTCGAACGGCGGCGGGTGTCCCTTGTCCTCACCGGTGCAGGTGTCGACCAGGATGGTGTAGCGCGGCGTCCGCACCACGAAGGTCTGGTAGGTGATCAGCATCATGCCGCGCGCGGCATCGAAGACTTCGGGCTCCATCGTCTTCAAATGATGCTTGAACACATCGTCGTTATAGGTCGGGAAGAATCCTGCGGCCGCCGCCACGGCCCCTCGCGCTCGATCACCGCGTCGATCGTGATGTCGCCGATCCTGATCTGCTTCATGCCGTTTCACTCCCGCTTTTTTGCAAAGCGTAGCGGGCAGCGCCCGGCCTCACAAGCCGAACGCCACGCAGCGCCCCATGCGACATTGCATTGCCGGGAACGCTGCTGCCGCAATTCATCCGGAACGTTGTCCATGCTGCGGAGATGACCCATCGCGCGAGCAGAATTGCTTGCGCCATATTGAGGTCGATTGCCGCATCCGACGTCTTGAGGGATTGGGCTGCCGCAAATCGACCCAAAACGGCTCCTACCCGGAGCGACGGTCCAGCAAGGAAACGAGTCGCGTGGGCAGGAAATTGAAATACGCGGCAGCGGCGATCGTTGCCGTCACAGCCGGAATCTACCTCAACAACTCCAGCCTTTTCGGGCCCCACTCCGGCGGCAAGCCTGTGCTCCTCGCCCATCGCGGCATCGCGCAGCGCTTCGACGAACGCAATCTCAGGAACGACACCTGCACCGCGGCGCGCATGCTGCCGCCGAGCCATGACTACCTCGAGAACACGATCCGCTCGATGCGGGCCAGTTTCGATCGCGGCGCGGATATCGTCGAGTTCGACGTCCATCCGACGACCGACGGCGAATTCGCGGTGTTTCACGACTGGACGATCGATTGCCGGACCGACGGCCAGGGCGTCACCCGCGAACAGGCGATGGCGCGGCTGAAGATGCTCGATATCGGCTATGGCTACACGGCCGATGGCGGCAAGACCTTTCCATTCCGCGGCAAGGGCATCGGCCTGATGCCGTCGCTGGATGAGGTGCTCAAGACCTTTCCGGATCGCCGGTTCCTGATCAACATCAAAAGCCGCGATCCCGCCGAAGGCGAGAAACTCGCGGCGGTCTTGAGCCAGCTCCCCGCCGAGCGGCGCAAGCTGATCATGGTCTATGGCGGCGACCAGCCGATCGAGGCCGTCCGGCGTCTTTCGCCGCAGACGCGCACCATTTCGCGTGCGGCGATCAAGAGCTGCCTGGTTCGCTATCTCGGCTATGGCTGGACCGGCATCGTGCCGAGCGCCTGCCGCAACGCCATCGTGCTGGTGCCGATCAACTACGCGTCCTGGCTATGGGGCTGGCCGGACCGCTTCCTCAACCGCATGGCCGCGGCCAACAGCGCCGTCTTCGTGCTCGGCCCCTATCAGGGCGGCGAGTTCTCGACCGGGGTCGACGATGCCGACACGTTCCGGCGACTACCGGAAAACTATTCCGGCGGCATCTGGACCAATGAAATCGAGGCCATCGCCCGCCTCACCGGCCGGTAGATCCGCATCTTCTGTCATCTCACGGTAACAGAAATCGTGCGACTGAGACGGCTCGCCGCATCGAGGACAAACCTTATGACCGAACCAAATCCTTCCCTCCCCAAGCTTGCCGAAACCGTCATCGAGCCGACGGTCAAGCTGCGGGAGGTCAAGGTCGGACGTTGCTGCGAAGTGCTCGGCGACACCGCGATCGAATACACCGAACTTGGCGATTACTCCTATCTTGGCAGCGGCTGCATGGTCGCCGACGCCGTGATCGGTCGTTTCTGCGCGATCGCCGCGCAGGTCCGGATCGGTGCGCCCAATCATCCGGTCGAGCGCCCGTCGCAGCATCGCTTCACCTACTGCCCGGAATATTACTCGGCCTCCGCCGAGCGCGATCACGGCTTCTTCAGCGATCGGCGCGCGGACCGCGTCGTGATCGGCAACGACGTCTGGATCGGCCATGGCGTGATCGTGTTGCCCGGCGTCACCGTCGGAGACGGCGCGGTGCTGGCAGCCGGCGCAGTGGTCTCGCGCGACGTCGCGCCCTATACGATCGTCGGCGGCGTGCCGGCCCGGCCGATCAAGGAGCGGTTCAGCCGCAAGATCGCAGCCGAGCTGTCGCAGATCGCCTGGTGGAATTGGCCGGCTGAGACCATCTGGGAGCGCCTCCCGGAATTCCAGTCCGGCGACGTCGAAGCATTTTGCGCGCGGTGGCGGGCTTGAGCTAGCTCCGCAGCCCCGGCGCTTCGTGACCGGTGCGCGCGACATATTCGGTGTAGCCGCCGCCAAATTGGTGGATGCCTTCCGGCGTCAGCTCCAGCACGCGGTTGGAGAGCGCGGCGAGGAAATGCCGGTCATGCGAGACGAACAGCATGGTGCCCTCGAACTCGGCGAGCGCGTTGATCAGCATTTCCTTGGTGGCGAGATCGAGATGGTTGGTCGGCTCGTCGAGCACCAGGAAGTTCGGCGGATCGAACAGCATCTTGGCCATCACGAGCCGCGCCTTCTCGCCGCCCGAGAGCACCCGGCATTTCTTCTCGACGTCGTCGCCCGAGAAGCCGAAGCAGCCGGCAAGCGCGCGCAACGAGCCTTGGCCGGCCTGCGGAAATGCATCTTCCAGCGACTGGAACACGGTGCGCTCGCCGTCGAGCAGATCCATCGCATGCTGGGCGAAATAGCCCATCTTGACGCTGCCGCCGACCGCGACCGCGCCGTCGTCGGGCTCGGTTGAACCGGCGACCAGTTTCAGCAGCGTCGACTTGCCGGCGCCGTTGATGCCCATCACGCACCAGCGCTCGCGGCGACGGATCATGAAGTCGAGCCCGTCATAAATGCGCTTGCTGCCATAGGCCTTGTGAACGTTCTTCAGGCTGACGACGTCCTCACCGGAACGCGGCGCCGGCTGGAATTCGAACGCCACGGTCTGGCGCCGCCGCGGCGGCTCGACCCGCTCGATCTTGTCGAGCTTCTTGACCCGGCTCTGCACCTGGGCAGCGTGGGAGCGCGCGCCTTGAAACGCTCGATGAACTTGATCTCCTTGGCGAGCATCGCCTGCTGCCGCTCGAACTGCGCCTGCTGCTGCTTGTCGGAGAGCGCGCGCTGCTGTTCGTAGAACTCGTAATTGCCGGAATAGCTCGTGAGCTGGCCGCCGTCGATCTCGACCACCTTGTTGATGATGCGGTTGATGAACTCGCGGTCATGCGACGTCATCAAGAGCGCGCCTTCATAGCCCTTCAGGAACTGCTCGAGCCAGATCAGGCTTTCGAGATCGAGATGGTTGCTCGGCTCGTCGAGCAGCATGACGTCGGGACGCATCAGCAGGATGCGGGCCAGCGCCACCCGCATTTTCCAGCCGCCCGAGAGCTTGCCGACGTCGCCGTCCATCATCTCCTGGCTGAAGCCGAGGCCCGCCAGCGCCTCGCGCGCGCGGCCGTCGAGGGCGTAACCGTCGAGTTCCTCGAACTGGTGCTGCACCTCGCCATAGCGCGCGATGATGTCGTCCATCTCGTCGGCCTTGTCGGGGTCGGCCATCGCGGCCTCGAGTTCCCGCAGCTCGGCCGCGACCACGCTGACAGGTCCCGCCCCGTCCATCACCTCGGCGACCGCGCTGCGGCCGGACATTTCGCCGACATCCTGGCTGAAATAGCCGATCGAGATGCCGCGATCGAGCGAGACCTGGCCCTCATCGGGGACTTCCCGGCCCGAGATCATCCGGAACAGGGTGGTCTTGCCGGCGCCGTTCGGCCCGACAAGGCCGATCTTCTCGCCCTTCTGGAGAGCGGCGGAGGCTTCGATGAAGAGGATCTGGTGGCCGACTTGCTTAGAGACGTTATCGAGGCGGATCATGCTTTAATGCTGGGGAAATGAGGGTTTGCGGCCTCTTATTCGATCTGGGACGTGGGTGGAAGCCCATTCCGCGGGTTTCGCGCCGCGCTTCATGCATGCCACGATCGTTGCCGATGGAATATGACAGGAATCCTTCGGCGATCGGTTCTGGGGCATCACATGCAGGTCTGGTTTCTCTATCTTCTCGCGCTCGGCGCCGGCATTGCCGTCGCCGTGCAACAGGTCCTGAACGGCAATCTCAGGTCCGCCCTCAACTCACCGGCCTGGGCCGGCCTCGTCAGCTATCTCGGCGGGCTCGTGACGATGGCGGTCGTGCTGGTCGCGACGCGGGAGCCGGCGCCGTCCTGGAAGCTGGTGTCGGCTGTGCCCTGGTGGGCCTGGAGCGGCGGCATCCTAGGCGGCGTTTTCATCCTGCTGATGATCCTGCTGCTGCCGTCGCTCGGCGCCGCAACCCTGCTGGCGCTGGTGGTCGCGGGCCAGATGCTCGCCGGCATTGCGATGGACCATTTCGGCATGTTCGGACTGACGCAGCATCCGGTGTCGATTTCGCGGCTGGCCGGCATCGCGCTTATCATCGGCGGCGTGCTTCTGATCAAGGATTGAGGCCATCGACAAGCCGGTCGCCGCGATCGATTCCCTGAATGAGAAAGCTTCGCTGAATCCGGCGTCGACTGACGTTATGACGCAACCACCCCGACCATCTCCGGGTGTGGACACCTGCCGATTCGTCGCTTAGCTGTAGGCACCCGCCCTCGTCATTGCGTCATGCGGGACCGACCATCCCTGTTCATTTGCGTCAAAGAAGTATTGCGCATCCCGCCAGTGTCGAGAGGCCGCATCCCGGACTTCGGCGCGAGTCGGAGGCTGCGAGGAGCATCACATGACCCGTCGTTTCCGTTTGGCCACTGCGCTGGCACTGCTGCTCGGCAGCTCCGGCGCCGCGCTCGCCCAGTCGCTGCCCGACTACATGGCACCGATCGCGGGCAAGACCTCCTCGACGCCGGCCGATGTCGCGACCAAGGACGTGCTTGCGCTCAACACGGGCATGTTCGAGCTCTACGGCGATGCGGCAAGGATCTTCCAGAAGAACGTCCTCGACAAGCACCCGGTCATCCTCGGCCTGTTCTCCGGCGCCGGCGGCCGCCTGATCCTGTACCGGCCGGGCAAGCCGCCGACCGAGGCGCCGCAGGTGCCGATCGTCTATCAGTTGCTCAAGTCGGTAGGCCACAGCACCATGGCGCTGGCCGAAGTGGTCGGCCCCTATGTCAACAATCCCGACGACAAATCATGGCGCGGGTCGATGCAGGCCTATCGCAGCCGGATGCAGTCGGCGCTCGATGGGCTCGATGCCACGCCGATGCAGGCGGACTGGCGTGACAACAACCGCGCCATTCTCAAGAACAACCTTGCCTTCATGGACGAATGCCTCACCGCCGGCGCCATCCCCTTCGCGACGCTCGAGGCGTTCGGCAAGAAGCAGGCCCCGCTGCTGGCCAAGAACGTCGCCTGGGCCGCGCAGACCCAGGTCGGGCACTGGATGACGGTGATGGCCGACTGGAAGACCCAGCTCGGCGCCGACTGGGACAAGACCTACGGCGCGAGCAACACGATCTATGTGGCGCGACAGAACAACGTGATCTTCAGCGTGCTGGCGCAGTTCTTCGGGCCTGATGCCATCAACAGCCGCCTGATGCTGATCGAGACCATCTCCTTCACGACGACGCCGTCGGACATGCTGGAATCGCTGACCCGGATCATCGCCGACCGCTCGGTCGGCGCGCTGTTCTTCGGCAGCTACCATCTGATGGACTATGAGTTGATGGGGGGTGACGCGCGCGAGGCGATCATCGCCGAGACCAAGAAGCGCGGCATGACGACCTTCCTGCCGCCGCTGGTGCCGTTCGGTTCCAAGCAGTGGCCGACGCTGATCACGCCGGGCCCGGGACCGGCCACCATTGCCGACCTCAAGTGAGGCCAAAGCGACAAGTGAGAGGGCTACGACCTATTGCGGCGTTGCGATTGCATCGGCTTTGCCGCAATACTTTCGCGTGTATTGCACAAATCGTTAAACCCCGGCGCGATATGCCGTCGAGGTATTGATGAGAGATCCGACCATGCGACCCTCGCGACGCGAATTCGTGAAGTGGCTGTCGGCGGGCGGCATTTCAGTCAGCCTGTCGCATCTGGCGCTTGCGAAGGAGCCGGCTTTCGCGAGCCGCGAGACACTGCCCGGGCGCGGCCATTTCAATCCGGCGGCCAAGGGCGCAGGCCGTGTCGACGGGGTGGCGAAGGTCACCGGCGCAAAACTCTACGCCTCCGATTTTCGTGCCGCCGACATGCCGGGCTGGCCTGCGACCACCTCGCACGCCATCCTGGTCCGCGCCAATGACGCCACGCATGTCTATGCCGGCATGGACCTCGCCCGCCTCGACGGTCCGGCGAAGCCGTCCGTTGTCGTCACCGCAGCCGATCTTGACCGGATCGGCGCGCGGGTGCCGGAGTTCTACACCGGTGACCTGTTCTGCCCGATCGGCAAGACGCCGATCTATCTGGGACAGCCGGTCGCGCTGTTGATCTTCGAGCAGTTCGACGCCTTCGATCGGGCGCGCCTCGCGCTGCGCGATGTCGGCTTCGTCAAATTCGGCGACGAGACCGGCCCGGTCACCCTGCCGAACTTTGGCGCCTATCGCTTCACGCGGGTGGCCGGCGCCACGCCCGACGCGCCCGACATCTATTCGCCGATCCAGGCCGGGTGGGTTTCGCCGAGCCGCATCCAGAATGCGGCGCTGCCGGTCTGGCTGCCGCTCGCCAAGGAGACCAAGGCCGACTACGCCAAGGCCGCCACCTATGGCGAGCAGATCCGCGCCCAGCTCGACAAGGATGATCCGTCACAGCTCGTGTTCGACCGCGAGTTCGAGACCCAGTCGGTCGATCCGATGTTCCTCGAGCCGGAAAGCGGGCTCGCCTGGTACAGCGACGCCAGCGAAACGCTCGAACTGGTGCTCGGCGTGCAGTCGCCCTATGAGGCGACCGAGTCGATCGCCTTCATGCTGGGCAAGGCCCGTTCGCCGTTCAGGCCCTCGCACATCAACGCGCAGTTCGCCCATGTCGGCGGCGGCTTCGGCGGCCGCGACCACACTCCGTTCGTGCTTTACGTCGCGCTGGCGGCGATGTTCTTCCCGGGACGGCCGGTGCGGCTCGCGCACGACCGCTACCAGCAATTCCAGGGCGGCATCAAACGCCACCCGATCAAGATGCGCTCGCGGATCGGCATCGATCGCGCGAGCGGCAAGATCACGGCGTTCGCCGCCGACCATGTGCTCGACGGCGGCGGGCTCGCCAACTTCTCCGCCAATGTCGCAACCGTCGCTGCGACCGCAGCGATCGGCATCTACGACGTCCCGAAAGTCGACGTCACCACCGTGGCGCTGCATTCACGCGGCGTGACCGCAGGCTCGATGCGCGGCTACGGCACGCTGCAGACCATGACCGCGCTCGAAGTGCTGATCGACGAGGTGGCGAGCGAGCTCAAGGTCGATCCGATCGCATTCCGCCGCAACAATGCGCTGAAACAGAACGGCCGGACCATGACCGGCAATCCCTACATCGTGTCGGTGCGCACGCCGGAAATGCTCGACAAGCTCGAGACGCATCCGATCTGGCAGCAGCGCGCCGCGTTCAAGCAGAACGCCCCGGAGGGACGGCTGGTCGGCACCGGCGTCGCCTGCGTTACCAAGGATTACGGCGCGGGCGCGGATTGCTCGCTTGGCCGGGTCGAGATCGATCCCGACGGACGGATCGCGATCCACTGCGATCATGTCGAGATGGGCAACGGCATTGGTACCGCACTTGCGAACCGGGTCGCGATCCATCTCGGCGCCGTCGCCGACGAGGTCGCCGTCTCCCGGGTCGACAGCTACGACGCGCTCGGGCTCGTCACCTCGGGCGATCCCTACACGATGGATCAGAAGACCCAGGACCTCGCCGAGAAGAACCCGCGCTGGGTGCCCGCGATCAGCTCGGCAACGAGTGCGTCGATCGGTGCCCATGTCGGCACGCATTCGGCGGCCGAGGCGGCGCGCGTCATCTTCCGTTTCGGCCTCTGGCCGGCAGCGCTCGAGCTCTGGCACATCGGCAAGGCCGATCCGCGCGCGCGGCAGTGGGACAAGGCACGCTGGCAGGGCGGGCAACTGGTGCTCGACGATCTCGCACCGCAGCCATTGTCGCAGCTTGCGGCAACCGCGCATAAGCGCGGCTTCGTCACCGGCGCGGTAGCGCACAGCTTCTCGCGCTGGGCCTGGTCGCGCGCACGTTTCCCCTTGTTCGGCGAGCAATACCGCGCCGAGATCGATGCGCTGGCGATCCGCCGTGGCCGCGGCAGGCTCGAGCGGATCGACCGAACAAGCGTGAAGTTTCCGCCGACCGACAACAACCGGATCGGCACTGCCTACACCTCGATGTGCGGCACGCTGGTCCGCGTCGAGATCGAGCGCGCGACCGGCATCCTGCGCATTGCCAAGGCCTATAGCGTGTTCGAATGCGGCCAGGCGCTGGTGCCCGAAGTCGTGCTCGGCCAGTCCCATGGCGGGTTCGCGATGGGCGTCGGCTACGCGCTGCTCGAGACCCTGCCGCCGTTCGAAGGCGGCCCCGGCAACGGGCAGTGGAATCTCGGCCAGTACCTGATCGCGCGCGGTTCCGACCTGCCGCTGCACGACCTGGAGATCGAGGTGCTGCCGCCGCTGACGCCGGACGAACCGCCCAAGGGCATGGCCGAGGTGGTGATGATCCCGATCGTGCCGGCGCTGCTCAACGCCATCAACGACGCCACCGGCCATCGCTTCCGCTCACTGCCGGTGACAACGAGCCTGCTCAAGGGAGCGCTTGCGTGACGACGCTCACCCTCACCATCAACGGCCAGGAGCACGGCCCGATCGAGGTCCGCGACGACCTCTCGATGAACGACTTCCTTCGCGAGATGCTCGGCATGACCGGCACCAAGTTCGGCTGCGGCGCCGCGCAATGCCTGAGCTGCGCCGTGATCATCGATGATCCCGACGGCACCAGCTACACCACGCCGACCTGCGTGGTCCCGGCAGCGAATTTCGACGGCAAGGCGATCCGCACCGTCGAGGGCCACGCCAAAGACGGCGAACTCTCGGCGTTGCAGCGCGCCTTCATCGACCACTTCGCATTCCAGTGCGGCTATTGCACCGCCGGCTTCCTCAATGAGGGCCAGGTTTTGCTCGAACGGCTGGCGAAAACGCCGGTCGCGCACGACCAGCTCGAGGCCGTGATTGCGGATGCGCTCGACGGCCATCTGTGCCGCTGCACCGGCTACATCAAATATCACCAGGCGGTGCGAGATGTGATCCTCGCCGATTCCAGCCGCTATCTGACCGCCAACAAATGAGCCCGCGAGCGATGTCATCGGAAACGCGGTCTCGGATCATTGCAGTCGTGACGGCAGTCGCGACCAGCCTGTGCGCAGGATACGCGGCATCGGAGAGCGCAAGCCACGCCCTCGCCTCGCCGGAAAGCTTTGCCGGAATCGAGAATGTCGAGCAGCGCTCTGCGGCGATCTTCACCGAGCTCGGCAAGGTGCTGACCCATCCCCGCTGTACCAATTGCCACCCCGCCGGCGACAGCCCGCGGCAAGGCGATATCAGCCGCATGCACCAGCCGCCGGTCACGCGCGGTACCGACGGCCACGGCGTTGCGGCGATGCGCTGCTCGATCTGCCACCAGCACGCCAATTTCGATCCCGGTCGCGTGCCCGGGCATCCGGAATGGCATCTCGCGCCGCGCGAGATGGCCTGGGCCGGCAAGGCCGTCGGCGAGATCTGCGCCCAGATCCGCGACCCCGCGCGCAACGGCGGCCGCAAGGTCGAGGACCTGGTCGACCATATCGGCAAGGACACGCTGGTAGGCTGGGCCTGGCATCCCGGCTTCGGCCGCTCGCCGGCACCCGGCACGCAGGCGCAGGCCGGCGCGCTGGTCGAGGCCTGGGTCAAGACAGGCGCAGCCTGCCCCGCGCCGTGAGCGGCGGGGATCACGGCGTGGCGTGACGCCTTGAATCGAGATCCATCCTCATCGTCGTCCCTGCGAAAGCAGGGACCCATAACCACACATGCCGATTGCTGGGCGATCCCGGAACGACGAGTCCCTGTAACAAGGTCCGCCGCGGCGTATGGGTCCCTGCTTTCGCAGACGCGTTGGAGGAGCCGCGGGCTCACATCACGATTTCTGGATAATCGAAGAATGCCGCTGATTTGCCCGACGAGTCAAGTTCCTGTGTCGGACGCCGGCAGCCGACTACTTTGCATGGGGTTGTTTTCGATATTTGGCAGGGCCCGTGCAATGGCAGGCTATCACATCCGGATGTCAGCCTCGTTCCATAACCGGCCATGACGACGTGGAAGCCCGCAAGCGCCATATGCGATGGCCCTGCCCGCAAGCGGGGGCGCCGCGACTGTCGCCAGTTCAAACCAGCTTTAATGCCGCTTGAAGTACTGCACGTCGCGCTCGTGCTTCTCGGCGGCCGCGCGCGACTTGAAGGTGCCGAGATTGCGGCGCTTGCCGGTCTTCGGATTGACCTTGCGGGAATACAGCCGGTACTCGCCGGAACGCAGCTTGCGGATCATGACGTCGCCTCGCCAATGCGTTTCGTATATCAACGAGACGCAGGCGCTGACGTTCCTGTTTGATTAGAAGCAGAGGTTGGTCACGGCGTTGCCGCGCTTGTCCTTGATGACGTAGGGACAGCGCGCGCGCTCAAGCGCCTTCTTGGCGTCCTCGTCGCCGAGCGCGGCTGCCCGTTCATAATAGGCTTTTGCGGCATCGCCATCCTTCGGCCCGCCGCGCCCGGCCTGCGCGAAGGCGCCCATCCGCTCCAGCGCGCCGGGATGGTTCTGCGCGGCAGCCTTCTCGAACAACGCGCGCGCGCCGGCATCGTCCTGCGCACCGCCCTTGCCGTCAGCCAGCATCATGCCGAGCTGGTACTGCGCCTCGGCATTGGTCTCGGCGGACTTGGCGAGCAATTCGCGCGCGCGTGCGGGGTCTGACGCCGCACCACCGCCACCGAGCGCCGCAAGATTGCTGACGCCGCGCGCGTTGCCGGCCTGCGCCGCACGCTCGAACAATTTGCGCGCCTGCGCCTCGTCTTTGGCGACGCCGGTGCCGTTGCCGTAGAGCACGCCGAGTTCGACCATCGCCGATGTCGAGCCCTTGTCGGCGGCCTTGCGCCAGGCGCCTGCGGCTTCCGCCGTCTGCCGGTTGGCGGCGTAGGCGCGGCCGAGTTCGTACATCGCGCGGCGCGACGATTTTGCCGCCAATGCACAATACTTGATCGCGGTCGCGACATCGGCCGATGCGATGTCGCCCACGCCCCTCACATCGGCCGGCTTGTCGGGATCGGAGGGGTCGGCGGCGAGCCGGTCGCACAGCACGAGGTCGGCCGATTGCGCATGGACGAGCGCCGGAGCAGCCAACGCGGCGGCAACGACAATTGCTTGGAGAGGTCTGAACATGGGCGGCAGGTTGCGTCGCGGTGCGGGCAAATTCAAGGCTCGAGTCCGGTCTCGCGCAGCACTGGCGCGACATCGGCCGACGACAGGTAGCGCAGCAGATGATCAGCCGCCTCCGTGCGCTCCGACGTCGTCATACGGCCCGCGGAGAACACCGCCGGCGTCTGCAAGCCCAGGGGAATTGGCCCGACGACCTCGATACCGTCGACCTGCTTCAACTCGCTGATCTGCTGGATCGCAAGATCGGCTTCACCGGTGACAAGCCTTTCCGCGGTGAAGCCCATCGGAATGATCACCGCCCGCGCGTTGATCGCCTCCGCAATGCCGAGGCGCGCGATCAGCCGCGCGAACAGGATGCCGCTGGCACCGAGCCGCGAATAGGCCACCGCCCGTGCGCCGAGCAGCGCCGAACGCAGCGCGGCTTCGGTGGCGATGTCGGGACGAACGGCACCCGCCTTCACTGCGACGCCGACATAGGAGCGCGCGAGATCGACCGCACTGTCCCGCGCAACGCGGCCCTCGCCGATCATCTCGGCGAGGCCTTCACGCGTCAGGATCACGAGATCGGCCGCCTCGCCGCCGCGCAGGCGTTCGAGCAGCGCCAGGGTCGGCGCGAAATCGGCATCGATCCGCACGCCGCTCGCCGCCAGATAAGCCTCGGCAAGGCGCGCGACCGCGCCCTTCAGTGCCAATGTCGAGAGCACGCGAACCGAACTGGTCATGTCGCTTAGGCCCGCCGCATCAGCTTGAGTGCGGCGGTGAGGCGCAGGCTGCGCTTGCCCGCAAGCGCGGTCGCCTCCAGCACGGCGCTCTCCGCGTCGCAGGTGCCGGCAAAGCCGATCCCGACCTCATGGCCACCGAAGATCGGGTTCTCGCCCATCGCCGAGGTGTGTTCCTGATTGAGGATCTGGCCCTTCCAGCGGCCTTTCTCTGACGTGTAGGTGCCGAGATAGTAGAAGAACGCATCGCCACCGAGGATGCGGCCGTTGTTCAGCAGCATCACACCCGTGAGGCTGCCATCGACCCCATCGAGCAGCTGGATGTGGATTGAATAGAGTCCGTTGACGATACCGCCCTCGCCAACCCCGCCTGCGATCGGCACTTCGTCTCTCGCGATCGGCGTCATCACCGACTGGAACGGCACGCCGGGCAATTCCTTCAGTTCGCCCTTGAAGCGGTAGAGATCACCGTCCGGCCAGCCCTTGGCGAGCAGCGTCGCGTCGTCGGTACCGGCCATCGCGCGGTAGTTCAGGTCGGGGTTGTGGCGGACGGTCTGAATCTCGACCGCGACGTCGTCGCCGTCCTTCTCGTAGGTGCCGATATGGGCGAACGCCGAGTTGCCGCCGAGCATCTTGCCGTCGCCGGCATACATCACGCTGCGGCCGACGGTGCCGCCCAGCTCGAACCGGACCTTGTAAAACCCCTCAAACAAGCGCCGTGTCCCCGGCAGCCAAGATACAAGCGTTGTCTAGCGCGGTTCATAACGCAGCGAAACCGCTTTCGGCGGAGCGCGGCCCGCAAAGACTGTCGTTAAAGTGCAAAGGTCCGCCAAGGCAGTCGCCCTGGCGGACCCTATTGCAGTACCGGATGGCTCCATCCGGCTCCGATCGTTACTTAGGCCGCAGCCATTTTAAGCTACAGCCATATTAAGCCGCAGCCTTGGCACCGGTCGGCACTTCGGAGATCGTCTTCAGGATCTGCGAAGCGATCTGGTAGGGGTCGCCTTGGGAGTTCGGGCGGCGGTCTTCCAGATAGCCCTTGTAGCCATTGTTGACGAAGGAGTGCGGTACGCGGATCGAGGCACCACGATCAGCCACGCCGTAGCTGAACTTGTTCCACGGCGCGGTCTCGTGCTTGCCGGTCAGGCGCTTGTCGTTGTCCGGGCCGTAGACCGCGATGTGGTCCATCAGGTTCTTGTCGAAGGCCTTCATCAGGCTTTCGAAATAGTCCTTGCCGCCGACTTCGCGCATGTACTTGGTCGAGAAGTTGGCGTGCATGCCCGAGCCGTTCCAGTCGGTGTCGCCGAGCGGCTTGCAGTGGAATTCGATGTCGATGCCGTAGCTCTCGGTGAGGCGCAGCATCAGATAGCGAGCCATCCACATCTGGTCAGCGGCGGTCTTGGAGCCCTTGCCGAAGATCTGGAATTCCCACTGGCCCTTGGCCACTTCGGCATTGATGCCTTCGTGGTTGATGCCGGCGGCGAGGCAGAGATTGAGGTGCTCTTCCACGATCTTGCGGGCAACGCTGCCGACGTTCTTGTAGCCGACGCCGGTGTAGTACGGACCCTGCGGAGCCGGATAACCCTCTTCCGGGAAGCCGAGCGGACGGCCGTCCTTGTAGAAGAAATATTCCTGCTCGAACCCGAACCAGGCGCCTTCGTCATCCAGCACGGTGGCGCGCTTGTTCGAGACATGCGGCGTCTTGCCGTCGGGCATCATGACTTCGCACATCACCAGCACGCCGTTCTCGCGCGCGGCGTCGGGATAGCAGGCGACCGGCTTCAGCACGCAGTCAGAGCTGTGGCCTTCAGCCTGCTGGGTGGACGAACCGTCAAAGCCCCACAGCGGAAGCTGTTCGAGGGTCGGGAACGACGCGAATTCCTTGATCTGCGTCTTACCGCGCAGGCTCGGCGTCGGCGTATATCCGTCGAGCCAGATATACTCGAGCTTGTACTTGGTCATTGAACCTCTCTGTTGATGATGCAAAACCGTGAGGAACCGAAAGCCAGTCGGCCGCCGCACGCGTACCCGGCCACCATCGGCCGGACCTTACTAAGCAATTAAAATGCCAGTCGCTGCGCTGCGGCACCCGCCCTGGTCGCGGATGTCCACAGCTGACATCGAATTTTTAGCTGCGACATAGCAGCGCGGCTGGCATGCGCCGCGGTCAGCCAAAATCTTCTCTCGGCCCCCTCCGTCGCCCGTTTCTGCAGCAAATTCGGCTACGGCATCAGTAGTCGATTAATGCGGCGGCAGCCCTATGTGACAGTTTGCGTCCAAACGCCGGTCGCCCGGCAGCCATGGCCCCGGCCCAACTGTTGGTCAGCTGTATCTTGCCTTGCAGGATGCAAACCGGGATTTGCACACGAATTAGACAGAGTCTGACCATTTGTTAGTCAGCTTGCGCCCTGTCGGGCCCGGACCGATATCAAAATGACGGTAACCACACGCGAATGAGTCGGGCGCACCATGGAGGCTCGCTCCGGCCAAAGGAGACTTTGACATGATCACCACGGGCCAAAATCAGGGATCGGCAACGATCTATCAATTCCCGGCTGGGGGCCGCGCAGCTCTCGGCGGACGCCGCTACGGCGAAATGCGACCGGCGCGCGATCTTGCCGCTGAGGTCGAGACCTCGGCATGCAGCGAGAGCTGGTACCACCAGGCAGCGATCGAGGACGCCAAGCCGAGCCGCGATCACTGATGTCGATCCGGCAGAGACGCGTGACGCAAAAACGTCAGACGGCATCAGGGCAGTAGGAAAGGGTCGGAACGCAGCGTTTCGGCCCTTTTTTCATGCCACCAGTTCGCAGGCCGTCACCGGCCGCCTCGCATGCCGAAGCCTGGTAAGTCCGCCGCGGGTGATCTCGAGCGTGACACCGCCGCCCCTGTAGCGCGCGCCCGACAGCGACAGCCGCTTGATCAGCGTCACCGCCTTGCCGTCGAGTTGCAGATGCGCGCGGTTATCCCCCTTGAAGAACGCGGCAATGAACTGCGTGCCGTCGGTACAGCGATAATTCCGGAACACGGATTGCGCCGATGCCGCCGAGAAACCCCAAACCTCGAAAAGAATCGCGCCGACGAGAATGGCGCCCCCGCGATAAGTCATATTCTCCCCCCGAGAGGCCGGTTATAGACCTGTCTGCGCCGATACTCCTGCGCCAAGACCTCACAAGCTGCAACAGGCCCGCCGATGTCAGAAGCCCCTGCCCGTCACCTCAATCTCGCCGGCGCCAGCAATTTCCGCGACCTCGGCGGTTACCAGACGCGTGACGGCCGCACGGTGCGCTGGCGGCAGATCTTCCGCTCCAATCATCTTGCGCATCTCACCGAGCAGGACGTTGCCGTGGTGCGCTCGCTCGGGATCAAGAGCGCGTTCGATTTTCGTGGCGTCGCCGAGCGTGCCGAGGCGTTGTGCGGCATGAGCGACGTTACCGTGCATTCGCTCCCCGTCGAGCCGACGGTGGTGGCTTCACTGCGCGAGATCGCAAGCAACCGTGAACTATCTGAAGCCGATGCGATCGATGTGATGCGGGATTCCTACCGCGGCTACGTTCAGGACAACACGGCGCGCTACCGCGCGCTGTTTGCCCATCTGCTCGAGGACCGCGCACCGCTGGTGATCCACTGCACCGCGGGCAAGGATCGCACCGGCTTTGCCTGCGCGCTGATCCTGCACGCGCTCGGCGTGTCCGGTGAGGTGATCGCGGACGATTATCTCCTCACCAATCAGTTCTACAAGCGCGATCCGGCCCACAGCACCGAACTGCCCGACGACGTCAAGCAGGTGCTCGGCACCGTGCGCGCAGCATTTCTGGAGGCTTCTTTCGAAGCGATCGATGCTGCCTACGGCAGTCTCGACGGCTATTTCCGCGAAGGCCTCGGGCTCGGCCAGGCCGAGCGCAAGGCGCTTGAAGGTCGCTATCTGCAAGCCTGATCAGTTCACCTGATCAGGCCACTTGGCTCAGGCTGCGGCGGCCTCGAGCTCGAGCTCCGCATCGAGGTCGGCAATCACGTCTTCGAATGCCGAGATCGCCTGCTGGATCGCTGCGATCTGCATCAATTCCCAGCTACCCACTGGTCCGTTACGGTTTTGCAGCGCCACGACAAGATCGCGCCGCTGCTCCTTAAGCTGAACGAGCGGTAAACCGTGGTCCGGAAGATATCCCATCGAAAACCCCTACCTTGGCTGGAGTTCCGCTTCTACGAGAAGGGTTCTGCAAACGACTTACGGAACTGCTGCAAATTTTATCCAACCGGCCCATTACCGTAGTCTTACGTAGTCCGGCTTACGTGATCGCCTCCAGCTTCAAGGCGTCGTCGATCGCGCCGAACAGCGCCTGCGTTACGCAACTGGTCGCCGATTCGCTGGTGTGAAGCTGCCCGCCGTCATCGAGCTCGGCGAGTGGAATCCCGTCGTCGGCCCAGCGCTTCATCAGCGCGAAGCGGCTGAACAGGTTGACACGCTTGCTCGACGTGACATCCGCGATCATCGGCATGATGATGTTCGCGAGATTGAGCGCGGCCTGCGTTCCGACGATCGCCTGCGTGTACTGGGAATCCATCACGACGACGTCAAGCGAAAGCGCCGCAAGCAGGTCGAGACCGGCCTCCAGCGTGGCGCGCACCTCGGCGGGATTGTAGCTCTTGTAGACCGCGTTGGTCCCGACCTGCCAGATCACCAGCACCGGCGCCTCAGCCGTCACGTCGGACTCGATGCGCGAATATTCCTCCGGCGCCTCCTGGCCGCCGATCCCGCGATTGATCACGTCGATCATCCGGCCGAAGAAGCGTTGCCGCAGCAGCATCTCGAGCCGCGGCGGGAACGGCAGAATGTTGTCGGCGCCCGCCGTCGACGAGGATCCGAGCGCCACCACCTTGATCTTGCGCTGATGCCGGAGCGCTTCCGCAAAGTGCGGCAACGGATGTCCGAACTTGACGAGTTCGAGATGGGTTTCGCACGGCCTGGAGGTCGGCATCGCAACATCCTTGACGTGAATGAAATGACGAATGCGCGCAGTAGGAGGTGAAATCGGCGGCATTGCAAATGAAATCCGCCTGATCATAGTGAGCGCTCTGCCTGCCTGCGAGTACGGAGACCGCCATGAACGGAAAAGCCATCGTCATCACCGGCGCGCTCGGTGCGCTCGGCAAAGTGGTCACCGAAGAGGCGCTGGCGCGCGGCGCGCGCGTCGCCGGTATCGACCATGCCGCCTCGCAGCTTGCGGCGACGGCCGACCGCATCGAGCTCGGCGGCGTCGACCTCACCGACACGGCGCAGGCGACGGCTGCGATCGACAAGGCGGCAGCACATTTCGGCCGGCTCGACGGGCTGATCAACATCGCCGGCGGCTTTACCTTCGAAGCCGTGAGCGACGGCGATCCCGCAACGTGGCAGCGCATGTATGCGATGAACGTGATGACCGCCTTCAACACATCGCGCGCGGCCATCCCGCATCTGATCAAGTCCGGCGCCGGCCGGATCATCAATATCGGTGCGCTGGGCGCGCTGCAGGCCGCATCCGGCATGGGCCCCTATGCCGCCTCGAAGGCCGGCGTTCACCGCCTCACCGAGTCGCTCG
The DNA here is from genome assembly GCF_020889785.1 of Bradyrhizobium acaciae. Taxonomy (GTDB): domain Bacteria; phylum Pseudomonadota; class Alphaproteobacteria; order Rhizobiales; family Xanthobacteraceae; genus Bradyrhizobium; species Bradyrhizobium acaciae. Next base: position 29,748 of record NZ_JACMYK010000078.1, read on the forward strand.
CTGCGGAACTCAAGGGCAAGGTGACGGTCAACGCCGTGCTGCCCTCGATCATCGATACGGCAGCCAATCGCGCCGCGATGCCGAAAGCCGATATCTCCAAATGGGTGACGCCGAAGGAACTCGCCGAGGTGATCCTGTTCCTCGCCAGCGACGCCGCAAGCGCCGTCACCGGCGCGCTGCTGCCGGTGAACGGGCGGGTCTAGTCCGCAACCAGCAGCCGCAGCTTCGACTTGAAGCGGATGCTCTGCTTGCCGGCGAGCGCCATGCCGTCGCCCTCGGCGGTCTGATCGGTGTAGGTGCCGGTAAATCCGATCGTCACCACCTTGCGTTCCCACACCGGGCGCTCGCCATAGGTCGGCGAATGCTCCTCGTTGGTGACCTCGCCCTTCCACTTGCCATCGGCCGCGGTGTAGCTGCCATGGGCGAAGAAGAACGAGTCCCCGCCGCGCATCTGGCCGTCACGCAGCACCATGACACCCTGGTTCCCGCCCGAGACGCCGTCGAGAAATTCGATGGTGATGTGATAGAGCCCGTTCCGGATCATGAAATGGTCGCGCCGTTGTCCCCGCCTCACAATAGCCGCTCTGGCGCGCTGTGAGCAAATTCCGTCCACGTCGGCAGGGGCCGATCCGGCTATGCTGCTGCGAATCGAGTCGCGGCCGGAACGGCCGCCGGAGCCCTCGCCGTTGGAAACCGCGCTTTACCTGCCCGTCAAACGCTTCCTCGAAAAGCTCGGGTTCGCGGTGAAGGGCGAGATCGGCGGCTGCGACCTCGTCGCATTGAGCGGCGACGACCCACCCGTCGTCGTGATCGGTGAACTCAAGCTCGCCTTCAATCTCGAACTGATCCTGCAGGCGGTGGATCGCGCCGCCGCCGCCGATGAGGTGTGGATCGCGGCCAAGGTGTCGGCCCGCGGCAAGGGCCGCGAGAGCGACGCGCGCTATCGCAATCTGTGCCGGCGGCTCGGCTTCGGCATGCTCGGCGTCACCGATCGCGGCGACATCGAGGTGCTGGTGCCGCCGCCGACCGCGGCTATCAGGCGCAATCCGAAGAAGCGCTCGCGCCTGATCACCGAGCACCGCAAGCGCAAGGGCGATCCCGCCATGGGCGGATCGACGCGCGCGCCGATCATGACCGCCTACCGCCAGCAGGCGCTGGCCTGCGCCTGTGCACTCTCGGACGGGCCACGGCGGGTTCGCGACCTGCGGGCCGACATTCCGGACGCGGGCAAGATCCTGCTGCATAATGTCTACGGCTGGTTCGATCGCGCCGAGCGCGGCATCTATGTGCTGACCGATGCCGGCCGCGCCGCGCTGAAGCGCTGGCCGCAACAGCCGATGAGTGCATCAGGGGCCGAAGCCGCCCCCTAACAAACTGGGGGAGACCATGATCGTCGTCACCGGCAGCGTCACCGCCCGCCTCGACAGCTTCGACGATGTGCGACGGCTGAGCCTCGAGCATGTCCAACGCTCGCGCACCGAGCCCGGCTGCATCTCGCACGCGGTCCACGTCGACTGCGAGAATCCGCTGCGGCTGGTGTTTTTCGAGCAATGGGCCGACCGCGGCGCGCTGGCGGCGCATTTCGCAGTCCCTGCGTCACGTGATTTCGTGCGGTCTCTGCAATCGCTTGCCGCAGCAGCGACCACCATCGAACTTTATGACGCTCACAAGATTGAGAGACTCTAGCTGCATGGCTGGATTGCCATCTCACATTCATATTGCAATGCAACATTGGGCACCTTACGTATCTCCCGCGATTCAAGGATGAGGCGGCGATGAGCGGAGACTGGAACACCAAATACGGCACAAGGCGCGTGCGGCACGATCCGCCGACGCTGGAGGAGGCAATCTTCGCCGCCATCGGTATTACCGATGACGTGGAGGCCCAGGCCGAGATCGCGTCGTCCCTGATGGGGCTGCCCTATGAGGAAGTCCTGGCCGAGGTGAAGAAGACCGCGCGCGTCAGCGCCCGTACCGGCACCGCAACCCGCGTGATCGCCGGCGAACAGGGCGCGCAGCGCTCCGTCGTAGTCGAGCGCCGCGTGGTCCGCCGTCTCGCGCCGGCCAAGCGCACCGGCACCTGAGAAACAACATCCGCTAGCTCAAAGAAAAAGGGCAATCCACTGAGCGGATTGCCCTTTTTGTATTTCATCTTAGATCTGAATTCAGGCCGCCCGGCCCCAGCCGGACATCTGCATCACCATACGCCAATAGGCGCGGTTCATGTCGACGATCGCGCGCGCAGCTTCGACCGGTGTAACCGGGGCGAGTGCCGGCGCCGGTTCAGCCTGGTGCTGCTCGGTCAAGTCGATGCTGCCGGTCGACTCACCGTGGCGGAAGCTCAGCTGCGCACCGAACTTGGTGGCGAGCGCACGCATCGCGTCGTTCTGCGCGCCGGTGGTGATACGCAGATTGGTGTAGCCCTTGGCATGTGCCTCGGCGATCAGCTTGCGGAACAGCGTGCTGCCGACGCCCTTGCGCCGCACCGACTGCTCCACGCTGAAGGCGATCTCGGGCTGGGCATCCGGTGACTGCTCCGGCGGATGCAGTTCCGCTGCCCCGCGGACCACGCCATCCTCGAAATAAGCGATGATGACCGTCCCGTCGTTGGCGCAGCGCTCGGCATAACGGCGGATGAAGCTGTCGTCGATGAAGCCATGAAAACGATCATGACGGCTGGTACGATCCAGCCGCAGCAAATGATCGCGCAGCAGAGGGAGTTCCTCCTGCTGGCTCAACGTCCGCACGGTACCCTTGGCAGCCGTCGGACGGATAGAATCATAGTTCATTTCATAACTCCTCTTGGTAGCCCTCGAGGAGGCGTCGAGTCCCTAGCAACTCCTATATTGTGCGCCGCACCATATAATTCAAGTGTCTAGATTCATTTAAGTAAACAATGATGTGATCGGCAAATCACATCATTGCCCCATCATAGTACCAATTGCGTCTGGGTGACGACGGCGACCAGCTTGCCGTCTTCGGTTTCCAGCCTGGTCTGCCAGACCTGGGTCCGCCGGCCCCGGTGCACCGGCGTCGCCGTCGCGATCACGGTGGTGCCCTCCTTGGCGCCGCCGATGAAGTTGGTCTTGCTCTCCAGCGT
>NZ_JACMYK010000079.1 GCF_020889785.1 Bradyrhizobium acaciae
CGCCGCGCTCGGTTTCGTGACGGCGGCAAGCGCGGCCGCGTGGGCCGGTGCGCCGCCGGCATCCGGCATGTGCTGGTACTACACCGACCCCTCGAGAACACAGGGCTTCTGGGACTATTGCCCTCGGTAAGACGCGAACGGGTGCACCGCCATGCTTCGCCCAGACATCGCCTCCGCTGATCCAGAGCCCGACGATCGCGTCCAGACCGACGGTGACATGGTCTGGATTCCCGGCGGCACGTTCCGCATGGGCTCGGACCAGCATTATCCCGAGGAAGCGCCGTCGCATCGGGCGTCGGTCGATGGCTTCTGGATCGATCGCACGCCGGTGACCAACGCCCAATTCCGCGAGTTCGTGCGCGACACCGGCCACATCACGGTTGCCGAGCAGCCGCCCGATCCGGCGCAATATCCGGGCGCGTTGCCCGATATGCTGTACGCCGGCTCGCTGGTGTTTTGTCCGCCGCGTCGGGTTACTACCCTGCGCGACTGGAGCCAGTGGTGGACCTTCATGCGGGGGGCGAACTGGCGCCGTCCCTACGGCCCGCGCAGCAACATCAACGTGCTCGGCAGCCATCCGGTGGTCCACGTCGCCTATGCCGACGCGCTCGCCTACGCCAAATGGGCCGGCAAGGAGCTGCCGACCGAAGCCGAGTGGGAGTTCGCGGCGCGCGGCGGGCTCGAAGCCGAGGAATATGCCTGGGGCAATGCCCTGACGCCAGGCGGCAGGCACATGGCCAACACCTGGCAGGGCAATTTCCCGTTGCAAAATCTCTGCGAGGACGGTTTCGACCGCACTTCGCCTGTCACCGCGTTCCCGCCGAATGGATACGGCGTCCACGACATGATCGGCAATGTCTGGGAGTGGACCGCCGACTGGTGGTCCGCCCGTCATGAGGCCGACGCCGCAAAACCCTGCTGCATCCCGCAGAATCCGCGCGGCGGCCGCGAGGACGCGAGTTACGATTCCTGCCAGCCCGCGATCAGGATTCCGCGCAAGGTCCTCAAGGGCGGCTCGCATCTCTGCGCGCCGAACTACTGCCGCCGCTACCGCCCGGCTGCCCGTCACGCCGAGCCGGTCGATACCTCGACCAGCCATGTCGGCTTCCGCTGCGTGGTGCGGCGACCCGCTGCCGTCTCTCACCCACCGGACTGAAGACCTTTGCAATGTAGGGAGTTTGCTATGAGCAACGACGCCGACAACAACAAGCAGACCGTCAAGAACCAGGCGATCGACCGCCGCAACCTGTTGCTGGGTACATCGACGCTTGTGGCAGCAGCGACATTGACCTCCGCAGCGCTGGCGCAAACGCAAAAGGCCGCGCCGGCCACAAGCCCGGCACCCGCCGCGCCATCCGGCCGCAAGCCGAATATCCTGGTGATCTGGGGCGACGACATCGGCATCGCGAACATCAGCGCCTACTCGAATGGATTGATGGGGTATGAGACCCCGAACATCGACCGCATCGGCCGCGAAGGCATCAAGTTCCAGCACTATTACGGCGAGCAGTCGTGCACCGCAGGCCGGTCGGCGTTTCTCACCGGTCAGCACATCATGCGATCCGGACTGAGCAAGGTCGGCTACCCCGGTGCACCGATGGGCATGAGCCAGCTCGATCCGTCCGTCGGCGGCCTGCTCAAGAATCTGGGCTATGCCACCGGCCAGTTCGGCAAGAACCACGTCGGCGATCGCAACGAGTCGCTGCCGACCGTCAACGGCTTCGACGAGTTCTTCGGCAACCTCTATCACCTCAATGCCGAGGAAGAGCCGGAACTGCCGGACTACCCCAAGGACCCGGCCTACCGCGCGAAGTTCGGGCCGCGCGGTGTTTTGCGTTGCAAGGCAACGGATCGCGACGATCCCACCGTCGATCCGCGCTTCGGCAAGATAGGCAAGCAGACCATCGAGGACACCGGCGCGCTGACGAAGAAGCGGATGGAGACGATCGATGACGAGACCTCGGCGGCGGCGATCGACTTCATGAAGCGGCAGCAGAGCGCCGGAAAGCCGTTCTTCTGCTGGTTCAACTCAACGCGCATGCACCTGCGTACGCATGTCCGGCAGGACCATCGCGGCCGCTATACCCATGGCGACAGCGAATATATCGACGGCATGATGGAGCACGACGACATCGTCGGTTCGCTGCTCAAGACGCTCGATGATCTGGGAATCGCGAACGACACCATCGTGGTCTATTCGAGCGACAACGGGCCTCACATGAACACCTGGCCCGATGGTGCCATGACCTGGTTCCGCTCCGAGAAGAACACCAACTGGGAGGGCGCTTTCCGGGTGCCGTGCCTGGTCCGCTGGCCGGGTGCGATCAAGCCTGGCACCGTGACCAACGAGCTGATGAGCCACAACGACTGGATTCCGACGCTGTGCTCGATTGCCGGTGAACCCGAAATCGTCAACAAGCTGAAGGCCGGCTACACCGCGAACGGCATCAACTACAAGGTCCATCTCGACGGCTACGACCAGTCCGCGTTCCTCCGCAATGTGAGCGGAACGGCGGCCAATAACGGTGGGACCAAGAGCGCCCGGGACAAGTTCTTCTATTCGGACGACGATGGCCTGCTGGTGTGCTTCAGGCAGGGTGACTACAAATATGTCTTCTCCGAGCAGCGCAAGGAAGGAACGATGGGGCTGTGGGCCGAACCCTTCACCACGCTCCGCCTGCAGAAGATATTCAACCTGATGCAGGACCCCTTTGAGCGGGCCGACATCACGTCCAACACCTTCTGGGATTGGAATCTCAATCACGTCGGTGGTGCCTACGGGATGATGGAGGAGGTGTTCCAGTTCGTCGCGACGTTCAAGGAATTTCCGCCTCGTTCGTTCCCGCCAAGCTTCAACCCCGCCAACATCATGGAAAGCATGATGAACGGGCTCAAGCAGAAGAAGGCGCTGACCGACGGAATGGATGTGGAGAAGGTCCGCGCCGAACTCAACAAGATCATCCAGCAGCAACTCCAGAGCCGCTGACGCCGTGACCCGGCCTACCCCTCGGCGGGCCGGGTCCACTTCGATCTCAAACGAAACGCAGTCGAGCATCATGTCGGTTCCACTCGCTCGCCTTATCCGGCAGATGCTCTTGATGGTCCTGCTTGTGCTGGGCTGCAGCGTCATTCCGTGCAACGCGGCTCTCGCGCAGGCCGATCCGTTGCCGTCCTGGAACGACGGTGCAGCGAAGGAGGCGATCGTCGGCTTCGTTGCGCGCGTCACCAAGCAAGGCACTGCGGACTTCGTGCCGCCGGCCGAGCGGATCGCCACCTTCGACAATGACGGCACGCTGTGGACCGAGCAGCCGTTCTATTTCCAGCTCGCCTTCGCGCTCGATCGCGTCAAGGCGATGGCGCCCGAGCACCCGGACTGGAAGACGCGGCAGCCCTTCAAGGCGCTTCTCGAGAAGGACACCAAGGCGTTGGCCGCGAGCGGTGAGAAGGGCCTCTTGCCGATCATGGCGGCGACGCATGCCGGCATGACCACGGATGCGTTCGCGAGCTCGGTGCGTGACTGGCTCGCGACCGCAAGGCATCCGCGCTTCAACCGGCCGTATGACAGCCTGGTCTACCAGCCCATGCTGGAGCTGCTGGCCTATCTCAGGGCCAACGGCTTCAAGACCTTCGTCGTCTCCGGCGGCGGGGTCGAGTTCATGCGGCCGTGGATGGAGCGGGTCTACGGCATCCCGCCGGAGCAGGTGGTGGGCTCGTCCGGCGTGGTGAAATTCCAGATCGGCGCCGACGGCAAGCCTGACCTGATGAAGGAAGCCAAGGTCGAGTTCATCGATGACGGCCCGGGCAAGCCGGTCGGAATCAACCGGTTCATCGGCCGCCGTCCGATCTTCGCGTTCGGCAACTCCGATGGCGACCTGCAGATGCTGCAATGGACCATGGCGGGCGCGGGCGCGCGCTTCGCCGGCATCGTGCATCACACCGATGAGGTTCGCGAATACGCCTACGACCGCAAATCGAAGATCGGCAAGCTCGACAAGGCACTCGATGCGGCCGCCGCGGGCGGCTGGACCGTGGTCGACATGAAGCAGGACTGGAAGGAGATCTTTCCACCCCTGGCCACCGGTGCCGCGAAGGAGACGAAGCCATGAGCGGCTACGACATCTTCGCCTGGATCGTGCTCGTCATCCTGATCGCCAGCGCGATCGCAGTGTTCTGCATCGCGGGCTGGCTGCCGGGGCATATCGCGAAATCGCGCAATCACCCCTATGCGCAAGCCGTGATGGTCGCCGGATGGATCACCTTGATCTGCGGCTTTGCGCTGTGGCCGGTCGCCTTGGTCTGGGCCTATGTCGACGTGCCGGCGCCCCGCCGGGCGGGAGATGCGTGATGGGTATCGCGATCATCAACACCTATCTGGTGCTGCTGTTCCTGCTGGTGCATTTCAAGATCGTGCGCTTCAACCTGTTCTGGAAGGCGTCTCCCTTCATCGTGCTGGTGCTGGTGATGTTCGGCCTGCTCGTGCCGATGGGCTGGGGCGCGCCGCAGGGCTCGGCGCTGGTGGTGCGCAATGCGGTATCGATCGTGCCCGAAGTCGCAGGCGAGGTGACCGAGGTGCCGGTCGTCGCCAACGCGCCGCTGAAGGCGGGTGATGTGCTCTTCAAGATCGATCCGACGCCCTATGATGCGCAGGTCAAGGCGATCACGGCGCAGCTCAAGCTGTCGAAGACGCGGCTGGCGCAGATGACGACGCTCTATGAGCGCGATGCGGGGCGCGGCTTCGACGTCGAGCAGCGGCAGTCCGAGGTCGATCAGCTCAGCGGCCAGCTCGAGGCCGCGCAGTGGAACAGCGACAAGACGGTGGTACGCGCGCCGGCCGACGGCTACGTCACCAACCTCGCGCTGCGCAAGGGCGCGCGGGTGGCGAACCTGCCGCTGTCGCCAGTGATGGCGTTCATCGACACGTCGAACACGATTATCGGTGCCGAGATCAACCAGATCGATGCACGCTATGTCGAGCCAGGTCAGGAGGTGGAAGTCACCTTCAAGTTTGCACCGGGGCAGATCTTCGCCGGCAAGGTCGAGAGTGTGCTGCAGGCGGTGGCGACCGGGCAGGCGCAGACCTCAGGGACAGCCATTCTTCCGAAGGCGATCGAAGCGGTCCCGTTCGTGGTGCGGGTCAAGCTTGACGACGTCGCCTTCGCGAACCGCCTGCCGGCGGGCGCGACCGGTACGGCTGCAATCTACACCGACCACATGAAACCTACCCACATCGTGCGACGTGTGATTCTGCGCCAGATTGCGATCGTCAACTACGTCAATCCATTCTAGGTGCGTCCATCGCCAAGGGCCCTCATGAGACAGCTAATTCTCGCCACTCTCGTTCTAGCATCGATGCTGGCGCCGGCGCGCGCAGAGACTACGCCAGAAGAGGCACGCGCAATCGCAAGGGATGCCTATGTCTACGGCTTCCCGCTGGTGGACAGTTATCGCGTCCAGTACTCCTATTTCGTGGATCGCACCTCGCCTGAGTTCAAGGCGGGCTGGAACACGCTCGTCAACAATGCTCGCGTCTATACGCCCGACGACAAGTCGATTCAAACGCCGAACTCCGACACACCCTATTCCTATGTCGGGGCCGATTTGCGCGCCGAGCCGCTGGTGTTCACGGTGCCGGAAGTCGAGAAGGGCCGCTACTATTCGCTGCAATTCATCGACATGTACACGTTCAACTTCGCTTATGTCGGGAGCCGGGCGACCGGCAATGGCGCCGGCAACTACCTGTTGGCCGGGCCGGGCTGGAAGGGCGAGAAGCCGAAGGGGATCAAGCAGGTCATCCGCTCCGAAACCGAATTCGCATTCGTGCTGTATCGCACGCAGCTCTTCGGCCCCTCCGACATCGACAATGTGAAGAAGCTTCAGGCGGGCTACAAGGTCCAGCCTCTGTCGGCGTATCTCAGCAAGCAGGCGCCTGCGGCGGCGCCGACAATCGATTTCATCAAGCCGTTGTCTTCGGAGCAGGAGCGGACCTCGCTGGAATTCTTCAACGAGTTGAATTTCATTCTTCGGTTCTGCCCGACGAATCCGGTCGAAAAGACGATGATGGCGCGCTTTGCCGGGATCGGCATCGGGGCAGGAAAGAAGTTCGACGCCGCCGCGTTATCACCGGAGATGCGCAAGGCGCTTCAGGACGGCATGGCCGAAGCCTGGAAGAGCTTTGCCGTATACAAGGAAACCCAGCTCGACACAGGAAAGAAGACCAGCGCGGACGGATTCGGCACGCGGGCTGCCCTGAAGGGCAATTATCTGGCCCGGATGTCTGCCGCGGTGCTCGGCATCTACGGCAATTCGAAGGATGAAGCGATCTATCCGGTCTATTTCATCGATGCCGACAAGCAGAAACTCGAAGGCACGAACCGCTATGTGCTGCGGTTTGCGCCCGGGCAACTACCCCCGGTCCGGGCGTTCTGGTCGTTGACGCTCTACGAATTGCCGGCGAGCCTGCTCTTCGCCAACCCCTTGAACCGTTACCTGATCAATTCGCCAATGCTCCCGGACCTCAGGCGCGATGCCGACGGCGGCATTACGCTCTATGTGCAGAGCGAGTCGCCAGGCAAGGACAAGGAGTCAAACTGGCTGCCTGCGCCCAAGGGACCGTTCTTCATGGCAATGCGGCTCTATTGGCCGAAGCCGGAGGCCTTGCAGGGCAGGTGGAAAGCGCCGCCGCTGAAGAAAGCTAACTAGAGCACAGTCACACGAATCCAAGAAGGAAATTGAGCGATGACCATCAGACGCATTGGCCTTGCCCTTGTCATGACGGCGGCGGCAGTTTCCGCGGTTCAGGCGCAGTCTCCCGCAAGCAATACCGTGCCCGTCACCGTCGGCAATTTCATCCGCGCCGAGTCGGACCTGTATCTGGGCAACATTGCCAAGGGCAAGGGTTTCGCCGAGTTCAACCATCGCCGCGAACCGGCGCCGCTCGATGACCAGAGCGTCATACGTCTGAACCGCGACACGCTGTATTCCGGCGCTGTGTTCGATCTTGACGCGGGACCGGTGACGATCACGATGCCCGACGCCGGCAAGCGCTTCATGTCGATGCAGGTGATCAACCAGGATCACTATGTGGTGGAGGTCGACTACGGGGCCGGCGCCCGGACCGTGACGCGGGCCAAGGCTGGCACGCGATATGTCGTGGTCGCTATTCGCACCTTGGTCGATCCGGCCAATGCCAGTGACGTCGAGCAGGTCCATAAGCTGCAGGATGCCATCAAGGTCAGCCAGAAGAGCGCCGGCAAGCTCGAATTGCCGAACTGGGATCAGGCCAGCCAAAAGAAGGTTCGTGATGCTTTGCTGGTTCTCGCGACCACGATCCCCGACTTCAAGCGCGCCTTCGGCACCAAGGAGCAGGTCGATCCCGTGCGGCATCTGATCGGTACTGCGGCGGCGTGGGGCGGCAACCCGGACAAGGACGCGATCTACCTGAACATCACGCCGGCGAAGAACGACGGAACGACTGTCTACAAGCTCAACGTCAAGGATGTGCCGGTCAATGGCTTCTGGTCGGTCAGCGTTTACGACGAGAAGGGTTATTTCCAGAAGAACCAGTACAACGCCTATACGCTGAACAATCTGACTGCCAAGCGCAGCGATGACGGGGCGATCGCTATCCAGTTCGGCGGCTGCGACGGCAAGATTTCCAACTGCCTGCCGACCACCAACGGCTGGAACTATACCGTCCGGCTCTACCGGCCGCGTGCGGAAATTCTGAACGGAAAATGGAAATTCCCGGAGGCGCAGGCGGCCAACTGAAGCGCATGCGAATCCGCTACGATTGCTTGAACGAAGTGGTGAGATCAGAATGAGGATGGTCAAAAATCACAGGCGCGCCGTAATCGGCATCATTGGCGCACTCGCACTGTCGGCAACGCCGCATGCAGCGTTGGCCGATGCCGGCGGATTGAGCTTCTGGCTGCCCGGCGCGTTCGCGAGCCTGACCGCCGCGCCGGCCATGCCTGGCTGGGCCTATGAGACGATCTACATTCACCTCGACCAAAGCGCCAACGCGGGCAAGAATTTCGTGATCGGCAACCGCGTGCCCGGATCGGTCGTCGCTGGTCTCAACGCGCATGCAGACGTTCTCGTGGAAGGATTTACCTACACCTGGACTCAGTCCGTGCTTGGGGGCCAGGCCGCCGTAACCTTCCTTGCCGCGCCGGGAAATGTCGGCGTCGGTGTCGACGCGACGCTGACGGGGCCGCGGGGCAATACCGTCTCGGGCGTCGCAACCGACAACCGCAACACGGTCTCCGATGTCTTCTATCAGGGCACCCTGAAATGGAATCAGGGCGTCAACAACGAGATGTTCTACATCTTCGGCAACATCCCGAGCGGGACCTACGACAGCACCCGCCTCGCCAATCTCAGCTTCGGATTCACTGCGATCGACGTCGGCGGCGCCTATACTTACCTCAATCCTGAATCCGGCCAGGAATTCTCGGTGCTGGCGGGTGTCACCTACAATGGAATGAACAAGGATCTTCAGTACCAGAACGGCATCGACTTCCACGTCGATTGGGGACTTTCGAAGTTCGTCGCCAAGAATGTGCATGTCGGCGTCGCCGGCTACTATTTTCAACAGCTCACCGGCGACAGCGGAGCCGGCGCGAAGCTTGGCGATTTCAAGGGACGGGTCGCCGGCATCGGCCCGCAGGTCGGCTTCATATTCCCGGTCGCCGAGGGCTATCAGGGCTATCTGAACCTGAGAGGCTACAAGGATTTCGCCGCGGAGAACCGGCCGGAGGGATGGACTGGCTGGGTGACGTTCCAGCTCTCGCCGGCCGCGCCCACCACCACACCGACCAAGCCGATCGTTCGGAAGTATTAAGAGGAGGAGGCGAACGGCAAGCCCGATGAGTGACGCGCGTGCGACCAGCCGGAGGCCGGTTCGGATCGGCTTCCGGGCCTCGATCATCACGGTGTTCATTGCCGCGGTGCTGGTGGTCGGACTGACGCTGGTCTATCTCAGCTTCAGGCGGGTCTCGTCGATCACGCAGATGGCCGCGAGCACCTTCATCGACAAGGTGGGGCAGCTCGGCGCCGACCGCATCGACGCGCAGTTCAAGAACGTGCGCGACAGCCTCGAGATCCTGGCGGGGCTGCCGGCCATTCAGGAGGCCGACATCGTGGACAACAGCAGGCTGTACGGCCTGCTGGCCTCGATGCTGCGCAACAATCCGCAGATATTTAATCTCTATGTCGGCTACGAAGACGGCTCGTTCCTGGAGATGGACGTCATCGATCGCGCCAAGCCGCAATTCAGGGCGGCGCTGAATGTCGATCCCGACGCGGTCTATCGCCTGGTCGTGATCGCCCGCACCGGTGCGGCCGCTGCGGCGCCGGTGACGCTGTTCCTCTCGGAAAACCTGATCCAGGTCGCGGAGGTGGCGGGGCCCGAACACTACGATCCGCGGCAGCGGCCCTGGTATGTCGAGGCCTTCAGGGATCGCAAGACGTTGCTCACCGGGCCCTATGTCTTCTATGCGACCGGTGAGCCCGGCTACACGCTGCGCACGCCGCTGAAGGAGGGCCGCCGCGGCGTGGTGGCCGCCGATCTCCTGCTCAATCGCCTCGAGGAGATGCTGAGCCGGCAGAAGCTCGGCAAGTCCGGGCTGGCCTTCCTGTTCAACGATGCTGATCGCATCGTCGGCCATCCCGAGATGCGCGATCTGATGGCCGGGCACAGCGACGCGCTGCCCGGGATCGACGCCATCAAGCTGCCGGGCCTGTCTGCTGCAATCCAGGCCTGGCGGAGCGATGGGGGCGCGCAGCAGTTCTTCACCGATGGCGACGGGCGGACGCTGGTTGCAGCCTTTCACCGCATCGAGACGGCCGGCCCGGCCAACATCCGCCTCGCGGTGATCGCCCCGCTCGACGAGTTCTTCGCCAAGATCATCTCGGAGCGGCGCGCGCTGTTCGCCATCGCGCTCGCCTTTGTGGTCGCGATGCTGCCCTTCGCATTCTGGCTCGGCTCGCTGCTGGCACGGTCGCTACGTGAGCTGGCGCGGCAGACCGACGAGATCCAGCACTTCCAGCTCGCCGACCAGCCGCGGATGCAATCGGCCATCGACGAGATCGACGAGTTGGGCCGTTCGGTGTTCACGATGCGTACCGTGGTGCGCAATTTCTCCAGCTTCATCCCGCAGCCGATCGTCCGTCAGCTGATGGAGTCCGGTGCTTCGCTGCAACTCGGCGGCGTCAGGCGCGAGGTCACGGTCCTCTTCACCGACGTCGCCGACTTCACCGCGAAGACGGAGAAGGCCGATCCGTCGCAGGTCATGATCTTCACCTCGCGCTATTTCGCGGCGATGTCTGAGGCGATCATGAAACACCACGGCACCATCGACAAGTTCATCGGCGACGCCGTGATGGCACTGTGGAACGCGCCGGACGAGGATCCCGATCACGTCATTCATGCCTGCGAGGCCGTGCTGGATTGCCTGCACCGCAACGCCGAATTGAACCGGGTGTTCCGGAGCGAAGGCTGGCCGGCCTATACCACACGGTTCGGCCTGCATCTCGGCGACGCCGTGGTCGGCAACGTCGGCTCCGCCGACCGCATGAACTACACCGCACTCGGTGCGACCATCAATCTGGCCTCGCGCCTCGAAGGTCTCAACAAGAGCTACGGCACGCAGGTGCTGGTCAGCGCAGCCGTGCGGGCGCGCGCCGAACACAGGTTTGCGTTCCGCAGCGTCGACCAGATCCGGCCGAAGGGCTTTGCCGAGGCGATCACGGTCTACGAGCTCTGCGGCGAGCGCGGCGATTCGGAGCTGACGTTCTGCGCGCGCTGGGAAGTGGTCTACAACTCGATCCGGTGTGCGGAGCCCGCCACCGCGCTGCTGCGCATCGCCGATTTCCTGGCCGAGTATCCCTGGGATGGCGTCGCGCAATATCACGCCGAACGGCTGCGCAATGCCGTTCAGCGGCCGCTGCTCGATCCCTCGGAGCACTGAGATGCAGGTCGAGGGAGGTCCGTTGTCCCGCAAGACCAGTCGGCGACGCGTCCTCATCGGAGCTGCGCTGGGGGCTGCCGCGCTCGCGACGCCAGCAATCGCCCTGAGCCGGGCCGGGCTGCGGCTTGGCTATCTCCATGTCGTCGCCGTCGACGGCCAGATTCTCACCGGCCTCGATCGCGGCTCGTTCGACCGGGAAGGGATCGATTTCGACCTGATCGAGTTCGGCACCGGCCTCGAGGTGGTGGAGGCGATGGCGGCCGGCAAGCTCGACGTGCTGTCGGCCGGTGCCGTCATCTCGAGCCTGCTGCCGCGCGGCGGCTACACCGCGTTCCTCGTCAACGATATCGAGGTCGCGACCGCTCAGCTCTGGGTCCGGCCGGACAAGGGCGTGCGGACCTTTGCGGACCTGCGCGGCAGGCGCATCGCGACCACCAGGATGAGCACGGCCCATATCTTCCTGGATCGCGCATTGCGCGCCAACGGCCTCTCGCTGGCCGATGTCGAAATCGTGAACAACAATATGTCCGCGGCGGTGAGCGCGTTCATCGCGGGCGAGGTGCCTGCGGTCGCGCTCTGGGTTCCGTTCAACATCGCGGTGCGCCAACAAGTGCCCGGCGCCATCAAGCTGGTGGACGCATCCGCCTACTATCCGCAGTCGGCCGTGATCGGCGGCTGGGTTGCCCGGCAGGACTATTTTGGCGCCAATCGTGACGTCTTCGCCCGGATCATTCGCGGCTGGGCCGACGCCAACGACCACATGCTTCGCAACGGCACGGCCGCGGCCGAGATGTTGCAGAAGCAGCATTATCCCCAGGCATCGGTCGCCGACATCGAGGCGGCGCTGGCGGCGCAGAAGATGTTCTCGTCGCGGGAGTGGAAGCGACTCTATGCCGACGGTACCGTGATCAAGTGGCTGCAGCAGGTCAGCGACTTCTTCGCGACCGAGGCGAGGATCGCAGCTGCAACGCCGGCCACGCAGTATTTCGATTCGACGCTCTATCTCTCGACGATCTAGAGCTCCAGCGCGGCGACTAGGCCGCCATCAGTTGCTCAAGCGCAACAGCCTGTTCGCGGGTCTGGAATGCGATCGCGGTGTGCGTAAAGCCGGTCGAGGCCTGGGTCTGCGCGATGTGATTGAGGACCTCGGTCCCCTTGACCACGTGAAGGTCCATTCCAGGGCCGGCCGGAAAAATGCCGAGAACGACGTCATAGGCCTCGACGATGGCCTTCAAGGCGCCGCCCTTGTCTTCCGACGCGTCGATGAAGATACGAACATCCGCGGCGATACTACGAAGTTCGTCAAAGTCGATCACTGGAAGTCTCCTATACGCAACGCACTGATCGATCCTAGCTACAACTTGCTTACTGAAACATAAATTACACCCGGTTCCGCGCCGGACAACCAATGCTAGACGCCGGTCGGCGATCGCCGCTTGGCGATGCGTTTGACCGGCGCATGAGCCGGCACGGCATCCCCGCTCTGGTCGGCCATGTGAGAAATGCGCTGCTCGATGTGATCGACGACACGGAAGAAGGCCTCCAGCGCCTCGGCGTCGAGGCCGGCCGTGAGATTGCTATGGCGGCGCAGGATTTCGTCGAGGCTGCGGTCGAGCAGCGCGACGCCCTCGGCTGTCAGGCGGATCTCGGTCCGGTTCCGGGCGCTGCCTCGGACAGGGGTCAGCTCGATCAGCCCCTTCTTCCTCAGCGACGTCGTCTCGCGGCTGACGACGGCCTTGTCCAGTTGCGCGTTGGTCCAGATGTCGTAGGCGCTCGCGGGCTCATGCTCCCTGAGAAAGGACAGCACCCGCCATTCCGCGAGCGACACGCCGTAGGCTTGCGGGAAGAACGCGTTGGCATTGGCGCGCAGCTTCGCGACCAGGCTCGAAAGCACCGTCGGAACGTAACGTTCGAAATCGATCACCAGCTCGGAGCGCGCGTCCTCCAGCGGGGCGCGGCGCGGGGCAGGGGCCTTGGTGCGGCTTGTGGCAGTGCGGCTTTTCATTCTTTCACGAGTTGAGAGCGCGCGATCAAGACCAGGACCGCCGCGAGGAGGAGCACGCCTGTTACCACGAGGAATCCGATGGTGAAACCGCCCGAGGCGTCCTTGGCGCGTCCGATCACGATCGGGATCGTCGCACCTCCGATGCTGCCGATCATGCCGACCAGTCCGATCGCGCCCGGTGCGCTCTGCCGCGACATGTAGGACTGCGGGATCGTCCAGAATACGGCCTGCGTGCCATAGACGCCGACATTGGCGACCATGAACCCGATGATGATCCAGACAGGCGACGTCGAGAAGGCGGCGATGGCAAAGCCGGCGGCGGCGATCACGAAGGTCATTGCCGCATAATAGAAGCGCTCGCCGACATGATCGGAATGCCGCGACAAGGCAATCATGCCGATCAGCCCGGCGATCGGCGGGATCGCGGTCACGAAGCCGACCTGCGAATTCGGCAGGCCGAACGACTTGATGATCTGCGGCAGCCAGGGGAACAGCGAGGCCAGCCCGCAGAACAGGCCGAAATTGCACAGGCCGAACAGCAGCACCATCGGCTTGGTGATGGTCCGCAGCACGCCCTCGGCATGCACCACCCCGGTTGCCTTGGCGTCGCGCTCCAGCGCGCCGATCAGCCAGTTGCGCTGTGCGGCCGACAGCCAGCTCGCCTGCTGCGGGCGATCGGTCAGGTAGAAGATGCCGACGATTCCGAGGATGATGGGCGGCACGCCTTCGAGGATGAACAGCCATTTCCAGCCGGCGATGCCGAACGTTCCATTCAATTCGAGGATCGCGCCCGAGATCAGCGAGGCGAAGATATAGGAGATCGGCACCGCATAGTTGAACATCGCGTTGTAGCGGGCGCGATAGCTGAACGGAAACCAGAGGCTGAGCAGCAGCATCACGCCGGGAAACAGCCCGGACTCGGCAAAACCGAGGAAGCCGCGGAATGCATAGAGGCTCAGCGGGCCCTGCGTGAACGCCATCAACACCGTGGCGATGCCCCACAGGATCGCGATCCGCGTCAGCGTGATCCGTGCGCCGTATTTGGCGAGGATCAGATTGCTCGGGATCTCGAAAATGGCATAGGTGAAGTACATGATCCCGACCGCGATGCCGAACATCTCGGCGTTGAGCCCGAGCTCCTTGTTCATCTGCAGTGCGGCAAAGGAGATGTTGCCGCGGTCGAGAATGGCGAGGAAGTACATCGCCATCACGAACCACATCAGGCGCAGCGCGACCTTGCGGACCGTGCTGCGTTCGATCTCCGGATCGGCGGTCGCAATCGCCGCCTTGTCCATCACGACTTCGCTCATCCCTGTTTCCCCCGATTCTTGATTTTCGTGGTGTTGATTATGCGGGCAGGCAGACTTCCAGCCGGTCGCCTGCCACCCGGACGGGATAGGTCTGGATGTCGATCTCGACCGGGCTGGTCAGCGCCTCGCCGGTTCGGATGTCGAAGCGGCCCATATGCAGCGGACATTCGATCTCGCAGCCGTCCAGCATGCCGTCGGACAGCAGCGCCTCCGCATGGGTGCAGATGTTGCTGGTGGCGTAGAATTCATTGCCGACGCGATAGAGCGCGATGTGATGCCTGCCGATTTCAATGCCGTGCGGCTCGCCTTCGCTCAGCGCGCTGAGTGCGGCAGCTTCGTGCCAGGTTCCCTGATCCGTCATATGTTCTCTCAGATGCTGTAGAAGTCGAGCACGGTCGGGACGCGATCATTGACCAGCGTGATGACCTTGCGCGCGATCTTCCAGGTGTCGCCTTCACGTCTCAGCGTGTGCTCATAGCGCCCGTGGCGCAGATGCTCCTTCGCCACGCGCGGGTCGTAGACGTGAACCGCGAACACCGAGTGGCAAACAATCTCGTCAGGTCCGGTCGCGGATGCCTCGAGGTTCGAGACCTGATGCACGGTGCGCGGTAGCGGCAGCGCGGTGATGGATTTGCGTGACTCGATGCGCGCGATCCGCTCTTCCAGCCCGCGCCGCGCATCGTGGTAGAGCAGCGAGACCTGCGTGTCGGGATCATTGGTGGTGGTGTATTCGTCCAGCCATCCTGGTACCCAATAGACCGCATCTTCGCTGTACATCGCGACCCAGTCGGCCCATTCGCCGGTGTCGAGCAAGCGGGCCTCGCGGAAGATGGTCGCGGCTGCGACAGCGTGGGCTTCCGTTTGCATGGTCGTGCTTGCAGCCATCACACGCTCTCCCCAGCGGCATGCTGCA
Organism: Bradyrhizobium acaciae; assembly: GCF_020889785.1. Taxonomy (GTDB): domain Bacteria; phylum Pseudomonadota; class Alphaproteobacteria; order Rhizobiales; family Xanthobacteraceae; genus Bradyrhizobium; species Bradyrhizobium acaciae. Next base: position 15,199 of record NZ_JACMYK010000079.1, read on the forward strand.
ACAGCCTGCGCCACTCGCGATACCCAGGATGGAAATTGGTCTCGCCGCCGAAGCTGGTCGGGCCGAACGACCATTCGGACGGGGTTACGCCGAGTTCGCGCGTATGCAGGCTCTCGCCGTGGCCAACGTCGGCGACGCCGCGCAAATAACCTTGCGTGGGTGCGGCGGTCGTCGCGTCGTAACCGGTCTGGCAGAATTCATACATTACATTGTCGTCGGAGCTCGCGAGACCTGACGCGTTGAAGAAGTCTTCGTAGTTGCGGATACGCAGCGTGCGCGCGGCGGCACTTTCGCCGACCGGAGCAAGGCAATGCGACACCATCTCGGTCTTGTCGGGCGCCAGCGGTCGCCAGGTCCGCACCTGCGCCGACAGGATGTCGATGACCTGGAGGTTGGGGAAAATCGTGAGGTTACGCTGGCGAAGCATCCACTTGGCGCGGGTGCTGCCGACGCGCTGCCGCACGGCATCGAGACGCGCCGGGTCCCTCCCGAGCGGACGGCCATAGAGCTGCGTGCGCTTGATCGACCAGTTGACGGCGTGGCCATAGTCGAAGCTGAAACTGCCTTGGCCTTCCTGCTCGCCTTCCGGCTCAACCGTGAATCCGGCGTCCGGTCCGGCGGTGGTGTTGCGCTTCTTGAGGATATCGACGTAGGAGCTGTGGGTGGTCGCGAAATGATAGTAGTCGAGACCGTTCTCGAACTGCAGCTTCCAGTTTGCGTCGAACGTATAGGTGCTGGCGCCCGGCACGAACTCGACTTCACCGCTGTCGCTCTGATCGATGATGAGGTCGAGGAAGGTGCGGGTGTCGCCGAGGAAGTCTTCGAGCGGCGGAACGTCGGCCGAAAGGCTCGCGAACAGGAAGCCGCGATAGGCGCCGAGCCGGGCGACCGGAAGCAGGTCGTGATTTTGGTTCGAGAAAGAGGGCGGATACTGCCCGCTCGCTTCCTCCGTCACCGAGATGTTGCGCCCGCTCGAATCGTAGGCCCAGCCGTGGTAGCGGCAGACGTGAAACTTCTGCCGGCCCTGCTTGAACGGGCAGACGATGGTTCCGCGATGCCGGCAGGTGTTGAGGAATGCGCCGACCTTACCGTCGGCGCTCCGCATCACCAGGATTGGATGCCGACCGATATGGGTGGTGACGAAGTCGTTGGGCCGGGCGATTTGGGATTCCAGGCCGATGAAATTCCACGTGGCCTCGAACACATGCCGGAGCTCGGCCTCGAACACCTCCGGATCGCTGAAGATCCGACGATCGACCTGGAAGATGCGTTCGGCGGGGCGATCGTCAATCAGCCGGGAAATCTCCCGCAGCCTGGCCGCGTGGCTCTGCGAAGCAGCATTCATAGCGTTCTCCCTTCGGTCGACCGCCGGCTGCACAGGCGGACCCCAAGGTCGCCTGCAGAGCCATTGCAGTTCACGGCTCCCGTCGTTCCACGACGTGAGCAGCCGGCTTGATCGCCAATCTTGGGGTGACTCTATAGTTGTCATGACAACCATGGTCAAGTCGATTGGGTGCCAAGGGCGTAGCTCGGGGAGAGTCAGGTCTTGCGCGCCGGCGCCGTCAGGATAATCCCCTCATCGATCAGCGCGCGGCAGATGTTCTTCAGCACCGCCATCGCTTCGCGCGTTGCCCGGCTGACCGGCCGGCCGCGCGGCAGCGCCAGCACGCGCTCGGCGCGCATCCACGGTAACAGTGCCGCCGATAGCGCACCCGCGGCCACCTCCTGGTGAATGCCGGAGAAGGGCAGCAAGGCATAGCCGAGGCCTGATGCCACCATGCGCTTCATCGGGGTGCTGTTGTCGACCCGCACCGCACAGAGCATCGTCGACGGGAACGGGTTGCGGCTGAGCGGAGCCACCGCGGATGGCAGGGCGTCGAACTCCTTGCGGGTCAGCCTGCCGCGCTTCAGCCGCGGATCACGCGCCGGTCCGATCAGGAACACCTGTTCGACCATGAGCAGTTCATAGTCGAGGTGATCGTTGGGAGGCGGCGTCGTCACGATCGCCAGATCGAGCTCACCTCGCAGCAGGCGTTCCGATGCGTTCTCCGTCAGGCCCTCGTTCAACTCGAGCCGCACGCGTGGAAACTGCTTCACGAATGTCTGGGCAAGCGGCGGATAGAGGATGTCGCCGAGGCTCGGCGGCGCGCCGATCCGCACCGTGCCGCTCGGCTCGCGATTTTCCGTGCGCACCTCGGCCTTGATGTCGTCGACGGTCCCTAGCAGCCAGCGTCCTCGCGCGAGCAGCACCTTGCCGGATTCCGTGACGGAGACGCCGCGTGCGCCGCGCTCGAGCAGGGCGCCGCCCAGTTCGGCTTCGAGCTCCTTGACGTGACGGCTGAGCGCCGACTGGGCAACGTTCAATGTGCTCGCGGCGGCGGCAAAGCCGCCACGCTCGGCGACGGCAACGAAATAACGGATCTGCCGCAGGTCCATGATGGTCGCTCCATCTCCATCTCAGATTGAGATGGATACCATATCAAACATGTTCTTGTGAGATAGCAAAAAGAGCGCAGTCTCCGCTCAACGATCAAACCGAGGAGACACCAGCATGGGCATCGCCATCGACGAGGCACGCCAGACGTCCGTATTCATCGCAGGCGGTGGGCCGGTCGGCCTTGCGATGTCGCTGCTGCTCGACCGCTTCGGCATCGACTGCGTGGTGGTCGAGAAGAGCGCGACGACGACGGATCATCCCAAGTCGCGCGGTTGCTGGGTCCGCACCATGGAGATCTTCCGGCAGTGGGGGATCGAGCAGGCGATCCGCGACCGTGGCCTGCAGGACAACTCCGACATGTTCGTGTTCCTCGACAGCATCGCTGGACACGAGTTCGGCCGCACCCGTCCCGAACCGAATGTCGGCCATACGCCGGCCTGGAAGAGCCTGGTCGCCCAGGACGCCGTCGAGGAGGAAATCCTGCGGGTGGTCGAGAAATCAAAACACGCCACGGTCCTGTTCAACACGTCGTGCGAGTCGTTCGAGGAGACCAACAGCGGCGTCAATGTCACGACACGTTGCGAAAAGACCGGCGAGGTGACGCAGTGGACGGCGACTTACCTGATCGCCGCCGATGGCGCGGGCAGCCAGACGCGGCGCAGCGCCGGGATCGAGATGGTCGGTCCGTCGACACTGGCGGTGATGTCGAATGAGTATTGGCGCGCCGACCTGTCGCGGCTGCCGATCGCACGCGAGGCCGCCGGCTTCATCATCGTCCCGGACAGACCCGATCTGCCGCGCGCCGGCATCCTGAACACCAACGGCAGGGATCGCTGGCTGACGGTGACGCAGATCGGCCTGACCAAGGACGATCGCGAGCGGCCGTGGACCGACCAGGAGTTCATCGAGATCGCACGCGGCCATGCCGGCATTCCGGACCTCGACGTCACGCTTCTGAACCGTTCGATCTGGCGCGTCAGCATGCAGGTCGCCGAGACCTTTCGAAAGGGCCGGGTGTTTCTGGTCGGCGATTGCGCGCACCGCTTTCCGCCCACCGGCGGCTTCGGCCTGAACTCCGGCGTTCAGGATGCGCATAATCTCGCCTGGAAGCTTGCCTTCGTGCTGAAGGGCCTCGCGGACGAGAAGCTGCTTGACAGCTATTCCAGCGAACGCCGCCCGATCGCGCAGTCCAATGCCAATTTCAGTTACGGGAACAGGCTGCGCTTCGGGCTGACCGACGACGCCGTGCGATCGCGAGATCCGGACCGGATCAAGTTCTGGATCAACGACATGGACAATCATCTGCACAGCATCGGCCAGAACCTCGGGCACAATTACGAGGAGGGTGCGGTGATCCCCGACGGCACCGTCGCGAAGGCGTTGAACTCCCGTTACTACACGCCGACCGACCGTCCCGGCGCGCGCTTTCCGCATATGTGGCTCGAGCCTTCGCGCAAGAAATCCACGCTCGATTGGTTCGATAAGGAGTTCACCGTCGTCACCGGCCCGCTCGGCGGAGAGTGGCTGGAGGCAGGCAAGCAGGTATCGGCGAAAACCCGCCTGCCGCTGTCGCTCAAGCAATTGCCGTCGGCCGATCCGGCGGACGGCTTCCAGCTCGGCATGCGCGGCGCCGTGCTGGTGCGCCCCGATGGGCATGTGGCTTGGCGGATGCCGTGGCTGCCGTCGGACCCGGCGAAGGAATTGGCCGGCGCGCTTTCAACGCTGCTGCATTAGCGGGAGGCGCCCAATGCAATCGTTCGAATCCAGCGGCGTCGTCACGGCGTTCGAGAAAACCGGGCATGGCGCACCGATCGTGCTGCTGCATGGCGGTGAGGCCGATCATTCGATGTTCGACGGCCTTGCGCCCGCATTGGCGGCTGATTTCACCGTGATCGCTTACGATCAGCGCGATTCCGGCGGCACCAGAAATCCGCCGTCATCCTATTCGCTGGCCGATCTGGCAGATGATGCCGCCGCTTTGATCGGAGGGCTCGGCTACGATCGTGCCCATGTTTTCGGAACCTCTCTGGGGGGGCAGATCGCGCAGGTGCTGGCGGCCCGCCATCCCGACAGGATCGACCGCCTGATCCTGAGCAGCACCTGGAAGGTCAACAGAAGCCCGCTGGACGTCAATGCGGATGTCTTCCGCACGCTCGCTTCCTACCGCGCGGACACCATCGCCAACGCACCGAAGATTGCGGAGTTCTTCTTTCCGCCGGATTACCTGCGCGTGCGGCCCGAACTGATCGAGATCTTCCGTGGCTCCAGCCGCGACGAGGGCCAGAAGGCGCGACGTGGCGCCTTGCTCGCGCAGCCCGTCGCCGCCGATCTCGCAGGCTTCGATCGCCCGACGCTGCTGCTGGTAGGCGGCGACGACCGGCTGATCCCGAATGCGGAGACATTCGCGCTCGCCCGCGATCTCACGAACGTCGAGATGAAGACCATCGCGGGTGTCGGCCATGTCGCGTCGATCCAGGCGCCCGAGCGGGTAGCCGAGGCGGTGACGGCATTTCTGAGTTCAAAAAAGAAGGCGGCTTGACAACAACAGGGGGGAGACCATGCCTGAGCAGGCGAATGCGGTGCCGTTCGACGAAGCGCCGGTGACGACGCGCTATTGGCTATCGATCATCATCTTCGCCGTCAGCGGCGTGGTCGATTTCTTCGATTTCTTTGTGGTCGGATTTCTGGTCTCGGTGCTGGCGCCGAAGTGGCACCTGACGTTCGGGCAAACATCGATCATGCTGATGAGTGCCGGCATCGGGGCAATGCTGGGCGCATTCGTTGCGGGGGTCCTTGCAGATCGTCTGGGGCGCAAGCCGTTGGCGGTTGCGGGCGTCCTGCTTTGCGGCCTGACCTCGGGCGCGATCGCGTTCATTCCGGAAGATGGCTGGGTTGCGTTTGCGGTTCTGCGCTTCTTTGTGGGCTTCGGCCTTGCCGCGGGCGCCGCAGCGGCAGTTCCTGCCATCGTCGAATTCGCACCAACCCGTCATCGCACGCTGGTCACGAGCCTCGTGGTCGTTCCGGTCGCCTTTGGTGTGCTTTCGGCATCGGTCACGGCGAGCTTCCTGCTGCCGCTGGTCGGCTGGCGCGGACTGGCCGCGGTCGGGTTTCTGCCGATCATCCTCGGCGTTCTGACCATGATCATCATGCCGGAATCGCCGCGCTGGCTCATCAGCAGGGGCCGCGTGCGCGAGGCGCAGGCGAGCATCCGGAAACTCTACCGGGTCGGCGGCGACGAGTTCACCTTGCCCACGCCGCCGCCGGCGAACACGGCGACGTTTGCCGATCTCTTTGCCGAGCAGCGGCGCTTCTGGCTGACGGTTCTGATCTGGTTCGGCGCCAGCACGGCAAACTACGGTGTGTTCCTGTGGGGACCGACCATCGTGGCGCTGCTGCTTGGCGTCGCGCCGCAGGAGGCGGCGAAGATGTTCATTTACGTCAGCCTCGCTGGGGTCCTTGGGCGGACCGGGTTTGCGTTCCTCGCGAATCGGATCGGCCGCAGGCCCTGCGGCCAGTTGATGGGCTATGGCACCGCGGTTTCGCTGGCGCTGGCTGCCTACTTCCACAACGACTTTGCCGGCTCGGTGCCGCTGTTCCTGGTCTTCCTGATCGTCGGCGCCGTGTTCTTCGACGGCGGATTCTCGAACATCGGTCCCTATCCCGCCGAGATCTTTCCGGTTCAGCTGTCGGGACGCGCGGTCGGCCTCGCCCAGCTCTCGAACGGGGTCGGCAAGATCGTGGGTCCCCTGTGCCTCGCTTTGATCGCCGGTGCCGACAATCTCGTGCATCCAAGCGCGACCGCCGCGGCGGTGATGCCGGCGTTCTGCTTTCTTGCCGCTGCAGGCCTGCTGATCGGGCTCGCCTTTACGTTCCTCGGCGTCGAGCCGCACGGAAGCCCGGTGGCTCTGTTCGGCGAGAATGCAGGCGCCGCACCAAAATCGTTGGCCGCGAAAACGGCAACCTGAGACGACGGAAGGTCAACCCATGGACAATGCACTCGACACGATCGCGACGGCGGCACCGTTCGACACCGAAAAGCTCGATCGGCTGATGGATGAGGCGGGGCTCGACATCCTGATCGTCACCTCGCGCCACAACACGCAGTACCTGCTTGGTGGGTATCGCTTCTTCTTTTTCGACGTCATGGAGGCGATCGGCACCAGCCGCTATCTGCCGGTGTTCGTCTATCAGAAAGGACATCCGGAACATTCCGCCTACATCGGCAACCGCATGGAAAAATTCGAGCAAGAGCTCGGACGGATATGGACACCGACCGTCAAGGCGGGAGCGTGGGGAACGACCGATGCGATCGGGCTTGCGATCGATCATGTGAGGAAGCTGGGCGGCGCGGCCAAGCGCGTCGGCATCGAGGCAGGCTTCCTGCCCGCCGATGCCAGGGATCATCTGTTCGCCGGGTTCAACAATGTCGAGTTCCGCGAAGCTCATTTCACGCTCGAGCGCCTACGTGCGGTAAAGTCTCCCGTCGAACTCGACCTCATCCGGGAAGCGTCCGAACGGGTCGTCGATGCGATGATGGCGACGTTCAAGGCCTGCGCGCCGGGGATGACCAAGAACGATGTCGTCGCTCGTCTGCGCCGCGAGGAGCAGGAACGCGATCTGGTCTTCGAATATTGCCTGATTGCCGCAGGCAAGAGCCATAACCGGGCGCCGTCGAACCAGCTTCTCGGAGAGGGCGACGTGATCTCGATCGATTCCGGAGGAAACTATCGGGGCTATATCGGCGACCTCAGCCGCATGGGCATCTTGGGTGAGCCCGACAGCGAGCTGCGCGCGTTGCTTCAGGAGATCGAGGACGTCCAGCAGGTGGCCCGGCGCGCGATCCGGCCGGGCGCCTTGGGTGGCGACATCATTGCCGCAGGCGAGGCTGCAGTGAAAACGTCTCCGCATCGCGCCGTGCTCGACTTCACCGCGCACGGAATCGGGCTTGTCAGTCATGAAGCGCCGCGCCTGACCGCGACCGGCCCGGTGCCTTACGCGCCGTATGATGCGGATCGGCCGCTCGAATGTGGAATGGTGATCTCGATCGAAACGGCGCTGCTGCATGCGGCGCGCGGCTACATCAAGCTGGAGGACACGCTGATCGTTTCCGAAGCGGGCTGGGAAGCGCCCGGAGACCACGGTCGGCAATGGAATTCGTCGCGTCTCACTGCGTGAGGTGGTCGGCGTCAGGCGCGCCATTTTCGGCTGGGTCGCCGATTCAGCCCACGCGACAAATTCTGAATATTAGAAATGTACCCCTGAGTTGCCCGACATGTCAAGTCGCCCGGTCGGCGTCGGCTGCCGTCGGCACCTTTGCATGGGGTTGTTTTCGATATTTTGGCGGCTCCCCCTGCTGCGCTCGACCGGGCGATTGATCCGGCGGTCTTTGCTTCACGCCAGCCTCCGGTCATGCGATGCTCCGGGCCGGATGCAGCGGCCGGCTCCGTGCCGTCTGCTCGCCGGGTCGGCGCCGACGATGGGCAGGTGCAACCGATATGGATTGCCTCCCCATCGACAAAAGCGACCCGATGACCGCTGCCGCCGACGCGCTCCGCGACTACGCCCAAAGCATCCTGACCGCCCGTGTCTACGACGTGGCCGTCGAGACCCCGCTCGATCCGATGCCGCGGCTCTCGGAACGCTTGTCGCGCAGCGTGTTGCTGAAGCGGGAAGACTTCCAGCCGATCTTCTCGTTCAAGCTTCGTGGTGCCTACAACAAGATCGTCAGGCTGCCGGATGCGCAGCGAAGGTCGGGCGTGATCTGCGCGTCGGCGGGCAACCACGCGCAGGGGGTGGCGCTGTCGGCGCGCAAGCTCGGTATTCCCGCGACCATCGTGATGCCGCGGACGACGCCCGCCATCAAGGTCGAGGCGGTCCGGCGTCTCGGCGGCGACGTCGTGCTGCATGGCGACACCTTCGATGACGCACAAACCAAGGCCAGGGAGATCGAGGTCGCGCGCGGACTGACCTTCGTGCACCCGTTCGACGATCCCGACGTGATTGCCGGCCAGGGCACCGTGGGGATGGAAATCCTGCGCCAGCATCCCGATCCGATCGAGGCGATCTTCGTGCCGATCGGCGGTGGCGGGCTGGCGGCCGGCGTGGCCGCCTTCGTGAAATTCCTGAATCCCTCGATCAAGGTCATCGGTGTGGAGCCGGCAGACGCAGCGTCGATGGCGGCGGCGCTCGCCAAGGGCAACGTCGTCGCGCTGGATCAGGTCGGGCTGTTCGCCGACGGCGTCGCTGTCCGCAAGGTCGGAACCGAGACGTTCCGCCTCTGCCGCGACCTGCTCGACGAGGTCGTTACCGTGGACACCGATGCCATGTGCGCCGCCATCAAGGATATCTTCGACGATGTGCGATCGGTCGCCGAACCTTCCGGCGCATTGGCGCTCGCCGGCCTCAAGGCCTACGCCGAGCGCGGAGCGCTGAGCGACGGCAGCCTGATTGCCGTCAACAGCGGGGCCAATCTGAATTTCGACCGGCTGCGCACCATCGCCGACCGCGCAGAAGTCGGCGAGCATCGCGAGGCACTGCTCGCCGTGACCGTGCCGGAGCAGCCCGGCAGCTATCGGCACTTCATCCGCATTCTCGGCTCGCGGGCCATCACGGAATTCAACTACCGCTTCGCCGAGACCACCGCGCCGGCGCAGCTCTTCGTCGGCATCGCGCTGAGCCGCGGCGAAGCCGAGAAGCGTGAAGTCATGGAGCTGCTTCGGCGCGAAGGCTATCCGATCCTGGATCTGAGCGAGAACGAGATGGCCAAGGACCATGTGCGCTACATGGTGGGTGGTCGCGCGCCGTTGCTCAAGGATGAAGTGATCTACCGCTTCGAGTTTCCGGAGCGTCCCGGCGCGTTGCTGAAATTCCTCGAGAGCCTGGCGCCCGACTGGAACGTTTCGCTGTTCCACTACCGAAATCACGGTGCCGACTACGGGCGCATCCTGGCAGGTATCGAAATCAAGCCCCAGGAGCGCGCCCGGTTCGTTCAGGCGCTGGATGCACTTGGCTATCCCTACTGGAACGAGAGCGAAAATCCGGCCTATCGCCTGTTCCTCTCCGCCGAGAAGAGGTGAAGCGCGGAGCGGATCCCGGATCAGCGATCCGCATTCAATTGCCGGCGATAGTGTTCGGCGTCCCAGTCGGCAACGCGCGCTCATTCTCGGCCGTCAGATAGTTGATCCGTGCGGCCAGAGGCAACCGGCAGGTGACCAGTGCTGAAGAGGCAATCCGTGTTGAAGAGAAAGGCATTACGTATGACCCGTGAGGAACGACAATTGCGCGAGGCGGTTATCGCCAAATGCCGATGGATGAATGCATCGGGGCTCAACCAGGGGACATCAGGCAACATTTCCGCCCGCTACAAGGACCGGATGCTGATCACGCCGTCGGCGACCCCCTACGATTCGATGAAGCCGGAGATGATCGCATCGATGCCGCTGGAGGGCGACTATGGCGCGTGGGAGGGGCCGCTGCAGCCGTCCACCGAATGGCGCTTCCATCTCGACATCACGCGCGCCCGGCCCGATGTCGGTGCCATCGTCCATACCCACTCGACCTATGCGACGGTCCTGGCGATCGCGCGCAAGCCGATCCCGGCCTGCCACTATATGATGGCGGCGTTCGGCGGCGCGGATATCCGCTGCGCCGGCTACGCGCGCTACGGCACCAAGGAATTGTCCGATCACGCGATCGCCGCGCTGGAAGGCCGCAATGGCTGCCTGCTCGCCAACCACGGCATGATCGCGCTCGGCGCCAACCTCGACAAGGCGATGTGGCTCGCGGTCGAGCTCGAGACCATCGCGAAGCAGTATTATCTCTCGCTCGCGCTCGATTCGCGCGTCATCCTGACCGACGACGAGATCGCCGACGCCGCGAAGGGGTTCTCCACCTATGGCCTGCAGGCGCCAAAGCCGAGCAAGGCCCGCGCGACGACAAAGGCGGCGCAGGTCCGAAAGTTTTTGCTATAGTCGCCGGTGAAGGAGAGCCCGATGATTGTGTCGCCTGCACTGCGATGGCCCGAGAGGGAATCTGGCCGCCGAAAAATGACCACGTCGGCGAATTCTGTGCGCGCATGGTGAAGCCGGGTATCCTTGTTGTCGCCGACGATGCTTCATTGCGAGCGACGCTTGCCCGCTGGCTGTTGCGGACCGGCTATGTCGTCGAACTGGCCGAGAGCCCGCGGCGGGCCAATGAGGTTGCGTCAAAGGCCACGATCAGCTTGGCCATGATCGCGCCGCAAGGTCTGGGGGCACCGGGTGTCGAGCTTGTGCACGAGCTAGCTGACTTGGTCGAGCACCTCATCATGATCGGCGAGCCCGGCGACAGCGCAGCGTCAGGCGAACCGGCCGTCTGTATTTCGATGCCCTTGAACGAGTTGGATGTGCTGGCCAAGGTCAGGTCCGTCCTGCGCCCGGCTGTGGCGGCGAAGGAGCCAGTATCAGGTCCGCAAATCCTGCGCTTCGAAGGCTTCACGCTCGATGCGGCCGCGCGCACCTGCGTCGATGCGCAGGGGCAGGACGTGACGCTGACCCGCGCGGAATTTTCCCTGCTGCTGGCGCTCGCGCAAAGTCCGGGCCGGGTGCTCTCGCGCGACGAGCTCACGCGCGTGGTGACAGGCCGCGGCGCGGAGCCAGAAGACCGCAGCGTCGACGTGCTGATCTCGCGCCTGCGCCGCAAGATCGAGCCGGATCCGAAAGCGCCGCGCTTCATCGTCACCGTGCCCGGCGAGGGCTACAGGTTCAGCGTCAAACCACAGGCTGTCGGGACGCAGGACCAGGCGGCAGCGGCTCAGGCGATGGACGTCGTCCAGACGGCGGACGCACCGGTCGTCGCACGCGACATGCAACGGCCGAATAGACGGCCGATGTTCGCCGCAATTGCCGCAGCTGCAGTCGTGCTGATCATGGCGGTCGTGGGATGGAAGGAGTGGAGCAACCGTGGTGCCTTGCAAGCGGTTGCTGAAGCATCGCCGCCAGGAGCCTCGCCCGAGGCGCGGCTTCCATCGAAGCCGACGCAGCCTACGCCGTCCCGGGAAGAGCAGCGCGCCATAGTGTTCAAGCGCATGGTCACGGCCATGCAGGATAACCAGTTCAACTGGCGTACGGTCGAGCGGTTGGCGATCCTGTCTGGGGTCGACGAGAGCGAGGCGCACGAAATCTTGGCGGAGCACCCCAACGAAATCGTGCTCGGGAAATCTCAAGAGGGCAAGCTGCTCGCCAAGCTCGTCGCACGCTGAGGCATTGCGTCTTGAGCTGCGATCAACCGGCGGCCTTGATGATCGGCACGCGGTGTTCGCAAGAAAACGTGGGCAACGCCTTGGAGCATTGCCCACGTTACGACTGGACTAGCCGCTTCACTTGGACTGATCCGCGGTCTTCACAGCGTCATTGTGGACGACAGGCGTCCAGGCGAAGGTGCCGAGCCCGCATTGGAGCCAGATCTTCTGGTAGCCGAGATAGTACATGGCGACTTCTTCGATGTTGCGCGCGGCCGCCAGTTTTCCGTCCGTCGCCAGATCCTGGATCATCTGCCGGAGCTCGCTGACCTTGGCGAGGTCGTCGTTGGAGAGCTGAGCCGAGGGCAGCAATTCATCGATCCCTGCCGCCAGCGCCGGAACGGTACCGCTGGTCCCGCAGCCGGATGCGATGGACGGAGAGGTCATGGACGGGGAGGCGACTGTCGGCCTCACCTGCGTCGCGACACCCGAGTTGGTCGTCGTCGCCAGGCGCACCGGAACGGCAACCGGGACAGTCACCGGCACCGCAACGGGCACCTGCGGCGCGAGGATCACGACCGTGCCGTGGCCCTTGTCCGAATCGTCATCCTTCTGCTTCGGCGTCTTGGGCGGGCACTTGAGCGGGTCGAGCGGGCAGACGTCGTCGACCGGATGCGGCTTGAGCGCCGGAGGCGGCGGCAATTCGGAGACCGGGATTTGCGGCTGCTTCATTGTCGAGCTCCCGACCGGAAGCTTCGATACCGGGATCTGCGCCGTTCCGACCGACGTCTTCGACGGTGCAGTCGGAATCTTTGGCGGGAGGTCGACCATCTTCTGGGGCCCCAAAACACGGATCGCTTCCTGGCTCGATTGCATGCCGGTGGCGGTCTGTGTCGGGGGGAGCTGCGTGGCGATGTGCGAGCTCGCGCCGCCAAAGACCTGCAAGGGCAGCGCTGCTGCCGGTGTGGCGGCCGAACCGATCGCGGTAACGCTGAAGGCAATTGCCAGAAAACCAGATGTGCGGAACATGACATTCTCCTGTGGTTGGTCGTGGGTTGAACATCCAGGGCGCTCGGCCTGTCTGGACGCGATGTGATCATTCACACCTGCACATCTGTAACCGCGCCAGATCGCGATGTTCGATAAATTGTCTAGCATTTACAGATGTTTACAGCGCATTCACAGGCCATTTACGGGGCAAATCAGCGCTGCCTCGGGTGGCTGCCGGCGTACCGAACGCTGGTCTCCGTTTTTCGCGACGAATGATCGGAGGGCAAACCAAGCCCCGGGGCCGGAAGAGGAAATGAAGCGAGCGGCTGAAACTGCGGTCGCAGAAACGAAACAGGCCGCCTGCTTCGGCGGCCCGGTCCGTACCGAAAATGTCTGGCGCAATCCGCGAAGGAGAGACGCCGGCGTTTGGCGCTAGTCGTTGGCCCAGCAGTACTTTCCCTCGTAACCCAGATGATATCCCGCCGGGCAGGCGCGCGGGCGATTTGGCCAGCAGTATTTGCCTTCGTAGCCGACATGCGTGCCGGGAGGGCACGAGAGCGCAGCAGCCTCGACGACAGCGGATTGAATTGCGATCGAGAAGTTGCCCAACGGAGACGCCGCAGCAACTCCGCTCGAGATCGCGAGTGCGATGGAGGTTTGGGCGAGAAGAAACAGGCCTGATTTGCGTGACATGACTTTCTCCTATGGCTGGTCTCGGTTGAACATCCAGCGGCGCGCGGCCTGTCTTGGATGGGATGTGAACATTCACACCATGCCGATCTGTCACACGGCCGCGTCGCGAAGTTCGAGAGATTCTTGAGCGTTTACGGCCGTTTACATTGGGTTCATCGGCCATTAACGGCCAGCCGCATGCAACGAGCCCGAAGTGACTACCGCCGTCGCGCAAGCCGTGCACAATGCCGCGGTGTCGCGTGGGCCTTCATCGAAGGAAGAACGTCGTGATTGGTGTTCGCCTGGTGCTCTTGCTTGCTGCGTTCGCCGGCGGTGCGGCGCCATCCGCATGGGCCGACGAATTGACGGAGACGCAGGCGTTATTTCCCGTCAGCATCGGTGGAAATACATTTCGCCTGGAAGGGCTCATCATCAGGAAGGCGGACGCCCCGGGCCGGCTGCCGATCGCGCTGCTGACGAATGGCGGCGCGGCAACCGCAACGGGCGGTGCGAATGCGACCGCCGCGGCCTATGCGCATTATGCCCGGGATCTGGCGCGGCGCGGATGGTTGGCGGTCGTCACGATGAGGCGCGGCTTTGGCCAGTCCGAGGGGCCAAAGCCGGTGCCGATCACCTGCCAGGCGGCTTCGCTCGGCGCCTGGGCGGGCGCCGCGGCGGACGATCTGCAAGCCACCATCGACACTGTTGCGAAGCGACCGGATGCCGATCCGAGCAAGGTGATCGTGATTGGATCCGAAATCGCCGGGGTTGCGGCGGTGGCGCTGTCGGCCCGCAACCCGCCCGGATTGGTCGGCGTCGTGTCTGTCTCGGGCGGGCTGCAATCGGAATCGAACTGCCCGATCAACGATCTCCTGGTCGAGGGATACAAGGGTTTCGGAGCAAAGAACCGCGTCCCGAACCTCTGGATCTATTCGAGCAGCGACAGGCTGTTCGGCCCCGATCTCGCCGAACGTTTGCACACTGCGTTTCTCGATGCCGGCGGCGATGTCAAATTCGTCATGTTCTTTCATGACGGCAATGTGGGCACCGCCATATTCGGCCAGGCAACGGAGGCCTGGTACGTCCAGATGGACGGCTTCCTGCGCGCCAACAATCTGCCGACGTGGCGCACGACCGAGGTGTGGAGTGCGATCGATCGGCTGAAGATTGTGGACAGGATGGAGCGGCAGAATTTCGCGGGCTCGATGATCCAGCATTATTTGCGGCGCCGGGTGAAAAGGCGATCGCCTTTTCACCAACCGTGCAGGCGGCATGGACGCGCCCGCAGGACAAGCTCGGCGCCGGGCCGCGCCTGCCGCTGAATTACCAGGTCGGCTCGCAGAGCCTTGATGACGCCCGCAGCGGCGCATTGGCGGCGTGCCAGAAGACGGCGCAGGACTGCGCCATCGTCATGGAGAATTTCCGATGGGTCGGTGACGCGCGATGACGAATGAACCGGTGTCCCGTCGAACCGCAACATTCGGCGCGAGCATCGTGGGCATTGTCGTCGCCATCATCATCGCGCTCTCGGCCCTTGTTCCGGCGATGGCGGGCGATCTCGTCCAGGAGCGCCAATATCTGCGCGTCAAAATCGGCGGCAAGGACGTTCGCCTGGAAGCGCTCTTCGTCAAACGCGCCGACACAACGGGACGTCTGCCGATCGCGTTTTTCAATCACGGGCGGCCCGCCGTTCGCGCCATGGCGGTGGACCAAAGCCTGCTCGACGATCCCGGCATCAATCTCATCGCCGATATCGCGCGCCGCGGATGGCTTGTCGTGGCGATCAACCGGCGCGGCTACGGGCTGTCCGACGGCCCGGTGCAATCAGACTCGCCATGTGCCGCGGATTCGTTCATGTCGTGGATGAACGCGGATGCCGACGACATCGAAGCCGCCATTGGAGCCGTTGCACGCCGGACCGATGCCGATCCGACAAGGATGATCGCGATCGGCACATCGGCCGGCGGCGCGGCTTCACTCGCGCTGGGGGCGCGAAATCCTGCGGGATTGGTGGCAGTGATCGACATCGCTGGTGGCGAACACATGGGAGGGTGCCCAGTGGTCGCCGATTCCGTTCCCGTCGATTTCAGAACACTCGGTTCGCGCAGCCACGTTCCCAATCTTTGGGTGTTCGCGAAGAACGATCCAAATCACCCCGTTGATCAGATCGAGGTGATGCGCGCGGCGTTCACGGGAGCCGGTGCGGATCTCAAACTGGCGTTGCTCGAGCCGATCGGCGAGGACGGCCACACCGGACTCGGATCAAATAGCGGTCGCGCGCAATGGCTGCTCGAAGTCGACAATTTTCTGAGGGCGCATAACCTTCCGACCTGGCCGGTCTCCAACGTGGACGTCGTGCTCCAGAAACTGCGATGGCCGCAGACGTCGCGCAACTACGTCCAGGCCTATCTGGCCGCGCCGGGCGAGAAGGCGTTCGCGCGAACGCCTGGCAACCAGAATGCCGCTTATCGGACAGCGCTGACCCTGGACGATGCGCGCAGGCTCGCCTTGGATGCCTGCCAGCAAAAAGGCGAGCCGTGCACGATCGTGATGGAAGATGACCGCTGGACCGGATCGCAGTGACGAGCCGATGCTGCCGAAGGCCGGAGGTCATCGCTTCTTTTTGCCGGGAAACCGATACGGGCTCAGGCCGATAGACGTAATCGGACGATAATGCGCCAGGATCTGTTCATTGCGACCGCCAAAGACCTGCTTGGAAGATGCCGATGCCGGAGTGGCGGTGGCACCTATCGCAATCATGCCGGCTGCAATCGAGACTATGCCTAATTTGCGGAACATGACTGTCTCCTTCACGAGTAAGGTTGAGCATTTGGCAGGCACAGACGGGTTGACCATCTGCCTATCGAGACGGAGGGGGCGGCGTCATTCTTCCTGCCAAACTCGGTTCGATCGCGCGCCCGACCGTCGTCCGCATGTGAGGGTTGTACGCCTTGGATACCTGCGGTTGCTTTTTGAAAGATGCCGCTGCCGGCGTGGTGGCAGACGCGATCGCAGCAAAGCTGAGGGCGATCGCCAACAAGATCGATTTGCGTAACATGGCTGTCTCCTGTGGTTGGGCCGATATGGATGAGCACCCAGTTCTCGCGACCTGCGGTGCGTGATGTGACCATTCACATCCTGCCCATCTGTCACGCCGCCACGCATGAGGTTCTCGGTATTCTGTGGCGTTTACGGTCGTTTACATCGCGTTTGCAGGCAGTTCACAGGACGTCGGGATATCGTGAGATTTGGCTCGATCGAAGAGAGTGCAGCCAAGACCGGCATCAATTGCGTGCCCGCATTCAGCAATCGCGACCTTCGCTCGCCGAGCAGCGCACTAACGAGCCATCCACGCGCAAGAATGCGGAGGCGTCGCCCTGGAGCGTCGCCTCCGCATGAACCGCGATTGTTGCTTCACTTCTGCTGCACCATACCAGTGCTGGCCACCTGCTTCTCCCAGTCGAAGGTGCCTGCGCCGCAGCGAAGCCAGACCTTCTGGTAGCCGAGGATGTTCATGGCGACTTCCTCGACGTCGCGCGCGGCGGCTTCCTTGCCGTCCGTCGCCAACAGCTGGATCGTCTGCCGCAGCTCGGTGACCTTGCTCATGTCGACATCGGACAACTGGGCGGTGGGCAGCAACTGGTCGATGCCTGCGGCAAGCGCTGGATTGTCGGCCGCCGTCATGCAATGCGGCGTGATGACGGGTTGCGCCTGCGTCGTCGCGCCGGAGCTGGCATTTCCTGCGGTCACACGCGCCGGCGTGCTGTAGGGGACCGTGACGGGAACGGCAACCGGCACGCGCACCGGCACCTGCGGCAGCACGAGCACGACCGGACCGCTGCCGGATCCCTTGCTGGTGCCTGTACCTCCGGTGCTGCCGCCGCCCGCGCTGCTG
>NZ_JACMYK010000080.1 GCF_020889785.1 Bradyrhizobium acaciae
CGGAGGTTGGCACGGAGGCGGCGGTGGCTGGCACGGCGGCTACCATCGTGGCGGCGGCTTCTGGCCGGGTGCAGTTGCCGGTGCAGTCGTCGGCGGTGCCCTCGCCTCGGGCGCGTATTACGGCGGATACGGCCCCGGATACGGTTACTATGACGACAGCTACGGCTATTATGACGACAGCGCGCCTGTCGCCGTGGAAGCCGCGCCGGGTGGCGACGCGAGCTACTGCGCGCAGCGCTACAGGTCCTACGATCCGGCCTCGGGCACCTATCTCGGCTTTGACGGCCTGCGGCATCCCTGCCCGTAATCAAGGCCTGAATTCCTGATCGCGAAGGGCGGCGGCGGCGCCGCCCTTTTTCATGTCCGCAAATCTCAGATGCGCAAGTCTCAGGTGCGCAAGGCCACCGCGACGGCCGCGAAGGTCACGAGCAGCGCGACGATGTCGCTGGTGCTGAGCGGCTCGCGCAGCATGGCCGCCGCCGCAAGCACGCCGACCACGGGCACCAGCAGCGTGCCGATCGAGGCGGTCGCCGCCGGCAATCGCTCGAGCGCCGCAAACCAGCAGACATAGCAAAGGCAGAACTGGATCAGCGTCATGTAGACCATCGACGCCCAGCCGAGTTGCGACAACGCGGCAAGCTGCGGCTGCTCGATCAAGATGCCGGCAATTGCGATCGGCACGCAGCCGATTGCAAGTTGCCAGGCCGCCAGCGACAGCGGCGGCATCGCAAGCTTGAAGAACTTGGTCAGCACGGTTCCTAGTCCCACGCAGAGCGCGCCTGCGAGCGCGAACAGAATGCCCGGCAATTTGCCGAGGCTCGCGTCGAGACCGCCGCCGCCGATCAGTGCGGCGATGCCAACGAGCGCCACGCCGAGCGCGAACGCGCGCGGCAGCGACACGCGCTCGCCGAGCACCGGCCAGGCCACCAGCGCGACCCACACCGGGATCGATATTCCGAGCACCGCCGCCTCGCTGGCCCGAAGCCAGATCAGCGCCAGGCCCATGGACGCGACCCAGCCGCCGATCGACAGCGTCGACACCAAGGCAAGCCGCAACCACATGCCGTCAGGGACGCGCAGCGTCTGTCCGCGGGCGAGCGCCACCAGAGCGAGTGCCATCGCGCCGACGACGCCACAGAGCCCGCGCGACGACAGCGGCGGCCACTCCGTGAGAAGGAATTTCATGATCGGGAAGTTGAGGCCCCAGCCGGTCGAGGCGACGACCAGAAATGCGAGGCCGAGCGGTGACAGCGGGGCGCGGCCGGCGACGGGAACTGCAGTCATGGACCTGTCGTCATGTGGGCGGACAAATACAAGTGATGTGCCAGGGCTAGCCGGAAATCTGCTTGTCAGCAAACGGCATATGCATTCTATGATACAGACTTTCCGTGCGGGTTCCGCCTTAATCGGCAGTCGGGCCTAGCGAGTCGACGGCACGCAAGGCCGCAGAAAGAGGATGCATCGTGCCGAGCGTTCTCGTGGTCGATGACGACCCGATGGTGTGCGTTGCCATCGAGGTGTGTTTGCAGCGCCAGGGCTTCGATGTCACCGTCGCCGACGGCGGTGAAGCGGGCATGCGCGCGCTGGAAAAAGCCACCTTCGACGTGATGCTGGTCGACGTCTTCATGCCGCATATGCGCGGTTTCGAGGCGATTCGCGTCTTCCACGAGCGCGCCCCCGATATTCCCGTCATCGCGATGTCCGGCTATGCCTTCGCCAATTCCGACCGGGCGCCGGACTTCCTGCGAATGACGATCGAGCTCGGCGCGTCAGCCTGCCTGCGCAAGCCGTTCACCCCGCAGGCGCTGGTCGCCGCCGTTAACGAATGTCTTGCGAAGTCTGCTCCTTCTGCTCGTCTTTCGAAATAATTGCTCGTACTAATCGTCGATGGCTTCCCAGCGTCTCATCCTCGGCAGTGGCCTTGCGATCCTCCTCGTCATCAGCGCGGCGTCGATCGGGCTGGACGTCAAGTCGCGCAGCGAGATTGATTCGGTCGAACACACGCTCCGAATCCTCAAATGCATTTCGGACGCGCGTCCGCTGCCGCGCGGCGTCGAGAGCGCGGCGCGCGGCTTCGCGCTGACGGGCGACGCCTCCTTTGCCGACGAGTTTCGCGAGCAGAGCACGGCCCTCACCGCCGCCTTCGACGAGTTGATGGGTGCGGTGAAGTCGGCGCCGGAGGAAGCCCGGCTGATCACCGGCACCAGGGCACAGGTCGCGCGCGCCATTGCGCTCGGCACCGAACTGATCAGGTTGCGCACGGCGGGCGACGTGGCCGGCGCCGCGGCGCTGGTCTCCGCGGGCGAGAGCCGCGCCCTGACGGACCAGGTCGGCACCGCGCTCGACCGCCTCGTCGCCGAGGAGCGCCGCCTGCTCGGGATTCGCACCGAACAGTCGAAGACCAACGGCCGGTTGCTGCTCGCGATCGACCTCGCCGGGGTGGTGATGATCCTGGCGCTCGCGGTCGCGCTGACGCTGGCGGCCCGGCGCGCCAGCCGCGAATTGCAGGGCGCGCTCAGCGCGACCAAGGCGACCAATCTGTCGCTCGAGGGCAAGGTCGCCGAACGCACCAAGGATCTCGGCGCCGCGCTCGAGGAGCTCCGCCGTTCCACCTCGGTGATGGAAACCACGTTCCGCACCATGGCGGAGGCGGTGCTGGTGATCGACGCCACCGGCACCGTGCTGCTGTCGAACCCCGCCGCGGAGAAGATGCTGCGTTACAAGCCGGGCATGACCGTCCGGCAACTGCGCGCCATGAGCAACGTGTTCCAGGCCGACGGCGTCACGCCGATGCAGGCCGACGACATGCCCTCGGCCAGGGCGCTGCGCGGCGAGGAATTCGACGGGCTGGAATTCGTCGCCCGGCCGGTGCGCGGCGCGCCCGAGATTCACCTCGTGGTGTCGGGCCGGCCGCTCCGCGATGGCGACAACGCCATCACCGGTGCTGCGCTGATCTATCACGACATCACCGCTTCGCGCGAAACCGAGCACAAGCTGCAGCAGGCGCAGAAGCTCGACGCCATCGGCAAGCTGACCGGCGGCGTCGCGCATGACTTCAACAACATGCTGACGGTCATCACCGGCACGACAGAGACGCTGGTCGACAGCCTGCGCGCCCAGCCGAAGCTTGCGCAGACCGCCGAGCTGATCGACCGCGCCGCCGAACGTTGCCGCGAGCTGATCCAGCATCTGCTCGCCTTCGCCCGTCGCCAGCCGCTGGAGCCGCGCACCGTCGACATCAACGGCACCGTGGTCGATATCGCAAAACTGCTGCGGCCGACGCTCGGCGAGCAGATCGAGATCAGCTCGGTGCTCGCGTCCGACGTCGCCAGCGTCCACATCGATCCGTCGCAGCTTGCCAACTCGCTGCTCAACATGGCGATCAACGCCCGCGACGCGATGCCGAACGGCGGCAAGCTGCTGTTCGAGACCAGCAACATCGTGCTCGACGACGCCTATGCGGCTGTTAATCCCGACATCACGCCGGGCCGCTACGTGTTGCTCGCGGTCAGCGACACCGGCACCGGCATGTCGCACGCGGTGCAGGACAAGGTGTTCGAGCCGTTCTTCACCACCAAGGAGGTCGGCAAGGGCTCCGGCCTCGGCATGAGCATGGTGTACGGCTTCGTCAAGCAGTCCGGCGGCCATATCAAGATCTACAGCGAGGAAGGCCACGGCACCACGATCAAGCTCTATCTGCCCCCTGCCCGCGGCCAGGTCGAGGTCGAGGCGCCGGCACCGGAGCCGGTGCGGCGCGGCAGCGAAATCATCCTGGTCGTGGAAGACGACCAGCTGGTGCGCAACTACGTCGTCACGCAGCTTGGCAGCCTCGGCTACAAGACCATCGCCGTGCCCAACGCCCGCGCCGCACTGGCGCTGGTCGACAAGGGCGAGAAGTTCGACCTGTTGTTCACCGACGTCATCATGCCCGGCGGCATGAACGGCCGTCAGCTCGCCGATGAAGTGAGAAAGCGACGGCCCGGCCTCAAGGTGCTCTACACCTCGGGCTATACCGAGAACGCGATCGTGCATCACGGCCGCCTCGACGAGGGCGTGCTGTTGCTGGCAAAGCCCTATCGCAAGGCCCAGCTCGCCAGCATGCTGCAACAGGCACTCGGCGAGTGATGTGATTATTGCCGCGATGATCCGTCAGCCCCGTCACCCTGAGGAGCGCGGAGCGCGTCTCGAAGGGTCGACGGCCACCGGACGGGCCGATTCATCCTTCGAGGCTCGCTCCGCTCGCACCTCCAGCGACAACGGCTTCGCCGTTGCGCGGGGATGACGGGGTTAGACGCGATCTGACGCTAACCACCGCATAAATCGGAGCAGGATGCGGGCTATCGCGTCGCCAGCGCGACGCCGGCCAGCGTGAACAGCAGGGCTGTGATCTGCGTCGGCCCGAGCGGTTCGTGCAGGGCGAGTGCGGAGGCGATCACGCCGATCACAGGCACCGCCATGGTGCCGATCGCCGCCACCGACGCCGGCAAACGCGCGAGCGCTGCGAACCACGCGACATAGGCGACGCAGAACTGGATCAGCGTCGAATAGACCAGCAGCCACCAGCCGACCGTGGTGATCCGGTCGATATGCGTGGTCTCGATCAGGAAGCCGACGATCGCGATCGGCACGCAGCCGAGGCCGATCTGCCAGGCCGCGGCCGGAATCGGCGGCATCACCAGCGGGTATTTCTTGGCCAGCACGGTGCCGAGCGCAAAGCCGAAGGCGCCGCCGAGCGCCATGAGGATTCCCGGCAGCTTCTCCTCACTCGCGGAAATCCCGTTGCCGCCCATGATCGCGGCAAGCCCCGCGAACGCCATCACCAATGCGATGGTCCGCAGCAGCGTCGGCCGCTCGCCGAGCACCGGCCAGGCCAATAGCGAGGCCCATACCGGCATGGTGTAGGCGATCAATGCGGTCTCGCTGGCCGGCAGCCAGAGCAGCGCCAGCCCCATCAGCACCATCCAGCCGGTGACGTTGAGCGCCGCATACAGCACGAGCCGCGGCCACAGCCGGGCCTCGACACGCAGGCTCTGGGCGCGGATCAGCGCCAGCGCCGCGAGCAGCACCGCGCCGATCACCCCGGTGGCGCCGCGCAGGGTCAGCGGCGGCAACTCGCTGAGCAGGAACTTGGTGGATGGCCAGTTGAACCCCCAGCCCACCGAGGTGATGGCGAGGAACATCAGGCCGGCGGGCGCAAGGCGCGGCCGCGCGGAAGGCTTCTGGTTTGTCATGGAACCCGGCAAGGGTGTGAAGAGCAAGGCTGTGAAAAGGACGTGAGTCGGCCGCACCTTGCCCGCGATTTTGTCGCCCGACCATCACGCCGCTGACATGCCTGATCCGTAGTTTGCCCGTAGCCTTACGTGAGTCCCAAAAATTCAATCCGCCACGGCGAATAAAAACTTCGCCTGTGAACAGCGGGGCGAACCTCCAATCCACAGGCGCCACGAATTTTTTTGGCTTGGGAATCCCTGAGGACTCACCGATAGTTGGCTCGATCACAGGCGCGGCACCGCCCCCTGTTATCCCCCTCCCTCCACCATATTTAGTGCTTGATTCAGAAACTCGTACTAGTCCTTGACGGGCGCAACGGACATGGCCTAGCTTTCAACCTGTTCGGCGCGAGTGTGTTTGGGTCCCCGCCGGTCGCTCCCACAAGGGTTCCAAAATGACCACTCCGCCAGGCCTTCGAGCCGCGGGTGAAGGGCTTGTCTGCCCTGATTTTGGGCTGCGGTCGGGACGACAGAACGGGCCGTGAAGGACCCGGCAACAGAGGCCGAAACCGGCCCGCAAGTGAGCGTACGCGTGACGTGTCGCGTGAGCGTTTGGGGCGTTGAATGCATGACCCGGAGGACCCGACCAGTCGGGCACCGCCAAAGGGATTGTGCCGCCGCAGGGCCGGGCCAAACGGCGCCGAGCGGACGAGAGAACAGGCCGGATCCACCGGCTGAGCTGCGGATGACGGGAGGCGTGCCCACACGTGTCCCCAAGTCCGCGAACAGATAACATTCCGGCAACCTGCGAGAAACGTGGGACCGGGCAGAAGAAGTGACGGGGCTCGACCATGCGAATCGAACGACGCAACACCACCAGCGGACAATCTCCCTATGCCGGGATCAATTTCCGCCTGACCACCTCAGAGATCCGCAATCCGGACGGCTCGGTCGTGTTCCGTGCCGAGAACGTCGAGGTTCCGGAGTTCTGGTCGCAGGTCGCCTCCGACGTGCTGGCGCAGAAGTATTTCCGCAAGGCCGGCGTCGCCGCGCGCCTGAAGAAGGTCGAGGAAGAGACCGTGCCGTCGTGGCTGTGGCGTTCGGTGCCCGACACCGAGGCGCTCGCGAGCCTCCCCGAGAACGAGCGCATCGTCGGTGAGACCAGCGCAAAACAGGTGTTCGATCGCCTCGCCGGCTGCTGGACCTATTGGGGCTGGAAGGGCGGCTACTTCTCCACGGAAGAAGACGCGCTCGCCTTCTTCGACGAGCTGCGCTTCCAGCTGGCGAAACAGATGGTCGCGCCGAACTCGCCGCAGTGGTTCAACACCGGCCTGCACTGGGCCTACGGCGTCGATGGTCCCGGCCAGGGCCACTATTACGTCGACTGGAAGACCGGCAAACTGACCAAGTCGAAGTCGGCCTATGAGCATCCGCAGCCGCATGCCTGCTTCATCCAGGGCGTCGGCGACGACCTCGTCAACGAGGGCGGCATCATGGACCTCTGGGTGCGTGAAGCGCGCCTGTTCAAGTATGGCTCCGGCACCGGCTCCAACTTCTCGAGCCTGCGCGGCGAAGGCGAAAAGCTGTCCGGCGGCGGCCGCTCGTCCGGCCTGATGAGCTTCCTCAAGATCGGCGACCGTGCTGCGGGCGCGATCAAGTCGGGCGGCACCACGCGTCGTGCGGCCAAGATGGTCGTGGTCGATGCCGACCATCCTGACATCGAGACCTATATCGACTGGAAGGTGAAGGAGGAGCAGAAGGTCGCGGCTCTCGTCACCGGCTCCAAGATCAACCAGAAGCACCTCAAGGCCGTGATGAAGGCCTGCGTCAACTGCGAAGGTTCTGGCGACGACTGCTTCGATCCCGAGAAGAACCCGGCGCTGCGCCGCGAGATCAAGCTCGCCCGCCGCAACCTGGTGCCCGACAACTACATCAAGCGCGTCATCCAGTTCGCCAAGCAGGGCTACAAGGAGATCTCGTTCGACATCTACGACACCGATTGGGATTCGGAAGCCTACCTCACCGTCTCCGGCCAGAACTCCAACAACTCGGTGTCGCTGAAGGACGACTTTCTCCGCGCGGTGGAAACCGACGGTGACTGGAATCTGGTCGGCCGCACCACGAAGAAGGTGACGAAGACCCTGAAGGCGCGCGACCTCTGGGAGAAGATCGGTTACGCCGCCTGGGCCTCCGCCGATCCCGGCCTGCACTTCAACACCACGATGAACGACTGGCACACCTGCAAGTCGTCGGGCGACATCCGCGCCTCCAATCCGTGCTCGGAATACATGTTCCTGGACGACACGGCGTGCAACCTCGCCTCGGCCAATCTGCTGACGTTCTACAGCACGACCACCAAGCGGTTCGACATCGAGTCCTACGAGCATCTCTGCCGGCTCTGGACCATCGTGCTCGAAATCTCCGTGATGATGGCCCAGTTCCCGTCGAAGGCGATCGCCGAGCTGTCCTACGAGTTCCGCACCCTCGGCCTCGGTTTTGCAAATATCGGCGGCCTGCTCATGACCATGGGCCTGCCCTATGACTCGAAGGAAGGCCGCTCGCTGTGCGGCGCGCTGACCGCCGTCATGACCGGCATCTCCTACAAGACCTCGGCGGAGATGGCCGCCGAACTCGGCACCTTCCCGGGCTACAAGAAGAACGCGGCCCACATGCTGCGCGTGATCCGCAACCACCGCCGCGCCGCTCATGGCAACGCCACCGGTTACGAGGCGCTCTCGGTCAACCCGGTGCCGCTCGATCACGCCTCCTGCCCGCAGGCCGACATCGTCGCGCACGCCAAGCTGGCATGGGACGACGCGCTGGCGCTCGGCGAGGTCAACGGCTATCGCAACGCGCAAGTGACGGTCGTGGCGCCGACCGGCACCATTGGCCTCGTGATGGATTGCGACACCACCGGCATCGAGCCTGATTTCGCGCTGGTGAAGTTCAAGAAGCTCGCCGGCGGCGGCTACTTCAAGATCATCAACCAGGCGGTGCCGGCAGCCTTGCGCGCGCTTGGCTATCGCGAGAGCGAGATCGCGGAGATCGAGGCCTACGCCGTCGGCCACGGCTCGCTGTCGAATGCGCCCGGGATCAACGCCTCGACGCTAAAGGCCAAGGGCTTCACCGACGAAGCCATCGCCAAGGTCGAAAAGGCGCTGCCGACCGCGTTCGACATCAAGTTCGCCTTCAACAAGTGGACGTTCGGTGAGGACTTCATCCGCGACCAGCTCGGCATCGGCGCCGAAGCGATCGCAGCCCCCGGCTTCGACCTGCTCCAGGCCATAGGCTTCACCAAGCGCGAGATCGAGGCCGCCAACGTGCACATCTGCGGCGCGATGACGGTGGAAGGTGCCCCGCACCTCAAGGCCGAGCACTACCCGGTGTTCGACTGCGCCAACCCCTGCGGCAAGATCGGCAAGCGTTATCTCTCGGTCGAGAGCCACATCCGGATGATGGCGGCGTCGCAGCCGTTCATCTCGGGCGCGATCTCCAAGACCATCAACATGCCGAACGACGCCACGGTGGAGGACTGCAAGTCCGCCTACCTGTTGTCGTGGAAGCTGGCGCTGAAGGCCAACGCGCTGTATCGCGACGGCTCGAAGCTGTCGCAGCCGCTGAACTCGCAGCTCATCTCCGACGATGAGGACGAGGACGATGCAGTGGAAGCGCTCTACGAGAAGCCGATGGCGGCGCGTGCCGCCCAGGTCTCGGAGAAGATCGTCGAGAAGCTGGTCGAGCGCATCGTCGTGATGCGCGAGCGCGAGAAGATGCCGGACCGACGCAAGGGCTACACCCAGAAGGCGGTCGTCGGCGGCCACAAGGTCTACCTGCGCACCGGCGAATATGATGACGGCCGGCTCGGCGAGATCTTCATCGACATGCACAAGGAAGGCGCAGCGCTTCGCTCCTTCATCAACAATTTTGCGATCGCAGTGTCGCTCGGCCTGCAATACGGCGTGCCGCTGGAAGAGTATGTCGACGCCTTCACCTTCACCCGCTTCGAGCCCGCGGGCCCGGTGCAGGGCAACGACTCCATCAAGTATGCGACCTCGATCCTCGACTATGTCTTCCGCGAGCTCGCGGTGAGCTACATGTCGCGGTTCGATCTCGCCCATGTCGATCCGAACGAAAGCGGCTTCGACGCGCTCGGCAAGGGCGTCGAGGAAGGCAAGGAGCCGGATGAGGCGCCCGCCCAGCACCAGGCCACCAAGTATTTGTCGAAGGGCCTGACCCGGTCGCGCACCGACAACCTCGTCGTCATGCGCGGCGGCTCGGCGGCGGTGAGCGGCAACGCCGACAACGCCCCCGCCGGCGGCAACCGCGTCACGGCGCTTAGCCCCCATGGCGCAACCGCCCGCGGCGTCTCCGACACCATCGAAGGCGCCGTCGCCCTGAAGCAGGAAGTCAGCCACGACCTCTCGCCCACCGAGAAGCTCGAGGCCCTGCAGACCTGGAGCAAGCCCGGGTCAGCCGCAGCCGCCGCCCCGTCCAAGGCGGAGCGTCGCGCCGAAGCCAAGGCCAAAGGCTACGAAGGCGAGATGTGCTCGGAGTGCGGCAACTTCACGCTGGTGCGGAATGGCACCTGCATGAAGTGCGATACTTGCGGCAGCACGACGGGGTGTTCGTGAGGCGTATTGCTAGGCACACGACCACCGAAATCACTGCGGCGCCGACCATAGTACGTCCCCTAATAGTACGTCCCCGACTTTCGTAGGGGGTAAGTAGAAAACAAAAAAATGGCTCGCCGCGAACAATCAGCAGCGAGCCATTTTGATTCAACCGGGTGCGGCGACGAGCATAAAACGCCCCCTAATAAAACGCCCTCTACTTTTGTAGAGGAAAAAAAACCCCGCCCGAGACGGCGGGGTTTTCATTTTGGCAGTGTGTCACGCTCTTTTCCCGGTCTTCACGTCGTAGATCAGCAGCTCTTCATTGTGTGCTAAAGGATTGCTAACCTCGATCATGCTGTAAGAACGAGCAGAGGATTCATGCGTACCGGTACAACGGCAGTCGTGCTGTTTCTTGCCTTCTCTGCGTTCGCGCCGCCAGCGTATCCCGCGGAGCGCAAAATCGTCGCAACGTCACCCCTTCAGGTGATGACGCCGGGCCACCTGGACAAGGCGAATGGAATCGGACCGCGCTTCCAATTCGCCCAGCCCCCATCCGAATTGCCGGCGAAATGCGCCACGTCGATCAGGCCTCACCTCAACGACGGGGGGTTTGTTGACTATCCTGGACTGCGTACGGCAGAGGAATTTCGCTCAAAGGCAGCCCGCGGCGTCCCCTTGAATGCCGACGACGCCGCGGGCGCAGCAGTCCACACAAACTATACATTGAGCGGCGAAGGGTCAGTGTCTCCTGCCCTCTGCTTCAACGCGAAGGCCGGCGCGGAGGCGCGGGGCTTCTGTACGGCAGTGATTTCTGGGAACGATTATACGGTCGTGTACAACTTCGACCCGGTTGCCTGCCAATACGACAATTTAGGCGTGGCAAGAGCTCTGGAAACCAGGCTCTCCGTCGGGAGCCTCCCGGTGCGCGAGCAGGAACCCGATTGCGCGGCTAAATTGGAAGAGTTCGTGACGGACATCGACGAGGTCTTGTCGAAGAAGCCGCGCGATATTTTCGATGTCATGGACGTGCTGGATCGACACTTCCCGCTGCACGGCTGCACAGCCGAACGCGTTCCCTCGGTATTGGACAAATCCAGGTACTTCCGCTCCGTGGGCATGAATGGCCCAAAGATGCACGTATTCACTCTCGCTTCTCGCGAAGTGGTGGTGGGGTTTGGCCTCACCGATAGCGGGGATTCCGAGCTGCCCTACGCCAAGTGGACAGCGCCGTCTCTATAGACTCGTGGGGGCTGGCCGCTCCGTCACTCTGAACCGCGTCCGCGAGTTCATTGCGCCCTGTTACTGAGCTAATAATCACTGAAAAGTAGCTGGCGCTTTATCGTCAGCGCTCTGAGGTTTGGACGCTACATCTAACAACGCGCGTCAGTCTCTTCAGTGACTTGGAGCCGCAATAGAAGACCTTTTATGGTCGTCGCCGCAAGGGCGGCCTAACGGCCGCCCTTTTCTTTTTGACCCAGCAGCAAGCGTAGGGTGGATTAGCCGTAGGCGTAATCCGCCGCTTCACTAGCAGCAGTCGTGGCGGGTTACGCTTCGCTAACCCGCCCTACTCGTTGCCCGCTTATCGAAGCGCTCGCCGCGCCACCGCAAACCTCACGCCGCTTTCGCGGTCTTGCCTTCCGCCGGCGCTGTCTCCATCGCGCGCATGTAGAGATCGAGCAGGCTTTCGCGCTCGTCGCGCTCGTCCTGGTCCTGCTTGCGCAGCTTGATGATCTCCTTGAGGATCTTCACGTCGAAGCCTTCGCCCTTGGCTTCCGAGAAGACTTCCTTCTTCTGCTCGCTCAGTTCCCCGATTTCAGTGTCAAGGTTCTCGATCCGCTCGACGAAAGAACGAATTTTTCCGCCGGGAATGGTGATGTCGGACATGGTGCCTCCTGCTGAATGAGGTCGTGAAAATGAGAGCAAAGAGATGACCAATGTCTTAACCACGCGCGATTGGTGCGGGCGTGTTCATAAATTGCGATCCATCCTCATCGTCGTCCCGGCGCAGGCCGGGACCCATAGCCACCGATGCTGCCTGTTACGTAACGCCGGAACGACGAGTCCCTTCAGCAACATCCGCCGCGGCGTATGGGTCCCGGCCTGCGCCGGGACGACGCGGGGGAAGAGTTGTGGATTCACTCCGATGTCATCGCCCGCACATCGAGCCGGGCGATGACACCGACGTTGCTGTTTGACAGGTGAGTCAGGCCGATCCGTTATCCCAGCGAGCATCGCACCACACAGCGAAGGTTGTGACGACTCGCAGGCATCATCGCATCCGAAACAGATCACTCAGGCATCACCCGCCACGCGCAACGTGATCCGCGTCAGCTCGGACGGCCGGCCGAGCCGCAGGGCAAAACCCGGCCATAGCGCGGTGCCGTTGTTGACGTAGAGCGTCATGCCGTCGACGTCGTAGCGGCCGGAGACGAAGCCGGCATTGGCGGGCGCGGCCAGGCGGTCGATGCCGATGATCAATCCGCCATGGGTGTGCCCGGAGAGTTGCAGGGCGACGCCGTGCGCAGCGGAGTTGCGGGCGTCGCTTGGCTGGTGATCGAGCAGGATGACGGGCGCGTCCTTGGGGACGCCGTCGAGAACCGCGGCAAGGTCGCGGACCGGATGCTTCCTGCGGCGCGACGCGCGGTCGGTAATGCCCGCGATCACCAGGCGGCCGCCGCCGCGCTCGAGCGCGATGCGGCTGTTTTCGAGCGAGCGCAGGCCGAGCGTTTCGTAATGCGCCATCCAGGCGTCATAGCCGAAGATATATTCGTGATTGCCCGAGATCACGTAGACGCCGTCGGCGGCCATCAGGTCGCCCAACGGCGCGATGTCGTTGCGCCGCGCATCAATGGTGCCGTCGATCAGGTCGCCGGTGATCGCGATCAGGTCCACAGCGAGCTTGTTCGAACGCGCGACGACCTCGCGTGCCCATGACGCCGGAAACAGCCGGCTGATGTGCAGATCGGTCAGGTGCAGGATGGTGTAGCCGTCGAACGCGCGCGGCAGTCCGCGGATGGCGACTTCGACATCGTTCAGCGGCGGAATGCGCATCGCCTGATGGACGCCGATCGCGGCGGCTGCGGCGGCCAGCGCGGCCATGGCGTAGCGGACGCCGTCGGGCACGCCGACGAAGCCGCCATGGATCACCGCGGCGACAATCAGCCCGGCATCGAGCGCCAATTGCAGCAGCGCCAGCAGCATGACCGCACCGAACGCCCAGTTGAACAGCGCCACCACCGGCCGCGGAAACTCCGGCGAGAATACCGATCCCGACGACAGCCTGTTCCAGCGGTGAAACTGCAAGGCGACCAGCACGAGCAGCGCTGCGACGATCTTTGCCGGGAGCGGCCAGTCGAGCGGCCAGATGAAGCGAGCCAGGATCAGGAGGCTGGTCAGGCCGAAGATGAGTTGGGGAATGGGTTCGCTCCGGATCGGATCGGTGGGGCTGCGCGGTCGGCGCCCAGCGAAGGTAGGGTGGTTCGGTCGCAGGCGTAAGCCGCTTGCATCCGCACATTTTCGGCAAGTCGCGCTTCGCTGAGACGCCCTGCGCGCGCGTAGCTGCTGTGGACGCCGCCGCAACATCGCCCCGGCAAGGCTGAAGGCCGCGTTGAGGCCTTGGTGGCGGTCGACAGGCACCCTTCCCCTCAGCCGCACCTCTCCGAAATAGAACTTGAACATTGCTCATTTTCTTGATCTATTATTGAACATTGTTCATTTTCATTGGAGCCGGCGATGCAGACGACCTTCCGGATGGACGGATCGACCGGGTCCGGTCGACCCGTGAAACCGTGGATGAAGTACACCCCGGCGGTCATCACGATCGGCATCATTGCGGCGTTCGCGGTGCACGGGCGCATCGCGCAGCCGGCCAACTACAACGATTTCGCCGACCACTCGGCGCTGTCAGGCATTCCCCACGCCGCCGACGTCCTGTCCAACACCGGCTTCGCGCTGGTCGCGATCTGGGGCTGGCTCACCCTCCGCCCCCGGCGCAACAGCGATCAACTCCGCGCCGGATGGCCCGGCTATCGCATGTTCCTGATCGGCCTGTTCCTGACC
The DNA here is from genome assembly GCF_020889785.1 of Bradyrhizobium acaciae. Lineage (GTDB taxonomy): Bacteria > Pseudomonadota > Alphaproteobacteria > Rhizobiales > Xanthobacteraceae > Bradyrhizobium > Bradyrhizobium acaciae. The sequence goes on from NZ_JACMYK010000080.1 coordinate 13,883, forward strand.
GCGTTCGGGTCCGCCACCTTTCACCTCGCCCCCGGCAATGGCCGTCTGACCTGGGACATGCTGCCGATCGCGCTGGCCGGCGCGGGCTTGCTGGTCGGCGTCCGCGGCGACACCCAGCCGGGATCGAAGACCAACATCGAAGCGATCGCCCTTGCGCTATTCGCCGCAGCCGGCGTCGCGTGGTGGGTTTTTACCGACCGGCACGGTGCGGGCGACCTGCGGCCGTATCTGTTGCTACAGGTGCTGCCGCTGATCCTGATCCCGCTCTGGCAGTCGATCTATCGCGCCCCGCGCACCGACCGCGTCGCGTTTGCCGCCGCGATGGGGCTGTACGTCGTGGCCAAGGCCAGTGAGGTGCTCGACCATCAGATCGCCAACACGCTCGGCTTCGTCAGCGGACACACCCTGAAGCATCTGCTCGCAACGGCAGCCACGGCAGCGGTGGTCTGGGGCCTGACGCGACGGTTCTCGAACCGTAGGGCGGATTAGCCAAAGGCGTAATCCGCCGTTCCTCGTCCGGATCGGCGGGTTACGCTTCGCTAACCCGCCCTATCTCTGCTATCGCGTAGCGGCGCGCGGTTTCACAATTTCGGAATAATGGAAAAATACCGCTGAGTTGCCCGACGCGTCAAGTCGCTTTTTCCGGGTCTCAGCAGCGCCCGGCTCCTTTGCATGGGGTTGTTTTCGATATTTTCGGACTCGCAGCCCTGCTTCATCGGTTCGGCGCGTTCCCGCGGGCGGCGGATTGACCCACACGGCCGCCGTATCCATATGCATCTGCATGAACCGGCCGCCCGCCGTTTCGCACCCACCTGGACACAGCCAAATACCACCGGCTCCCGTCCCTAACGCTCCGGAGCTCCCGTGGCCGCCCTCTCCATTCTCGATCTCGTCCGCGTCACCGAAGAGACCGATGCGCGCGGCGCGCTCTACAACGCGCGCGACGTCGCCGTGCATGCCGAGGCGCTGGGCTATCGCCGCATCTGGGTGGCGGAGCACCACAACATGGCGGGCATCGCCAGCGCCGCGACGTCGGTCGTGATCGGGCATATCGCGGCGGGCACCAAGACCATCCGCGTCGGTGCCGGCGGCATCATGCTGCCGAACCACGCGCCCTACGTGATCGCCGAGCAGTTCGGCACGCTGGCGCGGCTGTTTCCGGATCGGATCGACCTCGGCCTCGGCCGCGCGCCGGGCACCGATCAGCTCACCTTGCGCGCGTTGCGCCGCACGCCCGAATCCGCCGAGAATTTTCCGCAGGACGTGCTCGAGGTGCAGGCCTTCCTCGCCGCCGCCGGTCCGAACCAGCGCATCCAGGCGGTGCCGGCCGCGGGCACCGACGTGCCGCTGTGGATTCTCGGATCGAGCAATTTCGGCGCGATGCTGGCCGGCGAGCTCGGCCTGCCCTACGCCTTCGCCTCGCACTTCGCCCCCGAGCTCTTGAACCAGGCCCTGCAGATCTATCGCGCGCGCTTCAAGCCGTCGGAGCAGCTCGAACGTCCCTACACCATGGTCGGCGTCAACATCATCGCCGCCGACACCGACGACGAAGCGCGGCGGCTCGCGACCACGCAGCAGATGTCGTTCACCAACATCTTCCGCGGCGCGCGCGGGCTCAGCCAGCCGCCGATCGACGATATCGAAACCTACTGGTCGCCACAGGAGAAGGTCCAGGCGATGCGGATGCTGGAGCGCTCCATCATCGGCTCGCCCGCGACCGTGCGCGCCGGCATCGATGCGTTGGTCGCCGAGACCGGCGCCGACGAGCTGATGATCGTATCCGACGTCTACGATCACCAGAAGCGGCTGCGCTCGTTCGAATTGATCGCGAAAGCCGGCGGGATCACGCCGCAATCGTAACCCGCAGCGAGATCACTTCGGGAGACCGGCGGGCGTGTGCGACTGCGCGAGCTGGCCCAGCGTCACGTTCAACGAATTCGGCGCCTTGTCGCGCACCATCGATAGCTTGACCGAACTGCCCGGTGCCGCCGCGTGGACCTTCCTGGTCAGCTCGTTCGCGCTCTTGATCGGCTCGTCATTGACCGAGGTGATCGCGTCGCCGCGCCGCAACCCGGCCTTCGCTGCCGGGCCGCCGTTCTGAACGCCGACCACCACTGCGCCGCGCAGGCTGTTCGCGCCCAGGGTCTCGGCAATGTCGGGCGTGATCGATTGAACCTCGGCTCCGATCCATCCGCGGGTGACCGCGCCCTTCTCCTTCAGCTGCGGGATCACTGTCTTCACCGTATCGGCGGGGATCGCAAACGCGACACCGACCGAGCCGCCTCCGGGCGAAACGATCATGCTGTTGACACCGATTACCTCGCCATGCGCGTTGAAGCTCGGTCCGCCGGAATCGCCGCGGTTGATCCGGGCATCGATCTGAACGAAGTCTTCCGAAGGCCCCGTCTCCAGGTCGCGCGCACGCGCCGAGACGATGCCCGCATTGACGGTGTTGCCGAGCCCGAATGAATTGCCTACCGCGAGCACCCAGTCGCCGGCGCGCGGCGGCTGATCCGCGAGTTTGACAAAGGCGAAGTCGCTCCGCCCATCGACCTTGAGCAGCGCCAGATCGCTGACCTGATCCTTGCCCAGGACTTTCGCCTTGTAGACCTTGTTGTCACTGGTGCGGATATCGGCGCTGTCGCTGCCGCCGAGCAGGTGATTGCTCGTCACCGCATAACCGTCCGCGGAGACGAAGAAGCCCGAACCGATCGAGGTCACCACGCCTGATTTCGGCATGTTGCCCGGATCGCGCCTGCCGGGGCCTGGAACAGTCAGCCCCGGTGCGTCCTGATCGGGCGATTCGTCCGGCGCAACGGACTGGCCGGGCGACTGACCAGGTGAATCGTCGTCATCCGCCCCGACCACCCTGGCGCTGACAGCAATCACCGCCGGCCCGACCTTCTCCGCAAGGTCGGCGAAGCCGCCGGGACCGGCATTGCCGCGATCCGCGGGCGAATTCACCTTCTGTGCGTGGGCGACGCCAGCGATCACCAGCAATGCTGACGCGAAGGCTGTGCCCGCAACCGATGTGCGAAGGCCGGCGAAAGCCGAGTGTCCGTGAATCATCTGCCGTGTCCATGTTTTGAATCAGCCGGTGCCGGCTGAGGCGCATGATCGGTGCGCCGCTCCCTGCCGCACAGGGCTGCAACTCCGACCTGCACACGGCAACGGATAGAAGGGTGGACCGTTCCCGCGCGTTCGCATTGGGCAGGACACGCGCCGGCCTTGCGCATTTTGCGCGACAAATCGGCGGATTTTCCCTTGCTTTGCCCGCATGCGCCCCTAGGGTGCGCCCCGTCATCACGGAGACGATCTCGACCAATGGACGCGGCCATGAACTGCCCGAAATGCAATTCCGAGCATGCCTACCAGGACGGCGCCCTCTGGGTCTGCCCGGAATGCGCCCATGAATGGAGTGCGGAGTCGGCCACCGCTGCCGATGCCGCGCAGGACGCGGGCGTGCGTGATGCGCATGGCAACCCGCTGACGGACGGCGACAGCGTCATCGTGATCAAGGACCTCAAGGTCAAGGGCTCGTCATCGGTCGTCAAGGGCGGCACCAAGGTCAGGAACATCCGCCTCACCGAAGGTAGCGACGGCCACAACATCGCCTGCAAGATCGACGGCATCGGCGCCATGAACCTGAAGTCGGAGTTCGTGAAGAAGGCGTAGCGATCCGAGCGCGGACCCGCTGGCTAGCACGCTCACACCCGGCTCAACGCCTGCGCGATGTCGGCGACCAAATCGGACGGATGCTCGATGCCGATCGAGAGCCGGATCGTCGTATCGAGCACGCCGATCTTCTTCCTGATCTCGGCGGGCACGCCGGAATGCGTCATCGTCGCCGGCAGGCTCGCGAGCGATTCGGTGCCGCCCAGGCTCACCGCGAGCTTGAAGATTTGCAGTGAGTTGAGGAATTTCTCCGCGGCCTCCTGCCCGCCGACGATGTCGAACGAGAAGGTCGAGCCGGCGCCGCTGCTCTGGCTTGCGAACACGCGCCCCGCCGGCGATGCCGCGTCGTGATGGCCGAGATAATGCACCTGCGCCACCTTGGGATGGTCGCGCAGGTAGTCGGCGACGATCCGCGCATTGCGGTCGGCCTTTTCCATGCGCAGGCTGAGCGTTTCCAGCGAACGGCTGATCATCCAGCAGGAATGCGGATCGAGCTGGGTGCCGATCGCGCCGCGCAGCGCCTTGACGTCCTTCATCAGCTTCTTCGAGCCGAGTGCCGCGCCCGCGATCAGGTCGGAATGACCGCCGACATATTTGGTCAGCGAGTACAGCGACAGATCGGCGCCGTGCTCGATCGGGCGTTGAAACACCGGCCCGAGCAGCGTGTTGTCACAGGCGATGATCGGGGTGAAGCCCTGCACCTTGCCGATCATGTCGGCGATGCGTCTTGTCAGCGCGATATCGACCAGGCCGTTGGTCGGATTGGCCGGCGTCTCGATGAAGATCATCGCGACGCGGCCCTTCTGCATCGCCTCGTCGGCGGCGGCCTTGACGACGCGCTCGTCGAGGCCGTCGGCAAAGCCCACCGCCTGAATCGAAAACGCCGCCAGCGTCCTGGTGAACAGCGTCTCCGTCCCGCCGTAGAGCGGCTGCGAATGCAGGATCACGTCGCCGGGCCGCGCGAACGCGAACACCGTGGTCGAGATCGCCGACATGCCGGACGAGAACAGCGCGCAGCTCTCGGTGCGCTCATAGATCGCAAGCCGGTCCTCGACGATCTCGCTGTTCGGATGATTGAAGCGCGAATAGACCAACCCCGCCCCCATGCCTTCCGGAGGCTCGCGGCGGCCCGCGACGAAATCGAAAAAGTCCTTGCCGTCCTCGGCGGTGCGGAACACGAAGGTCGAGGTCAGGAACACCGGCGGCTTGACCGCGCCCTCCGACAGCTGCGGATCGTAGCCGTAGTTCAGCATCTGGGTTTCCGGATGCAGCAGATGGTTGCCGATGTGGGTCTTGGATGGAAACGGTTTTGTCATGGCCGGTCTCCTTTCGCAGGCCCGCCGCGTTGGCGGCGATTCCCGGAATGATGAAACCGAGCATACCCCAGCTTTGTGCCATTCTGCCAAAGCACGGCATCGGGCAGTTCTGGATAATTTACGGCCGGCGTGCGCCCTGCGCCGCCGGCCGTACATCAAATCTCACGCGGCGGTGAAGACGCAGCTACCAGCCGCGATCCACATTGCGCACCTCACCGGTTCGCGCGTCGACATCGACCTGCATCCAGCGGCCGAGCCGGTCACGTCCCTCGACCTCCCACTCGTCACCGAGGAACTGGGTGTTGGACACCGTCACGATGCCGAGATTGGTTGCGACGTCGAGGGCTGCCTCCATCGAGATCTGGTTGCCGGAATCATAGGCCATCGCAGGCGTCGCAGCGCCAATGGCCAGGGCCGCGATGGCGGGAATAATGAAGCTTCGCATCGGTCACTCCTCATGGAACGGATGTTATGCCGGATGAAACGAGCGGCGCAGGCGATCAGTTCCAGGAACAGCTACGACGGAACAGCACGAAACTTCGGCAGTCGCGGCAATTTGGTGGCAGTTGCGATTTCATGACGCGCGCTCGCGTGACGCGATCCTTTCTTCCACATCCGGAAGCCGCCCTCGAACGCGTTGGCGTTGTCGCCGAACCGCACGTTTGGTGGCGGATTATCGACCTTGTCGGCGTTGCCGCCGCCGAGCACGACGTAGTCGGGCTCAAGCGCGGCAGACAGCCGCGCGATGACGTCGTCGACGCCCTTGCGCCATTTCTTCAGGCCGCGGCGCTCGAGGCCCGCGGCGCCGACATAGTCCTCGAAGGTCTCACCGCTGCGGTATGGCAAATGGCCGAGCTCCATCGGTTCGAAGACGCCCTCCACGATCATCGCGGAGCCGAGCCCGGTGCCAAGGCCGAGAAACAGCATCCGCCCGCCCTGATAGCTGCCGATCGCCTGCATCAACGCATCGTTGACGACCTTGACCGGCCGGCCGAACGCGCTGTGAAAATCGAAGCCGGCCCAGCCGCGGCCAAGGTTATGCGGCTCCGTCAGCGGACGGTTGTGAACGACAGGTCCGGGATAGCCGATCGAGATCACATCATAGGACCAGTCCCTGGTCAGCGCGTTGACCTGTCGCACCATCTCGGTCGCGGACAGACCTGGACCAGACTCGAATTCGCGCTTGATGCGGTCCTTGTCGGTCATGACCTTCACATGCGTGCCGCCGATGTCGATAGCAAGCACGATCCGGCGCGACGCAGGTCTTGCAGCTTTCCTGGTTGTTGTCCTGGCTGCTGTCCCGCTGGTTTTCCTGGCCATCGATCCGCTCTCTCCTGCGCATCGAGTGGAGCAGAGAAACGCATCGCGCGCCACAGCCCGTTCTGCATCCGACTCCATTTTGTTCACGAAGAACGAATCGGAGTCGAGAAAATCAGCGCAGCTCAAGCCTTAACAAGGCGTGCACATCGACCGCACCGAAACGGCCGATGTTGTACCGAGATGGGATTATTGCTCTCGGCGCGGAATATCGCGCGGTACTTCACGCGCACTGCGTTCAGTTACGTCATTGATCGAGCGATCAGCTGCACCACAGCCACGTTCCCGATCCGACTCCAGTTTGTTCGCGGGGAACGAATCGGAATCGAAAAATCCGCGCGAAGCGATTCTTTACAACACGTTCCATCGCTTTGGTGGCGACGTACTTTGTAGGCGGATCAGCGCAAGCATGATCCGCCAACTCTCCGCGACGTTTCCGCGACGTAGTCACACGGCGCGTGTCATCGTCCGCGCTTTGCGCGGACAGGTTGATTACCCCGCCCTGCGCGCGAGGCAAGCCGCCAGCCCTGGAGGTGAAGCCAAAGCGCTTCTGCGACCGGTCCGTGCGAATGTCCGCGATGGCGGATTGCCGACAGATTCTCCTCGCGGCCCGGAAAATTCGGTCCGGCAATGCTGATCAGCCGGCCGTCCCGGAGTTCATCCGCAATCAGCCACGACGGCAGATGGCCCCAGGCGAGCCGATGCAGGATCAGCTCCTTCTTCATCACCTGGTCCGGCACGGTACATTGATGGGCCCCCTCGATCAGGAAGAAGCTTTCCGGCGACGATTGCCGCGCCGTGTCGCGGATCACGCATTGCGTGAACGGGCGCATCTGCTCCGGCGTGACTTTCTTCGTCCGTACAAACGGCAGAAACCCGGGAGCGACAACCGGCACCATCACCGCGGTTGAGAGCTTGATCTGCTCGACGCGCGGATCCGACGGGTCCGCGCGATGAAACACCAGGTCGGCGTCTCCCTCGGTCAAGCGCTCGAGCGGTCCCCCAACAGCCTCATATTCCAGATGCAGGCGTGTCCTGGGATATTTGGCAAAGAACCCCGAGAGCATTTGCAAAACCGGCGGCCGCGGGCACAGGTCGCCGATGACGACACGCAGGACGACCTCCTCTCCGCTGGCCAGCTGATCGGCATAGGTTTGCAAGAGATCGAACTCGCGCAGCGTCACCTGCGCCCGTGCGTGAAAAGTCCACCCCGCGTCCGTCAGCTCAACGCGATACCCGCTGCGATCGAACAGCGTGAGGCCGAGCTGCTGCTCGAGCCGGGCAACCGCAGCGAACACCGACGGATGCGACCGGTTCAGAGCAGTGCCGGCGGCCTGAAAGCTTCGCTTCGTCGCGACCGCGTCGAAGCAGCGCAGATCGTGGAGCTTGATATGATCCATTGTTCATAGAACCTACAGAGACTGATTGATCTTAGTAATTTCTCTTCCGGAGGGCGAGTCCTAGCCTGGCGCAATGCGAAGCCGGCGGCTTCCACCAGCAGAAGGGATTGACGAGATGAGCGGCGATCAGCACTTCACGACCGGGGACAGCTGCCGGATTAGGTACCGTTTCGACGGCCCCGATGACCGGCCGGTGCTTGTGCTCTCGAACTCGATCGCCACCAATTTGCACATGTGGGACCGTTCGGTGCCTGCGCTGAGTCGCTCCTTTCGCCTGCTCAGGTACGACACCCGTGGTCACGGCGGTTCAGACGCCCCCGTGGGCGCCTATTCGCTGGATCGGCTGGGGCGCGATGTGGTCGAGCTGCTCAATATCCTCAACATCGATCGGGCGCACTTTCTCGGCCTGTCGCTCGGCGGGTTCGTCGGGCAGTGGCTAGGCATCTTCGCGCCCGAGCGCATCGATCGCCTGATCCTCTCGAACACCTCGTCGTATCTTGCGTCCGAGCTGCCGTTCGACGACCAGATCCGCGCCGTCCTGGCAGCGAGGGACATGGACGCAATCGCAGACGGCTTCATGCGCAACTGGTTTCCCGCGACGATGCTGGCGGCGCCGAACGAAATTGTCGACGAATTCCGCACCATGGTGCTCACCACCCCGCCGCGCGGCCTCGCCGGATGTTACGCCGCGCTGCGCGATGTCGATCTTCGCCGCGCCATCTCGCTGATTGCGGCACCGACGCTCGTCATCGGCGGCGAGAGCGACACCGTCACGCGGGCCAGTCACAGCGAGGCGATCGCCGCAGCAATCGCCAATGCAAAACTCGCCCTGCTGCCCGGCGTTCACATCCTCAATGTCGAGCAGATGGATCGATTCAACGAGGAAGTCGCGAGCTTCCTGCATGCCGCGCCCTGATTATGTTCCCCATCCGACTCCATTTTGTTCGCAAAGAACGAATCGGAATCGGAAAAATCGGCACGCAGCGAATCTTAACAACACGTTTGCGACCTCGATGCGGGTGCACCTTGTAGGGCGGATTGGCGCAAGCGTAATCCGCCATCGTCCGCAACACGTGAGCGGCGGGTTACGCTTAGCCTGTCATCGGGCCGCCCTTCGGGCGGACCCGTTGGCTAACTAACCCGCCTACGCGATCGGTCTCGTATTCAAGCTCTGGCCGCAGCGCGCGCATCTTCCCGGCAAGCCTGTGGCTTGCCGTCTCCTCCGCGTGTGCGAGGCGGTTGACGAGCGCGACATAGTCGGCATCGCTCTTGTGCTGATTGAGTTTCGACTGGCCCTCGATCTCGTCGACGACGATATCGATCACCCTGATCCCCGCCAGCATCTGTTCGCGCTTGCCCGGCTCCATCTGTGCAAGGTCCCAGGGTTGCTTCGGCAGTCGCGCCTCGGAGACTGCAAGCAGCGCATCGCCATGGCCGCGGTTCTCCTCGTGATCGCGAAGGTGGGCGACGCCGGACAGATGCACCGCCTCGTACAGCCAGGTCGAGACGTTATCGCGTGAGACGTACCAATCGTTCGAGATATAGGCGTCGTCGCCGGACACGATCAGCAGGAAGCGCCTGACGCCGTCGGCGAGCTCGACCAGCGGGTTCCTGGCGGTGAGATGGATTTGCACGACCACGCGCTCCTCGCGCCGCGCGATCGCGAACGGCACATGCGATGCCCGCGGGCCGCGCGCATCGGCGGCGACGATGGCGCCGAAGCCGCGCGCCGCCGCAAAGGCCAGTGCGCGGTCCTGCTCGATGCGAAACTGGGGACGGAGGATGTGCATGGCGGCGGCGCTCGCAGCTGGAGGGAGACGACCCAGCGAGGCTAGCGCAACTTTCGCCGGAGATCACCGCCATGCACCGTCCGGCTCAGCAGATCATGGCATTGTCGCCATGATCGCAGACGCCGCCGGGCTGGTCCCGCGGCAGCGCCTCGGACTCGCCGAAGCGTAAGGCCGGCGCCCGGAGCGCTGCACCGCTCCAGTGGTTGGCGCCGGGGTGCCCCTTCACGAAAGCGTACGGCCCGGCCGCCGGAACCTCGCGCGCCATGGCGGACGTCGTCAGCATGGCGAGCGCGACCAGGCCCGCAGCGACGTGCTTAATCCCGATCATCGAGCTTCTCCTGTCGGATTCAACAGGATGGGGCTATCTCGCCCGCCTGCTGAAGCATTTTCGCTGCTACCATGACGAACGGCGGTGCCCGATTATTCCGGGACGACGAGGCGAATTCGCGTTTCCGACGGCTCGGTTCGACACATTCGATTGATCGGGGCGTGACCGGCTTCCGGAAAGTTGCGCCCGCACCCATGGTCGTCATCGCCCAATCCCTTTCACAACCAGAGCCGGTGGTTATGCGATCCCGGCTTCGCCAGGACGACGATTGGGGAGATCGCGGGCTCGAACCGGGAAGACCGCGACGCGACCGTCTCGCAGCGCCACGCCAGCGATCGCCGCCCATCCGTAGAGGCTCGTTCCGCCGTTGAACTGACCGCAACTGGCGGGTTACGCTGTCTCAATTCTCACGCCCTCCCGCTGGAAGGATCACCATGAACGGCAATCGATATTATGGCGTCCGCGTCGAGGGCGCGAAATACGGCGTGGGGTTCGGCTCGGCCCTGGCGATTGCGATCTCCTACACCAAGAACCATTCGATCCTGTGGGCGATCATCCACGGTATCCTGGGCTGGCTGTACGTCATCTACGCGGCACTGTTCGGTTGATGCGGACAACATGACCGTCATCTCGATCCAATCCCAGGTCGCCTGGGGCCATGTCGGCAACAGCGCCGCGACCTTTCCGATCCAGCTGCACGGCATCGACGTCGTCGCCGTTCCGACCACGTTGCTCAGCAACCGTCCGGGCTATCCGACGATCCGCGGCCGGGTACTCGACGTGCAGCTCGTCGCCGACCTGCTGCGCGGGGTCGAGGAGCGTGGCGCGGTCGAGGCCGCGCGGATGATCCTGTCGGGCTATCTCGGCTCAGCCGACATCGCCATGGATGTCGCCGACTTCGTCGCCCGTGCCAAGGCACAAAACCCGGCCCTGCTTTATTGCTGCGATCCCGTGCTCGGCGACCGCGACCGTGGCATGTTCGTGCGATCGGACATTCCGCCACTGGTGCGCGACCAGCTCTGTGCGCTGGCCGACATCATCACGCCCAACCATTTCGAGTTCGAATTCCTCTGCGGCGCGCGCGTGACGACAATCGATGACGTGGTTGCGCAGGCACGCACGCTGATGGCGCGGGGACCGGAGACCATCGTCGTGACCAGCGCCGAGCTTGCCGGCACGCCCCACAGTGAGATCGAGACGCTGGCGATCGAGCATACGGGAGCCTGGAGAGTGCGCACCCCGCGCGTGCCGATCAGCCCGTCCGGCACCGGCGACCTGTTCGCCGCGCTGTTCGTCGCCGCGCGCGTCCGCGGCCTCGCGACCCCGGAGGCGCTCAGCCATGCCGCGTCCGGCATCCACGGCGTGCTGGAGCGCACCGCGCAGAGAGGAACCGAGGAGATGCGGATCGTCGAAAGTGCCGACGTGATGCTCGATCCGAAGCCGCGCTTCGCGGCGGTCGCCATCCCCGCATCCTGACATCCGGAACCCACGACATGATCGACCTCACCACCCTCCTCACCTACGCCGCCGTCGTGCTCGGCCTGTTCCTGATCCCCGGGCCCGCGGTGCTGCTGGTGCTCGCGCGCTCGGTCACCGGCGGACCGCGCGTCGGCGTCGCCACCGGGTTCGGCATCGCGCTCGGCGATCTCGTCCACACCGCGATGGCGACGTGCGGCCTGTCGGCCGTGCTGATGACCTCGGCGCTCGCGTTCTCGATCATCAAATATGCCGGCGTGATCTACCTGATCGTGCTCGGCATCCGCGCACTGTTCGAGAAGAACGACGAGCTGCATTTGCCGGCGTCGCAGCCGGTCGATCCGCGCCGCGCGTTCCGGCAGGCGGTCTGGGCGGAAATGCTCAATCCGAAGACCGCGCTGTTCTTCCTCGCCTTCCTGCCGCAGTTCGTCCATCCCGGCCACGGCTCGGCCGTCGCGCAGTTCGCGACGCTCGGCCTGATCTTCGTCGTGATGAGCGCGGCCTATACCTCGCTGCTCGCGCTCGCCGCCGGCCGGATCAGCCCGTGGATCAGGCGGCATCGCCGCATCGGGCAGTGGCAGGGCCGCGTGGTCGGCACGATCTATATCGCACTCGGCATCCGCCTCGCGTTTCAGGAGCGCTGATGTCTCCACTGAAGCCCCAAGCCACCTATGACGACTTCGCTCGCCTCGACATCCGGATCGGCAAGGTGGTCGAGGTGCAACCGTTTCCGCGCGCCCGCAATCCCTCCTACAAGGTCGGCGTCGAAGTCGGCGCCGAGCGGATCATGTGGTCGAGCGCCCAGATCACGAATTACGAGCCGGCGGCGCTGGTCGGCTCGCTGGTGGTGTGCGTCTGCAATCTGGGTGCGAAGAACATCGCCGGCTTCACCTCGGAACTGCTGATCCTCGGCGCCAGGGACGCCTGTGGCCGGGTGATCGTGCTCGGCCCGCGCAGCGAGGTGGCGATCGGCGAGCCGATCTTCTGAGGTCACAGAGATCACGGCCGCGTGATTCAAATCGTTTGGAATCCCCGTAGTTTACCGATGGGGGATCACCCGGATTCTCGGCGCCCGCGCGCGCTGCTATTCCAATGCGCGAGAATCGCTTCGGCATGGGAATCGGAAGATGTCTGCAGTTTTCTTTCACTGCTCCGACGACAAGCACGTCATCCTGGATCGCACCGGCGTCGCAATGGACCTTTCGGAGGCGCGCCTTTATGCGGAGCAGCTTGCACGCAGCTTTGTCATGACACCGAGTGTGGAAGACTGGCGCAACTGGGCGGTCCACGTCACCGACGATATCGGAACGGAAATCTTCGAGCTGCCGTTCACCGCCATCCTCGGCGAGCTGCACTGAGGGCGTGTCATGAGTGCGATGGAACTTGCCCTGCAGCCCCTGCGCCGCCGCTTCGCCCGCCTCGTCGTGCGCTGCGTCACGCTGATCGATGGCGTCATGAACCCCTATCGCCCTGAGCTGTACTACATGCGCGGGCCGGGTCCGAAGTGCCACGCCAGGCGGCAAGCCGCCTTGCGCGACTAGCTTCAGGGCGTCAGCGACGAGAAAAGGCCGGCGGGCGTTACGCCACCGGCCTTCTCCTGCAGCTGCCGGTTCCCGGAGTCCGGTTCCGCTGCAATTCCAACTGGGCTCAAGCTTGCGACGACAGTTTTAATCAAATCTTAACGCCATGGCGGTGAGCTGGATCGCAGGACTTCTTCGCCGTGCCGCGCGTGCTCAATCGCTTGTCTTGCGTCATGCGCTGCACATCGTTTTTGCGCCAATCGCTGGTTGATTGTGCGTGATGCATCTTAGGGAACGCTCGACTCAGTGTTACCCTGTGATGCAAACCGAAACGGAGAACTTCGGAATGCCGTACTACACCTTCGATCTCGTGGTGGGGGACGAGTTCCGCAATCAAGGAACGATCATCCTCGAAGACATCAGCGTCGCCTCCGATCGCGCCGATCAGCTCGCCAACGAGCTGTCGCAGGTCAAGCCGGAGTTGAAGGCGTGCGGCTGCGCCGTGCGCGTCACCGACATTGACCGGCACGAGCTGTACCGGACACCGCTCGATCCCGTGCCACGTTGGCGCAGGACGGGCTAGCGCCGGCAGGAACCGGGTTCAGCTGATCGCGCTTGTCGGCGCGCGGTGCTGATCTTGCTGCGCATGGCGGCAGGTAACGCTGCCCTGCAAGACCAGCCCGCGCGTAACCAGATCACTTCTTCAGGTTCAGCCGGCCGATGAAGTCGCGCTTGCCGAGCGGCGCGCCCTTGTGACGCAGGATGTCGTAGGCTGTGGTCGAGTGGAAGAAGAAGTTCGGCAGCGAGAACGACATCAGGAATCCTTCGGCCGTGAACGGCATCGAGCGGTCACCGACCTTGAACATCACTTCGCGCCCGAGCAACGCATTGACCGCATCCGGCGTCAGCGTCGACAATTCGCTCTGCGCGTCCTTCACCAGCGCCTGTAGCGCGGCGTAGTCCAGATCGGGCTTGCCGGACGGCGGCACGAACACGCCGTTCTTCGCGGCATCCATCGCGCCGCGGGAATGGTGCGCGAGCGAGACCACCTGGAAGCGGAACGGCAACATGTCGGGAAACAGCCGGGTTTCGACGATCTCGGCCGGATCGACGCCGGCATCCTTGAAATGCGCCAGGCTCTTGTCGAGAAAGCCCGAAGTGGCGCCGAGGATCTGCAGATAGTTGGCAACGGTCGCGTCGTAGAGTGAAAAGGTCATGGCGAATTCCCCCATATAGAATTTGTCTGCTGCTTGCCGCCGCAGAGTTCCCGGAATTTCCGGCGAAGGCAAGCGGCAGTGGGGATTCGCAAGTCGAATGGTCCAGCGCCCAGCGCCGGATCATTCGATCAGCACGTGGCTTCTGACCGTCAGCTTTGATGCGGTCCGCGCATCATCTTCAGGGCGTCCTCGATATGACGCCAATCGCGGGCGTCTTCGGTCTCGCCCTTGCGCTCGCAGGCCACGGCGTTCTGCGCGGCTTGCGCGATCGCCTCGGGGCCGTGCTTCAACAACATCTGCCGGGCGATGGTGTGGATCTGCATCTCGGCTATCATGGCGTTCTCCTCGGCTGTCTGACCCCGCGGGACGGGCATTCGGCGCATCCCGCGGCGCTGGCATAAGAAACCGCTGAATGCCGCGTCTGGTTCCCATGCGCGACACAATCAGCGGTTCCCACGCGCCGCGGCGGCGGTTACAGAGGGGCAACCTCCGTCCCTTCTTGAGTTGCCGTGCCATGGCGCAGAACATCTACGACGATCCCGGCTTCTTCGCCGGCTACAGCCAGTTGCCGCGGCAGGTCCGCGGCCTGCTCGGCGCGCCCGAATGGCCTGCGATCCGCGCCATGCTGCCCGACATCGGCGGCAAGCGCGTGGTCGATCTCGGCTGCGGCTTCGGCTGGGTGTCACGCTGGATGCGCGAGCAAGGCGCGTCCGACGTACTCGGCGTCGACCTCTCGCAGAACATGATCGCGCGCGCCACCGCCATGACGCAGGATCCGGCCATCACCTTCGAGATCGCCGATCTCGAGACGCTGGAGCTGCCGAAGGCAACGTTCGATCTCGCCTACAGTGCCCTCACCTTCCACTACATCAGGGATTTCGATCGGCTGGCGCGCATGCTCTATCGCACGCTCGTCGCGGACGGGCATCTGGTCTTCACCATCGAACATCCGATCTACATGGCGGCCGCCCATCCGGATTGGGTACACGACCAGGACGGCCGCAAGACCTGGCCGGTCAACCGCTATTTCATCGAAGGCGAACGCCGGACGGATTGGTACGTCAAGGGCGTGCTGAAATATCACCGCACCGTCGGCACCACGCTCAATGCGTTGATCGGCGCCGGCTTCACGTTGCGCCATGTCGAGGAATTCTCCCCGACGCGGGAGCAGATCAAGGCGATGCCTGAACTCGCCGACGAACTCGAGCGTCCAATGATGATGCTGGTGTCAGCGCAGCGCTAGCGCATGATCCGGAAAAGTGCGAAGCGGTTTTCCGAAGAGATTATGCGCAAACCACGAGGCATCACGCCGCGAGCAGCTTCTCAAATTCCTCGGGCGGGTATGATTTTCCGTCCTTGTCGGTGATCACCACCTGCCATCCCTCGCTGGCCCAGACCCTGGCCTTGGCGATGATGATGAACGTGCTCTCCCGCTCGATCCTGACCGTTTCGTTCTCGCGTTCTGCGATCATCTTGTAGGCCAACGCTTGTCCCTCGCCAACGTCATCCATCCGGCGGTGTGTTGGCAGCGGCTTTGGGCCGCAATTCGCTGGGAGTGTGACAATTTGGTGGAAGCCCCACTGCAAGATGCGGCAGAGCGCAATTTGCGGTCGCGGCTACGCCAGTTTGCCTATCAAAGTCGGCATATCGAGCGCCGACGAGTTGACATTGACGCTGCGCGCGAATCGCAGCTGCGGTCCCTCGAAGGTGCAGGTCACGGTATCGCGGAACGCCGATTCGACGAAAGTCCAGGTCATCACGAAGGTGCGCAGGTCGCGCCAGGTGCCGCTCGCGACCACCCGCATCATTTCGGGCTGGTACTCGTGATGCAGCTTGTTGCCGGTCATCGTCGTGGTGCCCTCGCGCGGCGCGTCGAGACCGACCTCGATCTTGTGCGTACCCCTGCCGTCCTCGAGCGTGAAGGTGCAGGTCTTGCCGGCGAAGCTGAGACCGACCGATTTGATCGCATCGGCATTCTCCGGCATCTGCCATGTCTTGCCGGAAATCTGCACCGCGACCGGCGACGATGCCGGCACCAATGGCGGCAGCAGCTGCAAGGCCGCGGTGCGCGCCTTAAGCTTCTCGGCATCGGCATCGTTCTTCGTCACTGTGCCTGCGAACATCGCGGGGAAATGTCGGAACACCAGTTTGTTGAAGCCGGTGCGTTGCGGAATGCCGGCGGTGATCGCGAGCACGGCCTTGTGCTTGGGGAAGACGAAGCTGAGCTGGTCGAACAGCCCGTCGGCGTAGAACGTCTCGGGGCCGATCCACCATTGATAGCCATAGGTGTCCTTGACATGCGGCTGCTGCACCGCCTCCACCCAGTCGGCGGGCAGCACCTGCTTGCCTTCCCACATGCCGTTCTGGGCGTACAGGATGCCGAGCTTGAGGCAATCGCACGCGGCGCGCATCCCTAAAAGAAAAGCCCCGCCTCGGTGGGACTCCAAGGCGGGAAAGGTTCATTGGGTAGAAATCCACGCGCCTGGAAAACGAGAGCGCGGGAAGTAGCGGCATCAATTCTATTCGGACCGCTGGTTCGGACAACGGGATTAAAGCGCGCACAACACCGGGACTTTTTCCCGATCCGGCCGGCAACAAATCCCGAACCTTGCTCGAGCGACGCGGCTCACTGTACGACGTCGAGCCTGACATTCGCGACGCCCTTGCCGATCATGCCGAGCGACTGCGCGGCAGAATACGAGACATCGACGATGCGCCCGGGAACGTAAGGTCCGCGGTCATTGACGCGCACCGTGACCGACCGGCCGCTCTTGACGTCGGTGACGCGCAGCCTGGTGCCGAACGGCAATGTCGGATGCGCGGCGGTCAGTTCTCGCCCGTCGAACTTCTCGCCGCTCGCGGTCTGCTGCTGTTCGCTGTAGAAGCTCGCGACCCCCTGCGACGCAATCCTGGTGTCTCCGCTTTTGCGCGAGGCGTACGGCGTGTGCCTGTGCGCTGTCGCGACGCGTGTGCGCGCGACAGATGACGCTGCCCGTGTCGGCCCAGCCGATGCCGGCCTGCTCGCGAGCGCCTGTGAGCGCTGGCTGACAACGGAAGACTGCGCGCAGGCCGCGAGCGACGCGGCTCCGATCATGATGGCGAACAGCCGGAGCGGCTTGCGCGCCTGGGCAAACAGGACCGCGGGCACAGCACCGCGCGCACTGCGTTTGACGTCGACGTACGAAATGACTGCATCGTCGCGTAACATGTTGCATCCCCAACTCGCGCCCCAGCCCAAGCCGAAAATCCAACGCCCAATGAGCCGAATCCAATCAGGGCGGAACGGTGGCGGTGCGCGGTCAGACACGCCTCACGCAGCGCGATTTCCCCTCAGGTGTGGTGGATGCGCCACACAACCCGGGCGCTTCGCCTGGGAATACAGTCCGGTGCCGTCCGCGTACGGACATGGATGCCGGCGCCTCGGCCGCCGGTTTCGGTTCCCGAAACTCCTCAACCTCTCCACCCTCTCGCCTTGCTTTGGTCAAACCGGACTGGAGTCGTGGGGCCCGGGCCAGGGGTCGAAGCAGAGCGAGGATTCGCCGGCCGCCATTTGCGGTTGACCTTGGACTGAAACGGGGACCGCCAATGCAATCGACACTTAAAGACGCTGATCCGCACGATATTTTCGCGATCGAACCGAGCTTCACTGCAACCCGCCCGGACAATGCAGCGGCGCCCGCACAGGCCGGCAAGGCAGCACCCGGGCAGCGCGAACCGTGGTTCGGCCCGAAGCCTGCCGCCCAGAGTCTTGCGCCCTCGTCTGCACCGCCGATCGCGTCCGCCGCTACGGTCGCCTCAGTGCCTCCGGTCACGCCGACGTCAGTGATGCCGGCGCCACCAGCGATGCCCGAGTACAGCGCCGCAAGCCATGATGGCAGGCTGGACGACATCAGACTGGAGCGCGCGCCGCGCCCGACCAACAAATGGGCGATCCGCGCCTTCTGGTTCGTGTTCGCGATCGCCGGCGCCATGGGCACCGCGGCGTGGCAGCACTACGGACATCGCGTCAAGCAGGTGGTGGCGGAGTACGCGCCCCAGGTTGAGGCCCTGACGTCGCTGCTGCCGGGGAAAACGACTGCCGCTCCCGATCCGGCGAGCCCACCGGTCGCGCAGGCGGCGGCCGCCGATCAGCCGGCGGAGGCCGCTCCGGCCGCAGCCCCACAGGACGCTGCCACTGCGCAGGCCACCCCTGCCGCAGCACCAGCGGCCGCAGCAGCGCCGATCGCATCCGCCACCGCGACGACGCCGGCCGCATCCGCACCTGACCAAACGCAGTTGTTGCAGTCGATGGCACGTGACCTCGCGTCGATGGGACAGCAGATCGAGCAGCTCAAGACCAGCATCGATCAGCTCAAGGCCGGCCAGGATCAGTTGACGCAGCGTGTCGCGCGGACAACCGAAACCAGGGCGGTCGAGCCACGGCCGGTCGCCCCTCGGCCGCGCGCCGCGATCGCGCCGCCACCGACGGTCCCCCACACGGCG
>NZ_JACMYK010000081.1 GCF_020889785.1 Bradyrhizobium acaciae
GGCTTCCTGCTTCGCCGCGACCGGCTCGGCCTGCACCTTGCACGAGGAGGCCGCAAGCGAGGCCTGCGCCTGCGGCATCAGGCCGGGCTCCGGCGCCAGTGCCTTTAGCAGGATCAGGCCGGTCGAGGTCGGCGAGTCGATGATCAGCCGGTCGGCCGCAGTGACTTCCTCGTCCTCCGGCAGCTCGTTGTGCTGCGCTTCCGTCATCAGGTCGAGCTCGATCACCTTCTTGCCGGCGGAGCGGTCGTTGATCGCGTAATAGGCGACCTCGTTGCGGGTGTAGAACGACACCGACGTATAGGCCTGGCTGACCGGCACGGTGAGCTTGAGCGGCCCGGTGGAGAGGTCGTAGCGGCAGATCGCCACTGCGAATGCCGGATCCATCAGCGGCATCGGCGAGTGGCTCGGGTCGGCGAGCGGCAGTTGCGTCACCTCGTTGAGCTTGGTCATCGGCGTCAGCCGTGAGTAAGCGTCCTGCGAGGCGATCCGCGGCAGCGCCAGCACGCTGACGAGATGCACCACGCCGCCGAGCAGCACGCCGGCGAGGATCGTGAACAGCACGCGGATCATGGGCAGCCCGTCGTGGCAATTGAGGGCATCGGCGCGTCGCGCTGGGTGCGCGTCGCAACCCCAACCGGCGTGTCGTAGAGCCGCAGCATCAGCGCGTAACGCTCAATGCCGCCGGTCGGCAGCCAGTTGCCGGCGCGCGAGCGCGAGGCGATGTGGATCTCGAACGTGCCGTCGGAGGCGCGCATGATCTCCTGGCTGGTGAAGCCGTAGCGCTGCAGGGAATTCGCGACGAGGTGCCCCTTGCGGTCGAACAGCGTCAGCGTCCAGAACCGCGCCGCCGGCGTCACGCCGCTGACGACGATGTCGCACCGGCCGTCGAGCGGCTTGTTCTTGTCGTCAGCGGTCGCCGAGAACGCGATGCCGTCGCCGGTGCCGATCGGCAACTCGCCGCTGCGGGCGATCGTGGCGCGCGAATAGGGATCGACATCGGAGGTGCCGTTCTTCGGCCGCGCGGTCCAGGCGCCGATCTTCAGCGTGCCGAGATCGGTGCCGCGGGTCGCCGTCGCGTAGGTCAGGCCGAGGCCGACGGCGGTGGCGATGACGAGAGCCAGCAAGGTGGTGAGGAGGAGCCGCACGTCAGTTCTTGCGTGGTACTGCAGGTGTCGCGCCGTCCGGCCCGACCGCGGCAACGTAGTTTTCGGGGAACGCCAGCGCGCTCGAGGACTCAGCCTTGCCGGTCTTCGAGGGCTCGTTCAGCGTGGTCTTGCCGGTGGTTCTGGCGGCGTCGTCGAGCAGCTTCTCGACCCGCACCAGGATATCCGCACCGCGCTTGGTCAACACCGGCGGCGGACCCGGCTTGGTCTCCAGCACGCGCGGCGCGGCGTTGGCCTGGGCATTAGCCTGTGCCGGCTGCGGCGGCAGCTTCTGGCCCATGCCGACCCCGTTGAGCTCTTTCACTTCCACGCCTTGATGCGCGGCGACCATGATGTCGTGCCAGGTCTGCGCCGGCAGCGAGCCGCCGGTCATGCGGTTGGTCGGCGAATAGTCGTCATTGCCGTACCAGATCGCGCAGGTGAAGTTGCCGGTGTAGCCGACGAACCAGGCGTCGCGATAGGCGTTGGTGGTGCCGGTCTTGCCCGCGGTCGGAATGCCGTCGAGCGCGGCACGCCGCGCGGTGCCTTCGCTGACCACGTGGCTCATCATGCCGGCCATGTCGGCGGCGATGTTCGGTGGAATGGCCTGCCGCGGCTTCGGTCCGTCGCGGTCCCAGCGCCACACCAGATCGCCGGCGCCGGTACGCACCTCGAGCACCGAATGTGGCGTCACCGCCTTGCCGCGGTTCGGGAAGGTCGCGTAGGCCACCGCGTGCTCCAGCACCGTGACTTCGTCGGAGCCGATCGGCAGCGACGGCGTATCGGGCAGCGGCGCCTTGAGGCCGAAGCGGCGCGCGACCTCGACGATCTTGGCGCGACCGGCCTTCGGGCCTTCCTTGCCGCCCAGCATGATCGAGAGCTTGACCGGCACGACGTTGATCGAGCGCGTGATCGCCTGCGTCAGCGTCACTTGGCCGGAATAGGAGTGGCCATAGTTCTGCGGACACCAGTTGCCGATGCAGACCGGGCCGTCGACGATCTTCGAGTTCGGCGTGAAGCCGTTCAGCAGCGCCGTCGTATAGACGTAAGGCTTGAACGACGAACCGGGCTGCCGATAGGCGTCGGTGGCGCGGTTGAACTGGCTCGCACCGTAATCGCGGCCGCCGACCATGGCGCGGATGCCGCCGTCGAGATCCGAGACCACGGTCGCGGCCTGGGTTGCGTGATAATCACGCCCGAACTGCCGGAGCTGGTTCTCGATCGCGTCCTCGGCTGCCTTCTGCACGTTCATGTCGATCGCGGTGCGGACCACGAAGACGCGCTCGGTGTAGGATTTCGGGAAAGTGTCGACGAGCTTGCGCATCTCGTCGAAGGCGTAGTCGAGATAGTAGTTCGGCGAATTCTCGTCGCGCCGGTCGACCGCGACGGCGGGATTGCGGCGGGCGCCGAACACCTGGCCCTCGGTCATGAAGCCGGCATCGACGAGATTGTCGAGCACGACGTTGGCGCGGGCGCGCGCCGCCGGCAGGTTGATGTGCGGGGCGTATTTGGTCGGCGCCTTGAACAGGCCGGCCAGCATCGCGGCTTCAGCGAGGTTCACGTCGCGCACCGACTTGTTGAAATAGAAATGCGCGGCGCCGTCGACGCCGAAGGTGCCGCCGCCCATATAGGCGCGGTCGAGATAGAGCTTCAGGATCTCGTTCTTGGTCAGCCGCGTCTCGAGCCAAATGGCGAGGAAGGCTTCCTTCACCTTGCGCTCGATGGTGCGCTCGTTGTTCAGGAACAGGTTCTTGGCGAGTTGCTGGGTGATCGACGAACCGCCCTGGCGGACGCCGCCGGCCTGTGCGTTGGTGACGAGTGCGCGGGCGAGGCCCGGAACGTCGATGCCGAAATGGTCGTAGAAGCGGCGGTCCTCGGTCGCGAGCGTCGCCTTGATCAGATTGTCCGGAAAGTCTTCCAGCGGGATCGAGTCATTATGCTTGATGCCGCGGCTGCCGATCGGATTGCCGTAGCGGTCGAGGAATGTCACGGCGAGGTCGGACTTCTTCAGCCAGTCCTCGTCGGCGGTCTCGCGGAAGGCGGGGATCGCGAGCGTCAGCATCAGGATCATGCCGCCGAGCCCGAGGGTCGCGGCTTCCGACAGCGGCTCGATGAACACCCAGCGCTTCCAGCGGCCGACATAGAAGCGGTCCATGAAGGTGGAATAGCGCTCGTAAAGTTCGCGCAGGCCCTTGCCCGACGAGAACAGCGTCGAGTCGATACGCGCATCGAGGTCCAGGAAGAAGTTCCGAACCTTCTGTTTCCAATGCGACGGCATGACCTGAAAGGACCGGACCCTTGATCAGTGTGACAGCGCTGCGGGCGCCCAAATGGGCACAGGCCAGCGTCTTGCTTCGATGTTGCGGCAATCCCAAGGCGCTTTTGCGTCGTTGGGGACTCGTTCCACGTTCTATCCGAGCGGCTGCCATAAACCAATGGCGCGGCTTGTGAATTTAATGAAAGCCCTAACGCTGCCCACCGGCTTTTTCGACCCCGCGACAACACCCCCTTGCGGAGCCGGCGCCGGCGTCCCAATAAGAACTCTATCGCCATGTCAGGGATATCATGACCGCACCGCCCAAGCGCCCGTCGGACCAGGATGGATTCTTCTGGAAAACCAAGACGTTGGAAGAGATGTCCAATGCCGAATGGGAGAGCCTGTGTGACGGCTGCGCACGGTGCTGCCTGGAGAAGCTCGAGGACGAGGACACCGGCAAGATCTACTTCACCCACATCTCCTGCAAGCTGCTCGATTCCGGCCTGTGCACCTGCAAGGACTATCCGAACCGCTCCGACCAGGTTCCGGATTGCGTCCGCCTGACGCCCGAAAACGTCCGGACGCTGAACTGGCTGCCGCCGAGCTGCGGCTACCGGCTCGTGGCCGAGGGGCGGGACCTCTATTGGTGGCATCCCCTGATCTCCGGCGATCCCAACACCGTTCATGAGGCCGGCGTCTCGGTGCGCGGGCGGGTGGAAGGCACCGAGATCGATGTCAACGACGCAGATCTCGAGGATCACATTGTGCGGTGGCCGGCTTTGCTGCCGAAACGGGCCCAGTTGAAGAAGCGGCCGAAGCTCTCCAAGTAGATTTTCGAGCAGATTTACAAGCCGTAACGATGGCGCCGCGAGTGTCGGCACAGGCCGTTCTGCGATCACGTCATCGCGAGAACTCTGCCGCGGGATGCACCCATGCGCTGGGGTGCCTGCCTCAGCAGCGAATTGCTGCATAAATTGCGAAGCAGAGAATGATTCCATCGCGGGACGCGCCCGCGCAGCAGCATTACGCCCCCAAATGAACAAGTATGAACGGCAGAGCCGTTTTCCTGCCGACCAATCCACATTGCCTGACGACATTGCGGAAGAGCTGTCTCACCTCCCGAGCGAGGTGATCGAACTCAGCGACGCGCCCCCGCTGGCGCCGCCGGCACCGCTCAATCCGGATGAAGTCCGCACCATCGTCATCAGCCTGATGCTGACGATGTTCCTGGCCGCGCTCGACCAGACCATCGTCGCGACCGCGCTGCCGACGATCGGGCGCCAGTTTCACGACGTCACCAACCTCTCCTGGGTGATCACGGCCTATCTGCTCGCCTCCACCGCGGTGGCGCCGGTATTCGGCACGCTGAGCGACATCTATGGCCGCCGTGTCATGATCATCACCTCGCTCAGCCTGTTCGTGGTCGGCTCGGTGCTGTGCGCGATCGCGCCCAGCATGACCATGCTGATCGTCGCCCGCGGCCTGCAGGGGCTCGGCGGTGGCGGCATCATGCCCGTGGTCCAGACCGTGATCTCCGATGTGGTCACCCCGCGCGAACGTGGCCGCTATCAGGCCTATTTCTCCAGCGTCTGGATGGCCGGCGGCATTCTCGGCCCGGTGGTCGGCGGCGTGTTCGCCGAGCATCTGCACTGGTCGATGATCTTCTGGATCAACCTGCCGCTCGCGGCTGCGGCGCTCGCTCTGCTGCTGCCGAAGATGAGCAAGATCCCGGTGTTCCACCGCAAGCGCAAGGTCGACTGGCTCGGCGGCGTGCTGCTGATGGCCTCCGCCGTCGTGCTGATGCTGGTGCTGACCTGGGGCGGCACCCGTCTGTCCTGGCTGTCGCCGACCATCACCGCGATGATCGGCGCCTCGATCGCGCTCGCCGGCGCCTTTGTCTGGCATGCGCGCCGGGCCGACGAGCCGTTCCTGCCGCTGTCGCTGCTCGGCGGCTCGGTGGTGCCGTTCGCGATGGGGGCGGGCGGCTGCGCGCTCGGCGCCATGGTCGGCCTGACCGTGCACCTGCCGCTCTATTACGAGGTAGTCTATCACCTGACTGCCAGCGAGGCCGGCCTGGCGCTGATCCCGCTTGCGGCGATCTCGACCTTCGGTGCGGCGATCGCCGGACGGACCATGGCGAAGGCCAAGCACTACAAGCGTGTCGCCATCGTCGGCACCTCGGTCGCCGCGATCTGCGCCGTCGGCATGGCGGTGACGACGCTGCCGCTGTGGGGATTGCTGCTGTTGATGAGCGTGTTCGCGCTCGGGCTCGGCACCACGTTCCCGATCAGCGTGGTGTCGTTGCAGAACGCGGTGGCGCGTCCGCAGGTCGGCACGGTCACCGGCGCGATGAACTTCTTTCGCGCGATGATGGCCTCCTTCACGGTCGCGGCCTTCACCACGATCCTGCTGATGACGCTCGGCACCGACATCTCGCTCGCCGGCGAGCATCACGCCGCTGCGGCCGGCACCGTCAGCGCGATCCCGATGGCCGACATGATCACCGCGTTCCGCTACGTGTTCGGTGCCGCCGCCGTGCTGCTGACCACCGCTTCCATCTGCATGATCACGATGGAGGAGCGCCCGCTCGCCGGCCCCGCCACGCGGCCGCCGGCGGAGATGGCGGAGTAGGGCGTCACCACGCTCTCCGCTGTCGTCCCAGCGAAAGCAGCGGGATGATTTTGCGACGACACCAAGTTCACCGCCGTCGTCCCGGCGAAGGCCGGGACCCATGCGCCGCGGCGGATGTTGTCGGTGGGACTCGTCGTTCCAATAGCGCTTAACAATTCGCATCGGTGGTTATGGGTCCCGGCTTTCGCCGGGACGACTCTGCGGATCGTTCTCGCTTCAACCTGTCGAGCAGCCTGTTCGGTGTCATCGCCCGGGCGATGACAGACGTGGCGAGAGACCCCGACACGACTTTATTCCCGCGCTGCCTCATATTTATTCAGCCGCTTCACGCCGACCCACTACTTTAGTTGTCGTCGACGCATGGCGATCTGCGCGCAGTTTCACTTGCTGCGCATTTTGTCGCGGCTATAGTCCGGCCCCAAGAGCTCGAAGCAGCCGAACAAAATGCAAAAAGAGGAGAGAAACAGGGTGAAAAGAACATCGCGACTGCCTGTTCATGCGATGCAGCAAATCGCCGGAGCGGCCGTGTTGGGCCTCTTGGCTGCGGCCCCCAGCGGAGCGCTGGCCGCCGACACCCTCAAGATCGGCGTGATCGCCGAAGCGCAGGCGATTGCCGGCGCGTCGATCCCGCAGGCGGCGCAACTGGCCGCCGACGAGATCAACGCCAAGGGCGGCATCGACGGCCGCAAGATCGAAATCGTCTCTTACGATAATCACTCGTCCTCGGCGGATTCGGTCCGCGCATTCCAGCGCGCCGTCAACGAAGACAAGGTCAACGTCGTCATTTCGAGCTACATCAGCGAAGTGGTGCTGGCGCTCGAGCCCTGGGCCTCGCGCCTGAAGACGCCGTTCGTCACGCCCGGCGCGGCCTCCAACGAGATCAGCAAGAGCGTTCACGCCGATTACGAGAAAAACAAGTACACCTTCCACGGCTATCTGACCTCGGCGGCGCTGGCGCTGTCGGTCTGCGACGCCGCCAAGGAGCTTCTGGTCGATCAGAAGCACATGAAGACTGCGGTCGTCATGAGCGAGGACGCGGCCTGGACCAAGCCGCTCGACGTCGGCTACGAGGAGTGCCTGCCGAAGATCGGACTCAAGGTCGTCGACCATATCCGCTTCTCGCCCGACACCACCGACTTCACGCCGATCTTCAACAAGGTCGAAGCCGCCAAGCCCGACGTGATCATCACCGGCATCTCGCATGTCGGCGTGCAGCCGACGGTGCAGTGGAAGAACCAGCAGGTGCCGATCCCGATGTTCGGCATTTCCTCGCAGGCCACCAACGAGACCTTCGGCAAGGACACCAACGATGCGGCCGAAGGCGTGCTGTATCAGGGCGTGTCGGGCCCGAACGTCGCGGTGACGCCGAAGTCGGTGCCGTTCGCAGAAGGCTTCAAGAAGCGCTACGGCAACTATCCGTCCTACGCGGGCTACACCGCCTATGACGAGGTCTACTACATCGCGGATGCGGTGAAGCGCGCCGGCTCGGTCGAGGCCGACAAGATGGTCGATGCGCTGGAGAAGACCGATTGGGAAGGCACCATCGGACGCGTCCAGTTCTACGGCAAGGACGATCCGTTCACCCATTCGATCAAGTACGGCAAGGGCCTGATCACCGGACTGATGCTGCAGTGGCAGGGCGGCAAGCAGGTCGCGGTGTGGCCAAAGGAGGTCGCCAAGAGCGATCTCAAGTTCCCGAGCTTCATCAAGCTCACCACCAACTGACTGATGATCATGCTCCCGGGCCGGTCCCGGGAGCATCGCTATTCAGTTCCGCGTCCTCCACAACAGGCAGCCCTGCTGCCGCGGCTGATTTGAGATGCTTGCCCTACAGATCCTGATCGATGGCTTCGCCATCAGTGCGCTCTATGCGCTCGGCGCGACCGGCTTCACCCTGATCTTCGGTGTCTCCGGCGTTCTCAACCTCTCCCACGGTGCCATCATGGTGGCCGCAGCGGTCGCGGCCTGGGCCGCGGCCAGCGTGCTGCACCTCGACATCTACACCGGCGCGCTGTTCGGCGTCGGCGTGGCGCTGATCGTGTCGTTCGCGACCTATTTCGCGGTCGTCAAGCCGATCCAGAATTCCAGTCGGATCCCCAATGAGGAGAAGGAAATCTTCGTCCTCACCGGCACTCTGCTGTGGGGCATCATGATCCAGGAGCTGATCGCCTATTTCTTCACCAACAACGCCAAGACGGTGCTGCCGATCGTCGAGGGCGTCGTCGATATCTTCGGCAACCGCACGCCGCGCAACAATATCTTCACCGCGCTGGTGTGCTGCCTCGTGATCGGCCTGCTGTGGCTGCTGGTGAACCGCACGCGGACCGGCAAGGCGGTGCTGGCGGCCTCGATGAACCCGCGCGGCGTCACCCTGCTCGGACTCGAGCTCACCCAGATCTACATCGTGGTGTGGGGCATCTACGGCATTTTGGCCGGCATCGCCGGCGTGCTGCTCGGCATGTTCCTCGGCGTCAGCTCCTACAGTGTCGGGCCGCTGACCGCGAGCGCGTTCTCGATCGTGGTGCTCGGCGGTCTCGGCAGCGTCTCGGGCTCGCTGATCGCGGCTTTCGTCGTCGGCTATCTCGAGACCATCACGGCCTACATGATCTCGCCGGCCTACCGCACCATTCCGGCGCTGCTGCTTCTGGTGTTCGTGATGTATATCCGGCCTCAAGGCCTGTTGGGGAGGCGCTGAGATGGCCGGATTCTTCACCTCGCGCCTGTTCTTCATCTCGCTCGCCTGCGTAGCGGTTGCCGCAACGCTGCCGCTCTACGTCTCGGGCTACATCCTCGGGCTGCTCACCGTCGCGTTCTATTTCGGCGTGTTCGCGATGGCCTGGGACCTGCTGTTCGGCTTCGCCGGCGAGGTCAATTTCGGCCCGACCTTCCTGATCGGCACCGGCGCCTACACCGCGGGGATCCTCAACAACCAGTACGGCTGGTCGGTCTATATCTGCATCCTGCTCGGCGCGCTGGCGTCGGTGGTCGCGGGCTTCGTGCTGGCGCTGCCGGCGCTGCGGGTGAGGGGACCGTATTTCGGCCTCACCACGCTGGTCGCAGTCCTGATGCTGCAGAACTTCGTCGTGGTGTTCGCCGACCTGACCGGCGGCGAGATCGGGCTCACCATCCCCGACGTCATCACCATCAATGCCGGCGCCAATTACTGGATCGCGCTCGGTTTCATGACCATCAGCGCGGCCATTCTTTACGGCCTGTCGCAATCGCCGGTCGGCCTCGTGCTGCAGGCGAGCGGGCAGGACCCGGTGCAGGCCGGTGCGCTCGGCTTCAACATCGTCAAGCACAAGCTCGCGGCCTTCATCGTCAGTGCGTTCTTCTCGGGACTGTCGGGGGCGCTGCTGGTGTTCTACTTCGGCACCGCCTCGGTCGGCACCGTGGTCGACGTCGCGGTCGGCGTGAACGTGATCGTCTCCGCCGTGCTCGGCGGCCGGCGCACGGTGCTGGGGGCGGCGTTAGGCGCGATCTTCCTGATCGTGGCTGGCGAATTCCTGCGCCCGACCGGCGAGCTTGCGACCTTCATCGTCTCGGCGGTGGCGCTGCTTGTCGTCCTGTTCTTCCCCGGCGGTTTCCTCGGAGCGGCCCTGTCACGCGAGGCGCGCTCCTGATGGATCAGATTGCGACCAAGACTCCAACGCTCGCCGTCCGCGGCCTGACCAAGCGGTTCGGCGGCCTGACCGCGGTGAAGAATCTGAGCTTCGAGCTGCGACCCGGCGAGATCCTCGGCCTGATCGGGCCGAACGGTTCGGGTAAATCGACCGCGATGAAGAGCGTGATGGGCATCGAGCGCCCGACCGCGGGCGAGGTGCTGTTCGAGGGCGAGAACGTTGCCGGGCTGCCCGCGCACAAGATCGCGCGCAAGGGCTTTGGCATGGTGTTCCAGCATTCGCGGCCGCTGAACCGGCAGACCGTGCTGGAAAACATCATGGTCGCGCTGTTGCCCGACAGCCTGTTCATGCTGTTTCCCGACAAGGCGCTGACCGAGCGCGCCAAATGGATCGCCGAGCGCGTTGGCTTGGGGGCGGTGATGGACCGCCGTCCGCCGACGCTGCCGTTCGCCGATCTGCGCCGGCTGGAATTGGCGAAGGCGATCGCGCGCGACCCGAAGGTGGTGCTGGTCGACGAGCCCTTCGCCGGATTGACCAGCACCGAGGTCGGCGTGTTCTCGCAATTGATCCGCAGCTTCCGCGACGAAGGGCGCGCGGTGATGCTGGTCGACCACAACGTCAAGAGCGTCGCGGCGCTGGTCGACCGCGTGCTCGCGATGTATCTCGGCGAGGAGATCACGACCGGCCGCGCCGAGGACGTGATGAAGAACGAGACCGTGCGGCGGGTCTATCTCGGCGGCGCGATCGAAACCCATGCGCGGCCCGAGACCTCGTTCAAGGACAAGGTGCCGCTGCTGCAGGTCGAGAATGTCAGTGTGCATTACGGCAAGGCGCAGGCGCTGGAGAACGTCTCGATCCACGTCCATGAGGGCGAGTTCGTCTCCGTCGTCGGCCTCAACGGCGCCGGCAAGACCACGCTGTTCAACACCATCTCGGGCTTCCTGCCCTATACCGGCGAGATCCTGCGTGGTGGTGTGAATCTGCGCGGCACCGGGCCGGCCAAGATCGCCCGCTCCGGCCTCGTGCAGTGCCCGGAATCGCGCGAATTGTTCGGCGAGATGTCGGTGCGCGAAAACCTCGACCTCGGCGGCCAGCATCTCGACGACGCAGCGCGGGCGAAGCAACTGGCCTGGCTGTTCGAGCTGTTCCCGATCCTGAAGGAGCGCCAGGGCCAGATGGCGCAGACACTGTCCGGCGGCGAGCAGCAGATGCTGGCGATCGGCCGCGCGCTGATGATGCAGCCGCAGATCCTGATCCTCGACGAGCCGACGCTGGGCCTGGCGCCGGTCATTCTCGAACTGTTGTCGAAGGCGCTGGAGAAGCTGCGCCAGACCACCAAGATCACGGTGCTGCTCGGCGAGCAGAACGTGACGTTCGCGCTTCCGCATGCCGACCGCGTCTATGTGCTGGAGCACGCGCGGATCGTCTGGGAGGGCGATCCGGGCCGGTTCGCCGCGGAGGCCGGCGCCGATTTTCTCTGAAGTTCGAAAAATTCAAGAACAAGAAAGCAAAACAAGGGAGATCATGATGTCAGGACATTCAACCGCCACCCGCGTCAGCTTGCTGGCCTCGGCGCTCGCGCTCTGCCTCGCGGCGCCGGCCTATGCCCAGTCCAGCGATCCGATCAAGATCGGCGTGATCGCCGAGGTGCAGTCGATCGCCGGCGCGGCGACCCCGGGCGGCGCGCAGATCGCGGCCGACGAGATCAACGCCAAGGGCGGCGTGATGGGCCGCAAGATCGAGATCGTCACTTACGACAACAAGAGCTCGTCGGCCGATTCCGTGCGCGCGTTCCAGCGCGCGGTGAGCGAGGACAAGGTGTCCGCCGTGATCGCGAGCTACATCAGCGAGGTTGTGCTGGCGCTGGAGCCGTGGGCTTCGCGGCTGAAGATGCCGCTGATCACACCCGGTGCGGCCTCTAACGAGATCACCAAGGCTGTTCATAACGACTATGAGAAGAACAAGTACACCTTCCACGGCTACCTGACCTCGGCCGCGCAGGCGCAGCTGGTCTGTGATGCGGCCAAGGAGCTCTTGGTCGACCAGCTCAAGTTCAAGTCGGTTGCGATCATGAGCGAGGATGCGGCGTGGACCAAGCCGCTCGACGTCGGCTACGAGGCCTGCCTGCCGAAGGCCGGCCTCAAGGTGGTCGAGCATATCCGCTTCTCGCCCGACACCACCGACTTCACGCCGATCTTCAACAAGATGGAAGCGGCGAAGCCCGACGTGATCGTCACCGGCATCTCCCATGTCGGCGTGCAGCCGACGGTGCAGTGGAAGAACCAGCAGGTGCCGATCCCGATGTTCGGCATCAGCGCACAGGCGCTGAGCCCGACATTCTGGGGCGACACCAACGGCGCTGCCGAAGGCGTGCCCTCGCTCGCGGTGGCGACGCCTGATGTCGCGGTCACGCCGAAGACCAAGCCGTTCGCTGCCGCCTTCAAGGCCAAGTTCGGCACGCCGCCGGCCTATACCGGCTACACCGCCTATGACGAGGTCTACATCATCGCGGAGGCGATCCAGCGCGCCGGCTCGACCGATCCGGACAAGTTGGTCACCGAGCTCGAGAAGACCGACTTCGACGGCACGATCGGCAAGATCCAGTTCTACGGCAAGAACGACGAGTTCACCCACGGCATCAAGTCCGGCCCGGGTGCCGTCACCGGCCTTGTGTTCCAGTGGCAGAACGGCAAGCAGATCACGGTCTGGCCGAAGGCGATCGCCGAAGGCAAGCTGAAGTTTCCGGACTTCGTGAAGCTGTCGCAGTAGCACACGTACTCGCCGTCATTGCGAGGAGCGAAGCGACGAAGCAATCCATTTTCCGAGTGAGTGGATGGATGGATTGCTTCGCTTCGCTCGCAATGACGATCGGAGACTGTGAACCCAAACTATTTGCGCGTCGGCGGTGCCGCCTGGATCGTGGGCGCTGCCGCCGCGAGCAGCGCGGCGCGATCGCCGTTGCGCGGCGGATAGATGCGCTGCTGGTTGATGGTCTGCTTGGTGAGTTTTGCCGCAGCACCCGTGGTGTGCACCTCGCGATCCCAGCCGGTGGTGTAGAGCGCGCCCCAGGCGCCGAGATCGAGCACCGTCACATACCAGTCGATGGCGAGCGGCAGCAGTTTTTCGCCGAACAGATCGGCGACCACGTTCTGTCCCGCAAACCGGCCCATCGGCCGCGCGAACTGGCAGGACATCACGGTCGGATGCTCGCCGTCGATCAGGCAGGAAGCGACGTCGCCGGCGGCGAAGACGCCGTCGAGACCCTCGACGCGCATGGTGTGATCCACCGCAAGACGGCCGAGCCGGTCGCGCTTCGCTGGCAGCATAGCGGCAAGCAGACTCGCATGCATGCCGGCGCACCACACCACGGTTTTGGCCGGAATGATCTCGCTGCTGTCGAGCGTGATGCTGTCGGCGCCGACGGCGCTGACCCTGACATTCAGACGCGTCTCGACGCCGAGCGCGGAGAGCGCCTCGTTGATGACGGGACGGCCATGCGCGCCGAAGGTCGCGCCGACCACGGGATTGGGATCGATCAGGATCACGCGATGATCGCCTGTGATGCCGGCGCGTGCGAGCTTGGCCGGCATCTCGGCCGCGACCTCGATCCCGGTGAACCCTGCGCCGACCACCGCGACCGTCGAACGCGCCTGCGATGGCGGCTCTTTGCCGAGCGCCGCCAGATGCCCGTTGAGCCGCATCGCCGCATGGTAGGTGTCGACGTCGAAGCCATGCGCGGCGAGGCCCGGGATCTCGGGCCGCGCCAGCTCGCTGCCCGTCGTCAGCACCAGCCGGTCGTAGCTCAAATGTTCGGCGCCCGCGCTCGACTTGACCACGACTTCGCGCTTCGCCGCATCGATCGCTTCGATGTCGGCCACCTTATGCCTGACCCCGACCGGATCGAGCAGATCCTTGAGCGGCAGCGCGACATCGCCGGGATCGACCTCGTAATTGCGTACCCGGATGTTGTGATAGGCGTTGCGATCGACCACGAGAATCTCGGTGTCGGATGCGCGTGCACCGATCTCGTCGCATTTACGGGCCGCACCGAGCGCGGCCCACAGCCCGGCAAAGCCGGCACCCAGCACCAGGATGCGCGCCATCTCTCCCTCCGACGTTGCGTCGGAGGGAGCTTGCCCGCCGAAGCGATGTCAAATCAAGTGGGTGAGGGCGTGCGAAGTGTCCTCACGTCCCCGGCCGCGACACCTCGGTCTCCTTGCTGGTGATGAATTCCAGCAGCACCGGGACGCCTTCCTTGGTCTTCTGGATGCCGCGCTTGATCGCGGGAATGATGTCTTCGGGCTTCGTCACCCGTTCGCCATAGCCGCCGAAGGCACGGGCCATCGCGGCGTAATCGCCGGAGATGTCGGTCGAGCGATATTTCTCGGTCGAGATCGGCATCACCTTCAGCTCGATCGCCATCGAGAAATTGTTGAGCAGGATCGACATGATCGGAATCCGCTCGCGCACCGCAGTCTCGAAATCCATCCCCGTGAAGCCGATCGCGGCATCGCCCCAGACATTGATGCAGAGCTTGTCCGGTTTTGCGAGCTTCGCGCCCATCGCAAGGCCAAGTCCATAGCCGAGCTGCGTGGTCTTGCCCCAGCCGATATAGGACAGCGGCTCGACCGACTTCCAGAACGGCGAGAGCTGGTCGCGCGGGCTGCCGGCGTCATGGGTGATGATGGTGTTGTGGATGTCGACCGTGTGCTGCAGATCCCATAGCACCCGGTACGGATTGAGCGGCGCGTCGTTGTGCGTCAGCTTCGGCATCCACTTGGCGAGCCATTCCTTGTGAGACGCGGCGATCTCTTCCGCGACCGCACTTGCGTTACGGTCCGCGGCCACGGTCTTGCCGATTTCCTCCAGCAGCGCGTCGAGCACGAGGCCGGCGTCGCCGACGAGGCCGATCCTGGCCTCGACATCCTTGTTGATGTGGTTCGGATCGAGCGTCGAATGGATGATGGTCTTGCCCTTCGGCATCGCGATTCCGAACGATGTTTCGGTGAACGAGCAGCCGATGCCGAAGATCACGTCGGCGTCGGCCAAAAATTTCGGTACCGCGCGCGGCACCGCGAGGCCGCCGGAGCCGAGCGACAGCGGATGCGCCTCCGGGAATGACGACTTGCCGCCGAGGCTGGTGGTGACCGGGATCGCGAGCCGCTCGGCGAGGCGCTTCAGCTGCGGCCAGGCCTTCGCGTAGTGCACGCCCTGGCCGGCATAGATCACCGGACGCTTGGCGTTGACGAGCAGGGCGGCGGCTTCCTTCACATGGACAGGGTCGGCACCGTAGCGGGTGCGCAGCACCGGCGTGTAGTTGAGTGGCTCCGGCACCTCCTCGTTCCACATGTCGGCGGGGATCTCGACGATCACAGGCCCGCCGCGGCCGTTCTTCAGTTTGGTGAACGCGCGGCGGAAAATGTTACAGACCTCCGCGGCGATGTTGATCGGCTCCGAGGACTTGGAGAACGCCTTCATCGCCTGGCTGGAGTTGAAGTTCGGATCGATGTTCGCCAACCGGCGCGCATAGCCCATCGGCAGCACCAGCACGGGTACGGATTCGCCATAGCACTGCGCAACGCCGCCCATCGCATTCTCGGCGCCCGGACCGTGCTGCATGCAGAACGCGCCGATCTTTTCGCCCGAGGTGACGCGGGAGATCGCGTCCGCCATGTGCACGCCGATGCGCTCCTGGCGCACCATCACGGGCCGGATATCGGCGGCGGCAGCGTATTCGATCAGGTGGTTGACCGGGTAGCCGGTGAGGATCTCGATCCCCTCGCGCTTCATGATTTCCGCGATCGCGGTGCCGAGCTTCATGACGGTCACTCCCTTTTGGATGCGGCCGGTTCGTTCCGGCCTCGTTGTCGTCCTGTCCGATAAAGGAACAGGATTCCGCCGACCGGTAAAGCCGAGCTGCGGGCCGGATCGGGTAGTCCTGATATGCGTTTACGCCCAAACGCGGCCGGATGCCTCGCGCCGCGGCGCCCTGATGCAGGCAAAACTAGTACCGAGTTTCTGCGCAACCCTTAAGCGATCGTTCATTGTGTCCATCAATGGGCCGTCAACCAATGTGGCCTAGTTTTGCTGGCATATTACTACGGCGCGGGAGACAAAGAGCCGCGAGCGTCGGACAGGAGCTTTTCATGCGCGCGTTGCTGGCAAGATTTCTGCAGGATGAGGTCGGAGCGACGGCGATCGAATACGCCGTCATCGCCGGCGGTATCAGTATCGTGATCGTCGCCGGCGTCAGGGGCATCGGCACCGGCGTGAGCGGCCAATTCAGTGCCGTCAGCTCGGCGTTCAAGTAGGCGCTACAAGTAAGCGCCGAGAGACACCGCTTCATACGTTCCCGCTTCAGCCGCCGCCGTCTCCATTCAACGCGCGAAGCATCGCGATGCGTGCGAACATCAGCCAGTGCGCCGCTTACTGGACGCCTTCCGATAGTTTCATGATCTCGTCGGCGGCCTTCCGCAGCGTGACCCGCACGCCGCGGCGTCAGCCCGCCTTCTTGCGCGCCGCGGTGCCTTGCGCACGCGTTGCCTTCTCGGCCTTCTTCGGCTCGGGCTTGGCGGCTTCCTTGGGCTCACGCTTGCCGCTGCCCGAGATCGGCAGCAGCATTTCACGCTGGCCCTCGATGCGCTTCTTCGGCTTCTTGCCCTTCGCCGCCTTGGCCTCGGCCTTGGCAGGAGCGGCCTGCTTCTCGTTGGCGAGACTCTTCTTCAGCGCGTCCATCAGGTTGATCACGTTACCGCTGGTCTTTGCCGCGGGCTTGGTGATCTTGATGCCGTTGCGCTTCTGGTTGATCAAATCGATCAGCGCCTGCTCGTAGCGGTCCTCGAACTCCTCCGGATCGAACTCGGCGGACTTCTGCTCGACAATGTGCTTGGCGAGATCGAGCATATCCTTGGTGATCTTCACGTCCTGGATGTCGTCGAAATATTCCTTCTCGCTGCGCACCTCATAGGGATAGCGCAGCAGCGTGCCCATCAACCCGTTGTCGAGCGGCTCGAGCGCGATGATGTGCTCGCGGTTGGTCAGCACCACGCGGCCGATCGCGACCTTGTCCATGCTGCGGATGGTCTCGCGGATCACCGCAAAGGCATCGTGGCCGACCTTGCCGTCGGGAACGAGGTAGTAGGGGCGGATCAGATAGCGGCTGTCGATCTCGCTGCGCGGCACGAATTCGTCGATCTCGATGGTGCGGGTCGAATCCAGCGCGATGTCGTCGAGCTCTTCCTTGGTGACCTCGATGTAGGTGTCGGTGTCGACCTTGTAGCCCTTCATGATGTCGTCGGTTGAGACTTCCTCACCGGTCTCGGCATCGACCTTGGCGTATTTGATGCGGTGGCCGGTCTTGCGGTTGATCTGGTTGAAGGAGACCTTTTCGGTATCCGACGTCGCCGGGTACAGGGCAACCGGGCAAGTCACGAGCGAAAGGCGCAAAAAGCCCTTCCAGTTGGCGCGAGGGGCCATAGGGAAACTCCGATTACGCAACCGACGGAACGCTCAAGGATAACACCGGGAACCCCCGTTTGAAACAACACGGCCCGGTGAATCTCGTAACGGCGTTAACCGTAGCTTCGGACTGCGCCCGTTTGACGCGGCGGCGGGACGCCGTCGGATCGCTCGGAACACCCCTCCGGATCACGCGTTGGCCCTGCGAAGGGGAGCGGCAATCGCCGGAATTACAGGCACTTAAGCAAGGAGGTCGCGATGGCAACGGAACGACACGGTCAAATCATTGAAACCCCGACCGAGGCGCGTCAGGCCGAGCCTGGACCTTCGGTTCTTGCTCTGCTCACGGCCTCGACGGGGCTTGCCGTGCTGATCCTCGGCGTCGTCTGGTTCGCCTTCTTCCGCGTGTAGTGCTGCTGTCCTGCATGCGAGGCTCCCATGTTAGGCTGGGACGCAGGCTAGAGCAGTCGCGCACTGCGCGCCCTGCGAGAATGCGTGCGGTCGGTCACGCTTGCGTCCGGCCCGGCCTTCGAATGCTGCGATCGCTGAGGTCACATCCTGGATCACGCTGCGTGGAATTTTCTTCGACGATGGCTCGCGGCTCACGAGATTTTGCAGTGGTGATCTGTGATGCGCGCGGCGAATTGCTGCCGCGGCGCGTCACGAGATCATCGAAATTGACTGCTAGCTGATTTGAATCAGATGCGCCTCGAGCTTGAGATGTTCTATCGGCAGGAAGAAAAAAACTCGTTGTTGGTGCGCCTCAGGGAGAAAAGCGTATCAGGCGTCTTCGTCGGGCTGACGGTGCTGGCGATGGCGGGGTGGATTTATCTTCTCAGCTCGATGTTCCTGAAATTCATGCTGTGGTGGTTCTCCTGAGACGTTTGTCTCGAAGATCGTACGCGAGAACGTCCGTAGTTGCAGCTGACCATTGCTGCGCCGTTTGATTGCACAAAAATTCCAGCGGCTGAACAATCTTTCGGCACGCATAATCATGATGTCGTCACAACTCGGAATGTTAGATAACATTCCGACTAACATGGACGACTGTGATGCTCTCTCCCGTTCTGATTCTCGCAGCGGCGTTCGTCTCCGGCGTCTTCTCCGGTTTCGCCGCGCGCTCGTGGCGGTCGCGCAAGCGCCGCGCGCAATATCGTATCTATGCGCCGTATGTGGCGCCGTCAGCTGCGAAGCCGTCGAGACGGGAGCAGCCAGTTACCGCGTTCGGCCACATGCGCCGCGCGTTCTAGCGGACTAGTTCGATCGAGGTAGCGCGACAGTGGGGTGAGTTGGGGGTGGCGGGACAACATGCAATCGGTCATCGTGTTCCCGTCCGTGCGGCAGGCGGGTTGGTCGTGTGCCAGCGCCCCGTCTGATCCTGTCGCCGGCCCCGAGGATCGCAAGGGAACTTTCGCAACATGAGTGATCTCAGGGGGCAATCGCCCAGGCGATATGTCGTCGATGTCTGTGGCCGGCGCGTGCTGGTCGGTCTCACGCTTGAAGAGACGTCGGAGTTCGAGGGTCTCGACTCCTCGCTTCCGGTGCTGACGGATCGAGGCGACCAGGGGTTGCAGCCGTTGCCGTCAGCCGGCGAGGGACGGTGGCTCGAACTCTACGACAAACACGACAAGGCGTGGATCAAGTGGAAGGCTGATCTCAGGGCCGAGCACGCAGGCAATTCACCCATTTTTAACTAAGACCGGGCGATTCTTGGCCTATCCTGCCTGAATGGGCCCGAACCGGATACTGACAGATGTTTCAGCTGTTTTTGCGGTCTCGCGCGCATGACTTGATCAGGTCGCGGCGCGGCGAGGAAGGTTTCAAGGCCCGCTCGGCCGAGCGCGATGCCGAGACCGATCGCGCCCGGATCGGATCCATCATGGCCGCGATCGAAGCCGCGTTGCAGGCGGCCGAAAGCGAGCAATCCGGCCTTGGTCGCCGTGTCGACGATGTTCTGGCCCGCGCCGCGGTGACGCTCGGCAACGGCACCGACGAATATCTGGAGCGCGAGGCGCTTGACAACCATCACCAGGACCTGTTTGACGCCGAGATCTCCAACGGCCAGCGCCGGCTGAAGGAACTCGCGACCGAGATTGCGCACTTCAAGTTCATGAAGGCCGCGGTCCTGAGCCGCTTTCCGGACTATAAGGCTCCGGCCGCCAGCAACTGACGCGCCCCTGCGGCGGCAGGTGAAGGCAGCGGCTGCGCGTGACGGCGCATTCGGCCTGGTCCGGCGCAAGGCGAAAGGCACAGGCACAACGTGATGATCGCAGGCAATCTACTCGTCACGGGCTGCGCCGGCTTTATCGGCTTCCATCTGGCGGAGCATTTGCTGCGGGCAGGGCAACCGGTCATCGGCATCGACAATCTGAACGGCTACTATGATCCGGCGCTGAAACGCGCGCGGCTCGATCTGCTCAAGCAGCACCGCGGCTTCACCTTCCTCGAGCTCGACCTCGCCGATCGCGCCGGGATGAAGGCGCTGTTCGAACGTTATCGCTTCGAGGTCGTGGTGCATCTCGCCGCGCAGGCCGGTGTGCGCTATTCCCTGCAGAATCCGCACGCCTACGTGGATTCCAATCTCGAGGGCTTCCTTAACATCCTCGAGGGCTGCCGGCATACCGCCTGCCGGCATCTGCTGTTTGCGTCCTCGTCGTCGGTCTATGGCGCCAACACCAAGCTGCCGTTCTCGGTCCACGACAACGTCGATCATCCGGTCAGCCTGTACGCCGCGACCAAGAAGGCCAACGAGCTGATCGCCCATTCCTATAGCCATCTCTATCGCATACCGACGACCGGGCTGCGGTTCTTCACCGTGTATGGGACGTGGTATCGGCCGGACATGGCGCTCTACGCGTTCGCCGACGCGATCACGCAGGGAAAGCCGATCCGGCTGTTCAACAACGGCAATATGCGGCGCGATTTCACCTATGTCGACGACGTGGTCGAGGCGATGGTGCGGTTGATCGGCCGCCCGCCGGAGGGCGACGTCAACTGGTCGGGA
The DNA here is from genome assembly GCF_020889785.1 of Bradyrhizobium acaciae. GTDB lineage: Bacteria > Pseudomonadota > Alphaproteobacteria > Rhizobiales > Xanthobacteraceae > Bradyrhizobium > Bradyrhizobium acaciae. The sequence continues at coordinate 20,116 of NZ_JACMYK010000081.1, forward strand.
GCACATCCAGATCCGGGTTCGAGCAAGGCGCCCTGGCGGGTCTACAATATCGGCAACTCGCGGCCGGAAGAACTGATGCATGTGGTGGCGCTGCTTGAGCAGGGCTTCGGCCGGCAGGCCGAAAAGCAGTTGTTACCGATGCAACCAGGGGATGTCTTGGAGACGTCGGCCGATGTCTCCGACCTGGAGCGCGAGATCGGCTTTCGGCCGCAGACGCGGATCGAGGATGGCATTGCCAGATTTGTCGCCTGGTATCGGGCCTATCACGACGTCGACCGGACCTGAAATGCAATCCGATCCGGTCGAACAGTCATCATGCTTCAAGCGCCTTGCTTGAGCACGATCTCCGCGCACATGCGTCCTGCGTTCGTCGCGAGGGAAAACCGCTTCGCAGTTTTTCGGATCATGCTCTGGTACGCTCCTTGCGAATCCGGGCTCGAGAAAAAAGCTGGTTCGGCCAGGAACGGAGTTCGGTAATGAGAGTTATCACTGGTTTTGCGGTTGCTTCAGCCGTGACCATCATCTCCAGTGCAATCGTTCCGGCGTACGCGATCGACGCCCGGGTCGCACGCGCCTGCGATGTTCTGGTCGCGAGGGCATTTCCACCGCGACAGGCTGGAAATCCCGCTTCCGGCAGTGCGAGGGGCGGCGCGAAGGATCAGCGGGACTATTTCAATAAGTGCGTCGCCAATGGCGGCAAGATGGACGACGACACGCCTGCCAAATCGAAATAGTGCGCGATCGCACCGCGCGTCGCGAATTAGCGATGCTTATGGCGGTTGGCGGCGAGCTGCTGTTCATTGGCGATGGTCGTGCAAAGCGCTTGTGCAATTCCGGGCAGGAAACGCAAACGCCCTCGCTGCAGTTGTCGAGCCGAAGCGCATCACCGCTGCTGAGCCTGAATTGGAATGGCATTGTCGCGTTCGGCCCTCGTTGAGACGAATCTTGTGCATGCCGCGTGAAGCGTCGAAGTTTTCTGTCGTATCGCCGGAGCCGCCCGGAACGCGTCAAATCAGGCGATGAAATCAGACGATGCCTCGGATATCTGCAACTGTTCGAAACATTTTGCGATCCGTGCCGATGGCGGCGCCCATGTGGCATCCATGCTGCTCGGTTCAACCTGTTATGCGCAGAGCGAATCCGATTGATTGGCAGCAGCAGATTTAGTGTGTGCACGCTGTCTCTGGTGGAATATCTGGTTCGAGGCGGAGCGCCTCTTCAAGCTGCGAGCCTTTGACGCGGCGACATTGTGGTCAGCCGCCAGGCACGCGCCGATTTCGACGACGATAGCTGCGATCAACGATCATCAAATGATTTCATGCTCTTGCTCGCGCCTGATGGTCGGCGCCGACGTGCTGTTTCGCCGCGCGTCGCATCGCTGCCGCGGACATCCCATCGCGACGACACAATGCGGCCATCGATTAAAGGTTTCGCGATCAGGTTGTGGAACCAAATCGGGAAAATTTCTGTCAGAGTGACATTGGTCGCAAACCTGCCCCATTGGCCGCATTCCATGTGGGCGATCTAACTCTGTCATCGAAACTTCAATCACATCGCTCATACCCTTAACTCGCAGAGCGAGGGCGCGCCATGAAGCAGCACAAGATTCAACATTTGCATCGGCCGATCGAAGAGGCGTTGCTCGCGACCAATCAATCGCTGCGCAACGAGGTCGTTGCGCTGATGCTGGATATCGCTGAGTTGCGTGAAATTCACGAGCGCCCGATTGGTTCTCGTTCGTTCGATGTATCCCGTGAGCAGACCAGCCCGCGCGCCGCGTTGCGCCGGGTTCATCGCTGACGTTCGTCCGCGAATTCCTCGCCGAGCAGTTGTCGCCACTTCCGCGCCGCCATGGCGACGGCGGCGGCTTGTCCATGGTCACGAATAATTCAATTTAAGATAGAACGGCGGATCGACCCGAATGACTTCGGGTCCATCCGGTTCGTGGGCCGCCACCGGCTTCCGGACCATTCGTGTTTTGCGTTTGAGAGCAGGGTCGGAGCGGTCAGTGCTCCCGCGGGACAGACTTGTGCACCCCGACATCGGACAGACGCTCGCGCAGGATCCAGGTCTGCAAGACCAGCTCGACTGCGGTATGCCGAAGCTCGAAATTCTCCGCGACGAGGCGTTCCAGGGCGTCGGCTGCCTCGCCGGATGTGGATTGGTTCCCCTCGAAGACCTTGAGACGCGCCATGGTGTCGATCCTCGCAAAATTGTTGATCAGAGACGGGGCTCTGACAAGCGTCAGCACAGAATAGTTCGCGGATGGTCGGGCGGTCGTGGTTCCGCCTGATGGCTTCGGGTGAGAAAGTGCCTAATTGATAATTCGTGGATCGAGCAAGGAACGTTAGGTCTCGTGAAAATAATCCTTAAATATGTTGAAACCCTCGTGACATCTAACGTGCTGGTAACTACCGCTGCGCGTGCGTGCTCGCAAGCTACCGGACGCGAAGGTCGCGGGATAAATTTGTTAGAATTTTGTGAAACTCTCACTTGACTGGCGGCGCGGATATCACAGCGAGGCATGATGCACTCACAATCTGCCGAAGGATCGGTTGGATATTCTCACTTGTGAATGCAAACAGTGCGCCAGTTGTCCAGATCAAATTCTCATACGCAGAAAGTCGTATAACTTTTCTTGTCGGATCGGTTTGGCGGAGGAATATCGCTCAATTATTTCGGTAAATACCTTGCAGCTTCGGCGTTTCTTCGCAAAATGCGCCACTGCCGACGGCCAAGTTCGAGGCTCCCGAAAGACCCCCGGGAAATCCTCAATTTGAATTTCCTGTTGCATTTACATAGCTTATAGGCCATGCGATTATTGCTAATCTAGGGGGCAATGAGATGACCAATGAGGCGTCATTCGACTGACGAGATCAGTTCCAAGGTCAAACAGGCCGAGGAACTCATGGCGCGGGGGCAGTCACAAGCCCAAGCGTGCAAAGTGCTGGGCGTTAGCGTGATGACATTTCACCGCTGGCGCAAGCAGGAGGCCGCGCGCGGCCACCAAGCGAACGGTACTGTTACCGAGTTCGCTGCTCACACCGAAGATCGAGATGGGATCCCCCCTGTCCGTAACCGTATTGACGAATTGCGGCTGGAAAATGAACGGCTGCGTCGGATCGTGACCGATCTGCTACTCGAAAAAATGAAGATCGAGGAGAAGCTCGCGCTCAGATCCGGCGGCGGGAGCGGTCTGCCCCGCCGTGGCGAAGTCCAGAGCTGACGAAAGCTGATCTGTTAATGGATGCGTGAGGGCCTGGGCGCCAGCAGCAGCTGGTCGCTCAGATGCGCTTTCTCGGACCGTGCGCGCAGCTCTTCGAGGATTGGACGCAGTCTGGCCTCTGCGAGGTCCAGACCTTTAACGATATCCTGATTCGGCATTTCAGCCGGAAAGCGCGCCGATCGCAACTTTGTCTCGACTGCCTTGACCAGCACCTCGATGTCGTCGCGGTGCTGGCCGGCGACGAGTTCGGCGCCCATCAGACGGATCAAGTGAAGGAGGGCCACCAGCGCGGCCTCGGTTTCGCCAGCGGATTCAGTCATGGGCGCTCTCTGCCTGATATTGCCGGCAGGTCTTGCGAGCTCGCGACCTGCCTGATAGTACACATTCGAATTGTTAACACGAATGTTAATTCCCGATGACCGACCTTTCGGACGCTCGATTAGCGAAGGTACCGGTTAACTTCGGCGCCTTCTCGTTCGCCTTTGCATCGCTCGAAGCGTTTGCCATCGCCTTCGAGATGGTCATCGTCGTGCTGTCCAGCATCATTGGCGGCGCGGCCTATCATCTGTTCTACTACCACACTGTTTATAGCAACAGCTTCGAGGGTTTTCTAGGGATCGGGGTTCTCGCCGCCATCCTTCACATGTTCGTGGCGAAGTCGCAGGGCCTCTATAACGCGCAGGTGCTCGCTGGCCTCGACCGGCGCTGGAACAGTCTGCTCGGCGGCTGGCTGCTGGTCGTCCTGCTGATGACCTTGATCATCTTCCTCCTGAAGGTCGGTTCCGGTATCTCGCGCGGGTCGGTGATGTCATTTGGCCTGATCGGCGGCCTTGGGCTGGTGGCCGGACGGATGCTGCTGCAGGCGCCGCTGCGACGCGCGATCGATCGCGGCATGCTGGCGACGCGCCGCGCGGTCGTGGTCGGGATGGCGGACGAATTGTCCCGGGTGCGGCAATCGAGCCTGCTGCGCGATTTCGGCCTCAGCGAGGTGCGGCGGGTGCAGCTTTCCGGATTGTCCGACGACGCCGGCGATCGGGCGGCCGTCGCCTCGGCCATTCGCGCCGCACGGGAGTGCGGCGCCGATGAAATCATCCTGGCGATGCCCTGGCAGCAGGAGCCGCGCATCCAGTTCGTCTGCGATCAGCTGCGGGCGTCGCCGCTGCCGGTGCGGCTGCTGCCCGATCGGACGGCGGAGCGATTCCTGGCGATGCGGATGGTGGCGACCGGGCCGATACCGACGCTGGAAATGCAGCGCTCGCCGTTGACCTCGCTCGAGCGTGCCGGCAAGCGCCTGTTCGACATCGTGGCATCCAGCGGCCTGCTGGTGCTGTTCGCGCCGCTGTTGATCGGAACTGCGATCGCGATCAAGCTCGACTCCCGGGGACCGGTCCTGTTCCGGCAGCGCCGCAACGGATTCGACGGCAAGCAATTCACCATCCTCAAGTTCCGCTCGATGCATGTGCTCGAGGATGGCGATATCATCACGCAGGCTCGCGTAAACGATCCGCGGCTGACCGGGATCGGCGCAACGCTGCGCCGCCGCAGCATCGACGAATTGCCGCAACTGGTGAACGTGCTGCGCGGCGACATGTCGCTGGTCGGGCCGCGGCCGCACGCGCTGGCGCATGACGACAAATATTCGAAGCTGATCGCGAGTTATGCGCAGCGCCAGCACGTCAAGCCTGGTATCACCGGTCTTGCCCAGGTGCAGGGATTGCGCGGCGCGACGCCTGCGATCGAGGACATGCAGCTGCGCGTCGCGCACGACCTGATCTACATCAAGAGCTGGAGCTTCATGCTCGACCTGCGCATCCTGCTGCGCACCGTCGGTGCGGTGCTACGGCACAAGGGGATTTGACGGTCGGGTATCTGAGAGGTTGGGCATCCGGCGGCCGCCCGCTTGCTGACGCGCATTACTCCGGAATGCTCTGGTTGGCGTCCTTGAATTCCGCCTCGATGATGCGCCGGTTGGCATCGGACGCGACGCCATAGGCTTGGCCGATCGCGCCCTTCAGCTCCGGAGCGCGGGTGAGGATCAGGCGGATCTGCCGCTGCAGCAGATCGACCAGCTCCACATCGCGCGTGGTGTCGACCTGCGCCAGCAGGATCAGCCGCGGCGTGACCAGGTCGCTGCGGTTGAAGCCGGTGTAATAGGACATCTTCAACGCCTTCGACGCGGTCGGGTTCAGCCAGTCGAACCGCCCGGTCGCTGAGGCGAGGCCGAACCAGGCGCCGGCGTCCATCGGCGAGAGCCGAAGCGCGCGCGTGAAGGCGGCCTCGGCCGCTTCTGGAGATGTCTGCAATTCGCTCCAGCCGTCGCGTAGCCATAGCTCGCTCCTGACTACGCCGATCTCGGCAGCGAGCGAAGGCCTGCCGCGCAATGCATCGGCGGCGAGCCACCAGGCCGACAACGCCAGCGTCGCGGCGCCGATCAGGACTGCAACCGGCACGAAAGCCGGCGACAGCTGCCGCGCGTACCGGTCGATCCTGCCAGACATCGGGTTAGCCATCATGTTGAACCATGGCGCACGGCCCGGTTGGCGGTCATCAGCAGGGTTCGCCGCGGGCCTTCCAGCTTGACGCAGGTCAGGCGGCCGGTCGCGTAGGCGCCGGTGTCGACATTGATGCGGTTGCGCAGCAGCTCGGCCTCATGCACCGGCGTATGGCCGTGGACCACGACCTTGCCGAAATCATCCTCCGACATCAGGAAGTCGTCGCGGATCCAGAGCAGGTCCTCCTTGCGCTGTTGCTTGAGCGCGACGCCGGGCCTGACGCCGGCATGTACGAAAAAATAACGGCCGAAGGAATAGGTGATCGGCAACGAGCGCAGGAAGGCGAGATGGGCCGGCGGCATCTGGCGGACCAACTGCTGAGCCAGCGCCCTCCGTTCCGCCGCGTCGGGATTGGGTGAGGGCGTCAGTCCATAGGACATCAGCGTTTGCAGGCCGCCGAACTGCCGCCATTGCGTAAGCATGTCCGGATTGACGAGAAACTCCAGCAGGCAGGCCTCGTGGTTGCCGAGCAGGCAGACCATGCTGCGGGTTCGGCGCCGTTGATCGAGCATGGCGATCACCTCGCGCGAATCCGGTCCGCGATCGATGTAATCGCCGAGGAACACCTGGATCGGCCGCGCCGGCCGGAACTTACGGATATCGGCATCGATGCGCGCGCAGATCTCGTGCAGCAGGTCGGCATGGCCGTGGATATCGCCGACGGCGTAGATGCAGATCTCGTCGCCCTCGTCATGTTCGAGGTCGCCGGTCTGGCCGACAATCCGCCGGAGGAGGCTGCGCATCGTCTAGCTCACCTGCAACCGTGAACGGCTGATCCGCTGTGCCAGTCCTGTTCCGATCACGGCTCCCAACACCATCACTCCGGGCAGCGCCGGCAGTTCCGGCAAGGTGAAGGCGGCGAGCGCTAGCGTCAGCAACACGGCCGCCGCCGCCGCTGGATAAGACCAGTCGCGGCCGCGATTGCGCGCGCCGGCCGTGAACGCCGCGATACCAACGATCGTAACCGCGAGTAGAGTCCAGAACATGGCGGAACCGAACTGCGCGATCAAGGCGGCGGCGCTGGTCGCCACCACAGGCCGCGAGGTTACGCCCTGCCAGTCCATGTAGGTCGACGCCAGTGTGGCCGTGGTGCCGGCACCACTGCCGAGCGAAGGCAGGTCGGCGAGCAGGGTGTGGGTCGATTGCACGAGGTCGGCCGGTGCCTGGACGAATGCTGTGGCGAGCGCCACATCAGGATGACGGTTGGCGACCGCCGTCGCCAGCGCAATCAGCGCGATCGCTACGGCCGCTGCAGCACTGCTCCAGCGGTGCAGATGAAGTTTTCGCGCGGCGAAGGTCATGAGGACGAGCGCTATGCCCGCAGCGACTGCGATCGCGGCGCCGCGTCGCCCATACCAACTGGCGCTGAGGGCGCAAAACAGCGCGCCGGCAGCGAGCAGCCAGCGCAGCCGCGCCAATTGCGCCGCCGTGCGGCCATCGGCGTGTCCGCCGCCATCGAGCGCGCGCGCGAGGCCGAGCGGAACGCCAGCGAGAACGATCACCAGGAATCCGTTCGCCGTCTCATCGGGCGCAGCACCAAGCCAGGCTTTGATGGGATCGCTGTGCAGCAGCAGGATGATCGCTGCGACCGCGGCTGTCGCTGCGATGGTACGGGCCACCCTGTCGGCGCGGCGTGCATCGATCGCGATCGCAGCGGCGGTGATCATGATCGATAGCAGCGACAACCACAGCAGCAGCGCGCCAAGGCTTGCACCGGTATCGATCGTGACGCTGCCGCTGAGCGGCTCTCCAAGCGTTTCGCCGGCGAACTTCCACACCGGATGCGCCCAAAGCGTGAGCGGAAGCATTTGCGCAATGATCCAGAGCATCGGAACGAGCGCCACCGCAACCGCGGACCCGACGACCGATTTCAGGAAGGACAGCTCACCTGGACGGATCGCCGTCAGGCTTGCCAGCAGCCCGAGCGACGTTGCGGCGCCGACCAGACCGGTGGCGAGCGATGCGTCGATGAGACCCGCCGGAATCGACGCCCCGATCAGGATGCAGAGGAAAGCCGTGACGTTCCACACGAGAGGGCCAAGTCCTGAGGAGGGTGTTCCTGCGGAGGATGAGAACGCAAGGCAGCGGGATGCCCCGGGCTCGCCGCGAGGTCAATGGAAATCGGATACGCAAAATGCGGCGGCGTTGTGCCGCGCTAATGCGGGCGGCGCAGGGCGAGGCGTGGCGTTGAGGTGCGCGACCAGCGCGACCGGACCAGCGGTGCGAATGTGCTGGCGAGATATCCGCCTTGCAGCGACACGATGGCGGTGATCATGAGCAGCAAGGTCTCCGACCACGAGAGGCGCGCGGCGCCGACAGCGGCGAGCAGCGTCAGTTCCGCAAGCGTCACGGGCACCAGCACCAGACAGTGCTGCCGCAGTCCGAGAACGGCGCCGCCGATCAAATTACCAAGGAAAACAAATAACATAACCAAACCCTGCGCCCGCATCCTAGCGGGCCGGGTCCTAAACCGGGGTTAACCCGATCGTCGCAAAACCGTCGGCGTAGCGCCGATCGATGCGCGCACGGCTAGTGGTGTGTTAATTGATTAACATTCAGAACGGGCGCAGGTCGCCGTAGCTGTAGGCGGCCCAATAGTCGCGGCCGCCATATGGTCCGTAGGCGCCGTAGAGCGGTGCGCAGGAATAGCGGTCGGGGCAACCGTGCCAGCAGACCCGCTTCCACTGGCAGACGTCGTCCTGACAATATTGCAGCCGCTGACAGTTGCCGCTGACGCGTTGCACGGCGCGCGGGGCAGGGGAAATGCCCAGTTCGGCGGCCAAAACGCCTGTGCTGCCAAATGCACTGCCAAGCAGCAAGGCGGCGGTTCCCAGTGCGATCGCCAGTGGTTTCATGCGGGCCATCGAACTCTCAATCGGTTCACTCAACCATCTCATTCACAGATAACGAGAACATCACAGGAAATCAAAGCCGGAGTGGCTTGCGCTGGGCCTTTGTCTCACGGCGGCGCGCCGGTGTCGCCGAATTGCCTCACCTCGTTAACATTATTTATCAATTGCGCTGCAATATATCGCGGAACCTTGTGGTTGTGATAATCGGCGTGTTACGGCACGGCCGGAGTATTTGAATGTCGCGTGCGAATTTCATTCGAGTAATGTTATTGCTTGCGGCCGCCTGCGGGGTCGGCGGATGCCATTACATGCCGACCAACGGTCCGACGAGTTCTGATGTCGCCGCCGGGCAGAAGGATCCGGAAAGCCTGCCCTATGCGATGGTGAAGATCACGCCGCAGGTCGAGAACGTGCTGGCGTCGTTCGCACCGCAACTCGCCGGCGGCATCCAGGGCCCGCCGCCCAAGGACATCCATTTCGGCATCGGCGACGTCGTCAGCGTCACGATCTTCGAGGCCGCCGCCGGCGGTCTGTTCATTCCGGTCGAGGCCGGCGTGCGTCCCGGCAATTACATCACGCTGCCGAACCAGAACGTCGATACCGACGGCAATATCTCGGTGCCCTATGCCGGGGCGATCCGCGCCAAGAACCGCACCCCGACCGAGGTGCAGCGCTCGATCGTCGATGCACTGAAGAATCGCGCGATCGAGCCGCAGGCCGTCGTTGCCCTGATCGAGCAGCGCACCTCGCTGATCTCCGTGCTCGGCGAGGTCAATACTCCGAACCGCTTCCCCGCCAACGCCGCGGGCGAGCGCGTGCTCGACTCGATCACCCGCGCCGGCGGTCCGAAAGGGCAGGGTTTCGACACATGGGTGATGCTGGAGCGGGATGGCAAGCGGACGACCGTGCCGTTCGGCCAGCTGGTCTACGAGCCCAAGAGCAACATCTACGCGCATCCGGGCGATACGATCTATGTCTACCGCGAGCCGCAGACCTTCGTCGCCTTCGGCGCCTCGGGCGCGCAGGGCCAGTTCAACTTCGAGGCCTGGCGCATCTCGCTCGCCGAAGCCGTCGCCAAGGCAGGCGGCCTGAACGATTCCTCGGCCGATCCGGCCTCGGTGTTCGTCTATCGCGGCGAACTGCCGGAAGTGGCCGCCAAGCTCGGCGTCGATGTCAGCAAATATTCAGGGCCGATCATTCCGGTCGTCTACAACATCAATTTCCGCGATCCGGCCGGCTATTTCCTGGCCACGCGTTTCCAGTTGCGCAACAAGGACGTGCTCTATGCATCGAACGCGGCGTCGGTCGAGGACGCCAAGCTCATGCAGCAGATCCGCCTCGTGACCGCAACGGTGAACGATCCGATCGTGGCCGCCTACAACGCAACATTACTTCGTAATTCGATCAAGCTTGCGCCCTGATACTGGGGCGTGAGCCGGCCCGGCCGGCTTCATGACACGTCTGCGATCAGCTTCCGGCTCGAGCGAGGCCACGGCATTGCCGTGGCCGGTGCAATGGTCATCGTGGCTGTTCTGCGCCGTCGTCGCACTGGCGCCGCTGCCGCTCGGCTCGGCCGGTGTCGTCGCGCCCGCGATCTGGTCGATCCCGCTCGGCATAGCACTGCTCGGCGTGCTGCCGATGCGCCTGCGCGGCAGCCAGCTCGCGATCCTCGCGGTTATGGCGTTGTTGACGGCGCTCGCCATGCTGGTGCTGCACGAGCAATCGGCGCAGCGGCCCTGGTTCGGCGTAGCGCCGAACGCGCTGTGGGTCGAGGCGGGCAAATTGCTACCCGCCGAGCTTCCGCGGGCGGCGTCGATCGCGACCAATCTGCCGTTCTATTCAGCCGGTGTCGGGATCGTCTGGCTGCTCAGTTTTGCCATCGGCGTCGTGCTCGGCGCCGATCGCACATTGGCACGAGGGTTGTTGCGGGCGGTGGCGGCGGCCGGCCTCGTCTACGCGATCACCGGCATCGTCACCTTCGCGATCGATCCCGCTCGGATCTATTTGCTTCATGAGAAGCAGGCGCATCTGGAGTGGCTGACGTCTCCCTTCGTCAATCGCAACACTGCGGGCATCTATTATGGTTGCTGTGCACTGATCTGGCTGTTGTTCGGTTGCGAGCTGATCGAGCGGTATTGGCCGTCGCGCCGGGCCAGTCTGCCACGCCTGTTGGCGCGCATCGATATGCCGGCACGGCGCCGGCTCGCCGGCGATGCGTTCGGCTGGCTCACTTGCCTCGTCGCGATGTTTCTGACCGGATCGCGCGGCGGCGTCGGGATATCGCTGCTCGCTGCCGTCGTCGCGGCCGCGCTCCTGTTTCGCAAGCGGATGCCGCGCCGTTACGGCCTGATTGTGGCGCTTGGCATCGGCAGCTTGGTCGCGCTTGCACTGTTGCAACTTCTCGGCGGCGGCGTCGGCGCGCGCTTCAGCACGATGGGCCTGTCGGACGAGGGACGATTCTCGACATATCGTGCGACGTTGCGGATGATCTGGGACCATCCCTGGCTCGGCAGCGGTTTTGGGAGCTTCGAATGGGTCTATCCGGCCTATCGCACCGATGACATCTCGCTGCGCGGGACCTGGAACCGGGCGCACAACAGCTGGCTCGAACTGACGTCCGACGGCGGAATGTTAATGGCCGGCGCGGTCATCATCGCGCTGCTCGCAGCAGTCGGCGTGCTCGCGCATGGTGTGCGGATCCGCCGCCGCGACGTGATCGTGCCGCTGGTGGCGCTCTGTGCGTCGGCTGCCGGCGCGCTGCATTCGATGATCGATTTCTCGTTCCAGATTACCGGCTACGCCGTTGTTATCGCCGCCTTGCTTGGGGCGGGCCTGTCACAATCGTTCCGCTCGGGCAGGGGCATCGGCAGAACGATGACGCCGGTGTTACGGTCGGGTCCGCCAATTAACGCTGATTCCGCGTCTGGCCGGGGGCCGCGGCCCGGCAGGGTTTTGATTGGCGCGATAACTCTGACTATGCTAACGAACTGTTAGTATTCGTTAGGGAGATAGCAGTGTTCACATTTGAGCGATCCGGCGGTTTTCCCGCCTCGCGCCTAGCGGTTTTGGTGATGTTGGCGCTCGCGGCCCCCATCGGCGCTGCGATGGCGGAAACGCCTGGCGGGCTGATCCAGCTCCCCCAGGCGGTTTCGAATTTCAAGGCCAATCCCGAACAGTTGCTGAGCCAGTTTCCGAACGCGGGCGTGGAGTTGACTTCGCGGGCGCGCGATTACGCCCTCAGCGATCCGACGTCGCTCGATCCGCTGATTGCCCTGCTTGCCAAGGCAAGCAAGGACCAGAAGACGGCGATCGCCGCCGGTCTCGCCCAGGCCGCGCGCATCGTGGTGCGCAGCAACCAGCCCTATGCGATGCGGATCCAGCAGGCGATTGCCGATACCAAGGACCTCGACACCGTGATGGCATTTGCCGCAGCGTCGGGTGATAGCGGCACCGCTGCGACCGGTGCCGGCGGCGCGGGCAGTGCCGGCGCATCCGGCGGCCAGACCAGCGCGCTCGG
>NZ_JACMYK010000082.1 GCF_020889785.1 Bradyrhizobium acaciae
CGGAGCCGATCGCCGTCTGAACAATCCCAACCACTCGGGGCAGCCGGCCGAACACGGCCGAGCTCGCGTCCCCGAACGCTACGCCGGACGCGACTAACATTGGCTTTTCGCCTGCTGAGCAGCTCAGGCGGAAGGTGGCGCCGCAGTTTTTTTGGTCTGGCTTGCCGTCGCCACGAGGTGAATAATCCCCGCACCGGCCGCCATAGGCTTGCCCGCCGAAACGTCCTGATTGAAACTAAATTCGGTAGTGAAAATCGAATTGCAGTCCTGCGGGGAGCGATCGGGGAAATGTCAGAATGACTGTCCCATTAACGCGAGTGCACCCCCACGAAATTAATAGTATAATTACGGAGTAAATTGTCCACATATTAATTATTATTCGAACTACAGCAGGCCTTTAGGTCTGTTTGCAGCAGCTCGTTCAGCACTCAAGGTCCTGCGGTCTCGGCCCGGCGGTCCGGATCACCGTCGAGCCGCGACACGACAAGATCTTCTCAAAGGAGGGGATCGTGCGCATCCGTTTCATTGTTCAATTGCTCGCATGCATCATTTTCACGCTCGTAACACTGACGTCTGCTCCGGTGCTGGCGCAAACCGAGCCGGCCCAACCTGCGGTTCAAAATTCGCCGGCGAAGCTCATCGGGAAAGTCGTGACGGCCACCGGTTTGGTCACGATCGAGCATGCGAGTGAAGTCGTCGTTCAGGCCGCGCTGTCGGATCAGCGGCCCCGGGCGAAGGTCGGCGACCTCGTCTATCAGGGCGATGTCGTGCAGACCGGAGCCGATGGACGGGTCGGGATCAATTTCACCGACGGCACCTCGTTCAACCTGTCGAGCAATGCCAAGATGGCGATGACCGAGTTCGTCTACGACCCGAACGGCAAGTCGAATTCGACCCTGTTCAAATTGGCCAATGGAACGTTCACCTTTGTTGCCGGCAATATCGCGAAGACCGGTGACATGCAGATCGACACGCCCGCCGCAACGATGGGTATCCGCGGCACGACGCCACGCATCGAAATATCGGATGATGGAACGGTGAGGTTCGCGACATTGGTGGAAGAGGGCAAGAGCAAGCTTCTCAGAAAGCCCGCGACACGGGCCGCGCGGCAACCCGAGCAAGACACCTCCCACAGGTTCAATCCGAACGTCTGTCGCGGGTGCTAGGCGAACAAGGCGTTGATCTTGAGCGGCTACTCACGGAAATCGACGACGGCGGGTCGTCAAGACCGGAGCCCGACATGAGGCCTCGTGCAGCTACCGGTGCGAGTGGCGGCCTGGCGGCGCTTTTCATTCTGCTGTGGCTCGCATCGCCGGCGGGCGCGCAGAACCCGAAGCAACGGAACAATTACCTGCGGAACATCGAGCTGTGCAGCGGCCTCGACCACGCGCAGGCCGACGCGCGCATCGGTGCGTGCACGGCGCTGATCGATGCGGAGCAGGACATGACGCCGGCTGGCCTCGCGATCGCCTACAACAACCGTGGCAATGCCTATGCCGCCAAGGCGGACTACGACCGCGCCATCCGGGATTTTGATCGATCGATCGAGCTCAATCCAACCTACACCAAGCCGTTCAACAACCGTGGCGTGGCCTATTTCAGGAAACGCGACTACGACCGCGCGACCGATGCTTTCGATCAGGCCATCAAGCTCAACCCGAACTACGGCGAAGCCTTCGCCAACCGTGCCCGGGCCTATCTGAAGAAACATCAATATGACCGCGCGGCGCAGGATTACGATCAGGCCATTCGCCTCGAGCCGAAGCTCGACGGCGTGTGGAACGGACGCTGCTGGAGCCGGGCCATCCTCGGCGAGTTGCAGGCGGCGCTGGAGGATTGCAACAAGGCGCTACAATCGGGGTCGGCCGACGCCGCGACTTACGACTCCCGTGGCCTGATCTATCTGAAGACCGGCGAGCTGCGCGCGGCCGTCGACGACTATAGTTCCGCGCTTCGCATCGATCCGAAGCTGGCCAGCGCGCTCTATGGACGCGGGCTGGCGAAGCTGAAACAGGGCGACAAGGCCGGCGGCAATGTCGACATCTCGGCGGCCAAGGCTATTCAAGACGGCATCGGCGACGATTTCAAACGGTACGGCGTGCCGTAGACGCACTTGCTGACGGAGGCCGCAGCAAGGGCGCCGGCTTGAGGCCGTAGCCGCCTGTGCGATGCGGCCGGCTAGTTCATGATCTCGACCGTTGCCGAACGGCCGGCGACCAGCGCGATCCGATCCGGCAGGCGATCGAGCGCGATGCGTACCGGGACGCGTTGCGCGAGCCGGACCCAGCTGAAGGTCGGATTGACGTTCGCGAGCAGGTTCGCGCCTTGCCCGCGGTCGCGATCCTCGATGCCGGCTGCAATGCTCTCGACATGTCCGGTGAGCCGGACCGGCTCGCCCATCAGACGGACCTCTGCCTTGTCGCCGACGCGAATGCGCGCGAGCTTGGTCTCCTCGAAATAGCCTTCCACATGCAGCGTATCGCTGTCGACCAGAGCCATCACGCCCTTGCCCGCGGTGACATAGGCGCCGGGCCGCAGCTCCATGTTTGTGATGGTGCCGTTCACCGATGCGTGTACCTCGCTGCGATCCAGGTTGAGCTGCGCGACGGCACGATCGGCGACCGCCTGGTCGTAGGCGGCCTTGGCCTGCAACTGCGTGGCCAGAACCTGCTCCTGCTTCTGCTGCGACACCGCATCGGTGGTCAGCGCGCTGTAGCGTCTGAGGTCCGAGTCAGCCTGGTCCAGCGTCGCGCGATGACCGGCGACCGCCGCATCGGCCTGTTGCAACGCCAGGGCAAAGCGCGCGCGGTCGATCCGGAACAGGATATCGCCACGATGCACTTGCTGATTGTCCTTGACCAGCACGTCGGTCACGAAGCCGGATACATCGGGAGCAACCTGAACCACGTCGGCGCGGACCCTGCCGTCGCGGGTCCAGGGCGATTCCATATAATAGACCCAGAGCCCGTGAGCGACGGCGAGCGCGGCGACGAGCGCGATCGCGGTCAGCGCGACCCGGCCGAGCCAGGCGAAATTCCCCTTCATGGCAGAAACTCCGAAAGATAAACGACGACGCCCAAGAGGCATACGTACAGTGCGAAATTGAACAGCGCGCGATGCCAGACCAGCCGGTAGAGCCCGAAGCGCTGCATGATCCGGCTGATCCCGGCACTCAGCGCGTAGGCAACGATGAGCCAGAGCAGCAGCGCCGGAATCAGCACGCCGTAGATGTCGATCTCATACCTCATGCAGCAAAGCTCTCCTCGGGCTGCGATCGATACGCGGGTGCATCCGGAAACAGGCCGCGGCGGATACCGACGAGGCCGAGCAACGCATGGTCCCGCGCACGCGCATTGGGATCCTTGACGACGGCGGTCAGCGCCGCATCGATGCATGTCAGCAGTTCGGTCGGCATTGCCTCGTCCGCATGGGCGCGAAACGCCGCCGCGAGGTCGTCCAGCATGTCGTCGATGGCACGCACGGTCGATGCGGCGAGGCCGTAACGGGCTCGCCTGAGGTCGATGATGTTGAGCCCGATGCGCAGCTGCACCAGGCTGTCGGCATCGCGGCGGTCGCTCTCGGAGATGAAGGCGATACGCTGGACCAATAGTCCGAGCCGATGCAGCATCAGGCCGGCAAACTGCGCGCGATCGCCGCGGCCGCGCCGCTCGGCCGCGTCCGCGAGCGTCTGCCAGCTCGACGACATCAGCCGCTTGGCGATCCATTCGGCGCCGACGCCGCGCGCGACCCGCGTCACGATCTCGGCGATGACGATACCGAGGAAGAAGGCGACGGAGCTGTTGGCAAAACTGGCAAAATCCGCGCTGTAGGTCGATTGCAGCGCGAGCAGCGTCGCAGTGTTGACGGCGAGAGCCGAGCCGATCGGCGCGGTTTTCGGCCGTGCGATCAGGAGGCCGTATGTGAGAAAGGTTGGCGCCAGCGCGGCGATCAGGACCTCGACGTGTGAGATGCCCGGCACCAGCGCGAACTGATAGATCGCGACGACGACGATGGCGACCAGCGAAAACAGGCCGAAGGCCCGGATGCTGCGCGCCGGCTCATCCTGCGCCGCGAAGAAGCAGCAGGCGACCGCCGCCATCATCGGCGCCGACGCGCCATCGGGCCAGCCGGTCGCAATCCACAGAGCGCAGCAGATCAGGATTGCCACCGCTGCGCCTGCGGCCGACCACAGCGCCATGCCGTGGTCGCGATGACGGACCGGCGCGGCCCCCGACTCCGGGTGGAACGCCAGCGGCACGGTGGAGATATTCTGGCCCGCGGCGATCGCATCGCCCACTGCCCGGCAGTCGGCCGAGATGTCGACGAGCTCACGTAGCCGGAGCAGCAGGCTGATCGTGATGATGCGCTCGCGCGGCGCGACGCCGTCGAGCGCGGTTTGCCGCTCGGCGATCGCGGCGCGGATCTGCTCGCCGGATTGCCGCTGGCGATCATCGTCGACGATCCATGCCGCGAGATCGTCGATCAGCCGCCGGAGCTCCGGCTGCCTTTGCAGGGCCGCCTCGCCGAGTGCGGCAAGCCGGTCTTCGATCGACGTGATGATCGGCAACAGCATCAGCATGCGCAGCCGGACTTCTCCGAGGCCACGCACGGTGCCGGCGTCGGCCAACCTGTCATAGGCGAGATGGGTCGCCAGCGTATCGATCTCGACGATGTCGGTCGCAAGGCGGAGGCGTTGGGCCCGGCGCGTCTCGCTGGTCCCGCGATCCAGCAGCACGTCGCGGGACAGGCGTCGTGCATCCGACAGCCAGCTTCTGACGCGGCCGCCGACCGCCGGCGCGACGCTGCGCGGAAACACCACGGTCGAGACCAGGCTCGCACAGATGATACCGAGCGAGATCTCCTCGACCCGCGCCAGCGCGACGTCGAAGATGCTACCCGGCGCGGCCACCGACGGAAAGCCGATCAGCGCGACGGTATATCCGCCCAGCATGAAGACATAGCTGCGCGGCGTGCCGTCGAGCAGCGACAAATAAAGGCAGAGCCCGACCCAGAGCGCGATCGCGAGGCACAAGAGCTCCGGCGCATTGATTAGGTTCGGCACCATCGCGACCGTCATGGTCGCGCCGACCAGGGTGCCGATCACGCGGAAGAACGCCTTCGAGCTGGTCGCGCCGGCCAGCGGCTGTGACGTGATGTAGACCGTCGCCATCGCCCAATAAGGGCGCGGCAGATCGATCGCCAATGCGATGACGAGCGCCAGCATCGACGCGGCGAACGTCTTCAACGCGAAGATGAGGTCCGCGTGGCGGACCAGGAACGGCTCTTCCGCGCGCATGACTATTTCGTCTCTTGAGCCGTCCTGGCCGGAGCGGTCCTGGCTGCAGTAGTGTTGGCGTCCTGCAGGCGGCGCGCCCGCTGCTCGATGCGTTGCAGCGTCTCGAAGGTTATCGCAAGTTCCTCGCTGCCGATATCCTTCAGCAGGCTGGCCCGCACCCGGCGCAGTACCCGGTTGGTCTCCTCGACCTTGGCTTCGCCGGCGGCGGTGAGATGCAGCGTCTTGGCGCGCCGATCGGTCGGGTCCTCGCGACGCTCGACCAGGCCTTCGGACTCGAGCAGATCGATCAGCCGCACCAGTGAAGCCCCCTCGATGCCCAGTTCGTCGGCCAGCACGCCCTGGCGGACGTTTTCCCCCTGCCGCGACAGCACCAGCAGCGGAATTGCCGTCGCGTAGGACAGGCCGTGATCCGACAGCGCCTGATCCGACTCGCGACGCCAGATCCGGGCGAGCCAGGTGATCAGGCGGCCGATCTCGGCGTGGATAAGGGATTGCGAAGGAGGCATGCAAATTAGATAGGATGCGAACTATTAGGATGCAACTATATTGCCTGGAATAGTCCGGTGATCACGCAAAAGCGATCGAGCAAGCGGCAATGGGTACGAGCTCCACGGCAGGAATGGGCGAAGAATTTCGCGGCGAGGGCAGCCTTGCGCTGTTCCCGACCTTCATCGTCGTGGCCGTGGACGCCACGGGATTAGGCATCATCCTGCCGTTGCTGCCCTTCTACTCGCAGCGGCTTGGCGCGACGCCATTCGTGATCGGCGCGCTGATCTCAGTCTATGCAGTCTGTCAGCTGATCGCCGGTCCGATTGTCGGCGTGCTCTCCGATCGCTACGGCCGCCGCAACGTGCTGGTCGTGAGTCAGATTGGCACCTGCATCGGCTTCGTCCTGCTCGCCATTGCGGGCAATCTGACGCTTGTGTTCCTGGCCCGGATCATCGACGGGCTGACATCCGGCAACATCTCGGTGGCTCACGCCTATGCGGCCGAGCACAGTGCGCCGCGGGCCCGCAAGCAGGCGCTTGGCATGACCAGCGGTGCGATCGGGACCGGCCTGCTGGTCGGCCCTGCACTCTCGGGCCTCCTTGTCCATTACGGCGACAGCGTACCGGTATGGGCTGCCGCGGCATTGTCACTGATCAGCATTGTTGCCACCATCGTTCTGCTGTCGCCGGACCATCCGGCCGCCGAGCCGCTCTACCAGCAGCGGGTGCCCGAGCCGACGCCGGCGCGCATGATCGTCGGGCTACGCTATGCGTGGCGCGTGCTCGTCCTGCTCATCGTGTTCTTCTTCGTGAATTCGATGTTCCTGTCGCAGATCGGCCTGTTCCTGTCGGCGCGGTTCAGCTGGGATGGACATTCCTTCGGCGCACGCGAGCTCGGCGCCGTATTCGCCTATGCCGGCTTCATCAACATGGTCGTGCAATGCCTCCTGATCACGCGTGCGAACATTTTCGCGTCTGACCGGGTCATTGTCCTGGCCGCGTTTGCCTGCATGGCGATCGGGCTTTCGGGATTGGCATTCGCAGAGCGGATCAGCCTGCTTGTGGCCCTCCTGACGCTGATCATCGTCGGCATGATGTTCGCACGCAGCACGTTGACCGCCGAATTGTCGCGCAGCACGGCGATCAACCGGCAAGGCATGATCATGGGCCTCAACCAATCGCTGATGTCGGGCGCCAACATCTGCGCGCCGCTGCTGAGCGGTGCACTGATCGGTCACCAGTTGTATGTCAGCTGGACGCTTGCGATGGCGGCGATTGCAACATTCGGCGTGGTCCTGGCCGGACAGCTCCTCCCGCCGGGACAGCCGGCGCCGAGTGCCCAGCCTTGAGGCCGACTGCGCTTCCAGAACGATCCCGCCGGCACGGATCCTCTGCGCTGCCGCGCCCTACGGATCGAGCTCAGTATCCCAGTAGAGATAATCGAGCCAGCTCTCATGCAGATAGTTCGGCGGGAACAGCCGGCCGTTGCGGTGGAGCTGGTGCACGGTGGGTGCATAGGGCGTCTGCTTCGGAAACATCTTGGCCTGCTGCGGCGTCAGATTGCCCTTGCGCAGATTGCACGGCGAGCAGGCGGCGACGACGTTCTCCCAGGTGGTCTGGCCACCCTTGCTGCGCGGAATGATGTGATCGAAGGTGAGGTCGTCGGCCGACAGGCAGTATTGGCAGCTGAATCGGTCGCGCAGGAAAACGTTGAACCGGGTGAAGGCGGGGTGGGTGGTCGGCTTGACGAAGGACTTGAGGGATACGACGCTCGGTAACTGGATTTCGAAGGACGGACTTCGGACCGCCCGGTCGTAATATTCCACGATGTTGACACGATCGAGGAACACCGCCTTGATCGCGTCCTGCCAGGACCAGAGCGACAGCGGGTAATAACTCAGCGGCCGGAAGTCCGCATTCAGCACCAGCACCGGCCAACCGCCTTGTGAGACATGTGCGTTCAAATAACGCTCCTGACTCCCATTAGCTGCGAAGCAGCATGCACTCACATACTACAGGCAGCGTGACGGGATTGTGAAGAGCAATGAGCAGCTTATCCGCCGTCCCCTGCCATGTTCCTGCCCCGATTGCCTCCTGCCCGCGAGGCCCGTAAAGGGAGCCGCAAGCCCCTCGGCCAGTGACGGACCCCTGCCGATGACCACGACCACAAGCTATCTCGAGGCCCCGCGCCGGTTGCGCGCATTCGTCCGCGCGCACGAGACGAGTCTCGTGGTGCTGGCGGTGCTGATCGGCGCCATTGGCGGCCTCGTGGTGGCGGTCATGAGCAGCCTCGTCACGGTGCTGCATTCGGTGCTGTTCAATATCCCGCTGGGCGAACGGCTGTCGAGTCAGGTGAGCATCGATCCGGTGCGTGCGCTTCTGGTTCCCACGGTCGGCGGCCTGCTGCTGGGAATTGCGTTCCTGCTGCTGCTCCGGGTCCGCCCGGCCCGCGAGATCGACCCGATCGAGGCCAACGCGCTGTATGGCGGGCGAATGTCGTTCCGCGGCAGCGTGATCGTGGCGCTGCAGACGATCTGGTCGAGCGGCGTCGGCGGCTCGGTCGGGCTCGAGGCCGGCTACACGCAATTGTCCAGCGGAATGGCCGCCTCGCTCGGCCGCGGCTTTCACCTCCGCCGCAACGACCAGCGAATCATGGTCGGCTGCGGCGCGGCGGCGGCGATCGCCGGCGCCTTCAGCGCGCCGCTGGCGGGCGCCTTCTATGCTTTCGAACTTGTGATCGGCGGCTACACACCGGCGAGCCTGACCCCGGTCGGCGTGGCGGCGGTGACCGGATACTTCGTCGCCCATGCCTTCGAGCCGCTACCGCTCGGTGTCGGCGTCGGAACCGTCGGCGACGTGCTCGGGCGGGATCTTGCGATTGCCGCGCTGCTCGGCATGGTCGCGGCACTGACCGGCATTGCGATCATGCGCGGGGTGACGCTGTGCGAGGCGCTGCTCACCAAGACCCGGCTCTGGCAACCGCTGCGGCCGGCGCTCGGCGGGCTTGCGGTCGGCGCGATGGCGCTGCTGACGCCGCAGGTGATGTCGTCGGGCCACGGCGCGTTGCGTTTCGCCGGCATCGTGGCGATGCCGCTCACCTTCATCGCCGGCGTGTTCGCATTGAAGGCGATCGCCTCGATCGTTTCGCTCGGCTCCGGCTTTCGCGGCGGATTGTTCTTCGCCACGCTGTTCATGGGCGCGCTCGGCGGCCGGCTGTTCGCGGCCGGCGTCGACATCGTGTGGCCGGGGCTCAACCTCGATCCCAATGCCTATGCGGTGATCGGCATGAGCGCGCTGTCGGCCTCGGTGATCGGCGGTCCGCTGACGATGTCGTTCATTGCGCTGGAATCCACCGGCAACCTCTGGCTCACCACCGCGGTGCTGGTCGCGGTCATCATCTCGACCACGATCACGCGCGAGCTGTTCGGCTATTCGTTCGCGACCTGGCGGCTGCATCTGCGCGGCGAGACCATCCGCAGCGCCGCCGATATCGGCTGGATCCGCGATCTCACCGTCGGCAAAATGATGCGCCAGGACATGATCACGGTCGCGGCGGCGATGCCGATCGAGGCGTTCCGCGAGGAATTCCCGCCCGGCTCGAAGACCCAGATCGTCGCGGTCGACGGCGAGGGACGTTATGCCGGGCTCGCGCTGGTCGCGGAGGCGCACGCGCCCGATCTCGAGGCCGGCAAGGGTCTTGCCGCCATCCTGCGCTATGCCGACGTGGTGCTGCATCCCGGCATGAACGTGCAGGAGGCGATCGCGGTGTTCGACGCGGCCGAAGCGGAATCGCTCGCCGTGATCGAGGGCGACGGCGACCGGCGGCCCATCGGCCTGCTCACCGAAGCCCACGCGATGCGGCGCTATGCGGAAGAATCCGAGCAGCGCCGCCGCGAGGTGATCGGCGAGGTTTGATTTTCGCGGGTCGATCTGTTGGCTGTCGCACACTATCAGACCCGTCATCCTGAGGTGCGAGCTCTTGCGAGCCTCGAAGGATGAGCGGCCACCAGCCGGGCCGTCGACCCTTCGAGGGCCGCTGAAGAAGCGGCCACCTCAGGGTGACGGTGATACGCTAGGCGCTCTGCTTCAATCCAGCGCGGCTACCCCGTCACCCGTTCCAGCTTTTGCAGGCACCGCGTCACGCGCACCGCGGCGGGCATTTCGGTGTCCGGAAAGCTGGTCTTCCAGTCGGTGACGCCGACCTCGCCGACATAGATGTCGCCGCGCGAATCCAGCGCCAGGCCGTGCGGCGCCAGGAATTTGCCGGTCTCGACGCCCGGGCCGTGCTCGCCGCCGAGCCGGGCGATGCGCTTGCCGGTGTGATCCACGATCGACAGCCGCGGGCCGAGATTGGGCACCCTGCGGTTGACCGCCATGCCGGGGCCGAGCTCGCCGATCACGAA
Organism: Bradyrhizobium acaciae; assembly: GCF_020889785.1. Lineage (GTDB taxonomy): Bacteria > Pseudomonadota > Alphaproteobacteria > Rhizobiales > Xanthobacteraceae > Bradyrhizobium > Bradyrhizobium acaciae. The sequence continues at coordinate 10,188 of NZ_JACMYK010000082.1, forward strand.
GTTCGGCTGCTTGCCGCCACCGCAGCAGCACAGCGCGCAGGGCCGGTGCAGGTTGTTCCACTGTGTCTCGTATCTGCCGTTGCCGTCGAACACCTGGACACGGTGGTTCTCGCGGTCGGCGACGTAGACGAAGCCGTCGGCATCGGTCGCGATGTTGTGCACGATGTTGAACTGGCCGGGATCGGTGCCGGGCTCGCCCCAGGTCTTGATCAGCTTTCCATCCGGCGTGTACTTGTGGACACAGGCATTGCCGTAGCCGTCCGAGACGTAGATCTCGCCCTTCGGCGACAGCGCGGTATGGGTGCAGCGGTGGAACGGCTCGCCGCTCATGAACGGCGCCGGCCTGTTCGGGATGCCGATCGTCAGCAGCACCTTGCCGTCGGTGGAGCATTTGCGCACGGTGTGGTCGCCGTCATCGGTGCAATAGAGATTGTCGTCGGCGTCGATGTACAGGCCATGCGCGCGCGAGAACACGTCTTCGCCCCAGCTCCGGATGAAATTTCCCTCGCGGTCGAGCACCACCATCGGATGGTCGCCGCGGTTGAAGACATAGACGCGGTCCTTGCTGTCGACCGCGACGGAGGCGACATCCGTCAGGCTCCAGCCGTCGGGCAGTTTCGCGAAGTTCTCGATGACACGATAACGGTGCTCGCCGGCACCGAGGATGGTTGGCATTGTACGTCCTCTCTTCTCGTGATTCCCCGGTGCGCAATTGCGCACCTGAGGATGCGCAAAGCGCAGGCCCGGAATCCATTCATCCGCTGAGTTTGTGGCTCGATGGATTCCGGGTCGCGCTCCGGAATGACGGGTTGGTTAGGTCAACTTCGCTACCGGCCCGACATCGCGCGGCAACAGGCTTTCCTCGATCGCCTTGATCTGCAGCGCGAGATAGCGCGAGTTGATGCGGCATTGCGCGAGGCTGCCGGCGATGAACCACAGGCCGGGCTGCGGCGTGCGGGTGTACATGTTGCGCAGCTCCTGGCCGTCGCCGAAGCCCCAGATCGGGCCGACGCGCGCGGCCATGGCCTCGCCGAACAGCTTCTTCACCAGCTCTTCCTGCGGCCGGTAGCCGGTCGCGAGCACGATCAGATCGGCTGCAACCGTTTCGCCGCTCTTCAGCCGCGCGCCTTCGCTCACGAAGGCTTCGATGTCGGCAAACTGCTTCAGTCCGACCGCGCCGCTCGCGACGAGATCGGAGCAGCCGACGTTGAAGTAATAGCCGCCGCCGCGGGTCAGGTATTTGAACTGCCAGCCGGTGCCGCCGTCGCCGAAATCGAGCTTGAAGCCCCGGCGGGCGAGGCCGTCGAGCAACGGCTTGTCGAGCTCCTTCGACTGCTCGGTGATCAGCACGTGGCTACGCTTGGCGAGCGCCAGCGGCATCGAGGTCGCGATCAGGTCATTGTCCTCGAGCGTGCCTTCATTGTAGGCGGCATAGGCAAGCTGCGCCGACGGCTCGATATTGGTGATCAGCGTCGAGGAGCGCTGCACCAGCGTCACCTCGGCGCCGGAGGAATGCAGGTCCTGCGCGATGTCGTGGCCGCTGTTGCCGGTGCCGATCACCATCGCACGCCTGCCGGTCCAGGTCTCGCCGTCCTCGTAGTGGCTGGAATGCATAACCTTGCCGCCAAAATTCTTCAGGCCGGGGATGTCGGGCAAATTGGGGATACCGCTGACGCCGGTCGCCATCACGATATGGCGCGGCCGCATTTTGCGCGTCGTGCCGTCGGCGCGGCGCAGCTCGGCGGTCCAGCGTCCCTGTGCGTCGTCATAGCTGCCGCCGACGAATTCCGTGCCGGTCCAGAAGTTCAGCTCCATGGCGTCGACATAGGATTCGAACCAGTTGGCGAGCTTGTCCTTCGGAATGTAGGTCGGCCAGTTCGGCGGGAACGGCATGTAGGGCAAATGATTGACCTGGACCTGGTTGTGCAGGGTCAGCGCGTGGTAGCGCTTGCGCCAATTGTCGCCGACGCGCGCCTCGCGGTCGACGATCAGCGCGTCGATCTTGAGCGCTTGCAGCCGCGCGGCGATCGCAAGCCCCGCCTGTCCGCCGCCGACCACCAGCACATCAGGATCGCGGTCGGCATACTCAGTGGATGCCTTGCGCAGGTCGAGCCAGTTCGGTCCACGAAAGTCGCGGGAATGGGCCTGTCCGCGCGGCCGGTTGTGGCCCTGTTGCTCCTCAAAGCCCTTCAGCTCCTCGAGTGCCGTCAGCAATGTCCAGGCTTTCAAGCGGTCGCCATCGGCTGCGTCGGCGATCAGCCGCACGATGCCATGGCCGCGGCCAATGGCCGTCTCGAATTTGAAGATCGCCTCGATCGCGTCGGTGCCGGCGCGCGTGACCCGGCGCGGCGGGGCACGATCGGCGTCGATGCGGAAGTCGTGCGGCGCGCTGCGACGCGCATGCGCCGGCAGTTCCTCGATGATGGCAAAGGCGCGGTTGACGGTCTGGATGTTCCAGCTCAACGCCAGCACGTCGCGCCAGTAGCTGTCGGGATGGAACAGCGGCTTCAGCAGCACATCGTCGGGGCCGGCCAGCGCATCCTCGAACTGCACAAGCCAATTGTCGGCGGCGACCGAAATATCGTCCGTCTTGTCGAGCATTGGGCGTTTCTCGTCATCGGCCGCTTGGTGACATTTTCTTGGCGGCGTTCCCTTGGCTGCAAGCCTATACCCATTGGCGAGGCTGCAGAAAGGGCGTGACGGGATAGCGCCTATTCGGCCAGCGACAGGATCAAGCCTTGATCCGGCGGAACGCGGCCTTGCAGGGTATCGAGATAGGCCTCGCGCACCGCGGCCGGGCCGCGCCGCTCGACGACATCTAGCCAGTTCGGCAGATGTGGTGCGAGCTCCGTCCATGCTGCGCCGAAGCGCTGGTCGATGCCACCGGGACCCCATTCCTTGGCGCGCTTGCGGATCTGGTCCGGCGCGAAGAACCACACCGGTTTGGCGCCAGGCAGCGTCGGCTCGTCCGGCTCGCTCGCGCGATGTGTGAGGCCAACCCGGCCGGAATAGACCATCTGCGCGCCGAAGTGCCGGTGCAGGCTCTCGCGCAGCGCGCTGTTGCCGGCCATGTCGACATAGGCAACCGGCTCGGCCGCCGGGATCGCGGCGATCTGGTCGTAGGTGACGACCTCGTCATAGCAACCGAGCGAGCTGACGAAATCGACATTGCCCTTGGAGGTCAGCCCGATCACCCGGATGCCCCGTTTGTGCAGGAGATGGGCGAGGCCGAACGCGGTCTTGCTCGAGGCCGACGACAGGATGACGCGGCGCGCGCCGTAGAATTCATTCTCGGCGAGGGCGTCGTCGACCAGGAACGACAGCATGAACAGCGGCAGCAGCAGCGCGCGGAAATCGCCCTGCCGGCCGGCATAGGTGGGATCGCCGGAGATGCGGGCATAGTTGTTGTAGACCGGCGAGACCTCCTGCCGGTGCGCGGCGCCATCGCGCAAGCCGCGCTTGCTGACGTCGGCCGCCTCGATCACCAGATGGGTCGCCATCGGGAAATAGCCGAATAGCGTTTCGCCGACTGCGACATTCGGGTGCTTCGAGGCCAGCACCTCGCCAAAGCCCCATACCGGGATGATGCCGTAGCCTTCGGGCGCCGGGAACAGATGCCAGTATTTCAGCTGCTCGCCGATCACGGCGTAGGTGATGTTGTTGGCGGTGAAGGCGAAGCGGGTGACCTTCACCAGCAGCGCGTCGGCCGGCAGCGCCGCGGCATCGGGCAACTGCGTCTCGATCACCTTGCACTGCTGCAGGTCGTTGCGGATGACGATGAAGTCGGTCGAGTTCATGGCGATGATCCCAGCTTCGATGCGGGCGCATCGTGGCGTCGATTGCCGGCCTTTTGCAACAGCAACTAAGTTTCAAACGCCGTTTGTTCCCCGGTCGCCCTGCTCAGCTGAGCTGACCCTCGCGGTAGAGGTCGCGCAGCTTGCGCTTGAAGATCTTGCCGGTCGCCTCGCGCGGCAGCGCGTCCATGAAGCGGATGTCGCGCGGCACCTTGAAATTGGCGAGCTTGCCGCGCAGAAAGTCCTGGATCGCTGCAGCCGACAGTGCGCTGCCGGCTTCCGGCTCGACACAGGCGAACAGCCGCTCGCCATACTCGTCGTCGGGAACGCCGAACACCGCGCAGTCGCGGACGCCTGCCATTCCGATCAGGGCATTCTCGATCTCGGCGGGATAGATGTTGACGCCGCCCGAGATCACCATGTCGCGCTTGCGGTCGCACAGGAACAGATAGCCGTCCGCGTCGAGATAGCCGACATCGCCGACGCTGATCAGGTCGTCGCGGTCGGCCTCGGCGCGCGCCTTGGCGTTGCCATGGTAATCGAAATCCGAGATCGCGGTCTGGCGCATGAAGATCTCGCCGGGCTCGCCGATGTCGCATTGCGTGCCGTCGGGACGGAATATCTTGACGATGCCGCCCTCGATGGCGCGGCCGACCGTGCCGGGCTTGGCCAGCGCTTCGGCCGACGAATGCCAGACCGGAATGCCGGTCTCGGTGGAGCCGAGATATTCGTTGATGACGGGTCCCCACCACTCGATCATCGCCCGCTTGACGTCGACCGGGCAGGGCGCCGCGCCATGCACGATGAAGCGCAGCGACGACAGGTCGTAGCGGCGGCGCGTCTCCTCGGGCAATCGCAGCAGCCGCACGAACATGGTCGGCACCATGTGCATATGCGTGACATGGTGGCGCGCGATCAGCTGCAGCAGATCCTCGGGATCGAAGCGCGGCTCCAGCACGATCGTGCAGCCGTTCCGGAAGGCGAGCATGCCGTAAGAGTGCGGCGCCGAATGGTACATCGGGCCGTTCATCAGGATCACCTGGTCCTCGTTCGGCTTGACGCCGTAGGTGAGGGCCCCGACGCGCGCGGCCGCCGCCTGCTGCTCGGGCCGCATCGGCTTGCGCTTGACGCCCTTCGGCAATCCTGTTGTGCCCGAGGTGTAGAACATCGGCGCTGCGCCGATCGGTGCGTCGGCCAGCGGTTGGTGCGTCTCTCGCCAGATGTCCCAATCGGTCATGCCGTCAGGCACGCGTGTGAGCGCGGGCGCGACGCCATAGGCCGTGGCGATCTCGGGTGGCGTGGTCACAACCAGCAGTTTGATTCCCGGCGGCAGCCCGTCGCGGATCTGCGGCAGCAGGTCGGCGTGACAGACCAGCGTGTCGGAACCGCTGTCCGTGAGGATGTAGGCGACCTCGTCGGCCTTCAGATGCCAGTTGATCGGCACCACCGGACTGCCGAGCGCGGCTGAGGCCGCGACCACCTCGAACAGCGCGAAATCGTTGCGCAGCATCATACCGACCGGCTTGCCGTCGCGTACGCCGAGCGCGCGGAAGCCGGTGGCCGCCCGCGCGATGCGGGCGTGAATGTCGCCATAGCTGATCTGTCTGTCGCCGCTGATGATCATGCTGCGCTTCTCCAGGCGATCGTCCAAGGTCAGGCGCTGGCCCGCAGGAAATCGTTGCGGGCCTCGGTGTACTCCGCCTTCAGCCGCGCCACCAGCTCGGCGACCGGCGGGGCGTCGACGATCTGACCGATGCCCTGGCCCGAACCCCAGATGTCGCGCCAGGCCTTGGCCTTGGTGTTGCCGCCGGAGCCGAAATTCATCTTGGTCTTGTCGGCGACCGGCAGGTTGGCCGGATCGAGGCCGGCGGCCGCGATCGACGGTCCGAGGTAGTTGCCGTGCACGCCGGTGAACAGGTTCGAATAGACGATGTCGTGCGCAGCGTATTCGGTCAGCGCCTGCTTGTACCTGATGTCGGCGTTGGCTTCCTCGGTGGCGATGAAGCGGGTGCCGACATAGGCGAGGTCGGCGCCGAGCGCGAGCGCGGATGCGATGCTCCAGCCGTCGGAGATCGCGCCCGACAGCAGGATCGTGCCCTTGAACCATTGCTTGACCTCGCGCACCAGCGCGAACGGCGACAGCGTGCCGGCATGGCCGCCGGCGCCGGCGCAAACCAGGATCAATCCGTCGACGCCCTGCTCGGCGGCCTTGCGCGCGTGCTTCACATTGATGACGTCGTGGAACACGACGCCGCCATAGGAATGCGCGGCCTCGACGATCTCGGACGGCGGGCGCAGCGAGGTGATGATCACAGGCACCTTGTGCTTCACGCAGGTTTCCATGTCGTGCATCAGCCGGTCGTTGGAGGCGTGGCAGATCTGGTTGACCGCGTAGGGCGCGACCTTCTTCTCCGGATGCAGCGCCTGGTATTCGCCGAGCTCGTTCTCGATCTGCGTCAGCCATTCGCCGAGCTTCTCGACCGGGCGGGCGTTCAGCGCCGGGAACGAGCCGATGATGCCGGCCTTGCACTGCGCGATCACGAGCTCCGGTCCCGAGACGATGAACAGCGGGGAGCCGACGACCGGCAGTTCAAGCTTGTTGGCGAGCGAAGCAGGCAGCGACATGTCTCGGATCCTCCATGGGTGGACCGCCCGGCCGGGTAGCCGGAGCGGATCGCGATGCGTTGTGATGGCTGGAGCGCCGGGCTCTCTTGCGCGGCAATATAAGGCTGGACGGCTGCGTTATGACGTTCAATATTGAACGGCAGATAGGCCAGAAATGAACGGTGGCGCGCTGGGAAGGCGAGCGGCATGGACTGGGAGCTTTGCAAGACGTTCGTCGCGGTGGCGGAGACGCGCAGCCTTGCCGGGGCGGCCCGGCGGCTGCGCATCAGCCACCCCACCGTCGGCCGCAACGTCGCGGCGCTGGAGAAGCAGCTCGGGACCCGACTGTTCGCGCGTTCCAACGATGGGTTGTCGCTGACCTCGCAAGGCCGCAAGTTCCGCGAGCACGCTGAAGCGATGGCCGCGGCGGCCCTGCGCGCGGAAGCCTCGGCGTCTGCGACCGGTGAGCAAGCCCGTGGCGTCGTGAAACTCTCGATCGGCGCGACGCTTGCCGCGCACTGGCTGATGCCGCGGCTCGGTCCGTTCCTGCGCGATCATGCCAACATCCAGCTGGAGATCATCACGCATCCGTTTCCAGCGAGCGTGCGCCGCCGCGAGGCCGACGTGGTGCTGCGGCCGGTCGATGCGGGAGACGAGAACCTGATCGGCCGCAGGATCGGACGGCTCGGCGCCGGCTTCTATGCCTCGCGCCTCTACGCGGCCGGGCGCAAGCTTCCGGAGCGGCCGGATGAATGGAAAGGCCACAGCGTGATCGGGTTTGCCGACCAGGCCTCGAATGTGCGGCTGGCGCGGTGGAGCGATGTCGTCACACGGCAGGGCACGCTGGTGATGCGTTGTTCCTCGCAGGGCGACATGCTGGCGGCGGCGCGGGCCGGGCTCGGGATTTGCGCGCTGTCCTGCCTGGTCGGAGCCGATTATCCCGATCTGGTTCGGGTCGCGCCGCAAAAGCTATCGAGCCTCTCCGATCTCTGGCTGCTCGCCCATCCCGACCTGGTCGAGCTTCCCTCGGTGCGGGCCGTCATCGGCTTCGTCACCGACTGCGCGCGCGAGGATCGCGTCAGGCTGCGCGGCTAGACCGGCAGTCTCAGGCCCGCGCCTGCCACAGCGTCCCCGCAAGCAGGACAAAGATCGCGCATGTCCACAGCGCCTGCCAGTTCTCGAGCCCTTCGTTGAGGAGCGTATAGACGGCGGCTCCGACAAAGATGCCGGCGAAGATCGATTCCGCCAGCGGGCGGCTTCCCTTCGTAGGAGGATTGAGCAGCGTCATCGCCGCAAACGGCACCGCCGCCATGGTGAGCGGCGCAAACGGGAAATCGATGAAGCGCGGATCGAACACAAGGCCGACGGCCGCCGCCGTCCCGATCACGACGGTGACGATCAGGGCCAATCCGTGCAACGTCACCAGAACCGTCTCGGTGTGGTAGCCCTTCGGCCCCAACAACTCCTGGAAACTCGGCGGTGCGCGACCCGACATCAGGGCGTTGGCGCCGAACACCGGCGAGGCGGTTGCCGCCACCAGAAGCGAGCCCCAAATAAGCCAGCCGCCCGTTCCGTAGCTTTCATAGATCATCCGCTGGGCGGCGACCCCGAACAGGATCCCGGCGGTGGTCGCCGATACTCCGACCGCAAGCCATGATGCGAATCCGGGCGTCCTCGGCTTGCGGCGCAAGGTCAGCCATGCCGCGCCGAACACCAGGATCGCCAGCGCCATTCCGCTGCCCATCTGCAATTTCCAGGACGGAAAATTGCTGATCGGCACGCCAGCCGGATATTTCAGCGTGCGTTCTTCGGAATCGAACAGGCCCCAAGATCCGCCGATGGTGCCCTCGATCTCGCGCTTCCAGCCTTCGTCATAGGCCTCGAACAGGTTGACGCGGAAATGCTCGCGGCGGGCAAGGTCGAGCACCTCCGAGACCACCCGTGCCTGATTGATGCGCGACGGCAGCGCGGACTCGCGCATCCGTCCCTCGCTCGGCCAACCGATTTCGCCGATGAAGATTTCCTTGCCCGGAAAAACCGCCGCGACCTGCCGGCGCATCTCGTCGGCGTGCGCGGCGGCGTGTTCCGCTGCGATCGGAATATTCTCCCAGTACGGCAGGATGTGAATCGTGACGAAGTCGACGACGTCGGCCAACTCGCGGTTGCTCAGCCAGAACTCCCAGACGTCGGCATAGGTGACGGGGATCGAGACCTGCGCCTTGATCGAGCGGATCAGGGCGGCGAGATCGGACGCCGACATTTCCTTGCGCAACAGGACTTCGTTGCCGACCACGAGCGCGATGATCGTGTCCGGGTATTCCTTGGCGAGGCGAATCGCCGTTTCAACCTGCGTCGCGTTTTTCTTGCGGTCCCGGTCGAGAAAAATGCCCTGGATGACTTTCAGTCCCGCCTTGGCCGCGAGTCCGGGAATCTGATCGAGACCGAGATCGGTCGCGTAGGTCCGGATGCAGTGGGAGATCTTCGCAAGCTGGGCGAGATCTTCCGCGATCTGGTCCGGCGAGACCTGCGTTTCCGGCGAAAGTGATGTCTGATTGTTTCGGAACGGGGCGTAGGAGATGCACTGAACCTTATCGTTCGGATCGATCGGTGCGCGCACCAGGTTGACCGGGATGCCCAGCCACCACCAGACCGCAGCGACGGCGCCGAGCGATATCGAGAGCAGCGCAAGCGGGATGCGAAGGGAAACCAGGTCAGTCCTCCTTGCAGGAAGGATGTGCTGGGCGTGCTAAATGGGCGGGGCCGGCAAATTGAATAAGTATCTCCACGCTGATGCTATATCACGCGATCATACCATTGGTGCGTTTTTCTTGACGACACCCTACTTCGCACCGGCGATCACACCCTCGCGATTCTTGAGCACGCGGTAATAGGCCCACCACAGATGGGCGGCGGCGCCGCGCAATGGGCGCCAGGGCTCGGCAAGCGGCGCCATCTGCTTCGGCGTCGGCCGCTCCTTCAGCCCGAGCCCGACCTTGACCGCCTCCTGCACGGCGAGATCGCCCGCCGGCCAGGCATCGCCATGGCCGAGGCAGAACAGCAGATAGACGTCGGCGGTCCACGGGCCGATTCCGGGCAGCGCGATCAGCGTATTGTGCGCGGCATCGGCCTCCTCGTTGGCGAGCACGTCGAGGTTCAGCCGCTCCTCGGCGAGCTCGCGCGCGATGTGCTTCAGCGTCTTGATCTTGGCCGCCGACAGCCCGAGCCGGCCGAGCCGGTCGGCGCGCGCCTTGCGGATCGCTTCATGGTGGAACGGATCGAACGCCTTGCTGACGCGTCCCCAGATCGCCGCAGCACTCGCGGTCGAGAGCTGCTGGCCGCAGATGATCGCGGCAAGCCCCGCAAAACCGGGCTCACGCTGCCGGATCGCCGGCATCCCGGTCGATTCGAGGATCGGACGCAGGCGCCGATCCTGGTCGACCAGCTTCTGGACCGCTTCGTCGAGGTCGGCCTGGGTTTCGAGATGAATCAGCATTGCGGGATCGGCTTCGGCATGTGTCATGCGCGGGCTTGACCCGCGCATCCATCTCCTATCGTAACAGAGTCTTGTCCAGTCGCGCGATCAAACGCCATGCCATCCGTCTTCCGTTTCGCACCAAGCCCCAACGGCCACCTGCATCTCGGCCACGCCTATTCCGCGCTGCTCAACCACGATTTGGCGCGTGACGCGGGCGGACGCTTGCTGCTGCGGATCGAGGACATCGACGCGACGCGCTGCCGACCTGAATTCGAGCGGGCGATCTATGAGGATCTCGCCTGGCTTGGGATCACCTGGGAGACCCCGGTGCGGCGGCAGTCGGAGCATTTTGCCGCCTATGGCGCAGCGATCGACCGCCTGTCGGCGCAGGGGCTGGTCTATCCGAGTTTCGAGAGCCGCGCCGACATCGCGCGGCTGGTCAGGGAACGCGAGGCCGGCGGCGCGTGGCCGCGCGATCCCGACGGCGCGCCGCTTTATCCGGGGACGGCCAAATCGTTGTCGGCCGAGGCGCGCGACCGGCTGATCGGGCAGGGTGCGCCGTTCACGCTGCGGCTCGATATGGCCGCAGCCTGCGGCCGCGCGGGCGGCTTGCGCTGGCACGAAACGGGTGAGGGGCCGGCCGGCGAGAGCGGAGACGTCGCAGCCCGGCCGGAGGCTTGGGGCGACGTGGTCCTGGCGCGCAAGGAGACCCCAACCAGCTACCATCTCTCGGTCGTGATCGACGACGCGCTGCAAGGCGTCACGGATGTGGTCAGGGGCGTTGACCTATTCTGGTCGACCAGCGTGCATCGTCTGTTGCAGGAGCTGCTTGGCTTGCCAGTGCCGGCCTACCGGCACCACCGCCTGATCCGCGACGCAGCCGGCCAGAAACTGTCGAAATCGACCCAGGCGACCGGACTGCGCGAGTTACGCGCGGAGGGCGCAAGCCCGGCTGACGTCCGCCGCCTGGTCGGTTTGCGGTAGATCCCCGGGCGAATTCGATCGCGGTTACCATCATGGCGCGTCGTGGCGGCAGGCCGCAAACGCCGCCGTGACTCCGGCACGTCTGGCATGCCATGTTGTCGTCCGGGGCGGGGATCACTGAGACCATGGCGTCAAAATCGCGCGTACGGCGCAGCAAGCGGCCATCCAAAAGGCTGCCGCCGAAGACACGCGCCGCCAAACCACGCACTGCCAAAACACGCGCCGCCAAGGTGGCAGCCAAGCCGCGCCGCAAACGGCCGGTGCGAAAGGCCTCCGCGAAGGCCGCGGCCGGCATGGTCGAGACGGCGCTCGCCGCCTTTGCCCATGAGGTGCGGACGCCGCTGACCGGAATCCTCGCGATCAGCAATCTGCTCGCGACGTCGGATCTCGGCGAGCGCGAGCGGCGCTGGGTCGACACCATCAAGGCCGGCGCCGAGCATCTGGCCAGCCTTGCGACCCTGTTCGTCGATGCGGCCCGCAGCGAGGGACCGGGGCTCGAGATCCGGCAGGAATTCTTCGACCTGCGCACGCTGGCACGCCAGGCCGCGGATTCGCTGGCCGGCCGCGCGGCGGCCAAGGGATTGCAGGCCTCGGTCGAGGTCTCCGACAGACTGCCTACCTTCGCGATTGGCGATCCCGTCCGCCTGCGCGCGGCGTTGGAGAACCTGATCGACAACGCCGTCAAGTTCACCGCGCAGGGCTGCATCGAGCTCAATGTCGCGCCGGTGCGCGCGGCCAAGGCCAAGAACGGTGGCAAAACCGGTGGCAAGATCGGCGTTGCCTTTGTGATCTCCGACAGCGGCATTGGCCTGACGCTATCCGAGGTCAAGCGCCTGTTCCGGCCATTCTCGCAGGCCAATGTCTCGATCGCCGCACGGTTCGGCGGCGCCGGGCTCGGCCTGTCTTCGGTCCGGCAGCTCGCGCGCGCCATGGGCGGGGACGTCGTCGCGGCGCAGCGCGTGGGCGGCGGGACCGTCTTCACGCTTAACGTGGTGCTGGCGCCGGCCGAAGGGCGGACCGGCGCCACGTCGAGCGAAGGTACCGCGGCGCATGCAGCGCAGGGATTGCGGCTGCTGAGCGTCGAGGACAACCCGTTCGGCCGCGTCGTGCTCAATACGATCCTGACCGAACTTGGTCATTACGCCGAATTCGTCGGTCAGGGCGAGGCCGCACCGGATAAGCTCGGACAGGGCGCCTTCGACGCCGTGCTGATGGACATGGTGCTGCCCGGCATCGGCGGTGTCGAAACGATCAGGCGCATCCGCGCGCTGCCGCCGCCGCACGGCCGTATCGTGATCGTCGGGATTTCCGGCCGTGCCGAGGACGAAGCCGCCGCGCGCGCCGCCGGCGCCGACGCCTTCCTGGTCAAGCCTGTTTCTCCGCGGGCACTCGCAACTGCGCTGCATGAAGCGACACGCCGTGCGGCAGCCGCGACTTGATGATCGCCGCGTTCAATTCGCCGCCGAACACGAAGATCGCGGCGATGAAATACAGGAACACCAGCGCGATGATCACCGAGGCGAGCCCCGCATACATCGTCACGTAGTTGTTGGCGAAGCGCGCCAGGTACATGCCGAAGCCGATGCCCGAGATCAGCGACGCCACCACGGTGAAGATGATGCCGGGCAGGATCTGCGTGAAGCTGCGGCGGCCCGCCGGCAGCCAGGCATGCAGGATGAACAGCGCGACGACCAGCGCCAGGATCGTGATGCCGTAACGGGCGGTGTTGAGCAGGCTCTCGTTGGATTCGACGAAGAACGGAATATAGCGCCGCGCTGCCTCGATGATCAGCGGCCCGAGCACGATAAGGAAAGCCATCGCGAGCGAGGTGAACGCCGCGACCAGCGTGTAGCCGATCGATTCCAGCCGCAGCCAGTACCAGCGCCGCGGTTCGATCACGGCGTAGGCGCGGTTGAGTGCCACCCGCAGCGCCTCGACGCCGTTGGAGGCGAAATAGACCGCGAGCACCGCGCCGATGGTCAGGATGTCGCCGCGGGTGTTGGTCAGCACGTCGTGGATCTGGCCGGACAATGCCCCGGCGACCTGATCCGGCCAGACCTGCAGCAACAGCCCGACCGCCTGGTCGGCGAGCTGCTTGGAGCCGAAGAAGCCGGCCACCGATGTCAGCACGATCAGGAACGGAAACAGCGCCATCAGGGTCGACAGCGCGATGTGGCTCGCGATCGCCCAGCCGTCGTCGGCGAGGAACGTGTAAAAGGCATCCATCACGACGTGGGTGACGTAACGAAGCTGCTTCACATTCCACCCGGCATTGTCGAAAACCGCTCGGTCCGAGGACGGACCCAGCATCTGATATTACGCATTGAAAAGCCAGTTGGTTGCATGGCGGAGCTGTGTGGAAGTCCGCGTCCTGCGGTGTTATGTACCGCAGATGACATCCGTCCTCAGCATGATCGTTCTTCCCATCGCCGTCGGCGCCGTCGCGCTGGTACTCCTGCTCGGCCTCATCAACATGATGAAGGGCGGCTCGCCGAACACGTCGCAGAAGCTGATGCGGCTGCGTGTGCTGCTGCAGTTCGTCGCCATCGTCATCGCGATGCTCTCGGTGTGGGCGATGGGGCGGTAGCTGAGGTACACTTTTCACCTCTCCCATGGGGAGAGGTCGGATCGCCTCGGCGATCCGGGTGAGGGGTTCAGGTTCACCGATAGACTGTGACCCCTCCACCCGCTCGCAAGATGCTCGCGACCTCTCCCTTTGGGAGAGGTGGACTCGAACACCGGAGCTAGCCATGGTCGTTCTCAATCGGATCTACACGCGCACCGGCGATGACGGCACCACTGCGCTCGGCTCCGGCGAGCGGCGGCCGAAATACGATCTGCGGGTTGCCGCCTATGGCACCGTCGACGAGACCAATGCCGCGATCGGCGTGGTGCGGCTGCACCTCGCAGATAGCCCTGAGGTCGATGCGATGCTCGGCCGGATCCAGAACGATCTGTTCGATCTTGGCGCCGACCTTGCGGTGCCCGAGCGCGAGGGCAAGGCGGAGCGCCTGCGGGTGCTGGCAAGCCAGGTCGAAGGGCTCGAGCGCGACATCGACGGCCTGAACGACCAGCTTGCGCCGCTGACCTCGTTCGTGCTGCCCGGCGGGACGCCCGCATCTGCATATCTGCATCTCGCCCGGACGATATGTCGCCGCGCGGAACGGATGATGGTGGAACTCGCCGCCCGGCCCGACGAGCCCGTCAATGCCGCTGGCATCCAGTATATGAACCGCCTGTCGGATTTCCTGTTCGTTGCCAGCCGCTTCCAGAATAATAAGGGGGCGGGAGACGTGTTGTGGGTGCCGGGTCAAAACCGCTAAACTGGTTCAAAACCGGGTGACGGTTTTTTGGCTTTGGCGCGTTGACCGGGGGAAACGGGACCTTTAGGTTCCGCGCCAGCCAACCGAAACCCATAAAATCAAAGCGAAAGAGGATCGATGAAGGTTCTTGTGCCGGTAAAGCGGGTCGTCGACTACAACGTCAAGGTCCGCGTCAAGAGCGACGGGACGGGCGTGGAGCTCGCCAACGTCAAGATGTCGATGAACCCGTTCGACGAGATCGCCGTCGAGGAAGCGCTGCGGCTGAAGGAAGCCGGCAAGGCGACCGAAGTGGTGGTGGTGTCGATCGGACCGGCGCAGGCCTCCGAGACCATCCGCACCGCGCTTGCGATGGGCGCCGACCGCGGCATCCTGGTCAAGGCCGAAGGCAATGTCGAACCGCTCGCCGTCGCCAAGATCCTGAAGGCGGTGGTCGACGCGGAGCAGCCCGGTCTCGTCATTCTCGGCAAGCAGGCGATCGACGACGATTCGAACCAGACCGGCCAGATGCTGGCCGCGCTGCTCGGCTGGTCGCAGGCGACCTTCGCCTCGAAGCTCGAGGTCGAAGGAAGTGACTTCAAGGTCACGCGCGAAGTCGACGGTGGCCTGCAGACCATCAAGCTGAAGGGCCCGGCGATCGTCACCACCGACCTCCGCCTCAACGAGCCGCGCTATGCATCGCTGCCCAACATCATGAAGGCGAAGAAGAAGCCGATCGACGACAAGAGCGTCGCCGACTACGGCGTCGATGTGACGCCGCGTCTGGAAGTGCTGAAGACCGCGGAACCGGCAGGCCGCAAGGCGGGCGTCAAGGTCAAGGACGTCGCCGAACTCGTGAACAAGCTCAAGACCGAAGCCGGGGTTCTCTGATGACGACGCTGTTGATTGCCGAACACGACCACGAGACCCTGAAGGACTCGACCAACAAGGCGCTGACCGCGGCGAGCCAGCTCGGCGGCGACGTGCATGTGCTGGTCGCCGGTGGCGGCCAGGGCACCAAGGCGGCGGCGGAAGCCGCCGCCAAGCTTGCCGGCGTCACCAAGGTGCTGGTTGCCGAAGGCCCCGCCTATGAGCACGACCTCGCCGAGCCGCTGGCTGCGCTGATCGTCGCGCTGGCGCCGAACTATGATGCCTTCGTCGCGCCCGCGACCTCGCGCTTCAAGAACGTGATGCCGCGCGTCGCCGCGCTGCTCGACGTCATGCAGGTCTCCGAGATCGTCAAGGTCGTCGCGCCCGACACGTTCGAGCGGCCGATCTATGCCGGCAACGCGATCCAGACCGTGAAGTCGAAGGACGCCAAGAAGGTGATCACGGTCCGCACCTCGACCTTCGCCGCCGCCGGCGAAGGCGGCAGCGCGGCGATCGAGAACGCCGCATCGGCCGCCGATCCGGGCCTGTCGTCGTTCGTCGGCGAGGAAGTCGCCAAGAGCGACCGTCCGGAACTGACCTCGGCCAAGATCATCGTCTCGGGTGGCCGCGCCATGCAGAGCCGCGAGAACTTCGCCAAGTACATCGAGCCGCTGGCCGACAAGCTCGGCGCCGGCGTCGGCGCCTCGCGCGCCGCGGTCGATGCCGGCTATGCTCCGAACGACTGGCAGGTCGGCCAGACCGGCAAGGTGGTGGCCCCGGAACTCTATGTCGCGGTCGGCATCTCCGGCGCGATCCAGCACCTGGCCGGCATGAAGGACTCCAAGGTGATCGTCGCCATCAACAAGGATGAAGACGCGCCGATCTTCCAGGTCGCCGATTACGGCCTGGTCGCCGACCTCTACCAGGCGGTTCCAGAGCTCACCGAAGCGCTCGGCAAGCTCGGAAAGTAAGCGACAAGACACCGGCTGGATAGGTAAGCTCCAGCCGGTGTTACTATTTTCGAGGCAATGATCCGGAAACGTTTTTCCGAAAGGATCATGCTCGTTAGGGGAGATGGGATCGGGGTGTGATGACCTGTCATCACATCATGGTCCCGGGAAACGTTTTCCGGCGGATTGGGCAACCCGGAAGGCTTCACTTCGGGTATCGTTGGAATTGGGCAGGCGCGACATGCGCGCCGTTCCGGTGGATGACAAGATGACGGTGGCAATCAAAAAGGTCGGCGTGATCGGTTCGGGCCAGATGGGCAATGGCATTGCCCATGTGGCGGCGCTGGCCGGTTTCGACGTGGTGCTCAATGACGTGTCCGGCGACCGGCTGAAGTCGGCGCTGGCGACCATCAACGGCAATCTGACCCGCCAGGTCGCCAAGAAGGCGATCAGCGAAAGCGAGCGCAAGCAGGCACTCGACCGCATCGCCTCTGCTGAGTCGATCGATGCGCTGGCCGATTGCGATCTGGTGATCGAGACCGCGGTCGAGAAGGAAGAGACCAAGCGCAAGATCTTCCACGACGTCTGCACGGTGCTGAAGCCGGAAGCGATCGTCGCGACCAACTCGTCGTCGATCTCGATCACAAGGCTCGCCGCCTCGACCGACCGCCCGGAGAAGTTCATCGGCATTCACTTCATGAATCCGGTGCCGGCGATGGAGCTCGTCGAACTGATCCGCGGCATCGCCACCGACGACACGACCTTCGACACTGCCAAGGCGTTCGTGGCCAAGCTCGGCAAGCAGGTCGCGGTCTCGGAAGATTTCCCCGCCTTCATCGTCAACCGCATCCTGCTGCCGATGATCAACGAGGCGATCTACACGCTGTATGAAGGCGTCGGTAACGTCGAGGCGATCGATGCCGCGATGAAGCTCGGCGCGCACCATCCGATGGGCCCGCTCGAGCTCGCCGATTTCATCGGCCTCGACACCTGCCTGTCGATCATGCAGGTGCTGCATGAGGGGCTGGCCGACTCCAAGTACCGGCCGTGTCCGCTGCTGGTGAAGTATGTCGAAGCCGGTTGGCTCGGACGCAAGAGCCAGCGCGGCTTCTACGACTATCGCGGCGACAAGCCGATCCCGACGCGATAATCGTACGAGATTCTGCAGCTGACAGGTCCACGTCGTCTTGGCCGGGACAGGCCGGGCGAACCATGGAATGTGGGCTGCCATATGTGACAGCCTGCCTCCGCGGCGGCGCGCTGCCAAAATATCGAAAACAACCCCATGCAAAGGAGCCGGCGGCGTGCCGGCTTGACACGTCGGGCAAATCAGCGGCACTATTCTATTATTCAGAAATAGTGCGGCGCGCCTCACCCCGCGGGCTACGGAACGTGGCCGTAGCGGGAGAGGGAGTATTTGCGGCTTTAGTCACTGGGGCGCGTACTCATAACGCCAGCGGTCCGATGTCCGCTTCCGGAGAATAAGCGGATATCGCGGATCCACGTTGAAATCGGTCGAGAATGACCCGAAACCGACATCAGTGCTCTGCTCAACGGCGTTCGCCAACGCGCTCTCCCGCACCCACGCGCGCCAGTGCTATGTGCAAGCCGGCAGAAGGCTGTCGGAGCGTCGTGTTTGCTCCCTGGTAGCGTCCCCAAATTGCCTTTCCGTCCAGATCTTCAACCAGCTCAAGCCCGACACCGGCGAGATCGTTCCCAATTTCATCGGGATTGAATCCTGAAATCCAAGGTTCGCCGATTTGCGCTACCGCCCTGGCATTCTCGCGGTGGGGTGATCGCGATGCGTCCGGGGCGAACTCGGCTTGGTCGACGTAAGTGAACACAAGTTCGCTCCCCGGAGCTCCGCAGGTTGCCACTGCACGCAAGGTTGCCAGATTGGCGTCGCGCGTCAGGTACACCGTCACGCCGAGCCACGAGAAGAATGCTTTCTCGCCCATACGGAACGGAGAGCGAGCCAAAACTGACACCAGATCCTCATTTGCGAGATCGGCGGCGATGAAATGCACGGACGGCGGAAGCGACATGCCGCATTGCTGAATGCGTTGGATCTTCATGGTCTGCGTCGCCGGATGGTCTATTTCGAAGATCGTCAGCGCGTCGGAAAAAGCGGGACGGCGAAGCGAGAAGCTGTCCAATCCGGCGCCGATCAGGACATACTGACTTATGCCCCTTGTTGTCGCGTCCCGCAGCGCATCCTCTGCATAGCGCGAGCGGATCACCACTCCAGGAAAGGCTGTGTTGTTCAGCAGGAACTCGTCCAGCACTGTAGCGGGAGTCCGCAAGGCGCGGGCACGTGTGTCCGAATCCATGCGGGCCAATATCCGCTCAGTCATCCTTTCGCGTTCGGATTCGAAAACGAGTCGATCGCCCCAGGGGTCGTCCAGAAGAGGAAACGGGTCGGAGCGCGAATGCAGCGCTCTCATGAGCGACGCCACCAGTGCGGTGCGGCTGGGCAATGACTCGATCATCGCGATTCCCCTTGGGACGGCCTGCCTATGCCGCTGCGGATTAGGGCACGGCGTGGGCGATCTGTCACGTACGGGGCTTCTGAAGTAACGCGATTTGCTGTGCGGCGTAAGTCCGAAAATGGCCCTTCGCGACCAAAGCACCCGAGAGCCCGCTGTGGGGTACATACCGGACCTTACTGAGATCGGGCCTAACTGTCGCACTTTGACCCAAAGCGGATGTCGGGTCGGTCGTGCCTAATTTTTCGTGCCCCAATCAGAAATGCTTAGTGTCTCTGTGGTAATCCAGCTGCATGAATTGGCTCGCACTTCTGCTCTTTGTCGGCCCGTTTGTGTACTTCCTCCTTCGTGCCAAGCGTAGCCACGAACGATCGTTGGAACTTAAGCCAACGGGGATATACCGCTCTCCGCTGGCCTATGCGTGGATTGCAATTCTCTTGGCAATCCTCGTACTTATGTTCGGCTCACCGTACTTGCCTCACCATCGTTGGGCCCTCATTGCGTATCTTGCCGCGTGGGTCGTCGTGCTTGTCGCGGCCTTCTTCGTGCGGCGCGCCCTGAAATGGCGCTACCCGATCTGAGACGACTTCTGCTCGTGGCCCCAATACCGACACGCCGTGGTCACCCGGCGATGTCCGGTTTTAGGGAGGTAGAGCCGGCATGGCGGATTTATGAGTACGCGCCCGAGTTCTCTTCAGGTCAGTGCCCGCAGCAGCGCCAGCGTCGCGGGCACGAGGCTGACGATGACAGTCACGCCCGTTCCAAGTCCGAGCAGATGCGCTGTTAGCGCCAGGCGCCGGCTCTGTGCGTGAGGCGTCATTGCAGGGCGTCGCAGGCGCGCTTCAATCGCCTTGCGGCCTCCTCGATGGTCGCCGGCGGGTTGGCGAAGCTGACGCGGATATAGGGCGACAGCCCGAGATCCTCGCCGGGAAACACCACCACGTCGGCCTGCTCGAGCAAGTAGGCGGAGAAATCGCGGTCGGTCGCGATCACCTTGCCGTCGGGCGCACGCTTGCCGATCACGCCGGCGCAATTGACCAGCAGATAGAACGTGCCTTCCGGCGGCACGCAGGACAGCCCGGCGCATTCATTCAGCAGTTCGGCAAAGCGATCGCGCCGCGCGCGAAGGATGGCGGCGCGTTCCGTCAGCACATCCTGCGCACCATCGAGCGCGGCGACCGCGGCGGCCTGGCTGATCGACGATGCACCCGACGTGGTCTGCGACTGGATCGCGATCATCGCGCGGATCAGCGCCGCTGGTCCGGCGGCATAGCCGATCCGCCATCCCATCATGGCGTAGCTCTTGGCGAGGCCGCTGACGGTCAATGTCCGCGGCTTCAGGCGCGGCTCGATCTCCGCAAGCGTCGGCGCATGCGTGCCGTTGAAGACGATGTGCTCGTAGAGCCCGTCGGCAAGTACCCAGATGTCCGGATGCCGCAACAGGACCGCGGCGATCTCGGACAGACCTTCACGCGAATACAACGCACCGGACGGATTGACCGGATTGTTGAGCACTATCCAGCGCGTTCGCGGCGATATCGCTGTCTGCAAATCCTCCGCGCGCAGCTTGAAGCCGTTGTTCTGTGCGCACGGCACGACCACGGGCGTGCCGCCCGCCAGCCGCACCTGATCGAGATACGGCGCCCAATAGGGGGCGGGGATGATCGCCTCGTCGCCAGGCGCCAACGTTGCCAGCAGTGCATTGAACAGCGCCTGCGTCGAGCCGTTGGTGATGACGATCTCGTCCAGCCGATAGTCGAGATGATGGTCGCGCAGCAGCGCGGCCCGCACCGCCCGCTTCAGCTCCGGCGTGCCGTCGACATCGGTGTAGCGGGTTTTGCCGCGCAAGGCCGCGTCATGCGCCGCGGCGATCACATGATCCGGTGTCGGGAAGTCCAGATTGCCCGACGACAGCTCGATGATATCGCGCCCGGCGGCGCGCAGTTCGCGGGCCCGGCGGCGCAGCACCGAGGCGGGCGATGCCTTGATGCCGCGCATGCGCGGCGAGAGGATCGTTGTGGCGGTCATCGGACGTACTGCGCCTCACCGTTGCCGAACGACCAGTTCTCGGGGAGCACCTCGACGAGGTTGATGAAGATGTCTTCAGTGCGCAGGCCCGGGCCCTCCGTCAGCAGTTCGGCGATCCGGCGATAGAGTGCCTGCTTCTGCGCCACCGGGCGGGTGTTGCTGACGGTGATCTGAATGATGACCAGATCATCGCTGCGCCTGATACCGATGTAGTCCGCGCCATAGATGAAATCGTTCTCATCGTGCTCGGAGACCGTCATGAAGCGATCGCCTTCCGGCACATCGAAGGTCTCGCGCATGGCGCGATAAAGGCTGTCGAGAATGGCCTTGCGGTAGGCGGCGGGCTTGCCCCGCCGCAGCGAGACACGGGTCAAGGGCATGATGGCGGCTCTCCTGGCGATCGTTGCGTTCAGCCGATCCTAGGGGCTCGTTGATCATTGAAAAACGGTATGATACCGTATTTCAATGATTACCAATTTAAATGAATGGCCATGAAGGCACTCGACGTCGAGGCGGTGCAGGCCTTTGTCTTGGTTGCCGACCTCAGCAGCTTCACACGTGCGGCGCAGGTCATGGAGACCACGCAGTCGGCGGTCAGTTTGAAGATCAGGCGGCTGGAAGACGGGCTCGGCCGGCGGCTGCTGGAGCGCACGCCGCGGCTGGTCCGGCTGTCCGCCGAAGGTGCGGCCTTTCTCGGTGCGGCGCGTAATCTGGTTGCCGCGCATCAATCGGCGATCGGGTCGTTTGCGGTCGAGCATCGGCGGTTGGTCGTCGGCATCAGCCACCACATCGTCGGAACGGAGCTGGCCTCGCTGTTGAAGCGGATGAACGCCACCGATCCCGGCCTGGTGATCCAGTTGCACGTCGACACGTCGCGCGCGGTGCTCAGCGCATTCGACGACGGCAAGCTCGATGCTGCAATCGCGCTACGCCACGACGCCAAGCGCCGCGATGGCGACGTGCTGTTCGACGAACCCTTTGGCTGGATGGCGACGCCCGATTTTCACCATCGGCCGGGCGAGCCGTTGCGGCTCGCCACGCAGGCCGAGCCGTGCAGCGTGCGCGCCATGGCCGTCGAAGTTCTCGACGGCGCCGGTATCGCCTGGACCGAGGCGTTCGTCGGTGGCGGGCTTGCGACGATCGGGGCCGCGATCTCCGCAGGGCTCGCGGTCGCCGCGTTGGCGCGCCGGGTGGCACCGGCAGATACCGTCGATCTCGGGCCCCGGCTTGGCCTGCCGCCATTGCCGTCGCGCGACGTCATGCTGCACTCGAAGCTGTCGGACGCGCGGACGCGGCAGGCGCTGCGCACCCTCGGCGCAGCCTTCGCGGCGAACGCGGCCTGAGCGGCTACTCATTCAGTCAGCCGGCATCCCGCGCGCTTGAGCATGTCGCGGACGATCAGCGGCGTTGCCGGTGTCTCGGTCGCGGCGGTGGCAGCCGCGCTTGCGATCGCGTCGCGGGCCTGCTGGGCGTCGAGCGTCAGCTGCCGGGTGCAGGGCGG
>NZ_JACMYK010000083.1 GCF_020889785.1 Bradyrhizobium acaciae
GCTTCACCTTTGCGCGGGGGTAACAAAATCCGGGGCTGAACCACCCGCGGCAATCCCGGATTGCGCTTCGCTTCATCCGGGCTACCCGACCTCTGCTTCCCCCTCACTCCTCCGCAGGCACCCCGCGCTTCAACGCGGCGCGCGCGGCTTCGCGATGCTCCGGCGTGATGTGGCTTGCCACCATGCGGATCGCGGTGGCGAGCACGGCGGCATCATCGGTGAAGCCGAGCACCGGCAGCATGTCCGGAATGAAATCGAACGGCAGGATGAAATAGGCGATTGCGCCGAGTAGAGCGGCCTGGACATGGCGCGGCGTCTGCCGGTCGAAGGCGCAGTAATACGCAGCCAGCAGGTCCTCGGCGAAAGGCAGGCGCGCGACCACCTTCTTGAACTTGATCCAGAAGCGGCGGCGCACACTTTCCCGGTCCTGCGCCAGTCGGTCGGCAGGCTCAAATCCCACGCCGTATTCGGACGTTGCCATCGCAAGGGTTCCTCGCGCCGCGCGACGTTTCGGCGGCGAACGATGCGAATCTGGGGATGTCGGGCAACCGGCGCAAGGTTGCGGGCAGCCGGGTCAGTTGACCCCGAGCTGCCTTGCGATCGCGTTCATGGCCTTGGCGAGGTCGATATCGCGCTTGGTCACCCCGCCGACATCGTGGGTCGCCAGCACGACCTCGACGGTCTTGTAGACGTTCTTCCACTCGGGGTGATGGTCGCTCTTCTCGGCCACCAGGGCGGCGCGCGCCATGAAGCCGAAGGCCTCGTTGAAGTCCTTGAATACGAAGGTCTTTGCAATCGCCTCGCGTCCGGCAAGTTCCGACCAGCCGGCCAGTTCCCAAAGCGCGGCCTTCCTTGCTTCCACTGACAGCTTTTCGACCATGGCAACCCTCCCGTTTGACGCCGACCTTAGCCTAACAACCGGCCTCCGGGGTGGGATCCATGCCGAAATTGAGGCCGGAATCGCGTCCTATCGCCGCTGGTAACCATGACGGAGATGTAACATCTGTCGGTTCTGGAATTTGCTACAAACAGGGGGTGTATGCGCGTTGGCAGTTTTGCGAGATTGAGCCCCGACGATTGTTTGCGAGATCGATGACCTGAGATCGATGACCGACGGCTCCGCCAGCATATCGCCCAAGCCGCAGCGTTCGGCAAAGCGGCGACTGATGTTCGTATTGATCGCGGGCGCGCTCGCCATCATCGGCACGCTGATGGCCGGCTATTACTTCGCGGTACGTCCGGTGACGCTGCGGATCGCAGTCGGCCCGGCGAACAGCGATGACCTCAAGGTCGTTCAGGCGCTGGCGCAGGCCTTCAACAACCAGCAGCATACCCAGGTCAAGCTCCGACCGGTGCAGACCGACGGTGCCTCCGCCAGCGCGCAGACGCTGGCCGACGGCAAGGCCGATCTCGCCATCATCCGCGGCGATCTCGAAGTGCCGAAGAATGCGCAGGCGGTCGCGACCCTGCGCAAGAACGTCGTGGTGATGTGGGTTCCGCCCGCGAAGGGCAAGGTTCGGAAGTCGGCTCGGATCACCAAGATTGCACAGCTTGCCGGCCGCAAGATCGGTGTCGTCGGACGCACCCCGGCCAATGTCAATTTGCTGAAGCTGATCCTGACACAATACGGCGTCGATCCGATGAAGGTCGATATCGTTCAATTCCCGGCCAATGAGGCGACGGACGCCATCAAGAACCTGAAGGCCGACGCCTATCTCGCCGTCGGCCCGGCCAACAGCAAGATCACGATCGATGCGATCACGGCGTCGACCAAGGACGGCGGCGAGCCCACGTTCCTGCCGATCGACGCCTCGGAGCGATCGCGCAAAATCATCCGGCCTATGAGGCCGCGGAAATTCCGGCCGGCTCGCTCGGCTCCGCCGACCGGCCCGACGACGAGGTGAAGACGATCAGCTTCTCGCACCACATCGTCGCGCGAAAGGGCCTGTCGGACTCGACGGTCGCGGCGTTCACCCGGCAATTGTTTGCGATCCGGCAGTCGCTCAAGAACGATTTCCCGCTCGCCGCCAAGATCGAGACGCCCGACACCGACAAGGATGCCACCATTCCGGCGCATCCGGGCGCGGCCGCCTTCGTCGACGGCGAGGAAAAGACCTTCCTCGACCGCTACAGCGACTACATCTGGTGGAGCCTGATGGCATTCTCGGCGATGGGCTCGGCCGGTGCGTGGTTCGCCGGCTATCTCAAGCAGGACGAGCGCAACACCAACACCTCACAGCGCGACCGGCTGCTGGAGATGCTGAAGGGCGCACGGCAAAGCGATTCGACCGAAGAGCTCGACCAGATGCAGGCGGAAGCCGACGATATCCTGCGTCACACGCTGGACAGCTTCGAGCACGGCGCCATCGAAGAAGGCACGCTGACCGCGTTCAACATCGCGCTCGAGCAGTTCCACAACGCGGTCGCCGACCGCAAGGCGCTGCTGCTGAGCATGCCGCAGAATTTGCAGCGCACCGCGACGCAGTTTCGCGCGGCGGGCACGGCGTAGGTCCTTAACGTTCTTCGCTGTGAGGGAGCGGCTGGCGGTAGGGTTCCCTCGCCCCTTGCGGGGGAGGGAGCCTGACACGCGTGCTCACTTTACGAAGAAGCTGACGTGCCTTGGAGCTTTTCTGAGGCGAAGGCTGGAGGTCGCCCCTGTAATCTCTCCGTCATGGAATTTTCCTAGGTCTTGATATGCCCGCGGCGCATTGTCGCTGTGACCTGAGGAGGCTCCCCATGACGATCCGGTTTTCGCGAAAGCTCACCCGCCGACACTTTCTCTCCACTGCGGCTGCGGCCGGCGCCGGCGTGATCGCGATGCCTTATCTGTCGCGCGCCGCCGATCGTCCCGTGATCACCCATGGCGTGCAGTCCGGCGATGTCGGCGTCGACGGCGGCGTGGTGTGGGCGCGTGCGGACCGGCCGTCGCAGATGATGGTCGAGGTCGCGACCACGGAATCGTTCAAGGACGCCCGCGCGCTGCCGCCGATCACGGCGCTGCCGGAGAGCGACTTCACCGCCAAGATGCTGCTGGAGAACCTGCCCTCCGGCCAGGACATCTTCTATCGCGTCCGCTTCCGCGACCTCGCCCATATCGACGTTGTCGGCGAGCCCGTGGTCGGCCGCTTCCGCACCGCGCCGAGCGACCGGCGCGACGTCTCCTTCGTGTGGGGCGGCGACGTCGCCGGCCAGGGCTGGGGCATCAACCCCGACGACGGCGGCATGATCACCTTCTCGGCGATGAAGAAGCACGCCCCGGATTTCTTCCTGCATTCCGGCGACACCATCTATGCCGACGGCATCATCACCGCCGAGCAGAAGCAGCCCGACGGCAAGATCTGGAAGAACATCACGATCCCGGAGAAGGCCAAGGTCGCCGAGACGCTCGACGAATACCGCGCCGCGCACAAATACAATTTCCTCGACTCGAACCTGCGCGCCTTCAATGCCGAAGTGCCGATCTTCGTGCAGTGGGACGATCACGAGGTAACCAACAACTGGTCGCTCTCGAAGCAGCTGCCGGCGACCTACAAGGAGCGCGACATCAACGTGCTCGCCGCGCGCGCGGCAAAAGCCTTCCACGAGATGTATCCGATGCGCGAGAGCATCGTCGAGCCGGGCCGGGTCTATCGCACGCTGAGCTACGGCCCGCATCTCGACGTCTTCATGCTCGACGAGCGCAGCTATCGCGGCCCGAACGGTCCGAACCTGCAGGAGACCTACGGCCCCGACGCCTATTTCATCGGGCCGGACCAGATGGCCTGGCTGAAGCGCGCGCTGCTCAACTCGCGCGCCACCTGGAAGGTGATCGCCTCCGATATGCCGCTCTCGCTGATCGTCTACGACGATGCGACCAACAAGAAGGGTTCGGAAGCCTTCGCGCAAGGCGATGGCCCGGCGCGCGGTCGTGAGCTCGAGATCGCCGACATCCTGCGCTTCATCAAGACCGCAGGGATCGTCAATACAGTCTGGTTGACCGCCGACGTGCACTATGCCGCCGCGCATTACTACAATCCGAACAAGGCCCAGTTCCAGGAGTTCGACCCGTTCTGGGAATTCGTCTCCGGCCCGCTGCATGCCGGCACGTTCGGTCCGAACGAGCTCGACAACACGTTTGGTCCCGAGGTGAAGTTCGTCAAGGCGCCGGGCGAAGCCAACCAGAACCTGCCGCCGTCGGCAGGCATGCAGTTCTTCGGCCACGTCAAGATCGACGGCAAGAGCGGGCAGATGACGGTGAGCCTGCGCGACCGCGTCGACGCCGAGCTGTGGGCGATCACGCTCGATCCGAAGCCGGTGTAATTCGGCCGCAGCCGGAACCGTGCTCCCTGTCCGCGATGCCCTTGTCCCAAAGGCAGGGGCGTTGCGATTGACGGGGATGGACGCGACCTGCCTCTTCCGGTACCTCTAGCGAAGCCGTTATGCTGGGGGCCCGGAGGGGCGGAGCATGAGGCGCTGCGAGTTCTTTCGCGTGCTCGGTGGCATCGTCGCGGGGTTTCGACCTCGCCGCTTGGTTATTGTCGCGATCGCAGTGTTCGCGCTGCTGCCGATCGAAGCCGGCGATGCCGGCTGGCTGCCCGATCTCTTCAAGAGTTCATCCAAACAGGCCAAGGCGCCAAAGCGCGCGAACTCGGCAAGGCAGTCGACAAGGCCGGCCAAATCGGCCAAGCACCGCGTGCCGGCCAAGCACCGCGCCACCCGGCTTGCCGCCCTTGGGCCGGTCGCCCTGCCGCCTTCGGTTCTCAAGCCGGCCGCGGGCAAATGCGATCCCGCGACATTCCGGATCGTTCTGGATGTCGGGCATACCGCTGAATCGGAAGGCGCGATCAGCGCGCGCAACGTCGCCGAGTTCGCGTTCAACCTGCGCCTTGCGCGGCTGATCGCGGAGAGGTTGAAGGCCGACGGCTTTGCCGAGACCAGGCTGCTGCTGACCGACGGCAAGGCAAGACCGAGCCTGTTCAAGCGGGTCGCGAGCGCCAACAATCTGCACGCGGATATGCTGCTGTCGATCCACCACGACTCCGTACCCAACAAGATGCTCGAGGACTGGGAATTCGAGGGCAAGAAGAGCCATTTCAGCGACCGCTTCAGCGGGTACTCCGTGTTCGTCTCCCGAGAGAATCCGGACTTCGAGACGAGCCTCCGGTTCGCCGAACTGATCGCGAAGGAAATGAAGGCGCAGGGGTTGCACTACGCTGTGCAATACAGCCTGCCCATCATGGGTGGCAACCAACACCCGCTGTTGAACAAGGACACCGGCGTCTACAGCTATAATGAGTTGATCGTGCTGCGGAAGACCGCAATGCCCGCCGTTCTGCTGGAGGCAGGCTCGATCATCAACCGGGACGAAGAACTCAAGATGGATTCACCGGAACACCGCAACATCATCGCCGGCGGCGTCGCGTCTGCCGTGCAGGAGTTCTGCGATCCGCGATGGTCGCTGCTCGGTCCGCTCTGACAGCCTGCTGATTTCATTCCTGCTTGCCGGCCTTGAGCTCCGCGACTTTGGCAAGCGCCTGTTCGAACTTGGCGTTGAACAGCCACATCGCATCGAGGATCTCGCGGAAGGTTGCAGACGTCCGGGCCCGGTCGGCCCGGCCGTAAGCGAAGACGCTATTGTTCCGCAGATATCCCATGATCCGGGGATCGGAGATTCGGTAGGCCGTGAGGTTGCCCGACCTGAGCGCGGCTTTGGTCGGCGTCGGAATGATCTGGATCAGCTCGAACAGCTTCATCTGATCGATCGGATCGGGCAGGGCTTTTGCGATCGCCGGAACCTGCGGGAAGATTTCCGCGTGCGCGTTCATGAGGCCGTCGCGCACCGCGGTCCAGTGATTGAACCGGTGATCGAGATTGCCGGCGCGTGCTTCTTCCTTGTCGTCGCGACGGCTCAGCGCAGGATCGAGGGCCGCGATTGATCGTTTGATGGCTAACCATTTCTTGCGACCGTTGCGATCTTCGGACGGGCCGGTCTGCAGGCTCCCTTTGTAGGTGTTCGACCGCGCATTCCCTGCATTTTGCTTGCCGTTCGTCTCGGCGAAGAACAGGCCGAGGCTGATGCGGCCGGCGGCCGCGGCGTCAGCTGCGTTCAGACCCTTGGCGCGCGCGATCACCGTCGCCAGATCGACCACGTCCTTGAATGGCGTCTCGGATGTTTGCGCGCCGGCAGGCGGCGCCTCCATGACGTCAAAGAGCTTCCGGTACTCATCAAGCAGCGGGTCATTGTCGGCGTCGAAATAGGCTGGAGGGATTCCCAGTTTGCCGGGCCTTCCAATCCGGGACGGCAGCGCGTCGGTAAGATCCTTGTACGTGCTCATCATCTCGACACGGGCAAGATAGATCGCCTGGCCCGGCAGGTTCGGCAACGGCTGCCTGGCATCGATCTGCGCGCGCCGCTGGCGCAGGATCGAGACGAAGTTCTTCAGGGCATTGTCGTAGGCCTCGCGCGCGGCGGATTGCGCGCTCGTCAATGCGGCCGGCTCGGCGATGGCTCGAGATACGAAGCCACCGACGACGGTCGAGGCGAGCGGCGACGCGAGCAGCAGAGCGAGAGAGAGCGCGGCTGCGGGCGCTGCGGCAGATGTCCTGATCGCCATGGCGGTTTCCCGAGGCCTGTGCGTCGTCGAATCCGATTGGATCGTAGACGACGAAAGCGCCGACGGCGAGGCCCGAAGCCCGACGACCCGTCAGAGTCCGTTTCGCAGCGCGGCTTCCAGCGTCTCGCTCGAACACGGCTTGTTCAGCCGCGGCTTGCCGGCGAGCGAATCCGGCAGCCTCATATCCGTGCCATAGCCGGTGACGAACGCGAACGGCACCTTCAGCGCATCGAGCCGCTCGGCAATTGCGAAGGTCTTCTCGCCCCTGACGAGGCCGACGTCGAGCAGCGCGAAATCCGGCGCGCGTTCGGCGATCAGTTCGAGCGCGCGGGCAACGTTCGCAGCGGTGCGCACCGTCCGGGCACCGAAGCCGAGGATGGTGTCCTCGAAATAGAGCGAGATGATCGGATCGTCCTCGACGACCAGGACGTCGCCGGGCATGCCGGCATCGGGAGCGGATTCCATGGCTCGGTGTCCATTTCTTCGATGATGGATGAGAGACCGGATCAGTCCGGCCGGATGGCCCGCGACCGGCGCCCAAAGGCACGCCGGCTGTTCCCGAAACGAAACCATCACATCGCGAGCCGCCGCGTCTGTTCACTAGTGAACATAAACGCGGGAACTTACTTGTTATGGTCCGCGTTGGGTTCTCAGGATATTCCAAATGATTACAAAGCCGACCGAGTTGGCCGGAACGAACGACCGGCCGTTCAATAATCTTTTGCGCCGGCTCAACGCCGCCGATTACGAACTGATCGCGCCGTTCCTTGCGGTGGTCGAGGCCGAGGCCGGCGACCTGCTCTACAATCCCGGCGACGATGTCCAGATCGTGCATTTTCCATGCGGACCGAGCCTCGCGTCTTACATGGTGCCCAACGAAGACGGGCGCGATGTCGAGACCATCCTGGTCGGCCGCGAGGGCGCGGTCGGCGGCATCGTCAGTCAGGGATTCCTGCCGGCCTATACCCGCATCACCGTCAAGTTCGGCGGCCCGTTCGTGCGACTGCCGATCAGCAGGCTCGACGCCGCCAAGCTGAGGTCGATCTCGGTGCGCAACATCTTCGCGCGTTATGCCGACTGCATGCTGGCGCAGATATTCCAGTCGACCGCCTGCAACGCGATCCACTCGATCGAGCAGCGCGCTGCGAAATGGATCATCTCGGCGATCGAGCGCACCAACGGCAATGGCGTGGTGCCGCTCACCCATGAGCAGCTCTCGACCCTGCTCGGCGTCGGTCGCAGCTACACCAGCCGGGTGATCCAGAACTTCAAGGCGGAGGGCGTGCTGGACACCCGCCGCGGCGCGATCGTGATCCGCGACCCGGACAAGCTCAAGCTGCGCTCCTGCCTGTGCAACGAGGCGGTGAAGGATCACTTCGAGGAAGTGCTGCGCGGGGTCTATCCAAGCGAGGACAACCCGGCGAACTGATGCCGCCGCTTGCGGCGGATGACTCACGCTACGAATTCGGAACGCTTTTTGTAACTCGTCATGCCCGGGCTTGTCCCGGGCATCCACGTCTTGATATTCCTGTGCAGGAAGACGTGGATGGCCGGGACATAGGCGAGTGGAAGCGACGCCGTCCTTCGGACGGCTGTGCCCGGCCATGACGATACGGAAAGGCCAGCGCAAGTCGGAAAGCATCCGACTATCGCACACCGCGAAAATCACGCTACACTCGCCTCATGAGTGGGGCTGAACTTCACGCCGTCTTCGACGTTGCAGCATGGGGCGCGGCCGCGATCGCCATGTGGTGGTTGTCACGGGTGCGTGGGCTGCAATTCCCGCGGCAATCCTTCGAGCTGACCTATATCGCGGCGCTGGTGTTCGGCGCCGGGATCGGCGCGTACATCTTCGGCACGCTGAACCTGTGGTTCTCGGGCATATCCGGCATCGCCCGCTCGGTCGAGGGCGCGCTGGCCGGCGGCATCGTCGCGATCGAGCTCTATAAATGGCTGCACGGCATCTCGCTGCGCACCGGGGCGCGGTTCGCGCTGCCGCTCGCGATCGGCGTCGCGGTCGGCCGGCTCGGCTGTTATTTCGCGGGGCTCGAGGATTTCACCTACGGCACGCCGACCACGCTGCCCTGGGGCCATGATTTCGGCGACGGCGTGCTGCGCCACCCGGTGCAGCTCTATGAGGGCCTGGCGATGGCCACCTTCGCGGCGTTCTATGTCTGGGCCGTATTGAACCGCAACGCCGCTGTCATCACCAATGGATTCTACCTCGTGCTGTTCTACTACGGCCTGCAGCGCTTCGTGTGGGAGTTCATCAAGCCCTACGGCGCGCTGATCGGCCCGTTCTCGCTGTTCCACCTGCTGTCGCTGTTTGTCATGGTCTACGCCGCCGTCATGCTCGCGACGGCGCCGAATGTGAGTGTGAAGCATGAACGCGCCGCTGCGTAAGTCGCGCCCCTACATCTTCTGGGGCCAGACCCAGTCGCTCTGCGAAACCTGCCTGACCCTGGTGCCGACCAAGATCCAGATTCTCGGCAACGAGGTCTGGTACGAGAAGCGCTGCAAGCAGCACGGCGTGCAATCGACGCTGGTCTCGACCGATCAGGCCTATTGGCGGCTGTGCAAGGATTTCATCAAGCCCGGTGACCGGCCGCTCGCCTTCCAGCGCCACACCGAATTCGGCTGCCCCTATGATTGCGGGCTGTGCCCCGACCATGAGCAGCACTCCTGCCTGGCGCTGATCGAGATCACCGAGCATTGCAACCTGACCTGCCCAGTGTGCTTTGCGGATTCCGCGCCGGCACGTACCAGCTTCACACCGCTGGCCAAGATCGAGAAGATGCTCGACGCGCTGGTGGCGAGCGAGGGCGAGCCTGACCTGGTGCAGATCTCCGGCGGCGAGCCGACGCTGCATCCGGATTTCTTCGCCATTCTGGATGCGGTGCGCGCCCGCCCGATCCGCCATGTCATGATCAACACCAACGGCCTCAGGATCGCGCGCGAGCCGGAGTTCGTGGCGAAACTCGCCGAAAACAAGCGTGGCCTTGAAGTTTATCTGCAGTTCGATTCGCTGAAGCGCGAGGCGTTGGTCAATCTGCGCGGCGCGGATTTGCGCAAGATCCGCCAGCAGGCGCTGGAGAATCTCGAGCGTGAGGGCGTCTCGACCACGCTGGTCGCAACCATCAAGCGCGGCGTCAACGACGCCGAGATCGGCGACATCGTTCGCCATGCCTTGACCTGGAAGTGCGTCCGCGGCGTCACGCTGCAGCCGGTGCAGGACGCCGGCCGCAACGAGGATTTCAACAAGGATACCGACCGCATCATGCTGTCGGAGATCCGCCAGCGCGTGATCGAGACCGGGGTGTTCGGCGACAAGGACATGATCCCGCTGCCGTGCAATCCCGAAAGCATCTCGATCGGCTACGGCCTGCGCAACGCCGACAAGGTGCTGCCGCTGACCTCGCTGATCCCGCAGGAGCAGCTGATCGCGGTGATGCCGAACACGATCAGCCCGGAAAAATATCCGGTGCTGCGGGAAAAGTTCGTCGATTTGTTTTCGCTGTCGTCGGGGCCGCTGAACACGAGCGAACGGGTTTGCGAATTGCTGTGCTGCCTGCCGAGCTTCGAGGTGCCGGAAGGCCTGACCTACGAGAACGTGTTCCGCGTCACCATCGTGCAATTCCTCGATCGCTTCAATTTCTGCGTCGGCAACGTCAAGCGAAGCTGCATCCACTTCGTCACCGAGAGCGGCGCGATCATCCCGTTCGACACCTACAACCTGTTCTACCGCAATGGGCTGATCGACGGCATCCGCGCGAGCCTGGCCGGGCAGACCTATCGAGAGGCACGGCAGAGCGAGGAGGTGCCGCGTTGAGCGAGACCAGCGCGCCCCCTCCGCCCCGCCCTCCGGAGCAGCGCAACGGCTGCGTGACGGCGCTGATGATCGTTGCCGGCGTCATTCTGCTGCTGCCCGGCCTCTGCGCGCTGATCTTCGTATTTGCCGGCGTCGCCAAGACAGCGTCCGATGACCTTCAGTTCGTCGCCGCCTGCCTGCTGGTGGCGTGCTTCGGCGTGGCCCTGATCTGGTGGGCCATCCGCAGACCTCGATCCTAGGAACGGCCGGCATCGCGAACCCACTGGTGGACCAACAGCCATGAGCGAGACCAATCCTCCTCCTGTGCCGCCTGCACCAGCGCAGCCGCCCGCGCTGCCCGCGCCACGCAGCGGCTGCGCGACCGCGTTCATGGTGGTGTTCGGGCTGGTCCTGCTGCTGCCCGGGCTGTGCGCCCTCCTGTTCGGGATCGGCTCGCTGACCAACTCGAGCCTGGAGCCCGGCCTGCTGTTCCTGACCCTGCTCGGCCTTCTGGTCGGGTTCGCCGGCATCATGCTGATCCGGGCTGCGATCAAGGGGCGGTAGCCGTAGGAGGCGCGACGAATCATGAGCAGCCTGGACCAACCGCCGCCGAACAGCTCTTGGCAACCGCGCCAAAGCAGCGGCTGTCTGACCTCGTTCATGCTGTTTCTGGGCGTCATCCTGCTGCTGCCCGGCGTGCTGTGTGCAGTCCTGATCGTCACCTCGGTCGAACCGGGCAGGGACCCATTCACGCCGGTGGTGATGTTGATGGCGCTTGGCGGCGTCGTATTGATCGTTTTGGCCCGTTCCCGGAAATGACGCCGGTCACGGGAACCTGCCAAAACCGGCCCTTCCGGCCCTAATTTCGATCGACCAAACCGTCAATAAATCATTGTTTTTTGGTGATTTCTGACTATATTGCGCCGCAACGCGCAAGGTGCCCGGTCCTCTGACCGGGCTTCCTTTTTGGGGTGATGCGTCCCCGTCAAATTTCTTGGGTATGAGCGTGATCCGGGCCCCGATTGGGCCACGTGAGCGAGCGGCCGGCCAAATCGGTCCGGCGAGATCGCGCATCTGACCATTGCACGACCAGAAGAAGAGCCATGAACCTTCGCAACGTCGCTATCATCGCCCACGTCGACCACGGCAAGACCACCCTCGTCGACCGCCTGCTGCAGCAATCCGGCACCTTCCGTGAGAACCAGAAGGTCACCGAACGCGCCATGGACTCCAACGATCTGGAGCGCGAGCGCGGCATCACCATTCTGGCCAAGGCGGCCTCGGTGCAGTGGAAGGACATCCGCGTCAACATCGTCGACACCCCCGGCCACGCCGACTTCGGCGGCGAGGTCGAGCGCATCCTCAACATGGTGGACGGCGCACTGGTGCTGGTCGACGCCGCCGAGGGTCCGCTGCCGCAGACCAAGTTCGTGGTGTCGAAGGCGCTCAAGATCGGCCTGAAGCCGATCGTCGTCATCAACAAGGTCGACCGTCCCGACGCCCGACCGACCGAAGTCATCAACGAGGTGTTCGACCTGTTCGCGGCGCTCGACGCCAGCGAGGAGCAGCTCGACTTCCCGATCCTGTACGGGTCGGCCAAGCAGGGCTGGATGGCGGAGAGCCCGGAGGGTCCGAAGGACCTCGGCATGCAGCCGCTGTTCGACCTGATCGTGCGCCATGTCGAGCCGCCGAAGGTCGAGGAAGGTCCGTTCCGCATGATCGGCACCATCCTCGAGGCCAACCCCTATCTCGGCCGCATCATCACCGGCCGCATCTCCTCCGGCTCGATCAAGCCGAACCAGCAGGTCAAGGTGCTGTCCGCCGACGGCAAGCTGATCGAGAGCGGCCGCCTGACCAAGATCCTCGCCTTCCGCGGCCTTGAGCGCACCCCGCTCGAAGAGGCTGAGGCCGGCGACATCGTCGCGATCGCGGGCCTCACCAAGGGCACCGTCGCCGACACCTTCTGCGATCCCTCGGTCGAGACGCCGCTGCCGGCGCAGCCGATCGATCCGCCGACGGTGTCGATGTCGTTCATCGTCAACAACTCGCCGCTCGCCGGCACCGAAGGCGACAAGGTGACCTCGCGCATGATCCGCGACCGCCTGATGCGCGAAGCCGAGGGTAATGTCGCGCTGCGCGTCGTCGAGGCCGCCGACAAGGATTCCATGGAAGTCTCCGGCCGCGGCGAATTGCAGCTCGCGATCCTGATCGAGACCATGCGCCGCGAGGGCTTTGAGCTCTCGGTGTCGCGTCCGCGCGTCGTGCTGCAGAAGGACGAGGCGACCGGCAACTGGCAGGAGCCGATCGAAGAGGTCGTGATCGACGTCGACGAGGAGCATTCCGGCGTCGTCGTGCAGAAGATGAGCGAGCGCAAGGCCGAGATGATCGAGATGCGCCCGTCCGGCGGCAACCGCCTGCGGCTGGTGTTCTACGCGCCGACCCGCGGCCTGATCGGTTACCAGGGCGAACTGCTCACCGACACCCGCGGCACCGCGATCATGAACCGCATCTTCCATGGCTATGCCGCCTACAAGGGCGAGATCCAGGGCCGCCGCAACGGTGTCCTGATCTCCAACGACCAGGGCGAAGCGGTGGCCTATGCGATGTTCAAGCTGGAAGACCGCGGCCCGATGATGATCGAGCCGGGCTGGAAGGTCTACAAGGGCATGATCGTCGGCGAGCACACCCGCGACAACGACCTCGAGATCAACGTGCTGAAGGGCAAGCAGCTCACCAACATCCGCACCACCTCGAAGGACGAAGCGGTGCGCCTGACGCCGCCGATCCGGATGACCCTGGAAAAGGCGCTCGCCTATATCGAAGACGACGAGCTCGTCGAGGTGACGCCGAAGTCGATCCGGCTGCGCAAGAAGCACCTCGATCCGAACGACCGCAAGCGCGCCGAGAAGGCCAAGGAAGCGGTGGCGTAAACGGTCCCGCATAGAAACTGTCATGCCCCGGCTTGACCGGGGCATCCAGTACGCCGCGGCTCATCGGCTCAATCACTCCTGTCTCTGGAATACTGGATCACCCGCTTTCGCGGGTGATGACAGTTATGCGCGTGTTGACTTTGGACGTGTCGCCAGACGTGCTAGAGCCGGGACATGAGTTCCCTTCCTTCCAGGGTCGATGTTGCCATCATCGGCGCCGGCGCCGCAGGCCTCGGCGCCGCGCATGCGCTGAAGGGCACCGGCCTTTCCAGCATCGTACTGGAGGCCCGCGACCGCCTCGGCGGCCGCGCGCATACGATTCAGGCCGCGCCTGACGTGGTGTTCGACGTCGGCTGCGGCTGGCTGCACTCGGCTGACCAGAACAGCTTCGTCGGCATCGCCCAGCAACTCGGCTTCGAGCTCAACAAGGACCTGCCGCCGTGGCGCGAGCGCGCCTACGGCAAGGCATTCCCGCAGGCCGACCGCGATGCGTTCATGCTCGCGCTCGACCAGTTCTATGATCGCCTCGAAGCGGCCGCGCGCGGCGGCAAGGACGGTTCGGCCGATCGCTATCTGGAGCCCGGCAACCGCTGGAACCCGATGATCGATGCGATCTCGACCTATGTGAACGGCTGCGAGCTCGACCAGCTCTCGATCCTCGACTTCGACGCCTATGAGGACAGCAACGTCAATTGGCGCGTGAAGCGCGGCTATGGCGCGCTGGTCGCAGCCTATGGCGAACAGGTATCGGTCGCGCTGAACTGCGAGGTCCGGCTGATCGATCACGCAGGCAAGCGCGTCCGCATCGAGACCTCACGCGGCACACTGGAGGCGGACAGGGTGATCGTCACCGTGCCGACCAACCTGATCGCCGACGAGGCGATCCGCTTTTCGCCGGCGCTGCCGGACAAGCTCGATGCCGCGCGCGGCCTGCCGCTCGGCCTCGCCGACAAGGTGACCCTGGCGCTCGCCGAGCCCGAGGCGCTGCCAAAGGAAGGCAATCTGCGCGGCGCCACGATGCGCACCGAGATGGGCACCTACCACATCCGTCCGTTCGGCCAGCCCTGCATCGAAGGCTTCTTCGGCGGCCGTTTTGCGCAAGCGCTCGAAGATGCCGGCGACGGCGCCATCGCCGCGCACAGCATCGACGAGATCGTTTCCTTCCTCGGCAATGATTTCCGCCGCAAGCTGACGCCGCTCAGCGAATCCCGCTGGGCCCACGACCCGTTCGCCCGCGGCTCCTACTCGCACGCGCTGCCCGGCCACGCCGACAAGCGCGCCGCTCTCGCCGCCCCGATCGACGGCCGGCTGTTCTTCGCAGGCGAGGCGACGTCGCCGCATTTCTTCTCGACCGCGCATGGCGCGCGGGACTCGGGGGAGCGGGCGGCGAAGGAGGTGCTTGGGACCCCAACCAAAGCCCAAGGTTGAACCGACTTGCACGGCTCGGCCGGACCGGCCATTCTAATGAAAATGTTTGGTCCGAGACGAACGATGGCGACAGATCAGGGATATCTGGGTTGGCGCGGAGCCGTGGATCAAAGGCTCACTGATATCTACTGCATCACGATCGAGGACGCTGGCCTCGATGAGGAATACTTGCAGCGAAACTGGAAATCCAAACAGACGCCGACTGAGTTTGTTGAATGGCTCGGCAACAAGTTTGACCTTGATCGACGACCGTTTCCTATTCGAACCATGGGCCGTTAGGGCAACGTAAGCCGCAATGGCACACGAGCCCAACGAACGACGAAACTGGACCGACGAAGAGCTTGATCTGATCGTCGCCGACTATTTCCTGATGCTACAAGGCGAAGCTATTGGGAAATCGTACAGCAAGGCGGAGCATAGTCGCCTTCTTCGGCGCCATATCGATCGATCCGAGGGTTCAATCGAGTTCAAACACCAAAATATCTCAGCGGTGTTGCTCAAGCTTGGGCTTCCAAGGATTGCCGGGTACATGCCGGCCGCCAACTATCAGAAGGCTATTATCCCGGCTATCGATCGGTATCTTTCTTCGCATCCCATGGCGTTGTACCCGGAAAAGACCGTGGAAGGATTCGCTGAGCGGCAGGGACTGTTTGTTGGAACGCCGCCGCCTCTTCTGGCCGCGAATCCGAGTAGAGCGGACATACAGCGATTGATCCGCAAGTTTAATCCGGTCGAGCGAGATTTCCGAAATCGCAAGCTCGGCAGGGACGGAGAAGAGCTGGTTTTTCAGTACGAA
This sequence comes from Bradyrhizobium acaciae, assembly GCF_020889785.1. GTDB lineage: Bacteria > Pseudomonadota > Alphaproteobacteria > Rhizobiales > Xanthobacteraceae > Bradyrhizobium > Bradyrhizobium acaciae. The sequence continues at coordinate 15,556 of NZ_JACMYK010000083.1, forward strand.
CATCAAAGGCTAACGGAACTCGACCGACCCGATCTTGCCAAGAAAGTTCGGTGGATTTCAGAGGAGCTAGGTGACGGCGCGGGTTACGACATACTTTCCTTCGATGAACGCGGCAAAGAACGCTTTCTTGAAGTTAAAACTACCGTCGGCGCCGACGTGACGCCGTTTTACATCACGAGAAATGAGCTTTCCTTGGCAGAAGAACGACCAGATGCTTTTCGACTCTGCAGAGTCTTTGATTTCTCAGCATCCCCAAGAATGTTTGAGCTGATTCCACCACTGAGGAGCTTTGTCCATCTATCGCCCCTCAGCTACGAGGCATCATTCTCCTAGTATTTTTCCTACTCCAGCACCCTCGCCCGCATGTCAGCATCAGGCACGAAGCACGTCTCGTACTTCCCGAAAATCTTGTAGCGGTTGCGCGCGATCACGCTGTAGACGGCGTCACGCAGCGGCTTGGGCACCGCGAACAGCGCACTTGTCCAGCCCCAGCCCGGGAGATGGCTCAGCACCGTCAACGCGGCATCGGACTTCATCCAGGCGATACCGTCATGGACGACGGCATTGGTGTCGGGGTCGTCGGGGTCGATGCCGAAGGTTTTTGCCAGCCGCGTGCCGTAGTCGGACTGGATCGGCGTGAAGCGGAAACGGCGCGCTGTGTCGCGCGCAATGACGAAACGGACCCAGCGCGAGCAGAAGATGCAGACACCGTCGTAGAGGATCACGTCGTCGTCGGGCCAGCTACTCATCGATTGTCCAGAATAAGAAGCGCCACCAGCATGAGCACTATCGCGGGCGCGGTCTTCACCAGCGCGCCGAGCGGCTCGATCCAGAGATCGGGCGTCAGGATCGCCGATCCCGTCATGTAGCCGAGCGAGGCGATGATGCCGGCAACGAGACCCAACGCCGCGGTGCGCCGGATCGCGATCAGCACGCCGATGCTCATGTCCATCAGGCTGGTCAGCACCGTCACCGGCCCGACCAGAGCGGGCGGAAAATGATGCGCGGTCAGAATGCCGGCGGCCGCGTCATAGGAGATCACCAGCGCGATGAAGCCGGAGGCGATCCAGAACAGCGCCAGACTCGCGAAGATCAACGCCTTGATCAGGAACAGCCGCGCGAACCATTTGTCCTGGATCGTCGCCGGACGCGCGCCGACCGCTTGTGCGATCGTCTTCGGCGCGATGCCGGTGGCATCCATCCAGCCTGCGGGATCGCCGGTGACGCCGCGGCGCAGCTCGGCGATCGCGGTGGTCCGCAGCGGCGGCGTCCAGCCGAGCCCGCTGGTGAGATCACCGAGGCGAGCACCGAGATCGATCAGGAACGACGGCGAGGCGATGCGGAAATGTTTCGCCGTGCCGAATGCCCAGCGGAACTGGGCGACGACGACGCCGAGCGAGACCGGCTGCTTCTGCATCAGATCCCATGTCACCGCTCGGACGCGCTCATCGGCGACATCGCGTGCCGCGAGCCAGGCGATGGTGGCGGCGATATCCTCGACCGCGACCGGCTGGAACGGCGTCGCCGCCTCATCGGCCGGCAGATCGACCGGCAGCGCCGCCAGCGCGCGCAGCATGGCGCTGCCGCCATAGGCCGACGGCGCAATGACGAAGCCCGGGCGCAGGATCGCATGCGCGATCCCTGACGCCGCAATCAGCCGCTCGGCCTCACGCTTGGTGGTGCTGAAGGCGGTGCGGTCCTCACTGGCCGTGCCGGGAATCGAGATGTGGACGAGACGGATGGCGCGATGGCTGTCGCCGATCGCCGCAAGCAGCCGCGCGACGAAATCGCGATGCACCGCGCCTGTGTCGCTGCCGGGGCCATCCTGCAGCACGCCGAGGCAATTCACGACAACGTCCACCTCATGCGTGCGAATGAGCTGCGTCAGCGCTGCGGCATCCATCGACATCACGGGAAGCTCGAGGTCGGCCGCGCTCATCTTTTGAGCGGGCGTGAAATGCCGCGCGATCCCGATCACCTGAAAACCGCGCCCGCGCAGATCATCGGTGACATAGCGTCCGATCAATCCCGACGCGCCGAGCACGAGGATGTTGTGTGATGCGTCGTCACTCATGGGAGTCTTGTTTGAGCATGATCCTGTTCGGAAAACCGCTGCACACTTTTCCGGGATCATGCTCTAAAATGGCTTCGCGATCATCAGCCACAGGATGATCATCACCGAGCCGAAGCCGGGAATCCCGAACAGGAACCAGCGGCGAAACAGCGCATGGTAACGCGGCGGCAACGGCAGGCCTTTGTCGGCGGCGGCCTGTGCGAGGTCGCGCATCTCCATCTGCATGAAGACGACAGGAACCCAAAACGCGCCGGCGAGCGCGTAGAGCGCAAGCGACACCAGCAACCAGCGCTCGGTGATGCCCGTCGACGACAGCATCATCAGCAGGCCGCCGCTCACCGGCTGCAGCAGCACGGCGCTGAGCGTGAAGATCATGTCCGCGATCACGACGGTCGTCGCCGTGCGCGCGATGAAGGCCACATCATGGGAGCGATGGGCCGCCAGCATGAAGAAGGCGATGCCGGTCCCGGTGCCGAGGATCACGATGGCGCCGAGCACATGCAGATATTTGATCAGGAAATAGAGCGTCATCGCAGTCCGCTCGTGATCGGGCCGGTTTCGGCGCGCACAGATACCGCTGCTGCCATAGGCCGGGCCCGCGTGAAAATCCACTGCGGCGGCGCAAGCGCGAAGGGCATGATGCAACGGCTTCGCGACTGGATTCGCTCGCAAAATTCCGGCGGCGAATCAGCGCCGAATGGCCTTTTTCCCAACTGCGGCATAGTCATACAGCGCGCGCGATCACGCTTTGCACAGGCCAGGACCGGCGATTGGTTGCGCGGGCCCCGCGAGTGTCCTCTTTCGGTACAAGTTTTCATGACACTGATGCAAAAAATCCACAGGTTAACCGATAATTAACGATGGACCTTGAAGGCGGCCCGCTGACTTGCTTTGATTAGGTGCATGAGCACAACGCTAATCGAGGTCCGGCCGGCCAAAGCTGCAGACGCGGCTGCGGTGGCGTCTACCCATGACGAAGCCTGGCGCTCGGCGTATCAGGGAATCATCCCCGGCGCCGAACTCGAGAAGCTGATCAATCGCCGTGGCCCGCAGTGGTGGGACAGCGCTATCCGCAAGGGCAGCCGCGTCAGCGTGCTGGTGTTCGGCGACCGCATCGCAGGCTATGCCAATTACGGCCGCAACCGCGCCCGCAGCCTGCATTTCGAAGGCGAGATCTACGAACTCTATCTGCGGCCGGAATTCCAGGGTCTCGGCTTCGGCCGTCGCCTGTTCGCCTCCGCCCGCCGCGATCTCCTGCAGAGCGGCCTGAAGAGCATGGTGATCTGGGCGCTCTCGGATAACGAACCGGCGACCGAGTTCTACCGCGCGCTGGGCGGCCGGATGGTGGCGCGCTCCTCGGAGCGGTTCGGGCCGAAGTCGCTCGACAAGGTCGCTTTCGCCTGGGCGAACTGAAAATCCTGCTTCTCTCGCAGCGGCGGCAAGGCTAAACCAGCCTGAGCGTTTGCGCGCGACAGCCAGCCCGGCTCCCAAGGCCGGGCCTGATGCTGTTTTGCGGCCTGGCGGCGCCAACCAAAAAATCACATCGTTCTCAACTTCCAAAGGCCACGCGGAGCAATCCATGCGTATCGACGCCATATCGATCGGAAAAAATCCGCCCCACGACGTCAACGTCATCATCGAGGTTGCCGTCGGCGGCGAGCCCATCAAGTACGAGATGGACAAGGAGGCCGGCACGCTCGTGGTGGACCGCTTCCTGTACACGCCGATGCGCTATCCCGGCAATTACGGCTTCATCCCGCACACCCTGTCGGGCGACGGCGATCCCTGCGACGTGCTGATCGTCAACACCCGCGCGATCGTGCCGGGCGCCGTGATGAGCGTCCGCGTGGTCGGCGTGCTCTTGATGGAGGACGAGGCCGGCGGCGACGAGAAGATCATCGCGGTGCCGTCGTCGAAGCTGACCCAGCGCTACGACAAGGTACAGAATTACAACGACCTGCCCGACATCACGCTGCAGCAGATCCAGCACTTCTTCGAGCACTACAAGGATCTCGAGAAGGGCAAATGGGTGAAGGTGCTGCGCTGGGGCGACGCCGACGAAGCCCGCAAGCTGATCCTCGAAGGCATCGAGCGCGCGAAGAAGTGACTTACCTCGCCCCGCTTGCGGGTAGAGGTCGGATCGCATCGTAAGATGCGATCCGGGTGAGGGGGTACAGGTCCGTCCACCTTCAACACTCGTGGAGAGAGCCCCTCACCCCGACCCTCTCCCCGCAAGAGCGGGGCGAGGGAGCAGTTCACACCGCCGGCGCGGGCAGGCCGTGAATCGCGCAGGCGGCGCGCAGCGTGTTGACCAGCAGGCACGCCACCGTCATCTGCCCGACGCCGCCGGGCACCGGCGTGATCGCGCCGGCGACGTTGAGCGCTTCCTGGAATGCGACGTCGCCGACCAGCTTCGGCTTGCCGCCGGGCACCGGGATGCGGTTGATGCCGACATCGATCACGGTCGCACCCGGCTTCAGCCAGTCGCCACGCACCATCTCCGGTCGGCCGACCGCGGCATAGACCAGATCGGCCTGGGCGCAGAGCTTCGGCAGGTCGCGCGAGCGCGAATGCGCAATCGTGACCGTCGCGTTCTCGTTCAGCAGCAACTGCACCAGCGGACGACCGACCAGGTTGGAGCGGCCGATCACGATCGCGTTCATGCCCTCGAGCGAGGCATGCACGCTCTTGGTCAGGATGATGCAGCCGAGCGGCGTGCACGGCGACAGCGCCGCCAGGCCGCCGGCGAGCCGGCCGGCATTGTTCGGATGCAGGCCGTCGACATCCTTGGCCGGGTCGATCGCGTTGATGATGGTTTCGGTGTGCAGCGATTTCGGCAGCGGCAGCTGCACCAGGATGCCGTGCACCAGCGGATCGCGGTTGAGACGCGCGATCAACGCCAGAAGGTCGGCCTGCGACACGTCCTCCGGCAATTTGTGCTCGAACGAGGCCATGCCGGCGGCCTGGGTCTGGGTGTGCTTGCTGCGGACATAGACCTCGCTTGCGGGATCGTGGCCGACCAGCACGACGGCGAGCCCCGGCGTCAGCGCATGGTCGCGCTTGACGCGGGCGACCTCGTCGGCGACGCGGGTGCGAAGCTCGGCGGCGATGGCTTTTCCGTCGATGATGCGGGCAGTCATGTCAGTCCTTCGTCTCTTGGTTCGGCGCGGTCGCAGTCAATTTCCTCAAGGTGTCGCCGAGCTGCCTCGGATCGCCGTCGACCGCCACCTGCTTCAGTCGCGAGGTGGCACCGGGACAGCAGCTTCACCCTGGCCTTGGGCACGCCGAGCGCCTTGGCCAATAACTCCGTCACCGCCCGGTTGGCCTCGCCGCCCTCGGCAATGGCGCGGACCCGCACCTTCACCACGGATCGGCCGTTGGCCAGCGTCTCGATCCCGTCGATATCGTCGCGGCCGCCGCGCGGCGTCACGCGCAAGGCGATGCTGATGCCCTCGGTGGAATAACGCCAGGGATCCATTGCCAAGGCTCCATCAACAAGGATCCATCAGCAGCGGTCCATCGCCAGGGATCAGATCACGTTGGGATAGATGTAATAGGCGATCACCCGCTGGATGAACATGATGATCAGGATCACGATGATCGGCGAGATATCGAGGCCGCCCAGATTCGGCATCACGTTGCGAATCGGCCGCAGCACCGGCTCGGTGATCCGGTAGAGGAACTCGGCCACCGCGGAAACGAACTGGTTGCGCGTGTTGACCACGTTGAAGGCGACCAGCCAGGACAGGATGGCGGAGGCGATCAGAAGCCAGACATAGAGGTCGAGGACGATGATGACGATGTCGAGAACAGCGCGCATATGATGGGGGCTCGCGGGTGGGACGACCAGGTAAAGCGCAACGAAACCGGACTTGAACCGCCAGCGCGCTTCTTGTTTGAGCAGGATCTTCTCGGAAAACCGCTACGTACTTCTCGCTAACGCGGCCCGCCGGGTCCGGATCATGCTCTAAATATCGGTTCGTCCCCCCGCAAACAAGGGAAGTTCCGGGCAGGAAAGCCCGAAAACCGCTGTTTCACCGTTCTTGACTTGGCCTTGGGCGGGACTGTAAATGGCGCCCGACTGACGGCCGGGACACTCAGCAACACCCGGTCGCGATGGGGCCATAGCTCAGCTGGGAGAGCGCGTCGTTCGCAATGACGAGGTCGGCGGTTCGATCCCGCCTGGCTCCACCAGCCTTCGCTCGCTTCGCGAGCTTCGGCTCGGCAAGCCCGGAAAGTCCATCGTAGCGAAGTGAGCGAAGGCTGCCGCGGCGTAGCCCGAAGGGCGAAGCAGGGCTAAGGCAAGCTCCCCGCAGGGCGAAGACGGACCCAATCCGCCCCTCCCCCTCACGTCCCCGTAAACCGCGGCGGCCGCTTCTCGACGAAGCTCGCGACGCCTTCCCGGAAATCATTGCCCTTGAGCGCGATCTGCATCTCGCGGTTGGCGTCGATGGTGGCTTCGGCCAGCGTCTGGAACGGCACGTCGTAGACCTGGCGCTTGATAGTCGCGATCGCGCTCGGCGAGACGAAATCGGCGAGGTCGCGGGCATAGGCGTAGGTTTCCTCGCGCAGCTTCTCCGGCGAAGAGAGCCGGTTGACGAGGCCGATGCGCAGCGCCTCCGCGGCGGAGACGCGCCGCGCCGACATCAACAGATCAAGCGCGTTGGCGTGACCGACGATGTGCGGCAGCATCCAGCTGATGCCATGCTCGGCGATCAGACCGCGCCGCGCGAACGCAGTCGTGAACACCGCGCTGTCGGCGGCGAAGCGCAGGTCGCAATAGAGCGCGTGGACCAGGCCGATGCCCGCGGTGGCGCCGTTGAGCATCGCGATCACGGGCTTCTTGATTGCGGGATAGTAGGCGTAGCGCGTCTGCCAATCGGCGCGGCGATTCATGTCGAACGGAATGTTCTCGCCGCGTCGGACCTCGTTGGGATCGATCCCTTTCAGCGCGTCCATGTCGGCGCCGGCGCAGAAACCTCGGCCCGCGCCGGTCAGCACGATGACGCGAACATCGTCGTCATTTGCCGCAGCCTCCATCGCGTGGCGGACGTCCCGCTCCATGATCGCCGTCCACGCATTCATGCGGTCGGGACGGTTGAGCGTGATGGTGGCGATCCTGTCGCTGACATCATAGAGGATGTGTTCGTAGCTCACGGCGATCTCCCTGTGCCTTGTTGTTATTGATGCGCGCGGCGATACGGCCCGCGCGTGGCACCTCGACAGTAGCACATCCATCAGAATGAAAAGGCGGCGTGAAATTCCGCCGCGCGGCTATTCCGCGGCCTGCAGCATCACCGGTTGCCGCACCCGCGCGATCCATCCATCGATGAAATGCGTCAGCCACGCGCGCTCGGCGGCATCGTGCACGGCGCGCTCGGCGAAGTGCTGATGACGCGGCTGCGCGCCCGGCGAATCCATCCGCGCGCAGCCGCGCGCGGTCCAGCGATGCATCATCGCGTAGGTCACATCGGGATGGAATTGCAGGCCGAAGGCGTTGCGGAACTGGAACGCCTGCACCGGGAAATCATCGCCGGCTGCAAGCAAATCGGCGCCGGCCGGCAATTGAAATCCCTCGCCATGCCAGTGATAGACGCGCGCCGGCCAGTCCGGGCAAAGCGCGCGGCCCGCCTGCGTCGGCCTGACCGGATAGTAGCCGACCTCGACACGGCCTTGCGGATGCGGCGCGACGCGCGCGCCGAGTTGCCGCGCCAGCATCTGCGCGCCGAGGCAGATGCCGAGGAACGGACGCTGCTCGCGCAGCGGAATTGCGATCCAGTCGATCTCCCGCCGCACGTAGTCGTCGGGATCGTTGGCGCTCATCGGACCGCCGAAGATCACCGCGCCGGCATGCGCCTCGAGCGTCTCGGGCAGCGCATCGCCGAAGCGCGGACGGCGGATGTCGAGGGGGTAGCCCAGCGCACGCAGCGCGTTGCCGATCCGGCCCGGGGTCGATGTCTCCTGATGCAGCACGATCAGCACCGGCCGGAGCGAGGCCTGACTTGCCGGCGTGACCGCGGCCGGCCTTCGGCTCGCGAAGGGCACCACGACACGGGTTTGGTCAGACCGGAACGACATTGCCTCGAACTTGAAGGTTTGGCCTCTGCTTAAAGTTTCGGCACGTAAGGTGCGATCTTAGCTAAGTGGTCGTTAACATCGTGTGAGTTTGCGCACACCCAGGCGAAGCAAATAGCGGGCCAGAGACAGCCTTGACGACGACGCAGGGGTTGCTCTGGAGAAACTAGCGCTTGCGGAGCTGAAAGCCGCCGACCGCGGTCAGGATGAAGGAGCGCGGAAACAGCCGGAGCAGGAACGGCACCAGCTTGATGAAGGCGCCGGGCAGCACCGCGCGCTTGTTGGCCATCAGGCCGCGATAGGCCTGGCGGGCGACCTCATCAGGCGCGACGTTGAGGATGGCCGAATCGAACCCGGGAGCAAAGCCGGCACGATCCTGGAACTCGGACGGCACCGGACCAGGGCAAACCACGGTGACACGCACACCCTTCGGCGCCAGCTCGCAGCGCAACGCCTCGGTGAACGAGAGCACATAGGCCTTGCTGGCGTAGTAGACGGCCATGCCGGGGCCGGGCAGGAATCCTGCGATCGAACCGAGGTTGAGGATGCCGCCGCGGTTGCGAATCAGCTGATCGGCAAAGCGCAGCGTCAAATCGGTCATCGCACGGATGTTGACGTTGATAATGTTGAGCTGTTCGGCACGGTCGCGCTCGATGGCGAGGCCGAACAGGCCGAAACCGGCATTGTTGACGAGATATTCGACCTCGACCCCGGCCGTGGTCAGGGCCTCGGCGATCCTGTCGCCCGCATCGGTCTGCTGGAGATCACAGGGAATCACAATCGGCGCCGCGCCGCCCTTGGCCGCGAGCTCGTCGGCGAGCGCCGTCAGGCGATCGACCCGTCGCGCCACCAGCGCCACGCGGTGACCATTCGATGCAAACACGCGCGCCAGTTCGGTGCCTATGCCCGCCGATGCCCCGGTTATCAGCGTCACACGCTCGGTCACGTTTCAAACTCTTACTGCAAATTCTAGTGAGGTCCCCAACGGGGCGACGAGAGCATAGGCATGCGGTGGGACGCAAGCCGCGTATGGGCTTGTGGACAGTCGCGGACCGCCGAATCGGCGATGAAACGCCAGATTTTCAGACGGATCGCCCACAATCGCGATGGACATTAAAATTTCGTTATCCGTGACGCCGGCGACGGTGCTCAGGCTTGCCCAGGTGACCGTGTCAGATTGCCGCGTCTGCGGTGCCCCACGGGCCCTTCGGCAGCTCCGCCTGCTTCTCGGCGACCCGGTGCTTGAGGTCGATGCGGTCGCGCGAGGAGATGCCGAGCAGATCGGCGGCCCGCCAGACCACGTTATCCTCGAACTCGCTGACCTGGCCGTCGGCATAGACCAGCTCCCACATCATCTCGACGATGCGCAGCCGTCCCTCCTCATTCACCGAGCGCATGATCACGCTGGTAAAGTGATAGAGATCCACCGCCTCGCCCTCGACGCGCATGGCGGAAGCGATCAGCCTGTCGGCGGTGCCGGGATCGAGCTGGAAACGGCTCTCGATCAGGCTGTGCAGCTTCCGCGTCTCGGCAGGCGTCGGCTCACCGTCCAGCGAGACCACATGCACCAATAGCGCGGTCGCCGCGAGGCGATAGTCGCCGTCATCGAAAGCGCGGTCGGCCTGGGCATCGGGGGAGACGATATCGGCAATGAATTGGCGGAGTCCGTCGAGCATCGCTCTCTCTGTCGGATGAAGCTGAAATGTATATGGCGTGGAAACAGAACCGACGCAATCCGCGCATGTTCCCGCTGCGACATTACGTTTCGGCAAGGATTACGTTTCAGAAATATGACTACGGTATCTCGTACACCACGAGCTTGTCGGCAATGCCGCGCAACGCCGCTTCCTTCTGGATCGGCTTGATCGCCGCGCGGTCGAGGATTCCTGCGACTGCAGCGGATTCCATCACCGGCTGGGTCAAATGGATTTCCTGGGACGTCGACAGGCTCTGCACCCTGGCTGCGATATTCACGGTCTGGCCGAAATAATCCTGCCGTTCGTTCAGCGTCACCGCGAGGCACGGCCCTTCATGGATGCCGATCTTGACGACCAGATCTTCCTTGCCGCGCTCGGTGTTGAGCTGCTTCATCGCCGCCCGCATGCGCAATCCAGCCGACAATGCGTGCTCGGGTCGGATGAAGGTCGCCATCACGGCGTCGCCGATCGTCTTCACCACGGCACCGCGCTCGGAGGCGATGATCTCGAGCAGCGCATGAAAATGCGCACGCACCAGATCGAATGCGGCGAGATCGCCGACCCGCTCATAGAGTGCGGTCGAACCCTTCAGATCGGTGAACAGGAAGGTCAGCGCGGTGATCTTCAGCCGCTGGTCAACGGTGAGGTTGTCGGCCCGGAACACATCGCGGAAGGTCTGGTTCGACAGCATCCGCTTCGCGGTCAGGATCGGCTTGCGCTTGCCGAGCAGCTTGTGCAGCGGATCGCCTGCGATCCACACCGAAGGCAGCACCCGAACGTCGGCGTGATTCTCCAGCGAGAGCCGCAGCGGCCCCGGCCGCATCGTCGAGGTGCCGGTCGGTGCATGCGACTTGTTGAACGCGATCGAGAACTGCTGGCGCTCGGTGGTCGGCTCGCCCTCGACGGCAAAGAAATGCGCCGAATGCGTCACCGGCTCGAACACGATGATGAACTGGTTGGGCAGATTGAGCGACAGGATCGCCTTCTCGCCGGCCGGCAATTCGAGCCCCTCCAGCGTCACCTCGTTGATCAGGGTCGACACCGAGCTCTCGTCGAACTCGATCCCCGAACTCCAGAACATCTGGCGGAAGTATTCCCAGATCGGCAGCGTGTTCGGATCGTGCGCGGCGATGTGGCGGACGCGCGGACTGACGGTGAAGGCAACCTCGACCTGCTCGTCGACGGAGGCCTCGTAGCCGGCCGCGCACAGCGCGCAATTGTAGTCGTCATGGCGCAGCGACTTCAGCGTGGTGTGGGCATCGAGCACACCGCCGCAACCCGGACACAGCACGTTCCAGCTCATGTCGAACAGGCCGAGCCGGGAGGCATGCAGGAAGCCGGAGATCACCTTCTCCTGGTCGAGCCCGGTTCGGTCCGCGAACTCCAGAGCGTTGATGCGATTGAGCTCGCGATCATGACCATCGGCGATCAGCTGCTGCAAGGCATCGGCGACGGCCGGATCGGCCGTCTGCCTGAGGACTGCGAAATGGGCCTGCGTATCGCTCATGGTGAGCCCCTGGAGCATGAACCGGAAAAGTGGAGACCGGTTTTCCGAAAAGATCGTGCTCAAAGCAAAGAGATGAGCATCGGAACACCGCCGTGCAAGATCAGCGCGGCTTGATCGTGAAGACGGGCGAGCGGTTCGGCTGTGTCGTCACGACGCCGATCGGAAGCACCGGATCCTTGTCCGCCAGCGCGACGCGGAACGCGCCGATGATCTTCGCAAGCGCGAGCGTCGCCTCGACCAGCGCGAAATGCGCGCCGATGCAGACTCGCGCGCCGACACCGAACGGCAGATAGGCGAACCGATCAGGCGGCGTTCCCGTCATGAAGCGCGCCGGCACGAACGCATTCGGATCGCGCCACAGCCTTTCATGCCGGTGCAGCAGCCACGGCGCGATCAGGACTACGTCACCCCTCCTGACCGGACGGCCGGCGATGGTGTCGGGCCCTGCCGCCGCACGCGCAATCAAAAACGCCGGCGGATAAAGCCGCATGGTTTCGTCGACTACCGCACGGGTGAATTTAAGTCGCTCGATGTCGAGCGTGCCATTCGCTGCCACGCCTCTGACTTCTGCTGCCAACTGCTCCTGGGTATCGGGATCGAGCGCCAGCAGATAGAGCGCCCAGAACAGGGCGGTCGCGGTCGTCTCATGGCCGGCCAGGATCATGGTGGCGACCTGGTCGCCGAGCTGCGCGTCGGTGAACGCCTGGCCGGTTTCGGGATCGCGCGCCGCGCCCATCAGGTCGAACAGGTCACGAGCCGGCGCATTGTCATCCTTGCCGGCGGCGCGGCGCTCGGCCATCAGCTGGCCGACAAACGCGGTCCAGCGCTTGCGGAAGCGGGCGCGCCGGAAATCCTGCGGCGTCGGCCAGTTCAACGGCAGCAGCAGATCCAGCATGTGCGGCCGCGCCAGGGTGTCGCCATACTCCATCACGAAGTCGCGCAACGCCGCACCATGGCGGTCCATGCCGAACGAGAACATGGTGCGGCCGGCGATCTCCAGCGTCATCCGCTGCATCACCTCGCGCAGATCGACCGGGCCGCCGCTCGCTGCCTTCAGCTTGACGATGGTCTCGTCGACCGCCGCGATCATGTATGGCTCGAGCGTCGTCACGCGCGCGGGGTGAACGCCGGCGCCAGCGTGCGGCGCTGATGCTTCCACGCGCGGCCTTCGGCGATCAGCAGTCCCTCGCCCAGCATCGGACGCAGCACGCGGATGCCGGCCGGCGTGCGGGTGTAGTTCTCGTAATTGTCGACCAGCACGTGGCGGATCGCGTCCGGCGTGTTGAGAATGAAGCTCGAGTGGTTGAGAAAGCGGCCCTGAACGATGTCGTCCTCATAGGCCCGCTGGCCCCAGGTCTCGATCGGCGAGTTGCGCATCACCCGCATCCGCTGGAACGCGCCCATGTCGGCGGGCGCGCGCGGCGGAGCCGGCGGGACCAGGGGCCGCCGCGTGACCGTGATGTCGTAGACTTCGGCTATGCTCATGGTCCTCGCTTCCTGCCACGCAACGGCTGATCCGGCCATGCGATCCCGGCGCCATGAAGGCGCGCGGACCCCTTCACCAGACCTAATAAGTCAGCTCGGCAACCGCAATCCGGTTCTCCGATGCCGGCCAGGCCCGCATCACAATGCGCTCTCCGTTGAAGATCGCGGCCACCGGACGGCCGACATCGGCTGCGGCGAGCCGCAACGTCGTCACCGCATCGGTCGGCACCCCGGATTTGACATCGGCCGGCTCCTTGCCGTCGAACAGCACGATGTCGCGCGGCAGCCCGAAATAGCCGCGCGGCCGCGACATCAGCACGATGGCACCCGCGCCGGAATCGGCTGGCGAGAGTGGCCGCGCCGCGCGCAGATGCACGATCTCGGAGGAGCGCGGGAACGGCGAGCGATAGATATGCGTCGTCACCGCGTCAGGCGAAGTCAGCACGAATTCGAGCGGCCAGGACGGATCGACCTGCGCCGGACCCCAGTGGCCATCGGCGCCGGCCTGCGAGCTGTGCAGCGGGCCGCCGATGCGCTCGCCAGTCTCCGCCGACACACGATAAATGTCGACCGTGGCACCCGGCACCGGCCGGTTGGTCGGCGCGCCGCTGGGCGTGCCCGTGACGACGCCGCTCAGCCTCACCGCCGTTTCCGGCACGATCTCGATCCGCGACGGCTCATGCCCGGCGATGAATTTGTAGATCTCGCGAAAGGCGCGCGGATGATACGCGGTCTCGCGATGATCGACCGCGCCGAGCACCAGATTGGTCGCGCCTTTCAGCGCCGGGCCTTCGGTCGTGACGTTGGTCGGCGTGCCCGGCTTGCCCACGAAGCGGCCGTCGGCCTGGGCATATTTATCGAAGCCGTCGCTGCGCAAGGTCAGGAATGCGGTGCCGGCAGTCACTTCGCTGTCGCCGTCGTTCAACCCGCGCAGGAACGGACCGCGCCCGTTGAACTCGTTGCCGAGCCCGTCGTCCCATGCGTAGACACCGTGATTGGGCGTGCCGCACAGCACCGCGTGACTGATGTCGCCGCCGCCGCCATTCTTGATGAAGTTGCGGATCGCGTTGCCGCCGCGGGAATTCCCGACCAGCGCGATGCGCGCGGCGCCACTCTTCTGCTTCAGCTCCCGGATCGCCTCGGCGAGCTCGCGGCGCTGGTCCTCGGTCGAGGAGCGGCCCGCCTGCTCGACCTTGTCGTCCGTGCGCGCCAGCGGATCGATGAAATTGATCGCCGCCATGCGCTCGCGCGGCACGCCGTTGGCTTCCATCCGCCAGAGCGTCGTCATCCAGAGGGCGGCGTGATCGCCATTGCCGTGCACGAACAGGATCGGAGGGATGTCGCCGACGGGCGCCGGCTGGGCCAGAGCCGGGACGGAAAGACGGCCCGCCAGCAGCGACAAGGCGCCGGCCCCTTGCAAAAATCTCCGCCGCGACAGCGCCATCGGTCCCCTTCCCCAACCCTTCCTCAGGTCTTTCAGTGCTTTAGCTGTGTCCTACACCCGCTAAGAATACCGTAATCGCTGGACAGGACACGCGTTTGCCGGGCATCAGTTGATGCAGCCGGAATCATTCGACAATTCATAGCAGGCCAACCGGAACCGGATATGACCGAACCGCGGAAGCGTCCCGACAGTATCACTGCACCGCTGCGGCATTCAATCTTCCGGCGAATCTGGCTCGCCAGCCTGCTCTCCAATCTCGGCATCCTGATCCAGGGCGTCGGCGCCGCCTGGGCGATGACCCAGATGGCCTCGGAGGCCGACAAGGTCGCGCTGGTGCAGACCGCGCTGATGCTGCCGGTGATGCTGATCTCGATGCCCGCCGGCGCCATCGCCGACATGCATGACCGCCGCATCGTCGCGCTGGTGTCGCTTATGATCGCGCTCTCCGGCGCCACCACGCTGACGGTGCTGGCCTGGCTCAACCTGGTGACGCCGAACATCCTGCTCGCGCTGTGCTTCGTGGTCGGCAGCGGCATGGCGCTGTTCGGCCCGGCCTGGCAATCCTCGGTCAGCGAGCAGGTGCCCACGGAGACGCTGCCCGCCGCGGTCGCGCTGAACGGCATCAGCTACAACATCGCGCGCAGCTTCGGTCCGGCGATCGGCGGCATCGTGGTCGCCTCCGCAGGCGCCGTGGCGGCGTTCGCCGCCAATGCCGTGCTGTATCTGCCGCTGCTCGTGGTGCTGTTCCTGTGGAATCGCGTCAGCGAGCCGTCGCGGCTGCCGCGCGAGCGGCTGAACCGCGCCATCGTCTCCGGCGTGCGCTACATCACCAATTCACCGTCGATCAGGATCGTGCTGACCCGCACCCTGGTGACCGGGATCATCGGCGGCTCGGTCTCGGCACTGATGCCGCTGGTGGCGCGCGATCTCCTGCATGGCGGCGCGCAGACCTACGGCATCATGCTCGGCGCCTTCGGCATGGGCGCGGTGATCGGCGCGCTCAACATCAGCGAGATCCGCAGCCGGCTCAGCGGCGAGGCCGCGATCCGCGTCTGTGCGTTGACCATGGGGGCTGCGATCGCCGCGGTTGCCGTCAGCAAGCAGCCGGTGATCACAGCCGCCGCGCTGGTCGTTGCCGGCGCGGTGTGGATGCTGGCGATCGCGCTGTTCAATATCGGCGTGCAACTCTCGGCGCCGCGCTGGGTGGCGGGCCGTTCGCTTGCGGCATTTCAGGCCTCGATCGCCGGCGGCATTGCGATCGGAAGCTGGTGCTGGGGCCGCATCACGGATATGGGCGGCGTCGAGATGGCGCTGTTGATCTCCGCCGGACTGATGCTGCTGTCGCCGGTGCTCGGCATCTGGCTCAGGATGCCGCCGATCGGCGCGCGCAACGAGGACGCCACCGACGCACTGGCCGATCCCGAGGTGCGGCTGCAACTGACCGGGCGCAGCGGGCCGTTGGTGGTCGAGATCGAATACCGGGTGGCGCAGGACAAGGCGCGTGCCTTCCACAATGTGATGCAGGACGTGCAGCTCAGCCGCCAGCGCAACGGCGCCTATGGCTGGTCGATCGCGCGCGACATCGCAGATCCCGAATTGTGGACCGAGCGCTATCATTGCCCGACCTGGCTGGATTTCCTGCGCCAGCGCAACCGTGCCACCCAGATCGAGCGCGAACTGCATCAGAAGGCGGCCGACTTCCACATCGGCGCCGAGCCGATCCGGGTGCGCCGGATGCTGGAGCGTCCGTTCGGTTCGGTGCGCTGGAAGGACGAGACCCCGGACCGCGCCGCCAAGGAGGTGATCCCGGTGGTCGCGACCGCGGCAGGCAGCAGCACGTAATCTAGAGCGTGATGAGA
>NZ_JACMYK010000084.1 GCF_020889785.1 Bradyrhizobium acaciae
CAACGCGATCGTGGTGTCGGTCACGGCGCCGCCGGATGTGCTGGCGGCGCGGCTGGCCGCGCGGGCGCGCAGCAGCGACGGCCTGCTCGCGCAGCGACTGGCCCGCACCGTCGACGAGAGCACGTCCACGCCTGATTTCACCATCGTCAATTCCGGCACCGCCGAATATCACGCGCGACAGCTTGTCCGCATCATCAAGGGCGAACGTTGGGACGAGTAGCCACGCCACAAAGGAGAACAGCACGAATGTCGGTGATCTCTACGATCGAGCAGCTTGAGGCGATCTACGGCTTTCCGAATGATGCGTCGACCGTGAAGGTCGCCGATCACGTGACGCCGCTCTATCGTGTGCTCATCGAGAACTCGCCATTCGTGTCGCTTGCGACCTCGGGCCCGGAGGGGCTCGATTGCTCGCCGCGCGGCGACCTGCCGGGCTTCGTGCGTATCCATGATCCGAAGACGCTGATGATGCCGGATCGCCGCGGCAACAATCGTTGCGATTCGCTGCGCAACATCGTGCGTGATCCCCGCGTCGGGCTGCTGTTCCTGATTCCGGGCTCGGGCAGCACGCTCCGCGTCAACGGCCATGCCTATGTCACGGCCGAGCCGGAGCTGCTCGCCTCCTTCAAGATGGAAGGCAAGGCGCCGCGCACCGTCATCGTGATGAATGTCGACGAAATCTACTTCCAGTGCGCCCGCGCGATCGTGCGCTCCGACCTCTGGAATCCGGACAAGCGGGTTGATCCCAAGACCCTGCCGACGCCGGGTCAGATCCTCGCCGAGATGAGCGAGCACACGGTCGGCGGCGAGAAGTACGATCGCGAATGGCCGGAGCGCGCGCGACAGACGATGTGGTGAGATTAGGCTTCGGCCCGGTCTTCCCGGTCATCCCAGGTCACGTCACCGTTGATCTCGAGGTAGCGCGAAACGGCGCCGCCGATGGTCGGGAAGAAGTTGGTCTCGCCAAGCTGAGCTAACAGGCCGAATTTCCTCAGCTTGTCCTTGACGGGATCCTTGAGCTCGGCAAAGCACAGCTCGATTTTCTGTGCGTGCAGTACCTCGTCCAGTTCGGCGAGAATGTCGCCGGCGGTCACGTCCACGCTGGTAACCGGCTCGGCCGCAACCACCAGCCAGCGCACCGGCGTCGGCGATTTTGCCACGGCGTCGAGCGCGCGTTCCTTGAAGAACTCGGCATTGGCAAAGAACAGCGGCGCATCCCACCGGAACAACACCAGCCCGGGGACCTGACGCGCGTCCGGATATCGCGTGATGTCGTGATAACCTTTCACGCCGGAGGCGCGACCGAGCACGGCGGAATGCGGCCGCCAGCCATCCCACAGGAACTCGATGATGGCGAGCACGATGGCGAGGCCTATTCCCGGGATCACACCCAGTACGGCCACGCCGACGAAGCAGACCATCGATAGCCAGAACTCCCACTGCTGAATGCGGTAGATCCGCATGAGGTCGCTGATCTCGAACAGGCCGAGCGCCGCGGCGATGACGACGGCGGCCAACGCGGCGTTGGGCAGGTGCTGGAGCAGGTTCGGCGCCATCAGGAGCAGGAAGGCGATGGCAAGCGCGCCGATGACGCTGGTCAATTGGGTGCGCGCGCCGGCAGCTTCAGCGACGGGCGTGCGCGAGCTGCTGCTGCTGATCGGAAATCCCTGAAAAAATCCAGCCGCCAGATTGGCCGCGCCGAGCCCCACCATCTCCTGGTTAGGATCGACGCGATCGCCCAATCTTGCCGCGTAGGACCGCGAGAGCACGCTGGTGTCGGCGAACGACACCAGCGCGACGGCGCAACCGCCGATCAGCACCTGCACGATGTCGCCATAGCCGATCCAGGGAATGGCGAAACCCGGCAGGCCCTGGGGAAGCTGGCCCAGAATCTTCACGCCATAGTGCGCCCCGAGACCGAGCACACCGGTGACGACCGTCGCCGCAACAACGGCAATCAGAATGCTCGGCAACCGCTTGTTGCGGGCAAGCAGCAGGATCGCCGCCAACGTCGCAAGGCCGATCGCGAGCGTGACCCAATTTGTCTTTCCGTCAAGGATCGCGCCGACGATCGCCCAGAGGCTGCGCAGCGGTCCATCACCGTCGATGGAGAAGCCGAACAGTTTTGGCAGCTGGCTGATCAGAACGGTCAAGGCGATTCCATTCATGTAGCCGTAGCGGATCGGCTTGGAGAGAAGCTCGGTCAGGAATCCCAACCGCGCGATGCCGGCCACGATGCATATCGTTCCGGAGACGATCGCCATCATGGCGGCCAAGGTTACCGCGCGCATGGGATCGCCGCCCGACAGCGGAGCGACGACGCCAAGGATGACGGCTGCAAGCGCCGAGTCCGGTCCCAGGACGAGGATGCGGCTCGGCCCGAACAATGCGTAGGCGAGGAGCGGGAGGATCGTGGCGTAAAGTCCGTAGATGCCGGGCAGGCCCGACGCTTCCGCATAGGCGATGCCGACCGGCACCAGCATGGTCGCGAGCACAAGCCCGGCGAAAATGTCGTGTGGAAGCCAAGCCCCTTGATATCGACGGAGCGTGTTGAGACCTGGCAGCCAGCCGGTCCAATGATTCATCGCCGGTCACTCCCAACCCCGTTGGAGTTCGCATGCGCTTGACGTGAACCGCTTTATCCTTTCGCCTGCTCCTCGAACGCCTTCAGCGACACCGCCGCGATCTCACGTAGCGTCTCGCGGGTAGCACCTGAAGAGGCCATCACGCACATGCCTGACGTCACCGCGGAGAGATAGCGCGCAAGCGTGGTTGGATCGACGTTCTCGCCGAGGTCATGTTCGGCCTTGGCGCGGACAAAGCGTTCACGCAACTGGTCCTCGGTACGGGTGCGACGCGCCGCCAGTTCAAATGGAACGTTCTCCGAGCCGGTGCCGCAGGCGAGGCCACCCTGGACCAGTAGACAGCCGGGCGGGTTGGCGGGGTCGGTCTGGGCGTCCGCATGCTCCATCAGAAATCGTTCGGCCACCTCGTGTGCGGTGTGAGCATTGAGCACCTTGTCCATCCAAGCGTCGCGCTTTTCGGAGTAACGATCCAGCGCGGCCTTCAGCAGGCCTTCCTTGCTGCCAAAGGCAGCGTAGAGGCTGGGAGGATTGATGCTCATCGCCTCGGTGAGCTGGGCGATCGTCGTGCCCTCGTAACCGTGGCGCCAGAACACGTCCATGGCCCGGTCCAAAGCGGCGTCCGCGTCGAAGGCGCGGGGGCGTCCCATTCCCATTTTTCGTTGCTCCGTAAGCCGGGTGCCGTTTCTGTGACGGATTGTCCCTGACTTATCCTCTTGTTGCACGTAGTGTTTTTCCGCGTCTTCCCATTTCCCCACGAATGAGATAATAAATTCATAGTGCTCGATACATAAGTATCTTGCGGACCGGCGTCCAGCTCCACATCTGTAGCAAACACTACAGATATCTGGAGCGCGTGAATGCCCTCGTCAACCCAAAATCCCAGTACCGGCCGTTTCCGACGCGTCATCGGCGGTGTCGTGATCCTCGGCGCCCTTGCGGTGGCCGGTTCGATTGCGACCGGCCACTATTTCCATGCCGCACAGGCGACCGCCACTGCCGCCGCCCCGGAGCCGGCCGTGCCGGTGACCGTAGCGGTGATCCAACCGCGCCCAACCACCCTGTTCGACGACTTCTCGGGCCGGCTCGAGGCCGTCGACCGCGTCCAGCTGCGGCCGCGGGTGGCCGGCGCGATCCTTTCGACCAACTTCACCGAGGGTGCGCTGGTGAAGTCCGGCGATATCCTGTTCAAGATCGACCCCGCGCCCTATGCCGCGGAAGTCGACCGGGCCCAGGCCCAGCTCGAGGCCGCCAAGGCCCGCGTGGTGTTCACCACGAGCGAGGTCGAGCGCGGCGCGCAGCTGGTCGGCAACAACATCGTCACCAAGCGCGATTTCGACCAGCGTGACAACGCCAATCGCGAGGCGATCGCCAACGTCAAGGCCGCCGAAGCCGCGTTGCAAACCGCCAAGCTCAATCTCGACTACACCGAGGTCCGCGCGCCGGTCGATGGCCGGGTCGGCAGGATCGAGGTGACGGTCGGCAATCTCGTCGCAGCGGGCACGTCGTCGCCGGTGCTGACCTCGCTGGTGTCGGTCAATCCGATCTATGCGAGCTTCGATGCCGACGAGGAAGTGGTGCTGCGCGCGCTGAACTCGATCGCGGATGCGTCCGGAAAGCGCGGCAATCTCGACCAGATCCCGGTCGAGATGGTGACGTCGGGCGGCCTCAGCGCCAAGGGGCACATCCAGCTGATCGACAACCAGGTCAACGGGCAGAGCGGCACCATCCGCGTCCGCGCCGTGTTCGGGAACGATGACGGCCGGCTGATCCCCGGCCAGTTCGCCCGCGTGCGCATGGGCCAGCCCAAGCAGCAGACGATGGTGCTGATCGATGAGCGTGCCGTCGGCACCGACCAGGACAAGAAGTTCGTCATGCTGGTCGGCGACGACAGCCGCGCGGTCTATCGTTCGGTCACGCTTGGCGGCGCAGTCGATGGTCTGCGGATCGTCACCGCCGGCCTGAAATCCGGCGACCGCATCGTCGTCAACGGCCTGCAGCGCGTGCGCCCCGGCGCACTTCTGAAGATGGAAGTCGCCGAGATGGGCGCGCGGGGCATGCAGCAGGCATCCACTGAAACCAACCAGCACGTCGTGCAGCGCTAGGCGCTGCGCGCGGGGGCGGAGCCATGAATCTCTCAAAATTCTTCATCGACCGGCCAATCTTCGCCGGCGTGCTATCGATCTTGATCTTCCTGGCCGGCCTGATTTCGCTGCTGGCGATGCCGATCTCGGAATACCCCGATGTGGTGCCGCCGTCGGTCGTGGTGCGCGCCACCTATCCCGGCGCCAATCCGAAGGTGATCGCCGAGACGGTGGCAACGCCGATCGAGGAGCAGATCAACGGCGTTGAGGGCATGCTCTACATGTCGAGCCAGGCGACCACCGACGGCGCGATGACGCTGACAGTGACGTTCCGGCTCGGCACCGACCCCGACAAGGCGACCCAGCTGGTGCAGAACCGCGTGCAGCAGGCCGAGCCGCGCCTGCCGGCCGTGGTGCGTCAGCTCGGCATCATCACCAAGAAGAGCTCGCCAGACCTCACCATGGTCGTGCATCTGCTGTCGCCGAACAACCGCTACGACATGACGTATCTGCGCAACTATGCAGTGCTCAACGTCAAGGACCGGCTGGCGCGGATCGACGGCGTCGGCGACGTCCAGCTCTATGGCGCCGGCGATTATTCGATGCGGGTCTGGGTCGATCCGCAGAAGGCCGCCGAGCATGCGCTGACCGCGAGCGACGTAGTGCGCGCGATCCAGGCGCAGAACGTCGAGGCCGCCGCCGGCGTGGTCGGCTCCTCGCCCAGCGTCAAGGGTCTCGATCTCCAGCTCTCCGTCAACGCCGAGGGACGGCTGTCGACCGAGGAGCAATTCGGCGACATCGTGGTCAAGACCGGTGCGGCCGGCGAGGTGGTGCGGCTGCGTGACGTCGCCCGCATCGAGCTCGGCGCCTCCGAATACGGCCTGCGCTCGCTGCTCGACAACAAGCAGGCGGTCGCGATCCCGATCTTCCAGGCGCCGGGGTCGAACGCGCTGGAGATCTCCGATCATGTCCGCGCCACCATGGCCGAGATCAAGAAGAACATGCCGGAAGGCGTGTCCTACCAGATCGTCTACGATCCGACGCAGTTCGTGCGTTCCTCGATCGAGGCCGTGATCCACACCCTGCTCGAGGCGATCGCGCTCGTCGTGCTGGTGGTGATCCTGTTCCTGCAAACCTGGCGCGCCTCGATCATTCCGCTGATCGCGGTCCCGGTGTCGATCGTCGGCACCTTCGCGGTGATGCATGTGTTCGGCTTCTCGATCAACGCGCTCAGCCTGTTCGGCCTGGTGCTTGCGATCGGCATCGTGGTCGACGACGCCATCGTCGTGGTCGAGAACGTCGAGCGCAACATCGAATCCGGCCTGTCGCCGCGCGATGCCACCAACCAGGCGATGCGCGAAGTGTCCGGCCCGATCATCGCGATCGCGCTGGTCTTGATCGCGGTGTTCGTGCCGCTGGCCTTCATCTCCGGCCTGACTGGCCAATTCTACAAGCAGTTTGCGCTGACGATCGCGATCTCGACCGTGATCTCAGCGATCAACTCGCTGACGCTGTCGCCGGCACTGTCGGCGCTGCTCTTGAAGGGCCATCACGAGCCGAAGGACTGGCTGACCCGGATCATGGAGAGGTCGCTGGGCTGGTTCTTCCGCGGCTTCAACAAGGTCTTCACCAAGTCCTCGGAGAACTACGGCCGTACCGTCACCAAGGTGATCTATGGCAAGGCCGCGGTGATCGGCCTCTACGTGCTCTTGATCGGCGTGACCGGCGTGCTGTTCAAGCAGGTGCCGTCGGGCTTCGTACCGGGGCAGGACAAGCAGTATCTGGTCGGCTTTGCGCGGCTGCCCGACGGCGCGACGCTCGACCGCACCGAGGAAGTGATCCGGAAGATGAGTGACATCGCGCTGACCCAGCCGGGTGTCGAAAGCTCGGTGGCATTCCCCGGCCTGTCGATCTCCGGCTTCACGAACTCCTCCAACGCCGGCATCGTGTTCTCGACCCTGAAGCCGTTCGACGAGCGCAAGGATCCCTCGCTCTCGGGCCCCGCGATCGCGATGGCGCTGAACAAGAAATATGCCGGGATTCAGGACGCCTTCATCGCCATGTTCCCGCCGCCGCCGGTCAACGGCCTCGGCACCATCGGCGGCTTCAAGCTGCAGATCGAGGACCGTGCCGGTCTCGGCTATGAGGCGCTGAACGATGCCACCAAGGCGTTCATGGGTGCGATCCAGAAGGCGCCGGAGATCGCCGGCGCGTTCTCGAGCTTCCAGGTCAACGTGCCGCAGCTGTTCGCCGACATAGACCGCACCAAGGCATTGCAGCTCGGAGTGCCGGTGACGGAGGTGTTCAACACGCTGCAGATCTATCTCGGCTCCTACTACGTCAACGACTTCAACAAATTCGGCCGCACCTATTCGGTCTATGTGCAGGCGGATGCGCCGTTCCGCGCCCGTGCCGACGACATCAGGCAGCTGAAGGTGCGGTCGTCGTCCGGCGATATGGTGCCGTTGTCGGCCTTGCTGAAGGTCCGCCAGAGCGCCGGTCCGGAGCGTGCCATCCGCTACAACGGCTTCCTGTCGTCGGACATCAATGCCGCTGCGGCGCCGGGCTATTCGTCGGGTCAGGCGCAGGAGGCGGCAACGCGGATCGCCGCCGAAACGCTGCCGCCGGGCTTTGCCTTCGAATGGACCGACCTGACCTATCAGGAGTTCATCGCCGGCAACTCCGGGCTCTGGGTATTTCCGCTGGCGATCCTGCTGGTGTTCCTGGTGCTCGCCGCGCTCTATGAGAGCCTGGCGCTGCCGCTCTCGATCATCATGATCGTGCCGATGGGCCTGTTGGCAGCGATGTTCGGGGTCTGGCTCTCGAAGGGCGACAACAACGTCTTCACCCAGATCGGCCTGATCGTGCTGGTCGGATTGTCGGCCAAGAACGCCATCCTGATCGTCGAATTCGCGCGCGAGCTCGAATTTGCCGGGCGTTCACCGATCCGCGCCGCGATCGAGGCAAGCCGGCTGCGGCTGCGCCCGATCCTGATGACATCGATGGCGTTCATCATGGGTGTGCTGCCGCTGGTGCTCTCGACCGGTGCGGGCTCGGAGATGCGGCGCGCGATGGGCGTCGCGGTGTTCTCCGGCATGATCGGCGTCACGGTGTTCGGCCTGTTCCTAACGCCGGTGTTCTATGTGCTGCTGCGCAGCCTTACCGGTATGAAGCCGCTGACGCAGCACGGCGAGGCGACCATTCCGGGAAAAGCACACGCGGCATGATGCCGGGTGTGCAGAGCGTTTTCGAGCGAAGTGGATGCCGGTTCGCGTGAAGAAAACGCGTCAAAACAAGAAACGAGAGCTTCAGTTCGAGACTGAAGCTCTCGTTGATGTCTGCTTCGAAGGATCAGGCTGCGATATCGAGCAGCAGAAGTGACGAACCGCGGACCAGCACCTTGCGGCCCGCTGGCGTGAGTTCAAACGAATCGCCGCGCACGGCGACATAGCCGAGCGTGATCAGGCTTTCGACGGCGAACCGGTTCAGCCGTGACGGGTTTGCTGCGGGAGCCCGCAGCGCTTTCAGCGCATCCCACTGATCGGGTCTGAGTTCGAATTCTTCGCTCATCGTTCCAGGCACTCCAGAAGTTCTTGGCGTGCGAGATACAGAGCGCAGATGAATTTCGTGCGACCACAACGAGTCAGGATTTCGATTTATGTGGACACGCCGTCACATCGCCGTGTCATTGGAATACTTCAATTTTTTCGAATCATTGCGGTGCAATGACGCGTGATTGCGTCACAGAGATTAACCGCACATCGTCACATAGGTTAATCGAGACGATTAACCGGGTTAATCGTCGGGATTAACCGGGCTAGAGCGGCTGGTTAACCGCGCCGTACGCTTGCACCGCCGTCGACCGGCAACGTGACACCGGTCACGAAATTCGCTTCATCGGATGCGAGAAACAGCGCGGCATTGGCGACATCCCAGCCGGTGCCCATCTTGTGACGCAGCGGCACCTTGCTGTCGCGCTCGGCCTCGACCTCGGCGCGGCTCTTCTTGAATTCGCGAGCGCGCGTGTCCACCGCCATCGGCGTGTTCATCAACCCCGGCAGGATCACGTTTGCGCGAATGCCGTATTGCGCATTCTGGTAGGCCAGCTGTTCGGTGAAGGCGATCATCGCCGACTTGGTCGCCTTGTAGGCGACGTAGGGATAGGTCGTGATCGCGGCCATCGACGAGATGTTGATGATCGAGCCGCGCTGCTGCCGGCGCATGATCGGGATCACATGCTTGGCGGCGAGAATGCAGCTCTTCAGGTTGATCGCCACGCAGCGGTCGAACGCCTCCTCGGTGATATCGAGCAGCTCGGCATCGCCGCCGGAGAGGCTGACGCCGACATTGTTGTGCAGGATATCGACGCTGCCCCAGCGGTCATGCGCGTCCGCTACCATCGCCTTGATGTCGGCGTTTTTGGTGACGTCGGCCTTGAAGGCGACGGAAGTGCCGCCCTTGGCCGCGATCAGGTCGACGGTTTCCTGCGCCGACGCCAGATTATGATCGACGCACAAAACCTTGGCGCCTTCGCGGGCGAAGGTCAGCGCGGTGGCGCGGCCGTTGCCGATGCCCTCGCCGGGGCTCTGGCCGGCGCCGACGACGATGGCGACACGATCCTTAAGGCGCATCTCACTTCACTCCCCGGATCGGGTACTGTTGCAGTACCTCTTTGTAGGTTGGCTCGTTGTCGATCTGCATGGTGGCGAGCACCCGCACCACGGCGCAGTAGAATGCGATCGTCAGCACGAGGTCAGTCATGTGCTCGTCGGACAGCTCTCGCTTGATCTCGGCGAAGGTTGCCTCCGACATCGCCAGCTCGCGCACCATCTCGCGGGCGCCCCTCAGGATCGCCTTCGCCAGCGGCTCGAGCTGTGACGGGTTGCCGTCGGTCTCGGCGATCAGGCCCTTGATGTCCTCGTCGGTGACGCCGAACTCCTTGCCGATCTTCACGTGATGGGTGAACTCGTATTCCGACTTCTCGAGCCAGCCGACCTGCAGGATGGCTAGCTCGCGTAGGCGCGGATCGAGCTTGCTCTTGAAGCGGATGTAGCCGCCGATTCCGTTGAAGGCGCGGGCCATGTCCGGCGAGTTGACCAGGAGCTTGTGCAGATTGGTGTTGCGCTTGAGCATGTCGCGATATTCAGGGGCGACCTGATCGGCTTCGAGATAGGGCAGGCGGGCCATTGTTGTTGTCCTTGGTTCGGCGGCTTGCTTGAGGCTTCTAGCGCATCAGCCGTAAAGTGCTTTGTGCTCGCGCTCGTAATTGGCGTAGGAGTCCTTCATGCTGGCGCCGTTCAGCAGCATGGTCGCAACCTCTGCGTTGTCGGCATCGAACACGGTCGAGCGCACCCACATGCTCTCGGTGCGTTTGCTGCCCGAAAGCGCGACGACCTCCCGCTCGACCCAATAGGTCTCACCTGGGAAGAGGGGCCCGCGCAGCAGGCGGATCTCCTGGTCGGCGAACAGCCCGACGGCAGGGCCGCGGACCGGCAGCCGGTCCTCGCGGGCGCGGTACTGGAACAGCACGCTCAGCATCTCCATCGGGATGACGGCGCGGCCCCAGGGATTGTATTCCAGCGAATAATAGTCGGACGGCTCGGTGATCACCTTGAGCTTGTCGGCCAGCGAAAACGGATAGAGGTCGCCCATGTTCTGGTCGAAATCCATCTTGATCGCCTGCCGCGGCGTCTTCATGCCGACCTTGATGTCGGCGAGGATCACGGGATCGGCCAGCGGCTTCAGTTCGCCGAGCCGGCGGGCGAGCGCCGTCTCGCTGCCGTCTCCGTCGATCGAGGCGGTGCCGCGCAGGATCTCGGTGCCGTCGCGCTTGATCATCCCGATCGTGCAAACGGTCTGGCCCGGCTTCGGTTTCTCGATCTGGGCCTGCACCTCTTCGCCTTCGAACACCGGATTGCGGTAATGCGCGGACAGACACCCGGTCATGAACCAGGCCCGGCCCCAGATCCGCTCGCACAGCGGTGCGAACTGGCTGAAATGGGTCGGTCCCTCGATCGTGCCGCCGCGGAAGCCGAGCTTCTGCGCGGTTGCGTCGTCGTGGATCGAAGCGTGGGAGTCGTAGGTCTGGGCCTGCAGCATCTGCTTCGGGCTGCGCCAGGGCCCAACCAGCAGGTCGCCATTCTCCACGATTTCCGTCGTGAACGCGGATTCGACTTTAATCATCCTTGGTCTCCCTTTGCGCGCCACCGTTTCAAAGATGCCGGGGTTCGGCAAGGCCTCGCAGAGCAACAAGGCCTCGCAACAAAGCCTCGCAGAGCTACAAGGCCTCGCATGCGCAGCACGAGATATGTGCTGCAGCCATGGAACGGGGCTGTTCATGCATAACAAAATCAGTGCATGCTGATGCATGATCATCGGGAAGATAACGAGACCGGTCCGGGCCGGCGTGACTGATTGACGGGGAAACTGATGGCGTTGATGGAAGTTGGACTGGACGACAAGTACCGGTTGGATACGAAACGAATCTTCCTCTCCGGTACCCAGGCTCTGGTCCGATTGCCCATGTTGCAGCGCGAACGCGACCGCGCGCACGGGCTGAACACCGCCGGTTTCATCTCCGGTTACCGTGGTTCGCCGCTCGGCATGTACGACCACGCGCTGTGGCGGGCGAAATCGTTCCTCAAAGAGCACGACATCGCCTTCGTTCCCGGCCTCAATGAGGATCTGGCGGCGACCGCGGTCTGGGGCAGCCAGCAGGTCGGCATGTTCCCCGGCGCCAAGGTCGATGGCGTATTCGGCATCTGGTACGGCAAGGGCCCCGGCGTCGACCGTTCGCTCGATGCGCTCAAGCACGCCAATTCGGCCGGCACCTCGCCGAACGGCGGCGTGATTGCGCTCGCCGGCGACGACCATGGCTGCCAGTCCTCCACGCTCGCACATCAGAGCGAGCAGGTGTTCGCCTCGGCGCTGATGCCGGTGGTCAATCCGGCGACGCTGCAGGACTATCTCGATCTCGGCATTCTCGGTTTTGCACTGTCGCGCTATTCCGGCTGCTGGGTTGGCTTCAAGGCGATCTCCGAGACGGTGGAAAGTTCGGCCTCGATCGTCAGCGATCCCGATCGCATCAAGATCATCATGCCCGACGATTTCGAGATGCCGCCGGGCGGGCTTTCGATCCGCTGGCCGGATCCGCCGCTGGAGGCGGAGCGGCGGCTGCATGGTCCGAAGATGGACGCGGTCGCGGCGTTCGCGCGCGTCAACCGGTTCGACCGCATCGTGCTGGATTCGAAGCCGGCACGGCTCGGCATCATGGCGACCGGCAAGGCTTATCTCGATCTGCGCCAGGCGCTCGCCGATCTCGGCATCACCGATGCCGATGCGCAAGAGCTGGGCCTGCGCATCTACAAGGTGGCGCTGACCTGGCCGCTCGAAGCGCGCGGCGCGCGCGCCTTCGCCGAGGGCTTGCAGGACGTGCTGGTCGTCGAAGAGAAGCGCGGCTTCATCGAGGATCAGCTGGTCCGCATCCTCTACAACATGGACGCGTCGAAGCGGCCTTCGGTGGTCGGCAAGCGCGACGAGACCGGCGCGCCCCTGCTGCCGAGTGAGGGCGAGCTGACGCCGACCATGGTCGCCGCTGCCGTGGTGGCGCGGCTGCGCAAGCTTGGTCACCGCAGCCCGCTGCTGGAGCAGCGTTTGGCCAAGCTCGAGGCGTTCGATCGTCCGGCCGAGGGTACGGGTACCGCGAAGCTGCAGCGCACGCCGTATTTCTGCTCGGGCTGCCCGCACAATTCCTCGACCAAGATCCCCGAGGGCAGCCGCGCCATGGCCGGCATCGGCTGCCACGGCATGGCGCTGTCGGTGCCGAACCGCAACACCCAGACCATCTCGCATATGGGCGCGGAGGGTGTGAGCTGGATCGGGCAGGCGCCGTTCACCAGCGAACAGCACGTGTTCCAGAACCTCGGCGACGGCACCTACACGCATTCCGGTCTTTTGGCTCTACGGGCCGCAGCTGCGGCCGGCGTCAACATCACCTACAAGATCCTCTACAACGACGCGGTGGCGATGACCGGCGGCCAGCCCGCTGAGGGCGGCTTCACGGTGTCGCAGATCGCGCACCAGGTCTGGGCGGAGGGCACCAAGAAGCTTGCGATCGTCTCCGACGATCCGGACAAGTATCCCGCCAATTATTTCCCGTCCGGCGCCACCATCCACCATCGCCGCGAGCTCGACGCCGTGCAGCGCACCTTGCGCGAGATCGAGGGCCTCACCGTCCTGATCTATGACCAGACCTGCGCCGCCGAGAAGCGTCGCCGCCGCAAGCGCGGGCTGTTTCCCGATCCGGCCAAGCGCGTCTTCATCAACGAGCGCGTCTGTGAAGGCTGCGGCGACTGCTCGGTGGCGTCGAACTGCGTCTCGGTGCAGCCGCTGGAGACCGAACTCGGCCGCAAGCGCCGCATCGACCAGTCGAACTGCAACAAGGATTTCTCCTGCATCGAGGGCTTCTGCCCGAGCTTCGTGATGGTGCAGGATCCCAAGCTGCGCAAGGCCGACCGCACTGCCGCCGATCCCAAGGCGTTGTTCGCGGACCTGCCGACGCCGCCAGCGGCCGCATTGAGCAGCCCCTACAACATCCTGATCACCGGCATCGGCGGCACCGGCGTCATCACCATCGGCGCCCTGCTCGGCATGGCCGCGCATGTCGAGGGGATCGCCTGCTCGACGCTCGACTTTACCGGCCTGTCGCAGAAGAACGGCGCGGTCATGAGCCATGTCCGCCTCGCGCCGACGTCGGACATGCTGACCACGGTCCGCATCGCGCCCGGCAATGCCAACCTGATTCTCGGCTGCGACCTCGTCGTCGCCACCAGCGTGCCGGCGCTGAGCCGCGCCGAGCGTGGCGTCACCCGCGCCGTCGTTAACGCCGATCTGCTGCCGACCGCGAGCTTCGTGATCGATCCCGATATCGATTTTGAAGCCAGCTCGATGCGCGATGCGCTGAACGGCGCGGTGAGACCTGATGATCTCGACATCCTCGACGCCACCGGCCTTGCCACCGCGCTGATGGGCGACAGCATCGCCACCAACGCCTTCATGCTTGGTTTCGCATTCCAGCGCGGTGCAATCCCGCTGTCGCTCGAGGCGATCCTGAAGGCGATCGAGCTCAACGGCGCCGCGATCGAGATGAACAAGACCGCGTTCTCGTGGGGCCGGCTTGCCGCGCACGATCTGCAGCGCGTGGTCAGCGCCGCGCGTTTCAAGAGCGCGGCTGCCGCACCGGCCAAGAAGACGCTCGACGAGGCGATTGCGTTCCGCGCCAAATTCCTCACCGACTATCAGGATGCGGCTTACGCCAAGCGCTATCTCGACGACGTTGCGCGCGTTCGTTCAGCCGAAGCCGCGGCGGCTCCGGGCTCGCAAGACCTGACCGAGGCCTTTGCCAAGGGCCTGTTCAAGCTGATGGCCTACAAGGACGAATACGAGGTCGCGCGGCTCTATTCCGATGGCGAGTTTGCGAGGGCCTTGCGGGAGCAGTTCGAGGGCAATTCCGGTTTGAAGGTCCTGCTGGCGCCGCCGTTGCTGGCGCAGCGCGATCCCGTCACCGGGCGTTTGCAGAAGCGCGAATTTGGTCCATGGATATTCAAGGCGTTCGGCATGCTGGCGGGGCTGAAGGGCCTGCGCGGCACCGCGTTCGACATTTTCGGCTACACCGCGGAACGTAAAATGGAGCGTGCGCTGCCGGTGGATTATTCGGCGATGATCCTGCGTCATCTCGACGGCAAGAAGCCGGTCGATCTGCCGCGCCTCGTGGCGCTGGCGAAGGCTGCCGACCTCGTGCGCGGCTATGGCCACATCAAGGAAGGCAACGTCGCCCGCTACCGCACCGAATGTGCGCGGCTGGAGCGCGCGATCGGCCAGCCGCTGGCACAGGCGGCGGAGTAGGGCAGAGCGTTTTCAAGCGGAGGGGGGCGGTTCCGACTCCATCGGAACGTGCTCTGGGAACTTTCCACGGCCGCCTTGGTTGACCGGTAACCCTGCCCGCAACCAGCGGCTGGATTCGCGCGGCCGGGTCCCTACATGATGGCTGTTCCGTTCGAGTGATTTCAGGAGGCCCTTTTGACGGTCCTGAAAAGTGTTTTGGTTGCAACTGTTTGCAGCGCGTGCCTGGCTTTGGGTGGCGTGGCGTTTTCCGACGACTATCGCCCGAGCGAGTTCTTCAGTCTCGATCTCTCCCGGGCCGTGCTGTCGCCGAAGCCGCTCGGCCCGCCGGCGCAGTTCGAGCCGGTTCCGGTCGAGGCGAAGGCCGACCATGGTCCAGATCAGCATGCGAGCACCGAGCCGCAGGTCGAAGAGCCGAAGGTCGTGCCGAAGAAAGCCGTGCGCACGACCAGGGTGACTGAGCCGCGTGAGACGGCGGCGCATGAGCGCAAGCGCGCGGCCGCCCACGTTCCCGCCCGAGCCAAGCTCGCACGGCGGCACTCGAATCCGCTCGATGCGGAAGCCCGCGACACCAGGATCCAGACCTGGCCGTGCCGCACCGGCGGCATTTGCAACTGGCAGCGGTGAGGCGCGGCGCCGCTACTTGCTCCCTCATTCGCGTGGGCAGCTAACCCGTCATCCCCGCGCAAAGGCTTCGCCTTTGTCGCTGGAGGTGCGAGCGGAGCGAGCCTCGAAGGATGCACGGCCCTGATCTAGCAGCCGGGCCGTCGATCCTTCGAGACGGCGCTACGCGCCTCCTCAGGAGGACGGGTTTGCGCTTGAGGGCTCGATGCCCGATGCCGTTCCCGGAATCCCACCGAGTCATCCCGCCGTCGCAAAACCGTCGGCGGAGAGTCAAGAAACCGTAAGGGCGGAGTCAAACAGCGCAGGCAAAACCTTCGTTACGATTCGACGAAGGTTATTCGATGCCGACAGCGATCTCCGCGAGGCGGCGAGGCCTTACCCGGCGTCAACTTCTGGTGCGCTCGGCGTCGACGGCCGCGCTGACGGGATTGGGCGCGCTGGCAGGACCTTATCTGAGCCGCGCCGCGGATCGGCCCGCGATCGCGGGCATCCAGTCCGGCGACGTCGCCAGCGATTCCGCCGTGATCTGGGCCCGTGCCGATCGCGCTGCGCGCATGCGCATCGAATGTGCCGCGGTCGAAAGCTTTGCCACTATCCTGCGCAGCGCGACCGCCGATGCGCTGCCCGAGCGCGACTTCACCGCAAAGCTGCTGCTCGACGGCCTGCCGCCGGGCCAGGACCTGTTCTATCGCGTGCGCTTCGAGGATAACGACGGCATATCAGGCGAAAGCCGCGTCGGACATTTCCGCACCGCGCCGGCCGACCGCCGCTCGGTCTCGTTCGTCTGGTCCGGTGACGTGGTGGGGCAGGGCTGGGGCATCGACCCCGCGCGCGGCGGCCTGCGCAGCTACCGCACCATGCTGAACGAGCGCCCGGATTTCTTCATCCATTCCGGCGATCACATCTATGCGGATTGCACGGTGCCGGCGGAGCAGGCGCTGCCGAACGGCGAGATCTGGCGCAACATCGTCACCGAGGAGAAATCCGTCGTCGCGCGCAGCCTCGACGAGTTTCGCGGCAACTACAAATACAACTGGCTCGACGAGAACTTTCGCGCCTTCCATGCCGAGGTGCCGATGTTTGCGCAGTGGGACGACCATGAGGTGGCCGACGACTGGTCGCCGATCGGCACCGCTGATGCGACCGGCTACGATGCGGACGGCAGCTCGCGCCTGGTGGCGCGGGCGCGCCGTGCCTTCCACGAGTTCATGCCGATGCGGCTGACGCCGGAGCGCGACGGCCGGGTCTATCGCAAGATCGCCTACGGGCCCCTGCTCGACGTCTTCATCATCGACATGCGCTCCTATCGCGACTCCAGCTGGAACAAGCAGGGCGATCCCGATCAGGCGTTCATCCTCGGCGACAGCCAGCTCGCCTGGTTGAAGCGCGAGCTCGTGGTGTCCGATGCGACCTGGAAGGTGATCGCAGCGGATCTGCCGATCGGCCTCATCAGCCTCGATGCGGTCGCGCTCGGCGACGGCCCGCCCGAGCGGCGCGAGCACGAGATCGCCGATCTGCTGTCCTTCATGAAGCGCGCGGGCGTCCGCAACACGGTGTGGCTCACCGCCGACATGCACTACACCGCCGCGCATCACTATGATCCGAACCGCGCGGTGTTCCAGGAATTCGAGCCGTTCTGGGAGTTCGTCTCGGGTCCGCTGCATGCCGGCACCTGGTCGCCGGGCGAGCTCGACAACACCTTTGGCCCGAAGGCGATGTACCGGAAGGGCTGCTCCGCCGAGCAGGGCGACAATCTCGCGCCCTGCTTCGGGCTGCAATTCTTTGGCCGCGTCGATATCGACGGCAAGACCGGCGTGATGACGGTGACCCTGAAGGACGTCGATAACCACGACCTCTGGTCGGTCGACATCGAGCCGCGGCCGGACGCGCGGCCCGGCCAGATCATGGCGCAGCACATATAGGCCGGCGCCAACCCCGTCGCGACATCTTGATCGCCGCTGCCTTGCCCGAAGGCCCGGTTTGCGGGCAGACTGTACGCTGGCAGTCCTGCCAATTTCATTCCCACGAAACGATTTGCTGGCGTGACGTCGTCGATTTCATCGGCGTCCCACGCGTCAGGAGCTATCCATGGAAAATCTGCAGATACAGGGCATCAGCTTGCCGCAGCTCGGGCTCGGCACTTTCCGCATGCAGGGCGATGCCTGCCGCGGGGCAGTCGAGAGCGCGCTCGGGCTTGGTTACCGGCACATCGACACCGCCGAGATGTACGCCAACGAGGAGGCGATCGGGGCTGCGATTGCGGACTCGAAGGTCGCGCGCAAGGACCTGCATGTCACCACCAAGGTCTGGCACGAGAATTTGGCGCCGGATGCGATCCGCAAGGCGCTCGACGCGAGCCTCAAGAAGCTGCGGCTCGATCATGTCGATCTCTATCTGGTGCATTGGCCGTCGAAGAGCATGAAGCTGCCGGCCGTGTTCGAGACGCTGATGCAGCTGAAGGAGGAGGGCCGCCTCCGCGCGATCGGCGTCGCCAATTTCACCACCGCGCTGCTCAAGACCGTGGTCGAGGACATCAAGGCGCCGATCGCCTGCAACCAGGTCGAATATCACGCGATGCTCGACCAGACGCCGGTACGGAAATATCTCGCCGCGAAATCGATCCCGCTGGTCGCCTATTGTCCGCTGGCGCAGGGCCGCTTCGCGACCGATGAAACGCTGGCGAAGATCGGCCGCAAGCATGATGCGACCGCAGCGCAGGTGGCGCTGAAATGGCTGCTCGATCAGGACGGCGTTGCGGCGATCCCGAAAGCCTCGCGCGCCGAAAGCCAAAAGGCCAATCTCGACGCGCTGAAGGTGACGCTCGACGACGACGACCGCAAAGCGATCGCCGCGTTGCGCAAGGACATGCGCTGCGTCAATCCGGGCTTTGCCCCGGCGTGGGACTGAGCTCCTTGAACACGTGATCAAGACGTAGAACAAGAAAATGGCTCCGCGAGGAGCCATTTTCCGTTGTGTCGGTCTCTTGGCTGTGTCGGCGTTTTGGAAGCGACGCTTTAGTAGCGATCCCGCCTGATCACGACCGCTCGGTCATGGTCGTGATGCCAGCCGCGATGCCAGCCACGGTCATGGCGCATCTCGGCGCGCGCGCCCCAGCCACGATCCCAGTGATGATGATGGCCGCGCTTGATCACGACGGTCTCGGCGCTCGCGATCGACGGAACGGCCACTGCAAGCGTACCAATCGCCGCAAGAACAAAACCAATCTTTTTCATTTCATCCTCCTCAAATGATGCGGGGAGGAAACCGTGCAGGCATCGAAACGTTCCTTGGGAACCGGCCGAGTTTTCTGAACGGCTGTTCAGGTGGCCTTGCCTAACCACTGCGTCCGACGCATCATCGCGCCATAAAAATCAACGCTCGGGGGGACGTTGCCATGAGTGGATTTTCGCGCCGGGATTTTTTGAAAGTGACGGGATCGACCGCTGCTGCCGCCATTGCGGGGCCGGCCGCAGCCGCAATGGGGCCGGACGACAAGTTCGACCTCGTGATCAAGAGTGGCGACGTGATCGACCCCAGCCAGTCGCTGCGCGGCAAGCGCGACATCGGCATCCGCTGGGGACTGATCGAGGCGATCGAGGACGAGATCCCGGCCGCGCGCGCCGTCAAGACCATCGATGCTTCCGGCAAGCTCGTGATGCCGGGACTCGTCGATCTGCACTGCCACGTCTACCCCTATGGCTCGGCGATCGGCATTCCTGCCGACGAGCTGGTGCAATTCCAGGGCACCACGACCGTGGTCTCCGCGGGTGATGCCGGCGTCAACAATCTCGCGGCGCTGCGGCGCTTCATCGTGGCGCAGTCGCGGGCGCGGATCTACGCCTTCGTCCATATCGCCAATAACGGCCTGTCGGCCTTCCCGGTGGCCGAGCTTTACAACATCGACAACGCCCAGGTCGAAGCCTGCGCCATGGCGCTCGCCGAGAACCCCGATTTCCTGATCGGGGTCAAGGTGCGGATGTCGGAGAACGTGATCTTCAAGCACGGCGTCGAGCCGCTGAAGCGCGGCATCCAGGCCTGCGAGATGTGCGGCTGGCCGGCGCGGATGATGGTGCATATCGGCGGCGTCGAAACCAAGGAGCTGATGTCCGACATCCTCGATCTGCTGCGGCCGGGTGATATCCTCACCCACGCCTATTCGGGCGCGCCGAACATGTCCGGCGCTTTCACCAACATCGTGCAGGACGGCAAGCTGTTGCCGGCGGCGCTCGCGGCCAAGCAGCGCGGCGTGCTGTTCGACGTCGGCCATGGCGGCGGCAGTTTTGACTTTACGGTGGCGGAGATCGCAATTCCGGCAGGTTGCACACCGGATACGATCTCTTCCGACATCCACGTCTTCTCCGGCAATTCGCCCGGCATCCCGTTCCTGCCGAACGTGATGAGCAAATTCCTGGCGATGGGCTCCTCGCTGGATCAGGTCGTGGCGATGGCGACCTGGGTGCCGGCGCGGATCATCAACCGGACGCCCAAGATCGGCACGTTGCAGCGCGGCGCGCCAGGCGACGTCGCGATCATGGACCTTGTCGAAGGTCCGGTCACCTTCGTCGACACCCGCAACAACAAGCGCGACGGCAATCAGCAGCTGAAGCCGGTGCAGACGTTAATCAACGGCGTGCCGTTCGGCCGGCCCTATCAGGCGCCGTTCTCGGTGCGATGAGCGATTGAGCTCCGCGCTCTCCTGTCATTGATCCGCATCAAGGACAGATGGCGTCGTTCGTCGATGATGAGCCTCTACAAGGGGTTTGTCGTGACCGGGAATCGTTCCGCCATCGACCAATCGGTACGTTCCTCCGCACCTGGCGGCGCGGCGTTTTCCGAGAGCGATTTCCTGCTGCAACTCGGCGCGGCGGTGCGCGGTGCGCGGGCGAACATCGGCATGACACGACGTGAACTGGCCCGCCGATCTGGCGTATCGCAGCGCTACATCGCCCTCATCGAGGCGGGGAAGGGCAATGTTTCGATCGTGCTGCTGCTGCGCATCTTGAATGCATTCCGCAGCGATGCCACCAAGCCTGCCTGACCGGAAAGGGGATATTGTTTTGATGGGCGAACTCGTACTCGCCGCCAAGGTCAGCCATGTGCCGTCGCTGATGCTATCGGAGCCGGCCGATCACCCGCTGCACGATGTGAGGGCCGGCGCAGTCGCAGCATTGCGCGAGCTCGGTCGCCGCGCCAGAGAACGCGGGGTGTCGACCTTTGTCGTGTTCGATACCCATTGGCTATCGAATTTCGGCTACCACATCAACGCCAACGCCCGGCATCGCGGCTCGTTCACGAGCCACGAAGCGCCGCAGATGATCAAGGACCTGGGCTACGATTTGCCGGGAAATACCCGGCTTGCCGACGCGATTGCACGCGAGGCGGCAAGCAACGGCCTCAATGTGATGGCGCACCAGATCGAAAGCCTCGGTCTGGAATACGGCACCATCGTTCCGATGCACTACCTGAACCGGGATGGTTGGGCGAGGGTGGTCTCGGTCGCGTCGCCGTTGT
Organism: Bradyrhizobium acaciae; assembly: GCF_020889785.1. GTDB lineage: Bacteria > Pseudomonadota > Alphaproteobacteria > Rhizobiales > Xanthobacteraceae > Bradyrhizobium > Bradyrhizobium acaciae. The sequence goes on from NZ_JACMYK010000084.1 coordinate 20,702, forward strand.
TCACGTCGGTGGAGGAGAGCCGGCTCCTCGGCGAAGCGACCCGCCGTGCGATCTCCCAATCCGGCGAGCGGGTTGCCCTGCTCGCCAGCGGATCGCTGTCGCATCGGCTATTGCCGAACAAGAAGCTCGGCCCTGAAGCTTGGACATCGATCGCCAGCGAATTCAACCGTCAGGTCGATTTGCGCGTGCTCGAGCTGTGGCAGCTGCGCCGGTACCGTGAATTCCTCGACATGCTTCCCGATTACGCCACGAGGTGCAACGGCGAGGGCGGTATGGCCGACACCATCATGCTGTTTGCCGCGCTCGGCTGGTACGATTTCCGTGGTGCCGCCGAACAACTTTGTGACTACTTCCCGTCGAGCGGGAGTGGCCAGGTGAATGTGGAGTTTCACCTGGCCGCGTGAGGCGGCGAGTGTGTGGGCTCACTGACTGCGCTTCTCGACATTGCTGCTGCGCGCCGGCACGCCGAACTCCTTGCGGCACACCTCGGCCAGCACGGCGACGCCCTCGCGGATCTGCTCGTGCGAGGGGCTCGCGAAGCAGAGGCGCAACCGGCTGCCGGAATGCGCCTTGCTGGTCGACCATTCCGGGCCCGGATTGATCGAGACGCCGGCGGCGAGCGCCGCCTGGTAGAGCTTCAACGTATCGACATTGTCGGGCAGCTTGACCCACAGGAAGATGCCGCCCTTGGGCGCTTCGAACTCGGCCGCGGTGCCGAACTGCTCGTTCAGCGCCTCCATCAGTGTGTCGAGCTTGGCGCGCAGGCCTCGCGTCAGCTTGGGCACATGGCTCGCAAAATGCGGCGCGCAATATTCCGCGAGTACCATCTGCTCCAGCGCGCCGGAGCCGGCGTCGGTCTTCAGCGGCAGCATCCGCGACATGATCGCCCAGGGCGCGACGATGAAGCCGACCCGCAGCGCCGGCGCGATCGACTTCGAGAACGAGCCGATATGGATCACGCCGCCATGCGTGCTCATGGCATAGATCGCGGGCGGCCGCTCACCGTTCCAGATCAGATCGGCATAGCAATCGTCCTCGAAGATCGGCACGCCGTATTCTTTCGACAGCTTCAGCATCTCGGCGCGGCGGCTCTCGGGAAGAATCGAGCCGGTCGGGTTCTGCACGGTCGGGATGGTGTAGATGTATTTCGGCGTGATGCCGCGCCGCTTGTGATCGGCGAGCGCTTCGGCCAGCGCATCGATCCTTATGCCCTCGCCATCGAGGGGAATGCCGACCGCATTGACGCCGAGCCGCGTCAGCCGGTTCAGCGATCCCTGATAGGTTTCCTGCTCGATCAGCACGGTGTCGCCCTTGGCGAGCAACGTTTGATTGACCAGATCGAGCGCCTGCAGCGAGCCGGAGACGATCATGACCTCGTCCGGCGTGCAGGCAATTCCGGCGTCGCGCTTCAGCTTCTCGGTCAGGAACTGGCGCAACGGCAGATAGCCCTGTGGCCCGTGCGCGAGGTTGTAGGTCGCGAGATTCCTGCCCTCGCGCTTCAGCACCGCGTTCATCGCCTCCAGCAGCCCGTCGACCGGGACTTGGTCGGGATCGTTGTTGCCGCCGACGAAACTGTACTTGGCGAGCCCGGTCCAGCGCGCGGCCGGCGCAGGCAGGCCGGCCGGGAGCAGCGGTGTAAAGTCGAACTGGGCTGAGGTGGACATGGACGTTTCGCTCCGTGTTGTTGTCGTTGAGAAGGCCCGTGGAAGGACCGTCCGTGAAGTCAGTTCTTGCCGACCAGCCGGACCGGGCGACCCTGGCTGATGAAGGCGTAGTGCCCGGCGCCGACGCTGCCGACCATCAGGGCCTCGACCGCCGGTTCCGCGATCTCCCCGGCAGCCGCCCAATCGACCACGAAATTCGCGCCGGTGCCGCCGCGGGTATCGGTCGTGGCGATCGCGACCTCGACCGTCGCGAACGGTTTTAGCGCGATCGGCGATTTGAGGTAGCTCTCCACCATCTTGCCTGATGTGTCGAAATAGGCGATCCGCTTCAACACCAGCGGTTTGGTCTCGGAGGCGTTGTGCACGCTGAGCGTCACCGAGAAATCGGCCCTGAGCTTGCCCTGGCTCATCGACACGCTGGAATACACCGGCACGTAGAATGCACCCGAGGCGGTGAGGCCTTCCGACGGCACCGCCGTCAGCGAGTTCGCGAAATTTTGTTCAATACTTGCCGAGGATTGTGCTAGCGCCTCCGGCAAGCGCACGGTGAGCAGGCAGAGCAAAACTGCCAGAAAAATGCCGCCTGCGCGGATGTGACACATTGCTCGGTTGATCCTCACGCCCGGCCCTCTAGGTTGCGGCAACAGGAAGTCTTTGACGCATGCATGAACTGATTCCCGATATCACGCTCTGTATCCTGCTTGCCTGGGGGATTGGGCTGCTTGCCCATTTCTCCCGGCAACCGCTGATACTGGCGTACCTTATCGCCGGCTTTTTCATTGGTCCATTCGGCATGGGCTGGGTCAAGTCCCAGGAATCGATCAGCGTCATCTCCGAACTCGGCCTGATCTTCATGCTGTTCATGATCGGGTTGGAAATCGACCTCAAGAAGATCATCCGCGCCGGCAAGGTCATTCTGTTCGCTGGTGCCGGCGAGCTGATCGGCGGCTGCCTGATCGGCGTCGCGTTCTTCGCCGGAATCGGGCTTGCGATCGGCGGCGGCAAGTTCGATGCGGTCTATCTCTGCGTCGCCTGCGCGCTGTCCTCGACCGTCATCATCGTCAAGGTGCTCTACGAGAAGCGCGAGCTGGATACGCTGCCGGGCCGGATCACGCTCGGCGTGCTGGTGCTGCAGGACATCTTCGCGATCCTGTTCCTGGCGGTGCAGCCGAGCCTCGACAATCTGCAGATGAGCGTCGTGCTGCTGTCGATCGCCCGCGTTGCGGTGCTGGTCGTGACCGCGCTGGTGCTGAGCCGCTACGTGTTGCCGCGGCTGTTCCACCAGATTGCGCGCCGGCCCGAGCTCGTGCTGCTCGGCGCGCTCGCCTGGTGCTTCCTGATCGGCGAGATCGCCGAGCGGCTGCATCTGTCGCGCGAGATGGGCTCGCTGGTCGCCGGCGTCTCGATCTCGACCTTTCCCTATGCGCTCGACGTCACCGCCAAGGTCACGACGCTGCGGGATTTCTTCATCACGCTGTTCTTTGTCGCGCTCGGCATGACGATCCCGATTCCCGGCCTCTCCGTGATCTGGCTTGCGCTGGTCATCGCGGCCTTCACGGTGGTGGGCCGCCTGGTCACGACCTTCACGCCGCTCTATCTGATGAAGCAGGGTCTGCGCGCCAGCCTGCTGCCGGCGATCAATCTGGCGCAGATCTCCGAGTTCTCGCTGGTGGTGATCCAGACCGGCGTCGCCGCCAACCACATCGGAACCGAAACCGCCAATGCGGCCTCGTTCGCCTTCGTGGTGCTGGCGGTGCTCTCGACCTTCGCGATGGGCCGCAGCGATCAGATCGTGCGCGGCCTGATCGGCCCGCTAAAGCGCATCGGGCTGCGCGATCTCGACCATGTGGGCGAGGGCCGCGGTGAGGGCGGCCAGGAGGGCGGTCATGGCGAGATCCGGCGCATCGTGATCCTCGGCTTTTTCCGTGCGGCGAGCGCACTGATCAGCCAGATCGAGCGGCAGAACCAGTCGCTGCTGGAGCAGATCAGCGTCATCGATTTCAATCCGCTGGTGTTCCGCACGCTGTCCGACCGCGGCATGCATGTGATCTATGGCGACATCAGCAATGTCGACACGCTGGTTCACGCCGGCATCGGCAAGGCCGAGATCATCATCCTGAGCGTGCCGGATTTCCTGCTGGTCGGCGCCGACAATGAGAAGCTGGTGCGTCACGTCCGCGCCTTGAATCCGACCGCGCGGATCGTCGCCACCGCGGATCTCCTCACCGGGGTCGACGATCTCTACGCGGCCGGCGCCGATTACGTGACGGTGACCCGGCTCAGCGACGCCGGCGAGCTCTATTCGGTGATCGAGGCAGCCGACGCCGGCCTGCTCGACGACAAGCGCGCCGAGCTGGACGCTCAACTCAGCGACCGGCGCGAGGTGCTACCGTAGAAACCGGCGACGGGCTCCGGCCGCCGTCCTGGCATGCCTGCCGACGATGCCTGCCGGACGCATGGCGGGTTGCATAATGATACTGGCGCTGACATCGGAACCCGGCTAATCCACTGCCTGCATAAAGCGAGATGTCAGGACAATGGCCGATACGATCCAGGAAGTACTGCAAGCCTTTGCGAAGGGTGAACTCGTCGTCGTGACCGACGATGACGATCGGGAAGGCGAGGGCGATTTGATCGTCGCGGCGTCGTTCTGCACGGCGGAGAAGATGGCCTTCATCATCCGCCACACCTCCGGCATCGTCTGCGCGCCGATCACCACCGAGGACGCCCGCCGGCTGCGGCTCGACCCGATGGTGGCGCACAACGAGTCCAACCACACCACGGCGTTCACCGTCTCGATCGACTACAAGCCCGATGGCGGCACCGGCATCTCGGCCGAGGAACGCGCCTCCTGCTGCCGCGCGCTCGCCAATCCGAACGCCGGCGCCAATGATTTTGCGCGTCCCGGCCACATCTTTCCGCTGATCGCGCGCGACGGCGGCGTGCTGCTGCGCTCCGGCCATACCGAGGCCGCGGTCGATCTGTGCCGGCTCTCCGGCCTGCCGCCGGTCGGCGTCATCAGCGAGTTGATGAACGACGATGGAACCGTGATGAAGGGCGAGCAGGTTGCGAAATTCGCCGCCCGCCACAAGCTCAAGCACGTCACGATCGCTGATATGATCGCCTATCGCCAGGCGCGCGAGAAGCTGATCGAGCGGGTCGCGACCTTCACCACCGAAAGCCCGATCGGCCCGCTGCAAGGCTATGCCTATCGCTCACCGTTCGACGAGATCATGCATGCCGCCTTTGTCTATAACGGCATCGGCGATGGCCGGGACGTGCTCACGCGGCTGCACAAGCCCAACATCGTGAAGGACCTGTTCACAGGGCCGGCGCGGATGGAAGCTGTTCTGCGGCACTTCAAGGCCGCCGGCCGTGGTGTGCTGGTATATCTGCGCGACGGTGCCGCGGGTGTTCCGGTCCAGCCGGTCGGCGAGCAGAAGTCGGCGGAAGCCGATCGCAACAAGCAATGGCGAGAGGTCGGCGTCGGCGCCCAGATCTTGCGCGATCTCGGCGTCACCTCGATCCGGCACCTGACCTCGTCGGTGCATGACTACAAGGGGTTGTCCGGTTTCGGCATCGAGATCGTGTCGAACGAGAAGTTCGACGGCTGATGCGGGTCATTCCGGGCGCGATGCGTGCGCACCGCCCCGAATGGCATACGTCCAATTCAATTGCGCTTCGCAGCATAGCGCTTTAATTTATCCGCCAATTTCCGAGTGACGATGCGAAAGGATGTTTCATGAGCGTGCGCCCCCAGTCCAAGGACAAGCCGGCTGCCGCCAGCTTCCAGTGGGATGATCCGTTCCTGCTCGACGACCAGCTCACCGAAGACGAACGCCTGATCCGCGACACTGCGCGGGCCTATGCGCAGGACAAGCTGTTGCCGCGGGTCACCAAGGCCTATCTGGAAGAAAAGACCGACCGCGAGATATTCAACGAGATGGGCGAGCTCGGCCTGATCGGCGTGACGCTGCCCGAGGAATATGGCTGCGCCAATGCGAGCTACGTGGCCTATGGCCTCGTCGCGCGCGAGATCGAGCGCGTCGACTCCGGCTACCGCTCGATGAACTCGGTGCAGACCTCGCTGGTGATGTATCCGATCTACGCCTATGGCGACGAGAACCAGCGCAAGAAATATCTCCCCAAGCTCGCGACCGGAGAATGGGTCGGCTGCTTCGGCCTGACCGAGCCGGACGCCGGTTCCGATCCCGGCGGCATGAAGACCCGCGCCGAGAAGGTCGCCGACGGCTACAAGCTGAACGGGGCCAAGATGTGGATCTCGAATGCGCCGATCGCCGACGTGTTCGTGGTGTGGGCCAAGTCCGCCGCGCACGACAACCAGATCCGCGGCTTCATCCTCGAGAAGGGCATGAAGGGCCTGTCGGCGCCTAAGGTCGGCGGCAAGCTCAGCTTGCGTGCCTCGATCACCGGCGAGATCGTGCTCGACAACGTGGTGGTGCCGGAAAGCGCGCTGCTGCCCAACGTCTCCGGCCTCAAGGGCCCGTTCGGCTGCCTCAACCGCGCCCGCTACGGCATTTCCTGGGGGGCGCTCGGCGCTGCCGAGGACTGCATGCACCGCGCGCGCCAGTACACGCTCGACCGCAAGCAGTTCAACCGGCCGCTCGCCGCCACCCAGCTGGTGCAGAAGAAACTCGCCGACATGGAGACCGAGATCGCGCTCGGCCTGCAGGCCTCGTTGCGCGTCGGCCGCCTGATGGACGAGGGCAAGATGGCGCCCGAGATGATCTCGATCGTCAAGCGCAACAATTGCGGCAAGTCGCTCGACATCGCCCGCATGGCGCGCGACATGCACGGCGGCAACGGCATCCAGATCGAGTATCACGTGATGCGCCACGCCGCGAACCTCGAGACGGTGAACACCTATGAGGGCACGCACGACGTCCACGCGCTGATCCTCGGCCGCGCGATCACCGGCATCCAGGCGTTCTCGTAAGGCGAGTCGCACCGACAAGCGTAGGATGGGTAGAGCGCAGCGAAACCCATCTTGCCGCCCAGCGCGCGGTTGCGTGATGGGTTTCGCTTCGCTCTACCCATCCTACGAGAGCCAATAGGGACGTACCCATGGCCGACAACGACGACATCCCGTTCAACCGCGATTTTCCGCTGAAGCCCGGCGGGGTCGAACAGGTCCGCCCCGGCGTCCGCCGTGTCCTCTGCAACAATCCGAGCCCGTTCACCTTCACCGGCACGGTCAGTTACATCGTGGGCCAAGGCAAGGTCGCGATTATCGATCCCGGTCCCGACGACGAGGCGCATGCGAAGGCGCTGCTCGATGCGGTCAAGGGTGAGACGGTGACCCATATCCTGGTCACCCATACCCATCGCGACCATTCGCCGAATACGCCGCGGATCAAGGCTGCGACCGGCGCGCCTGTTTATGCCGAGGGGCCGCACCGCGCCTCGCGCCCGCGTTTCGAGAGCGAGAAGCACAATCCGGAATCCGGCGCCGATCGCGATTTCCGGCCCGACGTCGAGGTCAGGCACGGCGACGTCATCGAGGGCAGTGGCTTTGCGCTGGAGGCGGTCGCCACCCCCGGCCACACCGCCAATCATTTGGCGTTTGCGTGGACCGAGCGCAGCATCAATTTCGTCGGCGACCACGTGATGGGCTGGTCGACCTCGATCGTGGCGCCGCCCGACGGTTCGATGATCGACTACATGGCCTCGCTGGAGCGGCTGGAGCAGCGGCCCGAGCAGCTCTATCTCTCCGGCCACGGCCCGGAGATTCCGGAAGGCCCGCGCTTCGTCCGCTTCCTGGCGCGCCACCGCCGCGCGCGCGAGGCGTCGATCCTGCACCGCCTCGGCAAGGGCGAGGCCGACATCCCGACCATGGTGCGGGCGATCTATATCGGGCTCGATCCCCGGCTCGCCAACGCCGCCGGCTATTCGGTGCTGGCCCATCTGGAGGATCTGGTCGCGCGCGGTGTCGTGGCGACCGACGGCGATCCGGTGATCGGCGGCACGTACCGGATGGCCTGAGCGGCCTCCATTCGTCATTCCGGGGCGTGCGAAGCGCGAACCCGGAATCCATCGGGCCGCAAGCTCCTTGGTGAAATGGATTCCGGGTTCTCGCTTCGCGAGCCCCGGAATGACGGCGAGAGATTTACTTCTTCACCGTCTTCGCCGGCGGTGCCTTTGGCACGACAGGTGCTGCCTTCTTCGCCGGCTTGGAATTGTCGTTCTCCGCGGCGGTGTTGATGTCCTCGATCAGCTTCTTGACCCGCGCGGCGTTGCTGCCGAGATCGGTGTCGAAATAGCGCGACGCCGAGCGGATATCGACGCGCGAGTCCTCGTCATCAGGCGTGACCCGGATCGACACGTCCTCGCGGAAACCCATGATCGGCGTGCGGGCCACCGCCTCGATGCGTCCGATCCGACGCGGCGGCTGCGGCGCGCGCGCGTCGATGACCAGCCATTTGCGGCGGTTCACCAGCCGCAGCGTCATCTCGTAGGCCCGGTCGACCGGGACCTCGAGCTCGACGGTTTCGATATCGGGATAGGCCGCGCGCTGCTTCTCGGCCGAATAGAGCCCGGCATAGGCCGCCGGATTGGTGCCCTCGCCGGTGCGCAGCCGCGCCAGGGCCTCGAATTTCGGCGGGTCGATCGCATCGGTGGTGACGTCGTAGATCCGCGGCAGCTTGCGGTACTGGTAGGTGAGGTAGGCCGGGTAGGCGAGGATCGCGGCGTCCATCAGCAGTGCGAACAGGATCCGGCCCATGCCGCGGGTGCCGTTCTGCCAGATCGCGGCGAAGGCGGCGAGGCCGAGCAGGATCGACAGGGCGGCCAGTCCCAGCGCGCCGAAGAAGGTTGCCAGCGCCGGTTTGACCTCGAGGAACCCGAACCGGACGATGAGGATCGAGACCACCACCGCGACGACGGCAAAGATCGCGAGGTTGCGCGACCAGGTGGCGAGACCGGACACGGGCTCCTGCTGGTAGGGAGCGGAAAACCTGCGCGCCATCGTCGAAAAATCTGCCGGTTGATGTCCCCGGCGACCTCAGCCGCCGCCAATGATCGTGTGAGACCACGGACCTGCGGCGAATTCAAGGGATTTGGGCAATGCTGTTCACCCTCCCTTGGAGAGGAGGGCCCTCGCAAATGGCCAGCCTCTGCAGGGGCGCGCTGCCAAAATATCGAAAACAACCCCATGCAAAGTAGCCGGCGACGTGCCGGCATTCGAAACCGGGAGGATCAGTTCGCATGACATACGAACCGAGGTGGGGGTGAAGGTCTCTCAAATCGGGCGCTGCCCGCGTGGAGAGATCACCCCACCCCGCCTCACATCTCGCTTTGCTCGCCGTCAGCCGACCCTCCCCTCCAGGGGCTCTCCAGGGGAGCGTGAAGCATCACGCCGCGGCGGTCGGGAAGGTGTAGTCCTTGAACTGGTCGCGCAGGGCAGTCTTCAGGATCTTGCCGGTCGCGGTGTGGGGAATGCCGTCGACGAAGGCGACGTCGTCGGGCATCCACCATTTGGCGATCTTGCCGTCCATGAACTTCAGGATGTCCTCGCGCGTCGCGCTCTGGCCCTGCTTGAGCTGCACGATCAGGAGCGGCCGCTCATCCCATTTCGGGTGATGGACGCCGATCACGGCGGCTTCCGCGACCGCCGGATGGCCGACCGCGAGGTTTTCCAGATCGATCGAGGAGATCCATTCGCCGCCGGACTTGATCACGTCCTTGGAACGGTCGGTGATCCGCATATAGCCGTGCTCGTCCATCGTCGAGACGTCGCCGGTGTCGAAGAAGCCGGCATCGTCGAGGATGTTGGCATCGACCCGGAAGTAGGCCTTGGCGATCGCGGGACCGGAGACCTTGAGACGGCCGAAGGTCTTGCCGTCCCACGGCAGCTCCTTGCCGGCATCGTCGGTGATCTTCATCTCGACGCCGAACGGCGGGTAGCCCTGGGTCTGCAGGATGTCGAGCCGCTCCTCGCCGCTGCGATCGGTGAACGGCGGCTTCAGCGTCGCCAGCGTGCCGAGCGGGCTCATTTCGGTCATGCCCCAGGCGTGGCGCACCTGGCTGCCCATGTCGAGGAACGCCTTGATCATCGAGCGCGGCATCGCTGAACCGCCGCAGATCACCATCTGCAGATCCGGCAGCTTGAGATTGTTGGCGGCCATGTATTGCAGCAGCATCAGCCACACCGTCGGGACACCCGCGGTATGGGTGACCTTCTCGGTCGACAGCAGCTCGTACACCGAGGCGCCGTCGAGCTTCGGGCCCGGCATCACGAGCTTGGTGCCCATCGACGGGGCGGAGAAGGCGATGCCCCAGCTGTTGGCATGGAACAAGGGGACCACCGGAAGCATTGTGTCCGAGGCGGAGGTGCCGAGCGCGTCCTTCGAGTTGGCCATCAGCGCGTGCAACACATTGGACCGGTGCGAATAGAGTACACCCTTGGGATCGCCCGTCGTGCCGGAGGTGTAGCACATCGCGGCCGCTGTGTTCTCGTCGAAGGTCTTCCACTCGAATTTGCCGTCCGACGCCGCGATCCAGTCCTCATAGGCGACCGCGTTCTTCAGCGTGGTCTGCGGCATGTGCGCCTTGTCGGTCAGCACCACGTAGCGCTCGACGCTCGGCAGCTGGCCGGCGATCTTCTCCAGCACCGGGACGAAGGTGAGATCGGTGATGACGATGCGGTCCTGGGCGTGGTTGACGATCCAGGCGATCTGTTCCGGAAACAGGCGTGGATTGATCGTATGGCAGATCGCGCCGATCCCCATGATGCCGTACCAGACCTCGAGGTGGCGCCAGGTGTTCCAGGCGATGGTGGCGACGCGGTCGCCGAGCTTGATGCCGTCGCGCTCCAGGCTCTGCGAGACCTTCAGCGCGCGGGCATGGATTTCGGCGTAGGTGGTGCGATGAATCGGGCCTTCGACCGACCGCGTCACGACTTCCTGCGTGCCGTGATATTTGGCGGCGTGCTCAATAATCTTGTGGCACAGCAAGGGCCAATCTTGCATCAAACCAAGCATACGCAAATCCCTCCTCGATCCTCACGCATGATCTGCCGGCATCTTGGACGGCCGACAGTAAAATCATGGAACTGACATGAACTGTAGCGCGGAGAAAGCAAGCCGAAAATGGCCTGTTGGCGCGTTTCGTCGCGGGGGTGCGGCAATGGTTACCGCTGCCGCAGCGTTGCTTTGCCTTGGCATGCAAGCGGCTCCCGCGGAGGCCGCCCGCGGCGCGCCGAGCTTTCCATGGGACGATTTGTTCGGCACCCGGCCGCACAGGTCGCACAAGGCGGCG
>NZ_JACMYK010000085.1 GCF_020889785.1 Bradyrhizobium acaciae
CCGCGGCCGGCGATCCCGTTTGCCAAGGCGACATCATCGAGGTCTCAGCCGGCGGTCGGGTCGAAATCCGCCTGATCGACGGCACGATGCTCAATTTGCCCGCCGGCACCCGGCTCGAATTGGGCGACGTGACGCAGGACACCGGCAGCAGCGTGCGGCCGGGACTGTTCGCGAAAACCAGAAGCATCTTCCGCTTCATCGGGAGCCGGCTGGCAGGGACCGGCGTCCTGACCTCGGACACGCCTGTCGGCACCGTTCGCGCCAGCGGCCTCGGCATGTTGTCGTTCGCCGCGCTGACGTTCTCGCTCCTGAAGGACGCCCGGGCTGCGGAGCCGAACGTCACGTTCCTCGACGACGACAGCATCAATTACAAGGACCTCCACCACGGCGTGTTCGAGCTGGTGACCAAGGAGGCAAACCCCAGGCACATCATCGTCGACGACCCCGGAGTGACGGTCGTGCTGACTACCAAGGGGTCGTCGGTCGGTGTGAACCAGGTCACGAATAGCCCCGCCCACATGCAGGAATTGCGCGACGCCCAGCAGGAGACGCTTGCCAATTACGCGAAAGGAATCGGGCCAAAAGGGTCCGGCACGACCACCTATGATGGGTCGCCGCTGCTGCAACCGATCAATTTCACTGAGCCTGACCCGTCATTGACGCCTAATCAGCTCGCACCGCTCCCGGGGATATTCTTCCCGCCCCCCTTCCTCTACACCCCGCCGCCGCCGAAGCCGCAACCACTCCAGCTGACCTTCGGCGAGCCACCGCCGCTGACGTTGAACGAGAGGCATCTGACAGCGACGCCGCTCGACGACCACATCGCCGGCTCGTCGCCGAACGCGGCGCTGACGACGACAACAGGCAGCTTCGGGATCGTGTTCGCCAGCGCGCAGGACGCGGCGGGCGCGGCGGTCAGCTACGCGCTGACGATCACCGGCGGCAACGGCACGGCGTCCGGGGTGATCGACTCGCACACCGGGCTGGCCGACGTTTTGGTTCTGAGCGGCAACACCATTGAAGGCCGCGTCGGCGCGACTGACGGGACGATGGCATTCACCATTGTGCTCGATCCGGCGACGGGATTTGTGACGTTCACCGAGTACCGGGCGGCGACACTGCCGCTTGGCACCGGTACAGGCGACAACGATCAGGTGCCGCTGGCGGCCGGGGTCATATTCCTGGTTGCGACCGTGATGAAGAACGGCCTGACCCAGAATCTGGCCCTCGATCTCGGCAGCAAGCTGATCGTCATCGAGGATGACCCGAGCATCAGCACAAACGGCGCCGGTCCCCAATTGATGCTGAGCGAGACGCATCTGACGGCGACGGTACTGGACGACAACATCGCCGGCTCCGCGCCGAACGCGGCGCTGACGACGACGTCTGCCGACTTCTCGACAGCATTCATCCCGGTTCAAGGCGCGGATGGCGCGACGGTCAGCTATGCGCTTGCAATCACCGGCGGCGATGGCGCGGCCTCGGGCCTGATCGACTCGCACACCGGCCTCGCCGACGTGCTGATTCTGAACGGCAACACGATCGAAGGCCATGTCGGCACGACCACCGGCACGCTGGCGTTCACGATCACGGTCGACCCGGCCACCGGGTTCGTGACCTTCACCGAGTACCGGGCGGTCAAGCAGCCGTTCGGCACCAATCCGGACAGCGGCGAAGCCGTGACTCTGACGGGTGGACTCGTCAGCCTGATTGCAACCATCACGGACCAGGACAACGACTTCCAGAGCGCAAGCATCGATCTCGGCAGCAGGCTGAGCATCAGCGACGACGGCCCGACGATCAAGGCCAATGGCGCCACGCCATCGCTGACGCTGAGCGAGAGCCACCTGACTGCGACACCTCTGGACGACAACATCGCGGGCTCGGCTCCTGACGCGACGCTGACGACGACGTCGACCGGTTTTTCGACCGCATTCAGCTCGGTCCAGGGCGCGGATGGCGCGACAATCCACTATGCGCTGACGATCGCCGGCGGCAACGGCACCGCGTCGGGTCTGGTCGACGCCCACACCGGCCTTGCCGACGTACTGGTTCTGAACGGCAATACCATCGAAGGCCATGTCGGCACGACCACGGGCACGCTGGCCTTCAGCATCGTGCTTGATCCACTCACGGGGCAGGTGACTTTCACGGAGTACCGTGCCGTGAAGCAGCAGGCCGACGCAGAGGCCAGTGCGTTGAGCGCCGGGGTCGTCGGCCTGGTTGCCACGATCACGGACAGCGACGGAGACTATCAGAGCGCCAGCCTTGATCTCGGCAAGCAACTCTCGATCACCGGCGATAACCCGAGCATCGGCACCAATGGCACCACTCCCGCTCTGACGCTGAGCGAGACGCATCTGACGGCAACGGCGCTCGACGACAACATCGCAGGCTCGGCGCCTGATTTGGCACGAACGACGACCTCTGCCGACTTCTCGACGGCATTCACATCGGTTCAAGGTGCGAACGGCGCGACCATCGGCTACGTGCTGACGATCACCGGCGGCAACGGTACTGCTTCAGGCCTGACCGACTCACATACCGGCCTCGCCGACGTGCTGGTCTTGAACGGCAATACCGTCGAAGGACATGTCGGAGGGATTGGCGGCACGCTGGCCTTCGCCATCACGGTTGATCCGGTGACCGGACAGGTGACCTTCACCGAGTATCGGGCGGTGAAACAGCCGCTTGGCACCAGCCCGAACACCGGTGAAGGCATAACCCTGGGCGCCGGGCTTGTGAACCTGGTCGCGACCATCACCGACAACGACGGCAACGTTCAGAGCGCGAGTCTGGACCTTGGCAAGCAACTGACGATCACGGACGACGGCCCGAGCATCAATGCGTCGGGCGCGACCCCATCGCTGACACTGAGTGAAACACATCTGACCGCGACGACGCTGGACGACAATATCGCGGGCTCTGCGCCGAATGCGACGCTGACGACGACGTCAGCCGACTTCTCGACGGCGTTCAGCTCGGTTCAAGGTGCCGATGGCGCGACGATCGGCTACGCGCTGAAGATCGCCGGCGGCAACGGCAGCGCGTCGGGCCTGGTCGATTCGCACACCGGCCTCGCCGATCTGCTGGTTCAAAACGGCAACACGATCGAGGGCCATGTCGGCTCAACCACCGGCACGCTGGCGTTCACGATCACGGTTGATCCAGCGACCGGACGCGTCACATTCACCGAGTACCGGGCGGTGGTCCAGCCGCTCGGCACCGACCCGGACAGCGGCGAAGGCGTGACGCTCGGCGGCGGGATAGTCAGCCTGACGGCAACGATCACCGACAACGACGGCGACTTCCAGAGCGCGAGCATCGACCTTGGCAAGCAACTGACCATCACCGATGATGGCCCAAGCATCAAGGCGAACGGAACCACGCCATCGCTGTCGCTGAGCGAGAGCAATCTGACGGCGACGGTGCTCGACGACAACGTCGCGGGTTCGGCTCCGAATGCGTCGCTGACGACGAAGTCAGCCGATTTCTCGACGGCGTTCTCCTCCGTTCAAGGCGCGGACGGCGCGACAATCAGCTATATGCTGAAAATCACCGGCGGCAATGGTACCGCGTCGGGCCTGATCGACTCGCACACCGGCCTCGCCGATCTGCTGGTTCTGAACGGCAATACGATCGAAGGCCGCGTCGGCGCAACCACCGGCACGCTGGCATTCACCATCACGATTGATCCAGCGACCGGCCTCATCACCTTCACCGAGTACAGGGCGGTGATGCAGCCGCTCGGGACCAGCCCGGATACCGGCGAAGGCGTGACGCTGGGCGCCGGGATTGTGAATCTGGTCGCGACCATCACCGACAAGGACGGCGACTTCCAGAGCGCGAGCCTCGACCTTGGCCGGCAACTCACCCTCACCGACGACGGCCCGAGCATCAAGACGAACGGCATTACGCCATCGCTGTCGTTGAGCGAGACGCACCTGACCGCGACGACGCTGGACGACAACACCGCTGGATCGGCGCCAGACGCGTTGTTGACGACAACGTCAGCCGACTTCTCAACGGCGTTCACATCGGTTCAAGGCGCGGATGGTGCATCCATCGGCTACGCACTGACGATCACCGGCGGCGACGGAGCCGCCTCCGGCTTGATCGACTCGCACACCGGTCTCGCCGATGTCCTGGTCCTGAACGGCAACACGATCGAGGGACATGTCGGCTCGACCACCGGCACGCTGGCGTTCTCGATCGAAGTCGACCCGGCGACCGGGCTCGTGACCTTCACCGAGTATCGCGCGGTGATGCAACCGCTCGAGACCAATCCCGATACCGGCGAAACCGTCGCGCTGAACGCCGGAACGGTCAACCTGGTTGCAACCATCACCGACAAAGACGGCGACTTCCAGAGCGCGAGCTTTGACCTCGGCAAGCAGTTGACGATCGCGGACGACGGCCCGTCAATCGGCGGCTTCTCGGAGACCGCTATCGCCGCTCAGGACAATCAGGTCGCGAGCGGCACCTACCATGTCAATTTTGGCGCGGATGGCGATGCCGGGATGTTCGCCGCGGTCCACAACGGCGCAGTCGGCACCACCGGCTACAATCTGGCGACGTCAGACCTCGGCGGCGGCATAACCTCCGTGCATGTCACCGGAAATGGCGATGACTACAGTTTCTACTATTCGACCCATGCGGCGAGCGGCGGCGTCGAAATGGACGCCTACCTTGCGGACTCAGGCGGTGCGCTGTCCGATCCGTACTTCAAGCTGCTGATCAATCCGGACGGGACCTATTCCTTTGATCTCGAAAGCGTCGATGTGCTGAAGCAGGTGACCGTGGCCGGCTCCACGTTCGGCGCCTCAGGAGGCGGCACGCCATCGCTGACCGCTCCGGACGGAGAGCTCGTCATCACCGGATCTAACACCGCCGGTCAGCCGATGGACGTCAAGGCGTCGAACAACGGCATCGCCGTCGGCGATACCGGGTTGAGCATGGATCCTACCGAGCAGCTGAATCTGTCGTTTTCGCAGGAGCAGCCGCAGGTCAGCTTCATCCTCACCCAGTGGCAGGGTAACGGCGCGGCCGGCGTCGTCTTCAAGATTCTGGATGGCACCGCCGACGTTCACGACTTCAGCATCGACGTTCCCAAGCCGCAGGGCGGCACCACCAACGTCGTCGTGCAAGAAACGTCGGATGCTTCGCTGATCAATACCGCGGCTTTCGACAGCGCATCATCGACCTACACGCTCTACGTCGGGAAGGAGTTCAATCAGGTCCAGGTTGACTACGATCACACGGCAAGCGGAAACGCCACCTTCACGGTCAACAACATCACCTATAACGAGAAGACGACGATCCCGAGCACAGATCTCCTGTTCGACGTGCTCGCAACCGACAAGGACGGCGATTCTGCCGCGACCAGCCTTCAGGTCGATATCCAGGGCCTCACCACCGGGGCGGCGGCTGCGATGGGCGGCGCTTCCCTGTTCGACCAGGTTACCCACGTACAGCACGATTTGATCTTGTAAGGGCCCTGAAGCCTGGTGAGGGTCCCGGCCCGCGTCGTATGTTGACGCGGGCCGGGACTAATTCTCACCTCAATGCCAGCCCTCGCCGGCCTTCAGCGCCGCCGACAGGCTGCGCACCGGACGGGTCACCAGCGGCTCCAGATCGAAGCGCTTCTCGAGCAGTCGCAGGATCGACGTGGTGTCGAAGTCCTCATGCGCGACACCCGACTTGTTGAAGCGCTTGGCAATCAGCAGCGCCGGAACGCGGGTACCCGGACCCCACTGATCCGCGGCCCTGGCCTCGGCACCGCGACGGTTGTGCGGCGGGGGCGGAACGTGATCCCACTGCCCACCGAACTCGTCGTAGGTGATGACGATCAGCGTGTTCTTGCCGTCCGGCCCTTCGACGATCGCCTTGACGAGATCAACGAGATGCTGGCTGCCTTCGGATTCGCTGGTGTAGCCGGGATGCTCATTCTCCTCGCCGATCGGCTTGACGAAGCTGACCTGCTTCAGCCGGCCGTTCTTGGCTGCCTGGATGAACTCTGCCTCGTCCTTCAGGTGATCCCTGCGGGCCTGCGTTCCGGGGGCATAGGAGGCGAAGTAATTGAGTGCCTGATGGTGGTATTGAAAGTCCACGTCCGGGCAATTCGGGAACACCGCCGTGGCGACATGGTTCGGATCGGTGCAGGTCGTGCCGTTGCCGTTGGTCCAGCCGGAGGCGCCGACGTCGCCATTGGCGTTCGACCAGCCGCCCGAATACCAGGCCCAGTCAACGTGCTTGGCCGACAGCCGGTCGCCGATATTCGGCGTATGCAGCGGCGGCAGGCGCTTGATGTCGGGGGTGCCCGGGGCATAGGGCTGGTAGGTCGGCTGCGTGGTGTTGACCGCATAGTCGCCGCAGGCGAGGCCGGCCGGCAGCCCGGTCTGGTTGCACTTTGCCGTCAGCTGCGCGTCCTTCACCGTGGAGGTCGGCGTGTAGAGCGGCGTGCTGGTCGGCATGCCGTTCGCATCGACGATCGCGTGGAAATCGTTGGCGCTGCCGTCGTTCAAGGCGCCGACGAACTGCGGCGCCGCGGCCGCGACCAGGAACTGGTGATTGAGGAACGAACCACCGAAGGCGCCCTGGAAGAAGCTGTCGGCGATGACGTAGTTCGGCGCACCTTGGCCGTGGAGATAGGTGTAGATCGGCAGCTTCTTGGTGTCGTAGTAACCCATCACCAGACCCGCCGCGTCGCTGCCGGTCACGTAGCGGTTCTGCCGGCCGCCATTGAGTTGGTACTGCTCGCTGTAGAAGCGATGCACGATGTCCGCGGTGCATCCGCCGGGCGCGCCGGTGCCGTTGAGGAAGCCGTGTGCCGCGAACGAGCCGAGCGGCTTCGGACAGGTGGTCGCCGAGGTCGGAATGAAATCGTTGATTTCGAACGGCTTGTTCTTGAAGGCGCTCAGGATCGCGACCGAGCCCGTATTGTCGGTGCAGCTCGTCGGCTGCGACGACGGGGAGGTCAGGTTGACGTCGTTCTGCAACAGACAGGCATAGACGGTCTGATTGTCCTGGCGGACCTGCAGCGTATGAGCCTGGTCGGCATCGGACGTGCCGTTGATCTGGTCACGACCGACATCGCCCCAGTGACCGTAGAGGTTATCGAAGCTGTGGTTTTCCTGATAGATGACGACGATGTGCTTGTACTGATGCACACCTTCATGGCCACGGTCACGCAGCTCGTCACGCACCTCGTGCTTGAACTCATCAACGATCTTTTCGACCAAATTCTCGGCGTTTGCCACCGGCGAGATGGCAACGGCGCCAGCAACAACTGCGAGCGCCGGAATGGCTCCCCAAAGCCGCATAGTGCTCTCCTGATTTCAGAAAGAAATAGAAATGGAGTTACACGCTATGCAAAACACATTTCGCCGGGATGACTGTTTTTCAACGCGCGCATAAACCCGTGAAAAGATCGCTCGTGCACCGACGAATTTTCGTCCTGTCGGACACAGATCGGTTGCGGTTCGTTGATCGAACGTCATCAAACCGCAATCAACAGTCGTCTATCCAAACAGATGGTCATTGATCCTGCCGACAGGAAACTGTCACCTCCGTGACATCTTCCGACGCACGGCAGCGCGTATGCTTTGTGACAGGGGCGTTTTCTCGCAATGGCTTGGGATATTCTGGCGTCACACTCCGGGAAACCTCGTTCTACATTCACCGAACGTAACAGGAGACCGACGCTGGTCGCGCTGCTGGCGCTCGTCGTGGCCCTCGTCCCGTTGCGCGCGGTGGCGTTCCCGCTGGGTGGCGACCAGACCGTGCTGCCGGCCGGAACTGAATTTTCAGAGGAGGCGCTGGCGCGGCCGCGCGAAATCTTTCATTCCGAAGCGATGGGCGGGCGGAAGTCCTATCTGGTCAATCTCGGCGATCTCGCCTTCAACTCGCCCTCTATCCTCGGCGGCAAGGCGCGCCAGGCCGAGATGAGCTGCGGCACCTGCCACGTCAACGGTGCATCGAACCCGAAACTGTTCGTTCCGGGCGCGTCCTCCCGCCCCGGCACGTTCGACACCACCAGCCTCGTCTTCAACGCGAAGACATTCAACAGCATCCTCGATCCGGTCCGGATTCCAAGTCTGCGGGGCGCCCGCTACCTCGCCCCCTACGGACATGACGGGCGCATCACCTCGCTGCGCGACTTCATATACAATGTCATCGTCAACGAGTTTTCCGGACCGCGGCCGCGCGACGAGGTTCTCGACGGCCTCGTCGCCTATATCAACGATATCGATTTCCTCCCCAATCCGAAGATTGCGCCTGGCGGCAGGCTCGCCGCGCAGGCCAGCCTCGCCGAGCGCCGTGGCGAAGCGCTGTTCTTCAAGCCGTTCCCGAAGCAGGCCGAGTTGAGCTGTGCCGGCTGTCACAGTCCTGCCGGAACCTTCAACGACCAGATGCGCCACGACGTCGGATCCGGCGGACTGGTCAAGACCCCCACGTTGCTGAACGCCAATTTCAATGCACCGTACTTCCACGACGGTCGCTACGACACCTACGAACAGGTGGTCGATCATTTCGATCGGGTGTTCGACCTCGAACTGTCGACCCGGGATACGCAGGACCTCGTGGCCTATCTGAATGCGGTCGGCGACGGCGAACGCCCCTTCGACAAGGACGGCGTCGTGCTACGGATGAAGGAGGTGCTCGAGCTCTCGAGCGTCCTCGAGGTCGCGATCCCGGCCGCCGACACCGCCGTGGTGTCGCTGGCCGTGACTGGGGTCGGCGCCGAACTGCGTGAATTGACCGAGCATATCCCCGACATCAGGAATGTTTCGATCGGCGGCAGGGACGAGCGGCTGGCGGCGCGCGCGATCCTGAAGGACCTCGTCCTCACCCTTCGCCGCATCGATCTCGAAGTCGGGGCCGGCCATATCGACGAAGCGATGGCGGAATATCGCAAATTCGCCCAGCTGGTGCATTTCGACGTGCCCGTCGCCCTGAAGAAGGCCGAGCCCTGGTCGCTGTTCAACGGCAACGTGCATCAGTCGCACTACACGGCGCTCGGCCGAATGCTGCCGGTGACAAGCCGGCAATCGCAGTAGCGCGCTGCACGATCACTGCGAGGCCGGTGGCTCGACCCAGACGTCGCTCTGCTGGATCCTGCGGATCAACACCTGCGGGTCGAATTTGCGTAGACCTGCGGGCATTTCAAAACTCTGCGCCGGCTGGGGTTCGTCGCGGATGTGAACTGCCGCGATCACCGTCCCGTCAGCGGTTCTGACCTGCACCGGGAAGCTGCGCTCGCGGTCGATCCAGCCGACGAAGCCGGAACCCGACGGCGCCGTGATCCGATAAACATCCGTGTCGCGGCCCGCTAGCGCTTCCGCACCGTCACGTTGGCAATGCCAGGTCGCGAGATCAACCGGCGCGGATAGCTGGGCGATTGCCTGCCATTGCCGGCAGGGATCGCTCGGATCGACCGGCACGAACATCCGGGTCAGCGGGCTGGACTGCCGCGCATCCATGAACACGCCTGCGGCGGGACGGACGAAATACGCCGCGGGCTTGGCCGTGTCGATCAGGAAGAAACCATCCGGCAACGCCCTCGCCTCGATTCGCGCCTTCTGTTGCGAGACCCGCAGCGTTCCCAGGCTGGTCGTCGTTTCGTCTTTCCGCGCAACCAGCTCGGCGGAAAACTGCTGCGCCATGGCCGCTGTCGGAACGTCGGCCAGGATGGCGACGGCAAGCAGGCAGCCTGCGGCCCTTCGGTCTCTCGAGCACGTCTTCGCGTTGCGCTTCATCGCATGGTCCCGGTCGATCAGGTGGTCGGCAGGCAAAACATGACAGCGCCGACCGAACCATCGGTTCGATCGGCGCTGGCCGTGGATGAAATCAAGGCCGCGTGCTGGACGAGAGCTCGATCACTCGGTGTAGGGCAGCGAGACCGGCTTGCTGAAGTCGAACGCGTCGAACAGATCAGAGAGCGCCGGGCTGTTGGTCGGGACGTACTCGTTGTTCTTCGCGTAGGACGGGTTCGGCAGGTTGTCGCGGCTGCGGTTCGTGAGCGGCTGGAGTGCCCAGTTGCGCTCGATGAACTTCAGCAGCGAAACGTGGTCGGCGTAGTTGTGGTTGACCTTGCCGCCCGTCGAATAGGGCGAGAGGATCAGGGTCGGAACGCGCGGTCCGTCGCCGAAGAAGTCGATCGACTGCGTGTAACCGGAGTCCCAATAGCCGCCGGCTTCGTCCCAGGTGATGAAGACGGCGGTGTCCGCCTTCAGCTCCGGATTGTTCTCCAGCGCGCTGAGCACGTTGAGGACATAAGCCTCGAACAGATCAACCTTCGAGCTCTGCGGATGACCGTCGAGCAGACCGTCCGGCTTGCCGAACGACACCGCAGGCAGCTTGTTGCTCTGGATCGCCGTGATCAGATCGGCAGTGTCCTTGATGTGAGCCTGACGCACGGCCGGGTTGGCCATGATCGAGGTCGCATACTGGAACGGATTGCAGATCTGGCAGTAGGCGACACCGAGCGCGTGCGCCGGATCGGCGACCGCAGCGGCGCCGAGGTTGGGGTTCGACGGATTGGCGGCAACCGCAGCGTTGGAGAGCGCCACGGCGTCGTTATACGCGCCACCATAGAACGCCCAGGAGATGTTCTTCTCCATCAGCGCATCGCCGATCGTGCGCACCGACGACGGCGGCACGTTGTTGCCACCCGAGAGCGCGCCGTTCGGCAGATAGCCCGGATTGACGTTGTTGAGCATGTAGTAGTGGTTGGGCTTGCAGTTCGGCTCCGCCGCGTACGGCAGGTTGTTGAGGTAGGTGACGATCGGCTTCACGCCGGGCTGGAAGACGTCAGAGCAATTGCTCCAATTGCCATCGACGCTGTACCGGTTGACCGAACCGGCGACCGGGTTCGGGTTGGCGATCAGTTTCGCCGGCGGCGTCACCGGATTGCCCTTGCCGTCGCTCCAGAACGCCGCATCGCCGGTGCCGAGCATGAAGTGGTTCGCGCCGGTGCCGCCATGGAACGACTGGTGGAAGTTGTCGCTCAGGGTGAAGCGGTCGGCGAGCATCTTCAGAACGGGAGCCTGACCCTGCTGGGCGTTGTAGAAGCCCATCGAGTTGGCCATGCTCTTGTTGGACGCCGAATAGGTCGCCATCACGAACGGGAACAGGTCGTTGAGGCAGCCCGAATTGTTCTTCTTGGTGGCGCTGGCGGCGCTGCAGTCTTCCTGCTGCCAGTCCTGATAGAAGCGATGGGTCGAGTCGCCGGTGTAGTCGTCGTCGCTGATCTGCTCGCCCTGCAGCGGGAACGGTCCGTTGAGGCCGCCGGCGCCGGGAACGCGGGTATCGAGCACACCGGTCGGCAGGCCGCTGAAGCCGGTGGTGAGGATGTCGAGATCGGCCGGATCCATGTCCTTCTCGACGCTGGCTTCGGTGATCGTCTTGAACGGAGGCGAAGTGTCGTTCTGCGCGGTCGGCGTGCCGTTGGTGTTCGGCTGCGGCATCACATTGGTCGCGTTGTAGGGCGACTTCGAGATAACAGGCGCACCGATATAGTAGGCCGTCTGGCCCGCGACCGAATACTGCTGCGCCTGCGCAAAGTTCGGTCCCGGCGTTCCGTCCTCGTTGACGATACCCTTCGACAACAGGTTGGAGATCGTCTGCCCCTTGCCCTTCGGCTTGTACACACCGAAGGTGTGATCCAGGCCGCGGTTCTCACCGATCAGAATGATGACGTGCTTGATCGGCGTAGCGGTCTTCACGTTGCCGCCGTGATCCTTGTCACCATGATTTTCATGGTCTTCATGGTTCGCACGAATGCCCTCTTCGTGCGGCTGATGATTGTGATGCGAACGCGTGTCCCAATCACTGCGGCCGCCCGGATAGTGCGCGGCGTAGGCGGCTGTTGCGACGAGCACCGTTGACGCAACGCAGAGCGCCGTGCTGGTTCGCCAGTGCTTTTTGTAATTCAAACCCATTGTCGACCTCAGGTGTTTTGCGGTTAGCAACACACACTGCTTAGTGCGACAGTATGACGCATGGTTTTCGCTTACGTGAAAGCGTGCGGGAAATTTCGAAACGTTCAAAGATTTTCCGTGGAGACATCTGCTGTTGCACGCAGCACCACGATTCGATTCTTCAACTGAAGATCGACAATTGATTGAGCAATCCACGCAACGACGTGGATCGCAAATACACTACAATTACGCTCAATCAGCGCGAGATATGCCGCGAGCGCATCACCTGACGAAGCGCCGCGTAATGCCGGTCATGCACGTCTTGATTGAACAACGACCACGGCTCGGCGCTCGCCAATAGCGAAGGCACCGCAGCAGCCATCAGATTGCGATAATTTCTTAACTCGGTTGCAGCATCCGCGTTGCGGCCTGCGGCAACTGCCATCTCGATTCGCCGCAGCGTGAGCACCAGCTCCTTGAGGCCGTTGCGCGCAAGCACACGCTGCTGCTCGCCGCCCGACACGCTGGTGTTCTTGCGATCGGGATATTGCTCGGTCAACTCGCGCAGCTCGCGGCCGATCGTATCGACCGCGAGCGCAACGATGTCCTTGTCGCCGGCAGGGATCGCAGTCGCAAGCACCGTCGAGAAATCGTTGATCTCCTTCAGCGTCGCACCGGCACCGTCGCGCTCATAGGGCTGCACGCCATCGCCGACGGCCGTGAGATAGGCGACGAGGTCGCCCTTGTCCTGCGCCGAGAGGTCGAGCTGAAAGGTCCGGTCGAAATAGTCGACGACCTGGTTGTAACTGTCGAAGCGGCCGTCGTGAAAGTACGGCGCGTTGAAGTCGGCGTTGCGCAGCGTCGGTGTCTTGAACAGGCCGCCCGAACCGACGTCGTGCTGCTGGTGATCGACAAAGCCGGACGATGGAACGTGGCAGCCCGCGCAGCTCAGCGCCGGATCGTGCGGGAACGGCTTTGCGAACAGCGCTTCGCCGCGATGCTCCGCCTCGGTGATCTTGCCGGCCAGCCGTCCGGCGGGACCAAGGCTCGGATTGGGCAGAAAGTCGACGTCGTGAATATAGGCCACGATCGCATCGAGCGTCGCGGGCGACGGCTCGGGACCTGCGAACTCGTTGGTGATGACGTTGTGGACGAAGTCGCGCAGCGAGGCGAACCGGCCGTCGGCGCCATAAGGCGCAAGATAGCGGGCGCCGCGCAGGCTCGGAATCCGCACCGGATCGAACGCCAGATTGTTGGCTTTCGGATTGAACAAGGGACCTGTGGTGTCGAACGTGCCGGGCCGGCTCGACATCTTCGGCATGAAGAATCTGGCGTTGTTGGCGCCATTGACGTGGCAGGTGCCGCAGCTCACGCCGGCCTGCCGCGCCACCTCGCCGAGCAGCCCAGGCGAATTGAAGGCGAGATCGCCGAGATTGACCAGATACGACTTGGCTCCGGTGCGCTCGGACTGGAACACCTCGCGCGGCTTGTCGAGCGCATCCTCGTTCAGCTCGGTTGCGACAGGCAGCACGGTCTTGTCACCATCGACCGGAAACGCCACCGCGCGCCCGAGCAGTGCCAGAACGATGACACCGGAGAGCAGCGCAGCCAGACGCCGGTGAAGCAAGGTCATCGCGCCTGCGCCTCCAGCGTCGGGCGCTGCAACCCGAGCTTCGCCGAGGCGCTCTGCAGCGCAATGACCAGTTCCTCACTGGTCTGGCGCAGATCGGCAATGTTGACATGCCGCAGATCGGGCGTGGCGACGATCGCTTCGAGCTGCTCGATCCGGTTCGTCACCATCTCGTCGAGCTTGCCGTCGACCGTATTGAGGGCGGTCGAGAAGATCGTGTGGTAGGCGAAGTCGATGCCTGCGATGTTGTTGCGCATATCGTCCAGCGAGGTGCCGCTGATGCGTGACTCGCCGCCATCCGCCTTGCTCTCGCCGACCTCGTAGGCGAGCCGCACCGTGCCATCCAGCAGGCCCTGCGGCGTCAGTGTGATGTCCTTGAGCTTGCCGTGAAGATCATTCAAGTGCTCGACAAGCCCCGTCGCATCGGCGGCAACGTCGGTATTGCCGGCTCCAAACAGTTTCGCCTCGATGGCATGAAATCCGCTGTCCGCGTTCGGCCAGGCATCGATCTGCGCGTCGAGTTCAGGCACGAAGCCCGCAGTGAACACCTCCGAGCGCTCCCAGCCGGCGCGTGCCGACAGCCACGCCTTCTTTGCACCGGGCAAGTCGGCAGCAGCGGCACGCTCGCGCAAGGCGCGCGCGCCCTCCAGCGCGCTGGCAACGCCCTCGATCAGATACGGCCGATAGCGCTCGGCGCCGTCCTCGAGGGCGCCCGCATTCGCGGCGCGCACGCCTGCCGACGCCGCCAGCAAAGCCAGGCACGCCGCCACTCGCATCTTGTGCATAGTCTACCCACTGATCTGCCACGAAGGGCTCGTGGCACGAAGCGGGGCGAACTATTGTCGGTATCCTATGCGGATTTGTGACAGCGCAGACTTTTTGTCGCATCTTTTCTACTTTCCGATCGTGCTCGACGATCACAATCGCGCAAGCCCATCACGCGACTAAGGATCAATTGAAAATGGACTGTTCAACGCGCGCGAGTTGTTGCAACACAGTGTGGGCACGCGTCACACTTGTCCCGCTACCATGCAGATCGATCGCGAAGCTTTTTACTTCATTGGATCTTACGGCGCGCTTTGCGTGCTGTGCTGTGCCGTCGCGCTGATCGATCTGCGCCACGGCATCATTCCCAATTGGCTGAACCTTGCAATCGCGGCGCTCGGGCTTGCAAACATCGTCATCACTGACAGCACGATGGCCGCGTTCACGGCCATGGCGATCGCCGCCCTCATCGGCATGCTGTTCTGGCTGTTGCAGCGCCTTTACTTCGCCGTGCGGGGCGTGGACGGATTGGGACTGGGCGACGTCAAGTTTCTTGCCGCCGCGGCGATCTGGGTTGGTGCCTTGGCAGTTCCGACCCTGCTGCTGATCGCGGCGCTCGCGGCACTTGCCGTTGCCGGTGGCCTGCAACTCGCTGGACGCGAGATGAAGCGCCAGACGTCGATTCCGTTTGGTCCGTTTCTGGCGCTCGGGCTTCTCCTGACGCCGGCGCTTCAGAACTTGCTCGGGTTGAACTAGCTCACTTCTGGCGCCGCGCGGCCAACGGCATCCTCTCTGTGCTCACCGGAACGAGGTGGGCATCGCTGCTCTCCTCGCTGCCGGGCTGGGGCAATGTGAGTACGGCGCCCTGCTCGTCCTTCTGCATCGTGACTTCGCGCCCCTTGATGGTTCGCAGCTTCCACCCCTGGAACTCGTCACCAATTTTCAGTCGCAGCGCGGTCTTGTTCGACTGATCGAGAAAGATCCCGAAGCTTTCATCGTCGCCGGAGATCGTGCCGACGAGTGACAGCGGCGGCGGCTCGATCGCGACCTTGCGCGGCGGCGGCAGCGGCTTGCTGACTTCCGGTTCCGCAACGACGGCAGGGGGAGGTCGCCGCGACGGCGAGAACACCGGGCGATCGCGCGTATTGGACAGTGTCTTGAGCGGAATGCCCCACAACGGATTTGCGCTGAGCGGCCGAGGCGTCGGTGCCAGCGCAGGCGTCACCCGAACCGATGTCACAGGCTCGGACGGCGGCGGTGAATTCAGCACCGGTCCGCCGAGACGGGTGTCGTCGAGCATGCCGGCATCCAGTGCGTCGCCGGCACGGTCCGGCACGGCGGCCGGGGCTGAATAGGCCGACACCGTCAACAGCACGATGGTCGCTGCGAACCGTCGCATCATTTGGCTCCTCGCCATTGTCCGGATACGCCGAGCAGGACGCGCAGCTTGCCGGGGTCGGTTCCTTTGGCGGCCTCGTCTGCGACGGGTTGCACGACCAGCTGGTCGATGAACAGGAACGGCATGCCGGCCTCGAGATCGTAGAGCACCTGCTGCAATTGCGCCTGCTCGATCTCGGAGCTCGCGACCATGCTGATGAAGCCGGCCTTCGCCGGGGCGTTGGGAACGTCGAGCTGCGTCGACAGCACGTTGCCGCCGGCCTTGATCACCGCGCCCGACACGCGTTGCAGCAAGGTGGCGCCGGCAACCGTGACGGTCGCGCCTTCGAGATAGGCCGAGCCGGTCGGCATGGCGGGCTGACCGGGCGCGGTATTCGCTTTGGATCGACCTTCCAGTTGCTCCAGCATTCCGGCCGATGCCGCAACATCGCTGCGCAGGCCGATGATATCCGAGAGCGACGAGATGACGACAAAGAGCAGCAGCACGAACAGGCCGAGATAGCTCGCGGTCGCAACCAGGGGCGAGGTGCTGACGGCGGTCAGCGATCGGGATGCTGCGCTCATGAGCCGGAACCAAAATAGGCTGAGATGTTTGCCTCGACGTGGAACCGCTCCGCCGTCTCATTCGCCGCGCGCGTCGTCGGCGCGAAGAAGGTCGCGCGGGTGAATTGCGGCGACTGCTCCAGCAGACGAATCAACGATGGCGCATCCTGGGTCAGTCCCACCACCTGCACCTTGTTGCCCTCGATGCGGAGCTCCGTCACATAGGTCGTATCGGGCAGGACACGCGAGACCGCTTCCAGAACCATGACGCTCGATGGCGTGGTCTGCTTGCGCTTGGCCAGCAGGCCGAGACCGGACGCCTCGCCATTGGCATCGAGACGCAATGCGGCGCGACGCTGCGAGATCCGGTGTTGCAAATCTTCCTGCTCGGATTGCAGCCAGCCACCGAGATAGACGTTCAGCAGCAAGGAGACCGCGGCCGCGGCCGCCGTCGAAACCAGGCCGATCCGCAACAGCCGCGGAAGCTGAGGTCCTGCGAGGCCGCGCAGCGATTTGTCGAGCAGCGTCACCTGCTGCGGGGCGCCATCGCTGCCAACCGCCGGCGCAGAGACGGCAACGGAAGCGGCGCCGAGCTGCCTCGCCATCCGGACCAACGGATCGACCTTGGTCGCCGCTGTCGCGCTGAAGGCCACTTCAATGCGGTCATTGGCGATCGGCTGCGGCGGGCCCCAGCCGAAGACGGCATCGGCGGCGGTCCATGGCGTCAGCCGATCGACCTGCGCGCGGATCATGCCGTCGAGAAAGTCGCCGGCCTGGCTCGGGAAATCGAGCACGCGGCTGACGATGTGATCCGACCGCAACCGCACCTCGACACGGCTGCCGTCGAACACGGTCCTCCACTCCGCCGACAGCGGAGGCTGCGGCGCATCATGATCGAGCCGGAACGAAACCGGGGCTGACGGCGCGCCGTCCTTCGCCACCGCGAGGCGGGCAGTAAACGTGCCGTCGCCATTCTCGTCGAGCTCGACGCCGCGTCGGCGCATGAACCTACCCGCGACGCCGTCAACGGCAGTCGCGACCGCGCCAATCCACTGCTCGAACCATTGCCGTGCCTCGGCAAGCATCGCCATCAACCTCTCTTGCGCGGCAGAACCGTCATTCGCAGCTCGACATCGTTCTGCCAGGACAACACACGATAGGGCTCGGCCTTGTCGCCGAGCGCAATCACCGCCTCGGAATTGGTGCGGTGACCGTTGCGGAACCGGATCGAGATCGCGATCCGATAGCAAGGGCTCTGCGCGGTCGACGCCGCGGTTTGCGCGGTCGGCGCCTGCGATCCGGCGGAAAGGCCACCGTTCGGCGAGGGAGCGCTCGCCCCGAGAGCAGTCGACCCGAAGCCATCCTGATCCTTCCCCGATACCTTGTTCACCGCGAGCGCGACCTCCGGCGCGGCGATGGTCGGATCGACATCCGGACCGCCGTTGAACACCGTCACGAACGGCAGCACACGATCGACAAAGGCTTCGGGAATGCCGGCGACCAGCGCCAGCTCGTTGACATGGGTGAACAACCCCTGCCGCGGTGAATAGCCGAGCGCGTTGTAGCGCGCGGCCTCCACATTCTCGCTGCCCTGCGCCGGCCGGGTTCGCCAGCCGACGATCCGGTCGGCGTATTCGCTGGCCGCGTCCTTCCCGGCGCCGAGCACGACGAAGAGGCCGATCAACATCTCCTTCGACGCGTAGTTCAGATCAAGACGTCCCGCCTCCGACGTGAAGCTCACATTGACGCTGGCATCGTCCAGCCCGAAATGAAACGCCCCGTATTGCGGCCTCGTCTTCTCGTCCGTCAGCGTCAGCTGGTAGGCCGTGAGCTCGAGCCCGGCCGACACCAATGCCTCGGTCTGCAACGCGATATCGCTCGCCGCCAATGCGCGCGCCGATGCGGCAAGATAGGCCGAGAAGATGATCACCAGCGACGACAGCGCCAGCAGGATCCAGAGCACTGCAACGATGACGAAGCCGCGATCGGCGGGCGAGCGGACGATTTTACCAGGCGCGCCCATCAGGTCTTCCCCTGGTCGGGGACAACACCGGACTTGTCGCCGCAATTGCCATCCGGCTTGGTGCAATCGCTCGGAATCTGGACATGGAGCGGCGCGATGGTCGACACCGACAGCACGCGCTGGCTCGCGGCGTCACGCACGGTCAATCGGATCATCGCCGGCAGCTTGTCGGCATCCTTCCACACGTTCTTCCAGGCCCGGTCGGCGCCGGCATAGGCGAAGGAGAGGCGATAGGGCGCACGCAGCAGCACGACGGGGCTGCCGAGATGCACCTGCTCCGACAGCGACACCCCGTCGGCCAGCGGCGTGAAGCGCGCCTGCGAGCGAACCGTGATGAACTCGCCGCGATCCCTGATCTCGCCAAGGCGCACCACGTCGAGCCCCGGCCCCGCGTTCGGCCCCAGCGACGTCCGCACGAACATGACGGATAATTCCGATCCGTCGAACAGCGGCTTGTGGGTATCGCGGTTGGCGGCAACGAACTCCGCCGCGGCAAGATCGGCCCCGATCCGCTCCAGCGCGATCCCGATCAATTCGCTACGCTGGATCCGGTCGAGCCCCTTGTTCCAGCTCGGCAGCCATTGCGCCGTGATGCTGGCGAGCGCCGACAGCAACAGCCCCATCAACGCCAGTGCAACGATGGTTTCGATCAGCGTGAAACCGCGCTCATGCGTTCGCGTTGCTGTCCTTGCCGGGATCATTCCGATGACCTCGGCATCAGGCGCACGGTGCGGATGTCGGACAATGCACCACCCGGAGATTTGACGCGGATCCTCACCAGTTCCGGCGCCCAGGGCACGTTGCCTTCGGGCACCGTCCAGTCGCCACCGAGCGGACTGACCTCGATGGTCCAGCGGTAGCCCTCCGCCTGCCCCGTCGAGGTGCCCGACTGCAATTCCGCGCGGCGGAATGCCGACCGTCATCAATGTGCGGACCGCCTGCATCAGCGCCACGTGCTGCTCCATGGCCCTTACGCCGCGCGTCTTGACGCCCATGACGGCGCCGATCGCAACGACCGAGACGGCCACCAGCGCCAGCGCCACCAGCACCTCGATCATGGTGAACCCCGCATCAGGGCGGTTAGTTGGCGGCGACATCGCGAGCAACGATTTCAATCCTTCCGGTGAGCCAGTTGACGCGAACCTCATATCCCGCATCGAGCCGCGTCAGCGCGATCGAGCCGCCGCAGGAACCGCCATTGGCGAAGAAGCGGATGGTCGACAACGCCGCGCGGCGCTGACAGCTCTGCGGCAGCACGGCATCGAACCGCACGTCGTCGGGGATCCGCACCGTCATGTGTGACGCGCCCGAATGAATCACCCGGCTCGGCGCATCGACCAGCGTCGCGACGCTGGTGCTGCGCTCGATCGCGGCGTTGCGGTCGGCCTTCAGCAGCGTCGCAGTCTGCAGCGCATAGGCCTGCAGGCGCGACCGCGAGGTCTGATGCGGAATGAACGGAAGCAGCACGGCCGCCAGCAGCGCGATGATGGCGAGCACGCACACCATCTCGAGCAGGGTAAAGCCACGCTGCGCCGTGTCATTCATGCTTGCCGTGCATCCTTACTGATCGTTGTTGGCGGCTGTCGTCTTCTCGAGCGAGATGTCGGCCGAGGTGCCGCTGCCGCCCTCCTGGCCGTCGGAGCCATAGGAGACGATGTCATAGGGCCCGTGCTCGCCCGGCGAGCGATAGAGATAGGGGTGGTTCCAGGGATCGTTCGGGACGTTGCCGCCCTTCAGATACGGGCCGTTCCAGGCCGCGACGCCCGGGGTGCGCCGGACCAGCGCGGCAAGTCCCTCCGCCGTCGACGGGAAGCGTCCGGCGTCGAGATAGAACAAATCGAGCGCGCTGGAGAAGCTCTGCAGCTGAATGCGCGCGGTCTTGACCTTGGACTCGCTGAGATAGTTGAGCACGCGCGGCCCGATCAGCCCCATGATGAGGCCGATGATCGCGATCACGACCAGCATCTCGACCAGGGTGAAGCCCGCCTCGCCCGAACGCCTTTGCGGTTGCGATCGGGCGCGATCGCGTCCGGCTCGCGTGGAAAATGCCTCGATGATGCTGTTGCGCGATATCATGACCGATGACCTCTGCTCTAACCGACTAGCTGCGTGACCGAGAGCAGCGCCGTCATGACCGACACGATCAGTCCGCCGACCACGGTGCTGATCGTGATGATCGCCAGCGGACCTACGATGCCGACGACCCGGTCCAGGCTGCGCTGCAATTTTGCTTCGTAGAATTCCGCGACCCGCCCGGCCAGCACCGGCAGCTGGCCGGTTTCTTCGCCGAGCCTGAGCATGCGCACCGCCATCGGCGGCAGGCTGTCCGCCACGGCGAGCGCTTCCGACAATTTTCCGCCATGGCGGACGCGGTCGGCGGCGGCGGTCCAGTTCGCCTCGCTCCCGGTCACTGCCATGATGTCGACCAGGATGCGCAATGCAGCCGTGAGGTTGACGCCGCTGCCGAGCAGGACGCCGAGATTGCGGCAGAACAGGCTGGCCCGATAGAACTGGAAGGCGCTGCTGATGCCCGGCACGCGCGAGATGCCGTTGACCAGCGCCGCGCGCACCCGCGCCTGGCGTAGCAGCCACCAGGCGAGCGCGATCGTCGCCGCACTGATCAGGCATGCGGCCGTAGCGTTGGCACGCAGGAAATCCGACAGCGCGATGAAACTGGCGAGTGCCGTATCCGACTTGCCGCCGAAATCGCCCAGCACGGTCGAGAATTGTGGCAGCACGAACAGCAGGAAGAACAGCATCACGCCTGATGCCGCGACCAGCACGAAGGCCGGATACTGCATCGCATCGGTCAGCTTCCGCCGCATCTGCTCGGACCGCGCGCGCTCGGTCCCCAGCATCTCCAGCACGGAATCCAGCGTGCCGGAGATTTCACCGACCCGAACCAGGGCGATATACATCGGCTGGAACAGGGCCGGATGATCCGCCACCGCATCGGCAAAGCTCTCGCCGGTGAGCAGGGCAGCGCGAATCTTGGCCACCACCGGGCGCATCCGGCCGACATCGGCATCGCCGGACAGCAGCTCCAGCGCATCGTCGAGACGCGCGCCGGCTTTCAGCAGCAGCGCGAGATCGCGCGTGAACGTGGTGACCTCGGCGGCACTCGGCCCGCCGAACAGGCTGCGGCCGCCGGCGGCACCGGATGCGCGCTTGTCCTCGGTGGTTTCGATCGGCAGCAGCTTGAGGTATTCGATCCGCCGCGCCACCTCGGCCGCGGTCGGGGCCGAGATCGTGCCGTTGACGATCTCGCCGGTCTGGGTCAAAGCGCGATAGCGATAATTCGGCACGGCGTCACCGCACGGTCGCGACGCGGAGGATCTCGGCGGGCGAGGTCAATCCGGCGCGGCATTTGGCGACCCCGTCATCGAGCATCGTGGTCATGCCCGCCCGGATCGCCATCGTATCGATCTTCAGCCCGTCGGTTCGCTCTCCGATCAGTTCGCGCAGTTCATTGGACAGTTCGAGCAGCTCGAATGCGCCGAGGCGGCCGCGATAGCCGGTTCCACCACAACGCTCGCAGCCGCAGGGCTCGTGAATGATCTCGCCGGCCTTAAGCCCGATCGCCGCGAGCCGGGGATCCTCGGTGAGATCGGCGGCTGCCAGCGGCCGTGCCGTCTTGCAGCGCTCGCACAATTGCCGGACCAGGCGCTGCGCGATCACGCCGCGCAACACCGAGCGCAGCAGATAACCTTCGACCCCGAGATCGAGCAGGCGCGGCACCGCGGCCGCCGCGGTCTCGGTGTGCAACGTGGTCAGCACCAGATGCCCGGTCAGCGCCGCATGCACCGCGACATGCGCGGTCTCGGAATCTCTGATTTCACCGACCATGATCACGTCAGGGTCCTGGCGAACGAAGGACCGTAGCGCGGTGGCGAAGGTCAAACCGATCGCGGGCTTGATCTGGGACTGGTTGACGCCCGGAATCTCGTACTCGACCGGATCCTCGACCGTCAGGATCTTGCGGCTGGGCTCATTGAGGATCGACAGGATCGTCGCCAAGGTCGTGGTCTTGCCGCTGCCGGTCGGCCCGGTGATCACGATCATGCCATGCGGCAGCTTCAGGAGCCGCCGCAGCTTGGTTTCGTCTGGCTCCGAGAACCCCAGCTTTTCCACCACCAGCAGGCCGCGATCCTTGGGCAGGATACGGATGACACAGGATTCGCCATGCTGCGTCGGCATGATCGCGACGCGGATATCGATGTCGGTGCGCCCGGCCCGCAGCCGCGCCGCGCCGTCCTGCGGCAGGCGGCGTTCGGCGATGTTGAGGTTGGCGATGATCTTGATGCGGGAGACCACCGCCTGCGGCAGCACGCCCGACAGCGCCGCGACCGGCCGCAGCAGGCCATCGATCCGCAGGCGCACCATGAGGCCGGCGGAAAACGGCTCGATATGGATGTCGCTGGCGCGAAGCTCGACCGCCTTCTCGATCAGATCATTGACCGCGCGCACCACCGGTGCACCGCTGGCAAGATCGCGCAGGCTCTCGATGTCGTCTTCGCGGGGCAGCGCCGCCGCCGTATCGGTGGCTTCGGCCTCCTCGGCACTGGAGGAGTTGTTCAGGGCGATGGCGACGTCTTCCGACGACGCCACTTTCACATTGATGCCGGCGCCAAGCACGATCTGCGCTGCCCGCAGCGTCGCCTGGTCGGTCGGATCGACCACCGCGAGGACCGTGCTCCCGTCGGCTGCCCGGCATGGAAAGACCATGGTCTCGCGCAGGAAACGCGTCGAGAACGACCCGACAAGCGGTTCAGCCGAGGTCATGTCCTGGAGCGTCAGGCGGCCAAGCGCGAAGAAGCGCGCGGCTTCGTCGGCGAATTCGGTCGGTGAGAGACTGGTGATCTCCCACAACTTCAACTGCCTGACGTCGGCGCCCTGCCCGGTCCCCTCCGTCGATCCATCGATCGGCGCCAGGTGATTGTTCTGGCGCAGATAATCCACGAACCGAACGGACAGGTCGTTGGCCATTCCTTGTATCCCGCCACACTATCCCGGATCAGTCCGTGCCAAGGGCCGCTGCGTGCCGCCGCGTTCGGCTCCCGGCAATTCTGCCGTTATCGATCCGAAGTGTGACAGCTGTGCGAAGTCACATGGTTTGCCGCGTTCAAGAAATCCGGACGTGGCATCGCGGACACGACGCTCGCCTGCTGCACAGTTTTGGTGCGACGCGATAGGGCAGGTCGCGAACGACAATCATGTAACCAATTTATTTCTGTCATGTTCGATCGCTAAGAGTCCGTGCGGGGTAGGACCGATCGTCGCAAGCAATCGAAATTTCAGTTAGTCAGAGCGAAGGGCCTTCATGCAACGCGTAGGCACAGTGGGCCGCTGCCCGACGATCCGTGGCGGCCTCGCAGCCATTTTTGCCTTGGCGTCAATGGGGTTGCTGGCGTCCTGCAATTCCGCGACGGTCGGCGAGAGCGTGGACGCGTCCCAGGTCGACGTCACCGACAAGGTGCGATCGCTCGATCTGCTGCCGCGCCAGCCGCAGCCGGTGAGCGCGCTGGCGGCGACAGGCGGCAGCCAGAGCGGCAGCGTCCGCGCGGCAATGTATGAGGGAAGCGAAGTCACGGCGGTCGTCGACGCGCGGCCGCAGCCGGCGTCGAACGGCAACGGCTTCGACCTGAATTTCGAAAGCACGCCGGTGGCGACCGTCGCCAAGGTCGTGCTCGGCGACATCCTGCATGTCGGCTACACCATCGACCCGCGGGTGCAGGGCACGGTGAGCCTGGTGTCGGTCCGACCGGTGCCGAAATCCGACATGGTCTTCGTGCTTGAAAACGCGCTGCGCCTGAGCGGCGTGGTGCTGCTCAAGGATACGGCGGGCTACCGCCTGACGCCGCTCGGCGACGCCGTCGGCGGCGGCCGCGTCGATGCCGCGGCAGCCAATCCCGAAGCAGGTTTCGGCATCTCGGTGGTCCCCCTGCAATATGTGTCGGCCCAGACCCTGCTGAAACTGACCGACAGCTTCGCCACCAGGGCCGGCGCGATCCGCGCCGACACGACGCGGAATCTGCTTCTGATCCAGGGCACCGGTGCCGAACGTCGCACCGCCGTCGACACCGTGCTGAGCTTCGATGTCGACTGGATGCGCGGCCAATCGGTCGGCATCTTCCCGATCTCGAGCGGGTCGCCCGCGCCCGTGATTGCCGAGCTGGAGAAGATCGTCGATTCCGGTGAGAACGGCCTCAGCCAGAACGTCATCAAGTTCATGCCGATCGTGCGCCTCAACGCGATCCTGGTCGTGACCAAGAAGCCGGACATGCTGCACACGGCCGCGACCTGGATCAAGCGTCTCGATCGCAACGACACGGCGCGAACCACGGTCCACGTCTACCGCGTCAAGTACGGCGATGCGCGCCAGATCGCGCGGGTCCTGACCGACATGTTCCTCGGCGGTTCGTCCGGCAACCTGCTCGACAGTGCCGACAGCCAGCTCGCGCCCGGCTCCGGCACCTCGTCGACGTCAAGCGTAGCCGATCGTCTGTCGCTCAACAACAACGGCTCGAATCCGAGCATGGGCGGCTTCGCGTCGCGCGGCACTTCAGGGACAGGCGCGACGGGCCAGGGCCTCGGCCAGGGATTTGGCGCCGGAGGGCAAGCGAGCAATCCCAACAATCCAGGCCAGGGCAACAATGCCGCGCTGGATAGCGGACGCGGTTCTGGTACCGGCTCCGGCAACGGCCAGCCCGTCATGCAGGATGTGCGGATCACGCCCGATGTCGTGAACAACAATCTTCTGATCTATGCCGACCAGGCCAACTACCGCATCATCGAGTCGACGCTGCTGCAGATCGACGAGCCGCAGCTCCAGGTCGCGATCGATGCGACGATCGCCGAGGTCACGCTCAACAACACCTTGTCCTATGGCGTGCAGAGCTATCTCACCAGCCGGAACCTCGGTCTGAAGCCGAACACCGGCTCGATCCTCGGCACCCAGGCCACCGCGGCGCCAGCGACCACCACGGATGCGACCACCGGGGCCGTCTCCGTCGCCGGCTCGCTCACCAATGCCTTCATCAACCGGGCTTTCCCGGGCTTCAATTTCCTGATCGGGTCCGAGACCCAGCCGAGCCTGATCCTGGACGCGCTGCATGCCGTCACCAGCGTCAAGGTGCTCTCCAATCCCTCGCTGGTCGTGATCAACAACCAGGTCGCGACGCTGCAGGTCGGCGACGTCGTCCCGGTATCGACCGGCAGCGCGACGGTGCTGACCACGAGCAACACCGTGGTCAACACCATCGACTATCGCAACACCGGCATCATCCTGCGGGTCTCGCCGCGAGTCAGCGTGAACGGCACCGTGCGGCTCGATGTCGAGCAGGAGATCAGCAACGTCCCCCAAAGCAGTACGGTCAATCTGACCCCGACCGTGTCGGAGCGGCGGGTCAAGAGCCAAATCGCGGTCGCCAATGGCCAGACCGTACTGCTGGCGGGCCTGATCAGCGAACAGCAGAGCGGCAACCGCAATGCGCTTCCCGTGCTTGACCAGATTCCCGGCCTCGGTGACGCCTTCGGGCACCAGAGCAACGGCACCCAGCGCACCGAGTTGATCATCTTCATCCGCCCGCAGATCATCCGCAACGGTTCCGACGCCCAGGTCGTTGCCGAGGAACTCCGATCGAAATTGCGCGGCAGCATCGCCACGACATCGACCAATGCGCCGATCACCACCAGCTTCCACTGAACCGGGCAACAGGACGCTCCGCATGCTCGCGCAACGGACAAGCCTCGGCGCGTCGCTCGCAATCGTGCTTTGGGCCATGACGGCGTCGGTCGCGAGCGCCGACAGCGTCGCACGCGGAACGGCCGCCTTCCAGCGCGGCGATTATCTCAGGGCGGCCCGGGAGCTCTCGCCCGCCGCCGAGCGCGGCAACCCAAGAGCCCTCGGCATGCTCGGCTTCATGTATGAGCACGGCTTCGGGGTCCCGCAGGCCTATGACGCCTCCGCCGATCTCTACTATCGCGGCGCCATGCAGGGGGATCCGTTCGCACAAGCCATGCTCGGCATGATGTACGACAAGGGCCACGGCGTTCCGAACGACTACGTGCTGGCGTACAAATGGCTCAATCTGGCGGCGGCCCGCACCGGCGGTCGGCAGCGCGATGCCTATCTCCGGTTCCGGGATGCGGTCGCATTGAAGCTCTCGAGGAATGAGATCGTCGCCGGCCAGCGGTTTGCATTGGACTGGATCCCCAGCCGGCCGGAGCCGGACGTGCACCTGACGGTCAAATAGCTGCGCCTATGAGGGCGACCGCGCGAGGCTTCGCACCTTCGGCCGCCGCAGCCGGCGCCAGCCGATCACGATGCCGCTGATCGAAACGATCGTGCCGATTGCCGACAACAGCCAGACCACGACATCGCGCACCGGCCACAAGCTGAGCAGCAGCGGGAAATCCAGGCTGTGCAGCGCGTTGAACAGCCAGCGATAGGAGCGGCGGCTGTCGTCGCTGCGGTCGAGGATATCGCCTGTAACGGGAGAGATGTGCAACCAGGTGTGGGCGGGATCGTCGAAGCCGATCCGCAGCACGGGAAGCTCGCGCGCATGGTGCAGCGTGTACCAATAGGCATCCGGCTCATCGAGCTGTCGCGCCGATACCATCGATACTCCCGGCATTGCGCCTCTAGCAGCCGCGATGATCTCGTCACGCGAAAGGGTCACGGGCTCCCCGGTCGCGGGATCGGCGAGGCTGCGATGGCCATTGCCATCGTCGAGCATCATCAGCCTGCGCCCTCCGATCCAGACGAAGCGCGCCTCCACTGTCGAGGCGCCGGCGGCGACTGCGAACCGGCGACGATATCGGGCGTGTCGTGACCGCCATAGCCGACCGCAATCTCGCGCGTGAGGCCGCGGCCGGAGAATGCGCCACCGGGATTGAGCGACAGCCACCCGCTGAACATCCACGTCAAGATGAAAACGCCGCCGACGAGGCCGGCGATATGATGCCAGCCCATCCAGCCGCGATAGGGCGAGACGGCGCCATCAGCGTAGCGGCGCGTCAGTCGCAGGCGCAGGATGCCGATCCAGAAGCCGGTGACCGCGACCACGAGGCAGACGCCCGAGGTCCACAGCACCACGTCTCGCCACAACGGCCCGTCCTTGCGCAGCACCGTCGGATAGATCCAATGCGGGATCGAGCCGAGCCAGTTCCAGATGCGCTCGCGCCGCGTGGTGTCGAGCGCGATCTCGCCGCTGCGCGACGAGACATAGAGCTCGGTGCCATCGGCATCGCCGAGGCCGATCAGATAGAGCGGCCGCAACGGATCGAAGCGTGCCGTCACCGACCATTGGTCGCGCGTCACGGTTTCGAGCAATTGCAGCTGTACTGCCTGCGGATGGTGGCCGGCAACGGCAAGTGCCTGGTCCGGCGTGATGCGATCGATCACACGACCGTCGATTGCCGAAATGGTGACGGCGCTCCCCTTCCAGCCGGTCACGCGATAGACCGGCGTGTCGCCCATCATCGAGAGGCGGAGATCGCGTGGATAATGCTCCATCCCCGCGATCGCCATCGCGCTGTCAGGTGCGACCTGCACCTTGTTCCAGAGAATGGCAGGAAGCGCGGCGAGGCGCTCGCTGTCGGTGAGGCGTGGAAACGCCACGTACATCATGACGAGGCCGGAGATGAACCACATCGCGAACAAGAGACACGTCGCAATGCCGATCCAGCGATGGACGACATAGAGCCATCGCCGCCCCCGCCGGATCAGAGCGTTGCGCATGGTCAGAACTTCACGTTGACGGACAGTTCAGCGGTGCGCGGCATGCCGAGCAGCCACTGCCCCGTGCCGTTCGAGGTCACCGCGTAGACCTTGTCGAACAGATTGTAGAGGCGGAACGCGACCGTGGTGCGGTCGTCCGGCTTCCATTTGATGCCGCCATTGACCACGCTGTAGCCCGGCCGAAGCTGAGTGTTGGCGAGATCGGAGTACATTGCGCCGACGATCTGCACGCCGCCATAGACCGACCAGTTGGGCGCGAAGTCCCAGGTCAGCCAGACGTTCGAGACCTGCTGCGGCACGTTGACCGGGACGTTGCCGTTGTAGCTGACGATCTTGCCGCCGACCACCTGGCTGTTGTTGTCGTATCGGGCGCGCAGCAGCGCAAGATTGGCGTCGACGCGCCAGCCATCGTTCAGCGCGAGCCCGACCGATCCTTCGACGCCGCGCGATGACTGTTGGCCGATCTGCAATGCCAGGCCGGCGGTCGGATTGCTCGGATCGGGAATCGTCAGCCCGGTCTTGACGATCTCGTAGGCAGCCAGCGTCCACTCGCCGCGGCCGCCCCAGAACGACTGCTTGACCCCGATCTCGGTCTGCTTGCCGGTCGCAAGCTGGAAGGTCTTCTGCGAAGTCGACAGCGAGATCAAGTTGCTGACCGGATCGACGCCGACGGCGTACTGGCCATAAAACGCGAGGTTCTTGATCGGTTCGTACACCAGCCCGGTGCGCCAGCTGGTGCCCGATAGCGAGACGTCGAAGCTGTTCGCGGGCGTCTTGTAGTCGGTGCGATCGACCGCGGGACGGTCATACCGGACGCCGGTGACGAGCGACAGCTGATCGGTCAGCGACAGGCGATCTTCCGCAAACAGCGCGTATTGATTGACGATCGCGTTGAAGCCCGGCGTCGTCGCTGTGGTGGTCGCGAAGAACGATCCGGGATCGAAGGCGTAAGGATTGACCGACGACGCGCCGCCATAGGGCGAGTTGTTGGTGTGGGTGAAGTCGATCCGGTTGACGTCGAACCCGGCGACGAGCTGGTTCGCAAGTCCGAAGACGTGACCGCTGAAGGTCGTATCCATCCGGTTGCCGAGCTGCTTCTGGTCGTGGAAGATCTCGATATAGCTGGAACGATCGATCAGCTGGGTCTTCGGATTCCAGGTGTAATTCTCGATGTCGCGCCAGTGCCGCTCGCTGGTCAGATAATACAGCGTGTTGTTGACCTTGATGCCGTCGGCGACGTCCCACTCGGTCTTGAACTGGGTCCAGCTGTCCTGATAGCGGATCGCGCTGTCCGACGCATTGTAGTTCTTGAAGCGCAGCGCGTCCTGGATCGCCCCGTTGATCAGCGGCGTGCCGAAATAGCGTGACGGGCTGCGGTCGCCATAGTCCTCGGACAGCGTGAAGGCGAGATTGTCCGATGCCTGCACCCGCACGGCGGCGGAGACCACCGCATTCGAGTTCTTGTCGCGATCGACCCAGCCGTCCGACATGTTGCCGGTGGCGTTGATGCGGTACGACACATTGGGATTGATCGGACCGGTGCTGTCCACCGACAGCCGTCGCGTCATGTTGCTGTCGAGCGAGACCTCGGCCTCGTTGTAGGGCGTGTTCTGCGGCTTCTTCGGAACGACGTTGATGACGCCGCCGATCGCGCCTTCGCCGTACAGCACCGAGGCCGGACCGCGCAGCACCTCGATGCGTTGCGTCGACCAGGTGTCGTAGGGGAACGTCAGGGTGCCCGAGCCGATATAGAAGCGCGTGCCGTCATACAGCGTCATCACTGAGTTGCTGCCGGCAAAGCCGCGGGTACTGAACGACAGCCCGCCATTGCCGGGCGCCGGCGTTGCGATGAACCCGGCCGCATTCTGAGTGACGGCATCCAGCACATTGTGCTGGCCGCGTTCGGCGATGGTCTGCGCCGTGACGATCTCGACGCTCGCCGGCGTCTGCAGCGGCGTCAGGTTGAGACGGCTGCCGGTGCTGCCCTGCGTGGTGGCGTTGAGCGTCGGCGACGCCGCCCCCGATGCACTTGACGCTGCGGCGCGCGGCGTGTTGCCGGTCGCCGCTGACGTCGCCGGTCTGGAGCGAGGCCGCGACCTGGCGGCGGTGTTGCTGCTTCGCGCCGCAGGCTTGGGCTTTGCGGAAGCCGAAGGCGAGACTTCGATCGGATCGAGCGTGGTCGGTGGCGGCGTTTGTGCCGAACCCTCGGCCGGCAATAGCAGCGATGACAGGAAGCAAACAAGACCGAGGCGCCATTTGCGCGCAGCGGGAGAGGACGGAGACATGAAGCGACTCGCGGTAACGTGGCACGTCACCGCGAACGCGGACTGGCGCATTGCCCGAAAGGCAATGCTCCGACCCCACCAGGACGCCCCCGCCCGATGTGCTCGCGTGTGACCACGACTGACGGCAGGTCTCCTGGCTCACGGGTCATCGCCTGTCGACGCCTTCCCGGGCTGAACAGCCCAGTGGCAAATTGACGAAAGGCTCGCCGTTTACAGTTGCGGGGACAGCTGCGGCATTGGGGTTACCCTCGCACCGCATTCCCTTTTGATCCCCGAAGGGAACCGTCGGCAAAAACGATAGGTGGAGGACGCACAGCTGTCAATTCGACGCGATTGTCGCACACATGCTTTACGCGATGGTGCTGCGGCGACGACATAGCGTCCGCGCTGACCTTTTCAATCAGTCATCCCCCGACTGCCCATAGAGAG
>NZ_JACMYK010000086.1 GCF_020889785.1 Bradyrhizobium acaciae
CGAACGAGGCGCTGGCGGGTGCGACGCCCTATCTGCGGCTGTTCGGCGCCACGCTCGGCGGCTGCATGCTTGCCGGCGAGGCGCTGGCCGCCAAGGCCGTCGGCGAAGCCGAGCCGCAGCGCTACGTCGCGCTGGCGCGCTTCTTTGCCGAGAACATCGCCGTGCAGGCGCCGTCGCTGGAGAAGACGGTGACCGAGAGCGCCGAGGCGGTGACCGGCGCGGACGCGGTGCTGGCGGGGTAAATTCGCCGGCGCCCTCTCCGCCGTCATTGCCATATCCGCAGCCGGCGTGTTTGGCGCACAGGTTGCGCCTCACTCACCACTGTCCCTGCGAAAGGCGGATGTGATGAGGGGATTCGTCGTCCCGGCATCGCTCAATAATGACCATTCGCGGTTATGGGTCCGTGCTTTCGCAGGGACGACAGTGAGTGTGTTGCTGGGGACTGGCGCCGTCGGGCAAATCATTGAGCGCCCGCACCGTGATCGGCCGACGATGCAACGCGCGCCGGCTAGTTGCGAAACACGAGGCAGCGCCCGCCGATTGCCTCGAGCCGTGCGCACAGCTGGGTGGCGCGCTCACGGGTCGTCTCGGCGACCCGGAGCAGATACCAGGTTGCCGAGCCAGGTCCTGCCATATGCGATCTCAGAACGAGCGGCGCGCGGTCGCCGAGCACGGGAGCGAACCGTTTCTGAAGTTGCTGGTAATCAGCGAGCACCCTCGATTGCGACGGACCGCCGGCCAATTGCAGTCCCCAAGGCCCCCACGCAGCCTGTTGTGCAGGTGTCGCGGACTCTCTTGGGCCCGGAGCAAGCGCCCTGACGAGCATGCCGCGCACGATGTCACCACAGGCCATCGCCGCCTCGGTGTGGACCCGGTCCTCGAGCGAACCCTGCGCCCATTCCTCAGCGGACTTGCCGGTAATGATCCTGACATAGGCGCGGGTTTCGCCCGGCAGGTTGCCGCGTCCCGCCAGCCAATCCTGAACGCGCCGCGGACCACCGTTGTAGGCAGCCGCTGCGAGGCCAAGATTGCCGAACTGCTCGCGCAGCTCGCGGAGCCAGCGCGCCGATTCCTGCAAGGCAGGTAACGGCTCGAACGGATCAGCCAACCCGCGCCAGCGCGCCGTGCCGGGCATGAATTGGGCGATGCCCTGGGCACCGGCCGGACTGACTGAATTGGGATCGAAATTGCTTTCCTGCCAGATCAGCCGGACCAGGAAATCCGGCGGCAAGCCGTTCTTGAATGCAGCCTCCTCCAGCGCCTTGCAGTATTGCTGCGGCCCATCGAGCTTTGCAGGCTCTGCTACTTGCGCCGGAGACGGAGAGGATGAGGAAGGATGGTCCGGCACCGACCGATTGGTCTCGCCGCTATTCTCTCCGGAGTTCAGATTCGGACGAGACGCTTCCGTTTGCGGTGTCTCTGCTTGCACTGACGTCGCGCGTTGCACCGCCTCGACATGATCAGGTTCGGCGTTCGCCGTGCGGACGAGCAGCAAGAGGCAGAGCGAGCCCATGGCCGCCCGTGGAATCGATCGATGAACCGGCCGCCGCCTGAAAATCGACTGCATGAAGGCGATCGTCACATAATATATGTTTGCCGGATCATATCATCGACGCCGCCGGGCGAGCAGAGAATTTGAGTGCAGCGGGCACCCGTCGATACGGCCCGCGATCTCTTCCGCCTATACGCTGCGAGCTATGGCGGACAAGTCGCCCTCTGACCTCGCAATCTGCCTCTCGTCGCGCGTTTCATATTTCCTGAGTGGCTCCACAATCGAGGTGCTTTTTGACGGATAGATGGAACTAATGGAGCCTTTCTCGCTTCGTGATGTGGCGCAATTCTGCGCCGGAGGAATGACTCAGTGAGACATATTCGGTGGATTACAGCAGCGGTTTCATTGTTGACTTTGGCGCTTGCTAGCCCTGCTTCGGCGAGATTGGGAGTGGCGCCACTGGCGCCCCAGGACGACGCCGTCATTCAGGTGCGGGGCGGTCATGGACACGGCCATGGACATGGTGGCTGGCACGGTAACCGCGGCCATCACTACGGATGGTACCGCGGCCGGGGCAATTGGCGACATCACCACTGACGTCATTGAGCG
Source organism: Bradyrhizobium acaciae (assembly GCF_020889785.1). GTDB lineage: Bacteria > Pseudomonadota > Alphaproteobacteria > Rhizobiales > Xanthobacteraceae > Bradyrhizobium > Bradyrhizobium acaciae. Next base: position 2,102 of record NZ_JACMYK010000086.1, read on the forward strand.
TTGCGACCAATGACCGAAATCCGAAGCCGCCGGGTTACCCCCCGGCGGCTTCATTGCAGGTAGGCTATTTGCGCTTGTCGTTCATGCGATCGCCGGGCGAATAATCAGATGCGCCCTTTGACTGGCCCACTGTGCCTTTGTCATGCATGCGATCGCCGGGGCTATATTCTGACGCCCCGTGCCCGGTATTGGTCTTTGAATTCTGCATCTCGTGACCCGGGCTGTACTGGGACGCGCCCGGAGATGCCGTTCCGCCACCGCTTTTCGCCGTCTGCGCAACAGCGAATGAAGCCGTGCCTAGCAGCAGTGCGGTTGCAACTGCAATTGCCTTTGTCATTTCGGGTTTCCCTTCCTGGAAGCCCCTTTCACCAACGGCGGAGCATCCCAGTCGTTCCGCGACGCCGCCTCAAGCGTCCGGAGGCGTCGCTGGCCCGTGGTCGGACAGGCTGCCGACGATCGACGCGCGACGGGACAGCTCGATCCAGTTGCCGTCGGGATCGAGGATCATGGAAATCCGCGCGACCTCGCCGAGCGTCACCGGCGCAAGGCCTTCGCGCACACCCTTGGCGCGCAGCCCGTCGTGCACGGCATCGATATCGGTCACTTGCAGGGTGATATAGCGCCAGCCGCGCGCCGACCGGATCGGATCGACGGTCGCGGCCCGATCTTCACTGAGCAGGATGAGGCTGTCGCCGAGGCGAAACGCCAGACCGCCCGACCATGATTGCTCGGCAAAACCGAGAATCTCGCCGTAGAACCTGCGATGCGCGGCGAGGTCGCGCACCGCCATCGCAACGGCGATCTGGGTGATGCCGTCATGTCCAGGTGTCACCAGGCAGACGCTGTTGCCATCGGGATCGGCCATGCGCTGCGGAGCCGTGACACCTTCGCGTGCAACGATCAGTTCGCGATAGCCGCTCGGCGCCGCGTCCGGCAGCGGCTCGACATGATGGTTGAGCTTGATGACCGAACCATGCGCGTCATGCCGGTACTGCTTCTGCCCGCGACGGATCGGCTGCATATGATCGAAGCGAAGCCCGGCATCCTGCTGCCAGAACCGCAGCATCGGCTCGAGATCGTTGAAGGATAGGCCGAGATCGATCACGTTCTTTGCGAGCTGCATATCCGGTCTCCTCGGCCGCTGCGCGACTGCTCGTACGTTGCCTCGTCCTGGATGACGTCCCAATGCTCAGCAAGCACGTCACCCTCGATGCGCACGATGTCGGCGACAACCCATGCCGACGGCAGGCCATGACCGCTGAACCGGCCGTGCAAAATGACGAAATCGCCGTTCGCCGCGCCGATATGGTTCTCATAGCGCAGCGTCGCGGGCAAGCCCTTGACCAGATCGAACAGCCTGTCCCGGCCGGGCACAATATGCGCGCTGTGCCGGATGCAGCGCGGCGACCCGGACGCGACGATCCTGGTTCGACGCGTTCATGGCGCGCCCCCTTAACGATATCAGGGCTACTTGCGGCCCAGCGGGATCTGGAGATTGGTCGGCCGGTTCTGCTCGGTGTCGAAGCCGCGGCCGTCGACATTGCGGGCGCCCCAGAACAGCAGATCGCCTTTGAGATAGACGAGGTCGTATTCCATGAAGTTGGCGCCTTCCTTCAGAGCAAACGGCGCGAAGGATTTGCCGAAGATGCTCTGCGGTGCGTCGACTGCCCACGGCGCGTAGCCGGCCGAGGCGACCTTGTTGAGCACGTCGGCAAAGCCCTGCGCCAGCGGCGTCACCTCATAGGCCTCGTCGGCGATGAAATCGACCTTCTGCGCGCCAGGTGCGATCGGATGCGCACCCTGCCACTGCATGTGTCCGACGATCCTGATCCGTGCCAGCGGCACCTTGCCGTACGGATCGGCCGAATTGACGACGACGAGCTCAAACCGCTCGGAAGACTGATAGGTGAAGGCGCGCGTGAGATAGAACGGCTTGATCGAGCCATCCGGATTCTTGCTCGGCCGGATCTCGGGCGCGATGCTCTGCCAGCTTCCGGCAAGCGCCCGCTTGATCGTTACGACGTCCGTATCCATGGCGCTTGCCCTCACTTGATTGCCGGAAGATTGCGCCGCTGCGCCCCCGAGCCCTGCCAGCAGCAGCGACAACAGCATGCTCCAGGGCTTAACCGCATACGCAAATTCCGGTCTGGCTTCGCGCGGGGCCTCTGCCTGCAAGGCAGAGCCCGCGACGCGACTACGCTTCGCTATAGAGAGCACTGGCTGGCTTGAAAAAGACTTTGTAAGCTGGCCCCATGCCTGCGAGAGATGGCAACGAAGCTTCGAAATTTGTGATTGGGAGACGGTGATGGAGCTCCGGCATCTGCGCTACTTCGTTGCCGTGGCCGATGCGGGCAGCCTGACCGTTGCCGCCGAGCAGAAGCTCCATACCTCGCAGCCCTCGCTCAGCCGGCAGATCCGCGATCTCGAGCAGGAGGTCGGCGTGCAACTGCTGAACCGCGGCGCGCAGGGCATCGAACTGACCGCGGCCGGCAGGGCATTCCTCGACCATGCCCGCATGGCGCTGTTGCAGGCCGAGGCAGCCAAGGAGGCGGCGCAGCGCGCGGCGCAGCCGCCGAAGCCCGTCTTCTCGCTTGGATTTTTGTCGGGCGCCGAGATCGACCTGCTGCCCGAGGTGAACCGCATCCTGCGCGATGAATTTCCCGGCATCGACATCCGCCTGTCGAGCGACTACTCGCCCTTGCTGGCCAAGGCCTTGATGCGGCGCAAGCTCGATGCCGCCTTCATGCGCGCGGACGACAACATGGAAGACCTCGCCTGCAAGCGCGTACGCACCGATCGGCTGGTGTTCGTGTTTCCGAGCAACCATCGGCTGGCCGCGCAGACGACCGTTGCGCCGGAGGACATCGCGGGCGAGACCTTCTATCTGCCGTCCAAATCGGCGCCGGCGGTGCGCCGTGCCGTGCTGGAGTATTTCAACCGCGCCGGCATCGATCTCAGGCCGGAGCACGAGGTGCATAATGTCGTGCACGCGATATCGATGATCACCTCGACGCATGCGGTGATGCTGCTGCCGGCCTACACGGCGCGCTATCTGCCCGACACCATCACCACCCGCCCGGTGCAGGGCGAGGCGCCGACGCTTGATCTCGTGATCGCCCATCACAAGGCCAACAAATCCCCGATCCTGAAGCTCCTGCTGTCGCGGGTCGGCCGGCTGGCCGGAGTGCCCGCCTGATCCCTTCAATCCCGTGAGAACCGATATGCCGGCGAGTCTGGTTCAGACCTTTCGAGCTTCTGCGTACAATAATGCCTGGGCCAATCATCGCCTGCTCACCGCATGCGCCGGTCTCAGCCAGGCTGAATTCGCCGCGGCGCGCACCGGCTTCTTCCCGAGCCTGCAGGCGACGCTGAACCACGTCCATGTCATCGACCTCTTCTACGTCGACGCGCTCGAAGGCGGTTGGCTCGGGCCGAAGGCGTGGGCCAATGAAGTGCCCTACCCGTCGGTCGCCGAACTGAAGCGCGCGCAGCGCGCGATCGACCAACGATTGATCGTTCACTGCGATGCGCTGACGCCCGAGCGGCTCGACGATGTCGTCAAGGTCAATCGCGACAGCTCCGTGCAGACCGAACGGCGCGACCGCCTGCTGATGCATCTGTTCCAGCACCAGATCCATCATCGCGGCCAGGCCCACGCGATGCTCTCCGAGACCGCGGTGAAGCCGCCGCAGCTCGACGAATTCTTCTCCGCCGACGAAGCCCCGCTCCGCGCAGCCGAGTTCACCGAGCTCGGCTGGAGCGAGGCCACCGTGTGGGGCGGTTGAAGGCCAGGTTCAACACAATCGGGTGATCGAGCAGGTTCCCGATTCTGACCGCGGGCCTTGAATACGCCGGTCTCTGCGCTCACCTCTGGTGAAACGTGGGGAACTCTATCAATGCCTTTTGCCAATCATCGGGGCCAGCGCATCCATTACACCGTCGAAGGATCCGGACCGCTGATCGTGCTACAGCACGGCCTGCTGCTCGATGCCGCGAGCTGGAAGCAGTGCGGCGTGGTCGATGCGCTTGCCGATCGCTTTCGCGTGGTCTGCGTCGATTCGCTCGGACATGGCCAGAGCGACAAGCCCGCCGATCCGGAACTCTACGATCAGGAACAGCGTGCCGGCGACATCGTCGCGGTCATCGACGATCTCGGCGGCGAGCGCGCGCATGTGGTCGGGCATTCGATGGGCGGCTGGGTCGCGGTCGGCGTTGCGCGGTTCTTCCCGTCGCGGCTGTCGTCGCTGGCGATCGGCGGCTGGGATTTTCTCACCGGATTGCCGCGCGGCAACGCCGGCCCGCTGACCTATGGCGCATTCATCACCTTCGCCCGCCGCACCGTGCCGGAGCTCGCCGAATGGGTGACGTCCGATCTCGAAGACGGGGTGCGCGCCTGCTTCAATGCGCTCGGCCAGGTCGATGGCGCCAGGGACGCTGTGCTGTCCTCGCGGGTGCCGGTGCTGCTCTGGAACGGACAGGACGACGCCCCGCATGCGCCGATGCAGCGATTTGCCGCGGAGAACGGGCTGTACGCGATGTCGGTCCCCGGCGATCATCTCGGCGCACTGCTGCAGCATGGCGATGCGATCGGCCGCGGCATCGGCTCGTTCGTCGGGCGCTGCTGAGCGGAGCACTGCCAGAGCACTGCATTGCGCCGTTCTCATACGCGCCCACTGCAAAAAGCAACCCGGATCGCTTGGGGCTTGCACGGGATCATGTAGGATAGCGGCACGATGTCCGCCGGCGACGATGCCGGCCGAACCTGGGGCCGCTTGATGACCGCGCATGTCATAGTAACCGACGAGGCCGCCACGCGCGTGATCCGGCTGCGCAGGCCCGAGAAGAAGAACGCGATCACCCGGGAGATGTTTCGCGCGATCAGCGATGCGATCGACAAGGCGCAGAACAATCCGAAGATCCGCTGCCTCATCATCACCGGCGGCTCCGGCGTATTCACCGCGGGCAACGACATCGAGGACCTGCTGGCGCAGGGCACCTCGACCGGCGAGACGCCGCCCGCCTCCGACCTGGTCAAGTTCCTGTATTCCCTGGCGCACAATGTGAAGCCGATCATCGCCGCCGTCGACGGCGTCGCGATGGGGATCGGCACCACCATGCTGTTTCACTGCGACTATGTACTGGCCAGCAAGACCGCGCTATTCTCGACGCCGTTCTCCAATTTCGGCCTGGTGCCGGAAGGCGCTTCCAGCCTGTTGATGCCGCGCATGATGGGCCACCAGCGCGCCTTCGCGATGCTGGTGATGGGCCGCACCATGTCGGCCGACGATGCCCGCGTCGCCGGCTTCGTCAACACCGTGGTGGCGCCGGGCCATGCCGAGGTCGAGGCCCACAAGGTGGCGCGCGAGATCTGCGCGCTGCCGGCCGAGTCGGTGGCGATCTCGCGGCGCCTGATCCGGCTGCCGCCGGAGGACGTCACCCGCCGCATCGAGCAGGAGAACCACCTGTTTAGCGAACGGATGCGCTCCAAGGAGGCGGTCGCCGCCTTCAGCGCCTTCATGGCGCGTCCGAAGCATTGAAACGAAGCGTCGCAAAATTGTAGTGGCGTCGCGCCATGATCGTGTGCTCCATGATCGTGGACGCCATGGACAGGTCATGAGACAGCTTCGCCTTACGCCCCTCGCCGCGCTCTGTGCGCTCGGATTGGCCGCGGCAAACCCCAGCCTGGCGCAGACCGCAGCGCCGGTGAGCCTGCGCATTCTCGCGATCAACGATTTCCACGGCTATCTGCGGCCGCCGCCGGGCGGCATTCGCGTCACCGATCCCGCCGATGCCACCAAGAAGATGATGGTGCCCGCCGGCGGCGCCGAGCGGGTGGCAACCGTGGTCAAGCAGCTGCGCGAAGGACACAAGAACAACATCTTCGTCGCGGCGGGCGACCTGATCGGCGCGAGCCCGTTCCTGTCGGCGATGTTTCACGACGAGCCGACCATCGAATCGCTCTCAATGATGGGGCTGGCGATCTCCTCGGTCGGCAACCACGAATTCGACGAGGGCAAGGACGAGCTGCTGCGGATGCAGAATGGCGGCTGTCACCCGGTCGACAAGTGCCAGGGACCGCATCCCTTCACCGGCGCGAAATTCCGTTATCTGGCGGCGAGCACCTTCGACAAGACCACCGGCAAGACCGTTTTTCCGCCCTACGAGATCAGGGAATTCGACGGCATCCCGGTGGCCTTCATCGGGCTGACGCTGAAGAACACCCCGAACCTGGTGTCGCCGGCCGGCATCGCGAGCCTCGACTTCCGCGATGAGGCCGAGACCGTCAATGCGCTGGTCCCCGAGCTGAAGGCGAAGGGCGTTGAGGCCATCGTGGTGCTGATCCACGAGGGCGGCTTCCCGACCGGCGACTACAATGAATGCCCAGGGATCTCCGGCCCGATCGTCGATATCGTCAAGAAATTCGATCACGCGGTCGATGTCGTGATATCAGGCCATACCCACCAGGCCTATGTCTGCGAGATCGACGGACGCCTCGTCACCTCAGGCGACAAATACGGCACGCTCGTCACCGCGATCGATCTTCAGCTCGATCCGAAGAGCCATGACGTGATCAGCGCCAAGGCCGACAACATCATCGTCAAGATCGGCGGCACGGCCAAGGACCCGGAGCAGAGCGCGCTGCTGGAATCCTACGACCGGTTGGCGGCGCCGATCGCCAACCGCGCGGCAGGCTCGGTCACGGAAACGCTCTCGCGCACGCCGGGCGAAACCGGCGAAAGCCCGCTCGGCGATATCGTCGCCGACGCACAGCTGCGTGCGACCAGCTCGGAGCCGAATGGCGGCGCGGTGATCGCCTTCACCAATCCCGGCGGCGTCCGCACCGACATCGTCAAGCGCGAGGAGGGCGCGGTCACCTATGCCGACATCTTCGCCAGCCAGCCGTTCCGTAACCAGCTCGTGACGATGACGCTGACCGGCAGGCAGCTCAAGGACGTGCTGGAGCAGCAATGGGCCGACCCGAAGCGGCCGCGCGCCCTGCAGGTCTCGAAGGGCTTTGCCTATGCGTGGGATGCGAGCAAGGGCGACGGCGCGCGCATCGTCGCTGCGCGGATGTCGCTCGACGGCAAGCCGATCGACCCCGCCGCGAGCTACCGCGTCACCGTGAACAATTATCTCGCCGAGGGCGGCGACGGCTTCACGGTGTTCAAGGAGGGAACAGCGCAGCAGTTCGGCATCTACGACGTCGATGCGCTCTATGCCTACTTCAAGGCCAACAGCCCGGTCGGCCCGCCGGCCGGAAAGCGCATCGAACGGATCAATTGAGACTCCGCATATGAAATGCTCCTGCTCCCCCGTCATTGCGAGGAGCGAAGCGACGAAGCAATCCATCCCTCAGCATGCTGGGTGGCCGTGGAGTGCTTCGCTTCGCTCGCAATGACGCTGAGGGAGCTCGGCTCCTGGCGGCATTTGGACGGACGAAAACCTAGATAAGTGGGGCCTTTCCGCAGGGCCGGTAACCGCCTACATTAGGGCCTTCCTCGTACGCGCCTCCTTTGCGCCGGGAATTTGCATGACACTGCTTCTCACGCACACCGCCTGCCTCGACCATTTGACCCCTCCCGGACATCCCGAACGCCCCGACCGGTTGCGCGCGGTCGCCGAGGTGCTGGCGGAGGATCGCTTCAAGGGGCTGGTGCGCGACCTCGCGCCGGAAGGTGACCTCGACACCGTGCTGCTCTGTCACGGCGAGCATTATGTCGGCGAGCTACGGCACATCGCGCCGACCTCGGGCATGATCTATATCGACGGCGACACCTCGATGTCGCCGGGTACCTGGGAAGCCGTGATGCGCGGCGTCGGCGGCGCGGTGGCGGCTACCGAAGCCGTGATGGAGGGCAAGCACCAAAACGCCTTCGTCGCGGTGCGACCGCCCGGGCATCACGCCGAGAAATCGACGCCGATGGGCTTCTGCTTCTTCGACAATGTCGCGATCGCCGCGCGCCACGCGCAGCGCAAATACGGCATCAAGCGCGCCGCGATCATCGACTTCGACGTCCATCACGGCAACGGCACGCAGGATATCTTCTGGGCCGACCCGACCGTGATGTACTGCTCGACGCACCAGATGCCGCTGTTCCCCGGCACCGGCGCGGCCGGTGAGCGTGGCGAGCACGACACCGTCGTCAACGCGCCGCTGGCGCCCGGCGACGGCGGCGCCAAGTTCCGCTCCGCCTTCGAGAACCTGATCCTGCCGCAGCTCGAAAAATTTTCCCCCGAACTCGTCGTCATCTCGGCCGGCTTCGACGCGCATCACCGCGATCCGCTGGCCTCGATCAACCTGACCGGCGAGGATTTCGGCTGGGTCACGCGCAAGCTGATGGATCTCGCCGACAAGAGTGCCGGCGGCCGCGTCGTCTCCGTGCTGGAGGGCGGCTACGACCTCGAGGGCCTGAAACAATCGGTGGCATCTCACGTCACCGCATTGATGGGCGTCTGAATACCCGCCACAATACGCCCGCAAAAATTCGATTGATTCTGCGCCGGGGCAAGCATGGCCTGCGACAGGTCATGTTTGGACGACAAGATCAGGTTGCGATCTGATCCGCGCAATCGGGAACGCAAAGAATGGCCGAAAACACTCAAGCCGACGTCAAGAAGCTGACCTTTGAACGCGCGATCGAGGAACTCGAATCGATCGTCAAGCGGCTCGAGGACGGCAAGGTCCCGCTTGAGGAATCGGTTACGATCTACGAACGCGGCGAGGCGCTGAAGCGGCGCTGCGAGGAGTTGCTGCGCCAGGCCGAAGCCCGTGTCGACAAGATCACCACCGACGCCTCGGGCCAGGCGACTGGCACCGAGCCGCTCGACGTGCAGTAGCGCCGCGAGGCGCCGACCCACCTCGGTCGTGCGACACAATGTCCGCCAGGGCGGGCAATTGTTGCTGCGTATTTCCGGCTGTCCAGAATGCCGCGGGGCGCCTGCGGCGATGGAGTGTGGCCGCGAATCGGGCCGATCCGGACCGGCCGGCTGCCGCTAAAATGGCCAAATTGGAACCCGCTTCCGGCGCCAAGCATTGAAAAGTCTAGGTTTTTCAAGACAGCGCATAGGAACCCTGCGCCGCCTATCGGGTTGGCTTTGGTTGCGGCTTTGGTGTAATGCTTCCAGTTCTATGGGCATTTGAGCGTGGCGGGCGGCCCGAATTATTCGGGCGGCATGCTCCTCAAATGGTTCGACAAAACTGAACCGGGACGGGTGAAGAGCGACCAAGGTGATGCGTATCACGTGGTCCAATCCGGAGTGAATCTAGGCTTACAACCAGGCACGGTCTGCCGGGGCGGCACCCGATGTCTGGCATTCGCTGCGCGATGTGCGCGCCAACCCATCTCGCGTCGGGCGGTTCGTTCCGACAGGCAAAAATTGGAAATTCGCTGTGACCACATTTAGTAAAACGCCGCTTCTTGACACTATTCACACGCCCGATGACCTGCGCAAGCTGAAGGTCGAGCAGGTTCGGCAGGTTGCCGACGAGCTCCGCCAGGAAACCATCGACGCCGTGTCGGTGACCGGCGGCCATTTCGGCGCCGGCCTCGGCGTGGTCGAACTGACCACCGCCATCCACTACACCTTCGACACCCCGCGCGACCGCCTGATCTGGGACGTCGGCCACCAGGCCTATCCGCACAAGATCCTGACCGGGCGCCGCGACCGCATCCGCACCCTGCGCACCGCCGGCGGTCTTTCCGGCTTCACCAAGCGCACCGAGAGCGACTACGATCCGTTCGGCGCCGCGCACTCCTCGACCTCGATTTCGGCCGGCCTCGGCATGGCCGTGGCGCGCGATCTCTCCGGCGGCAAGAACAACGTTATCGCCGTGATCGGTGACGGCGCGATGTCAGCGGGCATGGCCTACGAGGCCATGAACAACGCCGGCGCAATGAACTCGCGTCTGATCGTGATCCTCAACGACAACGACATGTCGATCGCACCGCCGGTCGGCGCGATGAGCGCCTATCTGTCGCGGCTCTACTCGGGCAAGACCTACCGCTCGCTGCGCGAGGCCGCCAAGCAGATCAACAAGCGTCTGCCGAAGATCCTCGCCAACCGCGCCAACCGCGTCGAGGAATATTCCCGCGGCTTCATGATGGACGGCGGCACGCTGTTCGAGGAACTCGGCTTCTATTATGTCGGCCCGATCGACGGTCACAACCTCGACCATCTGCTGCCGGTGCTCAAGAACGTCCGCGACATGGAGACCGGGCCGATCCTGGTTCACGTCGTGACCCAGAAGGGCAAGGGCTACGGCCCGGCCGAAGCCTCCGCCGACAAATACCACGCCGTCGTCAAGTTCGACGTCGCGACCGGCACCCAGGCCAAGGCCAAGCCGAATGCGCCGGCCTACCAGAACGTGTTCGGCCAGAGCCTCGTCAAGGAAGCCGAGAAGGACGACAAGATCGTCGCCATCACCGCGGCGATGCCGTCGGGCACCGGCGTCGACATCTTCAACAAGGCGTTCCCGGACCGCACCTTCGACGTCGGCATCGCCGAGCAGCATGCGGTGACCTTCGCCGCCGGCCTCGCCACCGAAGGCTACAAGCCGTTCTGCGCGATCTACTCGACCTTCCTGCAGCGCGGCTATGACCAGGTGGTCCATGACGTCGCGATCCAGAGCCTTCCGGTCCGCTTCGCGATCGACCGCGCCGGCCTGGTCGGCGCCGACGGCGCGACCCACGCCGGTTCGTTCGACAACGCCTATCTCGGCTGTCTGCCCAACTTCGTGATCATGGCCGCCTCCGACGAGGCGGAAATGGTTCACATGGTGGCGACGCAGGTTGCGATCAACGATCGTCCGAGCGCGCTGCGCTATCCGCGCGGCGAAGGCCGCGGCGTCGAAATGCCGGAAGTCGGCGTTCCCCTGCCGGTCGGCAAGGGCCGCATCATTCGCGAGGGCAAGCAGGTCGCGCTGCTGTCGTTCGGCACGCGCCTCGCCGAGTGCGAGAAGGCTGCCGACGAGCTCGCTGCCCACGGCCTCTCCGCCACGATCGCCGACGCGCGCTTCATGAAGCCGCTCGACGAAGAGATGATCATGAAGCTCGCCCGCGACCACGAGATCCTGATCACGATCGAGGAAGGCTCGATCGGCGGCTTCGGCTCGCATGTCATGCAGTTCCTGTCCGACAACGCGATGCTCGACAGCGGCATGCTCAAGTTCCGCTCGATGATCCTGCCCGACGTGTTCCTCGACCACGATTCGCCGGCGGCGATGTATGCCCGCGCGGGCCTCGACGCCAAGAGCATCGTCGCCAAGGTGTTCGAGACCCTCGGCAAGGATTACAAGACCGAGACCGTCAAGCTCGCGTAATCGTTCCGGGCGGCGTCTTGGAGCGGCGTCCTGGGGCGCCGGTAAGTCCATGAAGATCTATCTGGCAGGTCCTGACGTGTTCCTGCCGGATGCCGTGGAGATCGGCCGTCGCAAGGCGGAGGTTTGTGCCTATCACGGGCTGACCGGGCTGTATCCGCTCGACAACAGCATCGATCCGACAGCCGCCGGCGCCTCACTCACCATCTTCAAAAGCAACGAGGCGATGATGGAGTCTGCCGACGCCATCATCGCCAATTTGACGCCGTTTCGCGGCCCCAGTGCCGACGCAGGCACGGTCTACGAACTCGGCTACATGGCGGGACGCGGCAAACTGTGCCTCGCCTATTCGAACGATCCCACGTCCTACGCCAATCGCGTGGCGCGGCTCAGCCAGGTCGTGCCGGCATCCGACGGACGCCTGATCGACGCGGAGGGGCTGACGGTGGAAGAGTTTGGATTGCCGGACAATCTGATGATGATGCACGCGCTCGATCTGCACGGCAGTCCGCTGGTGACCCCACGAGAGCCGGCGGCCGACCTCTGGCACGACCTCACCTCGTTCGAGGCCTGCGTGCGGCTCGCCGCGGCGCAGCGCCGGCAGGGCGTCAAGTGACCAAGGCGGGCGACAACGACGCGTCGGCCGGCAAGCGCATCGACGTGCTGCTGGTCGAACGCGGCCTGTTCGAAAGCCGGGCGCGGGCGCGCGCCGCAATCGACGCCGGGCTGGTGACCGCCGACGGCAAGCCAATTGCGAAGGCGTCCGAGATCGTCGCGCCCGGCGCCGGACTCACCGCCGAACCGGCGCATCCCTATGTCTCGCGCGGCGGCGTCAAGCTCGCCGGTGCGCTCGAGCATTATCCGATCGACGTCGAGGGCCACGTCTGTCTCGATGTCGGCGCCTCGACCGGCGGCTTCACCGAAGTGCTGCTTGCCAATGGTGCGAGCCTCGTATTTGCCGTCGATGTCGGCCGCGGCCAGCTGCATCCCTCGCTGCAAGGGCATTCGAAGATCGTCTCCATGGAGGAGACCGACATCAGGAATTTCGAGGGCAAGCGCCTGCCGGCGCGGCCCGACGTCGTGGTGATCGATGTCAGCTTCATCTCGCTGAAGCTGGTGCTGCCGGTGGCGCTGTCGCTGGCGGCCGCGCCGATGCATCTGCTCGCGCTGATCAAGCCGCAGTTCGAGGCGGCGCGCAAACATTCCAAGCGCGGCGTCATCCGCAACGCGATGGTGCACCAGGAAATCTGCGACGATATCGCAGCCTTTGCCGCCTCGCTCGGCTGCACCGACATTCAGGTGTTCCCGTCATCGATCACCGGTGGCGACGGCAATATCGAATTCTTCCTCGGCGCGCGCCGTGGCTGAGCAGCTCACCATCGACCATGTCGGGCATCGCGGCGACGGCGTCGCGACCGACGGCGCGCAGTCGATCTTCGTGCCCTACACGCTGGCTGGCGAAACCGTCGAGGTCGAAGACGTGCCCGGTCACCATCCCGACCGGCGGCGGTTGGTCCGGGTGACGCAGGAGAGTCCCGAGCGCATTGCGCCGTTCTGCCCGCATTTCGGCGTCTGTGGCGGCTGCGCGATCCAGCACTGGAGCGACGCGCCCTACCATGCCTGGAAACGCAACATCGTGGTCGAGACGCTGGCACAGGCGAAGATCGCTGCCGACGTCGCGCCGCTGCTCGACGCCCATGGCACGGGCCGCCGCCGCATCACGCTGCATGCACGCATGGCGACGCATGAGGTCCTCAAGGTCGGCTTCGCCGCCGTCGGCTCGCACGACATCATCCCCGTCGACCGCTGTCCTATCCTCGATCCGGCGCTCGACGGCGCGCTCGAGGCGGCCTGGGCGGTCGCCGAGCCGCTCATCGCGATCGGCAAGCCGCTCGACATCCAGGTGACCGCGACCCTCAACGGTTTCGACATCGACGTGCGCGGCTCGGGCTCCCTGCCGACGAGCCTGATCACCACCTTGTCGCGCGTCGCCGAGAAACACCGGCTGGCGCGGCTGACGCGGCACGGCGAGCTGGTGCTGCAGCGCGGCTCTCCCGAGATTGCGATCGGCAAGGCCAAGGTGGTGCTGCCTCCGGGCTCGTTCCTGCAGGCGACCGTCAAGGGCGAGGAGACGCTTGCCGCATCGGTTCTCGAGCGCTGCGGACGCGCCAAGCACATCGCCGATCTGTTTTGCGGTGTCGGCCCGTTCGCGCTTCGCCTCGCGGAAAAGGCGCGGATCACGGCATTCGACAGCGACGCCGGCGCGATCGCGGCGCTGCAAAAGGCCGCACAAACGACGCCAGGGCTGAAGCCGCTCAAGGCCGAGGCGCGCGACCTGTTTCGCCGTCCCCTGATGTCGCAGGAATTGCGCGACTATGACGCCGTGGTGTTCGATCCGCCCCGCCAGGGCGCGCAGGCGCAGGTCACCCAGCTTGCGGCGAGCAGGGTGCCGGTGATCGTCGCGGTGTCCTGCAACGCCGCGACGTTTGCGCGCGACGCGAAAATTCTGATCGATGGCGGCTACAAGATTTCTGATGTCACGCCGGTCGACCAGTTCCGCCACACTCCGCATGTCGAACTGGTGGCGCGGTTCGCCCGTTGAGACGACGTGCGGCTATCGCGGCACGCGGCGGTCTCGCTATAATCTGCGCATCATGACCGATGATCCACTGCTCGCACGCATCATTCCGGTCCTCACCACCGTGCCTGGTGTCGCCGCCATCGTGCTCGGCGGCTCGCGGGCGCGCGGCACGGCACATGACACCTCCGACTATGATCTCGGCCTCTACTACAGGGACGGCGCTGCACTCGATAACGAACGGCTGCGCGAGGCTGTGATGGGCCTGGTCGATGACTCCGCTGCCATGCATGTGACGCCGGTCGGGGAATGGGGACCCTGGATCGTCGGCGGCGCCTGGCTCAGGATCGGCGGCCGCAAGGTCGACCTGCTCTACCGCAGCATCGAGCAGGTCACTGACGTCATCGACGCCTGCCGGAATGGCGACGTCAGCATGCATTACCAGCCGGGCCATCCGCACGGCTTCTGCTCGGCGATCTGGATGGGCGAGGTCGCGCTGTGCCGTGTCCTGCATGACCCCGACGACCTCATTGCGGCGATGAAGGCAAGAACCGCACCCTACCCGCCCGCGCTGCGCGACGCCCTAGTGCGACGCTTTCAATGGGAAATCCTGTTCAGCATCGAGAATGCCGAGCTTGCTCTGCCGCGTGGCGACGGCACGCAGATCGCCGGCTGCGCCTATCGCGCGCTCGCCTGCATCGCGCAGGTGCTGTTCGCGCTGAACGGGCAGTACCTGATCAACGAGAAGGGTGCGCTGGCGCAGGCAGCGAATTTTCCGGTGACGGTTCGCAACCTCGCCACGCGTGCTTCCGAAGTCTGGCGGCGGATCGGAGCGGCAGAGCAAGCGGCAGCGTTGCAGACGCTGCGCGCGTTGGAGAATGAGCTAAGCGATATCGGCCGAGCGTAGGATGGGTATGATCGCTATCGTCCCCAGCGATCCTGCCAGATCTTCTCACCGATCATGCAATTGACCCGCGGCTCCTTCTCGGCGGTTCGCACGATCGGGCGCTCGGGGGTTCGGCCGGCGACTTCGAGCAGCAGCTTGGTGCGGATCGCCTCCTTGAATTTCTCTCGATCCTTGATCGTCACCACGAAGGAGCCGGGTCCGCCGATCACGCAGTCCTCGTAATAATAGTCGAGATTGTCGATATCCATCGTCGAGTAGGACGGCTCCTTCACCATGATCGGCAGGCCGTTGATGACGATGCCCTTGTCGAGGGCCGCATCGCGCGCAGGCGTGATCGGCGTGCCGTTATTGTTGGGTCCGTCGCCGGAAATATCGATCACGCGGCGCAGGCCGCGATGCGGGTTCTCGTCGAACATCGGGATCGCGAAATAAATCGCACCCGAAATCGACGTGCGCGAAGCGCGCCGCACCGGAGTCTTCATGATCTCGGCAGAGACAGCATCGGCGGATTCAGGGCCGTCGATCACGCGCCAGGGAATGATGACCTTCTGGTCGTTGGAGGCGGCCCATTCGAAATAGGTGACCGAGATCTTGCCGTTCGGCCCGGCCTTCAGCGCCTGCAGGAAATCCTTGGAGACGATTGCCTGCGCATAGCCCTCGCGCTGGATCGCGAGCTCGTCCATGTCCATTGAATAAGAGACATCGACTGCGATGATCAACTCGATGTCGACGCTCGGCGTAGATTCCTTTTCAGCCAGCCGGCCAGTCTGTGTTCCCGGGCCGGGCGCGGCAACACCGGCCACATCGCCGCTGGCCAACATGCCCGCGACAAGCACCGCTCCGATCGAGACATACCAGCGCATTGCGGCCCTCCCGTCGTGTGTCTGTCATGGTGACACGCAAATCAGGCGGCGAAAAGCGCAGATATCATCTGTCCTTCACATTCAAGTTAGACGCGTCGAGGTTAGACGCGCGTGCCGCGAATGCGGCAACACGCGCCGTGCCGTTGCCGCAATGACGCCGTGCAAATCGAACGGTTCCAACACACGACGGAAGACGGTATTCTTACGGGGCAATCGCGAGGGAGTGCCGGGCGATGCCCGATACGGTCGTCAAGCCGAAAACCAGGACGAAGACCAAGGTCGAGCGGCCGCGCCTGCACAAGGTGATCCTGGTCAACGACGACTACACGCCGCGCGAATTCGTCGTCACCGTGCTGAAGGGTGAATTCCGCATGACCGACGATCAGGCCTACAAGGTGATGCTGACCGCTCACCAGCGCGGCGTCTGCGTGGTCGCCGTCTTCACGAGGGACGTCGCCGAGACCAAGGCGACGCGCGCCACCGATGCCGGCCGCGCCAAGGGCTATCCGCTGTTGTTCACGACCGAGCCGGAAGAGTAGCAGGCATCACCGCCGCGCCGGCTCGACGGGCTGGCTGATCGCAATGTCGGCGACGACTGCACCCATCACCAGTGCGCCGCCAACGAGGGCGCGCAGCGACGGCACTTCAGCAAACGCCAGCCACACCCAGAACGGCATCAGCGGCGTTTCGAGGGTTGCGATCAGCGAGGCCTGCGCGGACGGCAGCAATCTGGAGCCGACCGCGAACAGGGTGAGACCGAGCCCCACCTGGCATGCCCCGAACATCGCGAGCACACCGAGATCGGCTCCGCTGACCGCGCCGATGCCCTGCCCCAACGGCAAGCTGATGGCGCTGCCGAGAAAGTTCGAGAGCGCCGCGGCGGCGATCATCGGCGTACCCCTGTGTCGTCGGATCACCACCGTCATCAGGGAGATCGCGAGCACCATCAGGCAGGCAAGGCCGATGCCCCTGTAATCCGTGATGCCGACGGCGCCGCTGACGGTGATGGCCACACCCGCGAGCGCGACGAGACTTGCCAGCAATGTGCCGCGCCGCGCCCGCTCGCGCAGCCAAAGCCAGGCGATCGCGGCCGCCACGAACGGCTGCATCGCGATCAGGATCGCGACATTGGCGACGCTGGTCAGCTGCAGCGCCGGTATGAACGTCACCATGCCGAAGGTCGAAAGACCGGCCACCAGCCATCCGCTCGCAGGCATCTCGACCAGATCGCGCACGCCGCGCCGGCCCTGCGTCGCGACCAGGAACAGCGCGATCGCACCGCCGCCGAACAGCCCGCGCCAGAGCAGGATGGTCCAGGAATCGAAGTGCAGCAGGCGGGTGAAGAACGGCGCAGTGCTCCAGGCCGCTGCTGCCGCAACGACCAGCGCGATCCCGGTGCGGTGCTGCGCGTCACTGTCGGTCACCACGCGCCGCCGTCAACCAGCAGCCGCGACCGGCGCCTCGTCGAACAGGCCGTAGACCCGTTCGGCCTTGGCAAATCCCGCGATCGGAAACTCGCCGAGATCGCTCCAGCCGCCGTCGTGGATGCCGGCGAAGCGCTCGGAGGCGACGACCGTGCGGCCGAGACGGCCGGCGATCTTCTCCAGCCGCGCGGCGAGATTGACCGCCGGACCGATGCAGGTGAAGTCGAGCCGGTTGCCGCCGCCGATATTGCCATAGAGCACGCGCCCGAGATGCAGCGCGACGCCGAAGCGGAAGCGCTCGACCGCGTCACCATTGGAAAATTGCAGCGCCTCGACCCCGGCGCGGGATGCGCGCGCGGCCTCCAGCACCCGCGAGCAGACCTGCACCTCGTCGCCGAGATATTCGTCGACCGGAAACACTGCGAGCAGGCCGTCGCCCATGAATTTGAGCACTTCGCCGCCCTGGTCGCGAATGGCGGTGACCTGGCAATCGAAATAGAGATTGAGGATCTCGACGACCGTCTCGGCCGGCAGGCGGTCCGACAGCGCAGTGAAGCCGCGCAGGTCGGACAGCCAGATCGCGGCATCCATCGTATCGGCATGGCCGCGCCGGATCTGGCCGCCCATGATGCGCTCGCCGGCACGGTTGCCGACATAAGTATCGAGCAGCAGCGTGGCGGTGCGGCGCAGCGTGACGATCTCGATGTAGCGCGCCAACGGCACGGTGATCGAGCGGATCGCGTCGAGCTGCTCATCGGTGAAGCCGCCCGGCTGCCTTGTGGTCCAGCTCGAGGCATTGGGAAAGCCGTCGGTGTTGATCAGCGGCACCGCGATGTAGTCGGTGACGCCCTCTTCCTGCAAATCCACGACGATCGGAAAGCGCTTGCTGGCGGGATCGTCGAGCCGCGCACGCACCTCGACGCCCTGCTTGAAGACGATCGACAGCGGGCTGACGGCAAATTCCGGGGAGTCCAGGATGTTGTGATCGACGGTGCCGGTCTCGACCTCGGTGCCCGGCTTCCAGAAGAAATGCCGGCCGTAGATCTCGGGATGCAGCGTGCGCACGAAGACGCCGACCCGCCACAGCGGCAGGCCGGCCCGCAGCAGGCGTTCGCAGCATTCCGCCATCATCTGCTGCGGGGTCGGCGCCGAGCGCGCGCCGCCGATCATCCATTCGATGATGTCCCGAAGCTCCGACGCGTTCATGGCATTCCCCGAGGCGGTCTGGCGACCGCCACTATACAGGGGATCAGCGCCCGGTCTGCCCGCGGTCGCGCAGAAAATGATCGGCCAAAACGCAGGCCATCATGGCCTCGCCGACCGGCACCGCGCGGATGCCGACGCAGGGATCGTGGCGGCCCTTGGTCAGGATATCGGTGTCGGCGCCCTTGCGGTCGACGGTGCGGCGCGTGGTCAGGATCGACGACGTCGGCTTGACCGCAAAGCGCACCACCACCGGCTGGCCGGTCGAGATGCCGCCGAGCACGCCGCCGGCATGGTTGGAGAGGAAGCGCGTTCCGTTGTTGCCGGTCCGCATCTCGTCGGCGTTCTCTTCGCCGGTGAGCTCGGCGGCGCCGAAGCCGGCGCCGATCTCGACACCCTTGACCGCGTTGATGCTCATCATCGCGGAGGCCAGATCGCTGTCGAGTTTTGCGTAGATCGGTGCGCCGAGCCCGGCCGGCACACCTTCGGCGACAACTTCGATGACGGCGCCGATCGAGGAGCCGCTCTTCCTGATGCCGTCGAGATAGCTCTCGAAGAACGCCGCCTTGTCCTTGTCGGGACAGAAGAACGGGTTGTTGGCGATCTCGTCCCAGTCCCACTTCTCGCGGTCGATCTTGTGCGGGCCCATCTGCACCAGCGCGCCGCGCACCTTCACCTCGGGCAGGACCTTGCGCGCGATCGCGCCGGCCGCGACACGGCTTGCGGTCTCGCGCGCGGAGGAGCGTCCGCCGCCGCGGTAGTCGCGCAGGCCGTATTTCGCTTCATAGGTGAAGTCGGCGTGGCCGGGGCGGAACTTGTCCTTGATCTCGGAATAATCCTTCGAGCGCTGATCGGTGTTCTCGATCAGCAGCGCGATCGGCGTGCCGGTCGTGACCTGCACTCCGCTCTCCGGATGCGGCATCACGCCGGACAGGATCTTCACAGCATCCGGCTCCTGGCGCTGGGTGGTGAAGCGCGACTGGCCGGGCCGGCGGCGATCGAGGTCGTGCTGGATCTCCTCCACGGTCAGAGGGATCATCGGCGGGCAGCCATCCACCACGCAGCCGATCGCGACCCCGTGGCTCTCGCCGAAGGTCGTGACGCGGAACATATGGCCGAAGGTATTGAAGGACATGGCGTGTCGTAACGCGCAGGGTCGGCAGCGTCAAACGGGTTTCATAGTCCCAGAGACGTCGACGGCCGGGCGCCCTTAACTATATTTCTGCAGGCCCGCCGCGCCGAACACGTAGACCGCGCCCTGCTCGATATAAAGCTCGGCGGCCGAGGCCGGCGTCTCGAAGCCGAGCGCCACCATCAGCGCCCGCGCCGTGCCGCCATGAGCGACGGCGACCGTGTCGGAGGTCACCGAATGGTACCACTCGGTCATCCGCACCTGCACGTCGACATAGCTCTCGCCGCCCTCCGGCGCCACCGTCCACTTCTCGGCCAGGCGGCGGGCATAAATGACGGGATCGGCAGCCTGCGCCTGCGCCAGCGTCGAGCCTTCCCACGTCCCGTAGCCGATCTCGCGCAGCCTGTCGTCGAGGGCATAGTCGCCCGCCGGCAGGCCGAGCTCGGTGCGCACCAGCTCCATGGTCGCGCGCGCACGGATCAGCGGGCTCGCGACGAACGGCAGCGTCGTCTTGTCACGGTCATCGCGCGCCAGCAGACCGGCGAGGATGCGCCCGGCCTGCGCGGCCTGGGCGCGGCCGCGCTCGTTGAGGGCAATGTCCTGCGCGCCCTGAAGCCGGCCTTCGGCGTTCCACGAGGTTTCGCCGTGGCGGATGTAGTAGATCATTGGCACCGGCATTCCCGTAACGGCTGGTCCTTGCTGAGCGAGCTGTCGGGCGCCTGATATCAAGGCTTCCACGCTTCGAATTTTTTCGGCTCCGAGGTACACCAGCGCTTCGGCCGGCGACAAGCCCAAATCGGCCGCAGCCGAGGCGGTATGCGCGGAGATTGGTGCAACCGGAATAGCCACGCCGTTAGGGTGTTATGTTGGGCAAGGCACTGTCGCCGAGACCATCGAAGACTGGATGCATGACCGCGTTTCGTCAAAGTGTCGAAGCCATGATTCCGGCGCTGCGCCGCTATGCGCGCGCGCTGGCACGTGACACGGATATCGCCGACGATCTGGTGCAGGACACGCTGGTGCGCGCGCTGCGCTCGGAGCGGCTGTTTCTCGGCGGCGATGTCCGGAGCTGGCTCTATACGATCCTGACCAATCTGAACAAGAACCGAAGGCGCTCGCTGGCGCGGCGGCCGCCCCTGATGCCGCTGATCGACAACAATGCCGACGCCAGCGGCACCGAGGCCGAGGGCCGCGACATCGAGCGCGCGCTGTCGACGCTGGTCGAGGAGCAACGCTCGGTGCTGCTGCTCGTGATGCTGGAGGGCATGAGCTACCGGGAGGTCGCCGACATCCAGGGCGTGCCGATCGGCACGGTAATGTCCCGCCTCGCCCGCGCGCGCGCCCATGTGCGGGCATCGATCGAGGGCCAGCGCCCGGCGTTGCGGCGGGTGAAATGATAATGTGCACGATGGCAGGTGTTACGCTTGAACGATTTTCAAACAAGATTTGGCAGAGACGACTGATATGACCGACCCGAACATCCCCGTCACCGAAGACGAGCTGCACGCCTACGTCGACAACGAGCTGCCGGCCGAACGCCGCGGCGATGTCGAGGCGTGGCTCGCCGCACATCCTGACGACGCGGCGCGGGTGCAGTCATGGCGCGCGATGGCCGAGACGCTGCATGCGCGCTACGACACCGTGCTGGACGAGGCCGTGCCGAAGCGGCTCGAGCTCGAGCGGCTGGTGCGCCAGCCGCGCCGCTGGATCTATGGCGCGGTGGCGGCAACGCTGATGGCCTTCATCGCCGGCGGCGGCGTCGGCTGGGTCGCGCGCGGCGCTACGGCTGCACCGACGACCTTCCAGAGCTTCACGCTCGACGCACTCGATGCCCACCGGCTCTACGTGGTCGAGGTTCGCCATCCCGTCGAGGTGCCCGGCAGCGAGCGCGACCATCTGCAGCAATGGCTGACCAAGCGCTGCGGCTGGGCCGTGCGTGCGCCGGAGCTCACCGGGCTGAAGCTGGTCGGCGGCCGCCTGCTGCCCGGCCCGAGCGGGCCGGCGTCGTTCCTGATGTATGAGAGCACGTCCGGCGAGCGCTTCACGGTCTACACCGCCAAGGCGAAGACCGAGGCGACGCAGATGCGTTATGCCGCGCAGGGCAGCGACGGCGCGCTGTTCTGGGCCGATCGGGGCGTCGCCTATGTCGTCAGCGGCGGCACCGACCGGAGCCGGCTGACCCAGGTCGCGCAGGCCGTCTACGATCAGATGGAGAAGAGCGGAGGTTGATCTCCCGTAATTTTACGGGAGATCACGTCGCGAAATTGCGTCGTTTCGAGTAAGTGAATCCAGCCTCACCCGGCGTCCCAATTCCGACATTGAAAACTTCGATTCGCGTCATCGACGCGTCTCATTATCGCACCGGATGCTCACGCGAAGATGATCTGCGCCCGATCCGCCGATCGGCGCACGCGGCCTCGATTGGGGTTTTGTGTACCGCGCTGGTCCCCCTCTCGAGGCCGCACTCCTTTTTCCGCCATCCGGGCCTGCACGCCGCAGACCAGGAGCTGGACGGCCAGTCATCCTTTGACGCGCTCACAGCCCGGCGTCTACCCCGATAGAGTCCGGGGTAGTTGCAGTTTCGCGTCTTCGCGTCTCTGGGGCGCGCCCTCGGCGGTCAGCCGAGATCGCTTCGCGGATTGTAGGGGTTACGCTCCCGCCACGTCTGCATCAATGCCTCAAGCTCGGCATCGTTCCCGTCCGGAAGGATGATGCGGGTCGTGACGTAGAGGTCGCCGGTCACCCCCGCCTTCGACAGCCCCTTGCCCTTGAGGCGGAACGTGCGTCCGCTCGAGGTATTCTTCGGGATCGACAGTTCGACCGCGCTGCCGAGCGTCGGCACGCGGACCTTGCCGCCGAGCACCGCCTCATAGAGGGTCACGGGCAGGTCGATCCGCAGATCGTTGCCGTCGATCTTGAAGAACGGATGCGGCGCGATCGAGATCGTGATCAGGAGATCGCCGGGCGGATGGCCTTGCGCGGTGTCGCCCTGCCCCTTCAGCCGGATCTGCTGGCCGGCGGTGACGCCGGGCGGAATCTTGACGTTGAGCTCACGCCCGGTCGGCAGGCGGACACGCTTGTCGCCGCCCCTGACCGATTCCTCCAGCGACACCGTCATCGCGACCGAAAGGTCGAGGTCGACGCCGACCCCGCCGCCGTCGAACTCGAACGGGCTGGCTCGGCCCGCACGGGCGCCGCCACCACGCGCGGCATTGCCGAACATGCTGTTGAGGATGTCCTCGAAGCTGCCACCACCCATGCCGCCGCCACCGGGGCCGCCGCGGAAGCTGTACTCGAAGCCGCCCGGACCGGCACGGCCGCCGGCACCACCGCCGCCGGGGAACCCCTGGAAGCGCGGCTTGCCGTCGGCATCGATCTCGCCGCGATCGAACTGCTTGCGCTTGTCCTCGTCGCCGACGATCTCATTGGCCGAATTGATCTCCGCAAAGCGGGCAGCCGCCTTCGGGTCGTTCTTGTTGTTGTCAGGGTGATGCTTCTTGGCGAGCTTGCGATAAGCACTCTTGATCGTCGCAGCGCTTGCACTCCGCTGCACCCCCAAGACCTCATAGGGGTCGCGCATCCGTCACGTCTCCTTCACGGGAAAATCAGTCCTGCTGGGAACCCATCCGGGCCCACTTTGCCTTCATATGGGGGCTCAGTGGCATTTTTGCAACTAGTCCGCTACCGGCTTCCCCGGAACGCTCAGGACTTTCTCCACGGCTTCAGACTATGGATTTCCCACCGCCCCTGTCCAGCCTTGCAGGCGGCGCCCTGCAGCCAGCTCTCGGTGGCTCCATTGACATAGCTGGCGAGGAAATCCCGGCACGTCTTGCCGTCTTCGCCCGAATAGGCCTGGGCGAGCGGTGTCACCGATCCGCGCGCACCGGTTTGAGGGTTTTCCCACGGCTGGCTGGAATCCTTGTCGCCCTTGGTCAGCACGTCGGAGGCGGCGTTGCGGGCGAAGGCGAGATCGCTGTCGGTCGGCATGGCAGCGTTGACCTGGGTCGGGCTGATCGAGCCGGTCACATCCTTGT
Source organism: Bradyrhizobium acaciae (assembly GCF_020889785.1). Taxonomy (GTDB): domain Bacteria; phylum Pseudomonadota; class Alphaproteobacteria; order Rhizobiales; family Xanthobacteraceae; genus Bradyrhizobium; species Bradyrhizobium acaciae. The sequence goes on from NZ_JACMYK010000086.1 coordinate 25,560, forward strand.
CGTCCAGTTTGGCGAAGGCATCGGTGCGGGACAGGCTGCAGCCGCTTGCGCCGACGCCGATCAGGATCAGTGTCACCACCGCGCCTGCCGGGTGGATCGCCGATAGGCCAACGCGCCCCCATGCCCTATATAGGGCTAGAAACGCGCTCTCGGACGCGGGCGAACGCAAATCGGGACTCCTGACATGACCGACACGACCTCCATCAAACACCCGACACCGTTAACATCGGGTGATTTCACCGCGGCGGAGGAGCCGTTCGCCCTGTTCGGCGAATGGTTTGCGGAGGCGGTCAAGTCCGAGCCCAACGATCCGAACGCGATGGCGCTTGCGACCGTCGATGCCGACGGGCTGCCCGACGTGCGGATGGTGCTGATGAAGGGCTTCGACGCCGACGGCTTCGTGTTCTACAGCCACATTGCCAGCGCCAAGGGCCGCGAACTGGCCGCAAATCCTAAGGCCGCTTTACTGTTTCACTGGAAATCGCTGCGCCGACAGGTGCGTATCCGCGGGCCGGTGACGCCGGTCACCGATGCCGAGGCCGACGCCTATTTCGCCACAAGGCCGAAGCAGGCGCAGATCGGCGCCTGGGCCAGCAAGCAGTCGCAACCGCTCGAAAGCCGCTTCGCCTTCGAGCAGGCGATCGCCAAGGCCGGCGCGAAATACGTCATCGGCGAGGTGCCGCGGCCGCCGGGCTGGAGCGGCTGGCGGATCACGCCACAACGCTTCGAGTTCTGGCACGACCGCCCGTTCCGCCTGCACGACCGCATCGAATTCCGCCGCGATGCCGCCGCCAGCGCCTGGTCGAAGGTGCGGCTCTATCCCTGAAAAAATGCGACCGTCATGGAAGGTCAAAAGTGCGAAGCGCGTCTTCGTGTAAGATGACCCCGGCCATCGACGTCCCCGATCTTCAAACGTTCGAAGACGTCGATGCCCGGCACGACGCCGCGCATGACGAAAACGAAAGAAACTGTCGATGACCCGCCCTTCCAATGCGCCGCGGCGCACGCTGCTCCTGACCGGCGCGAGCCGCGGCATCGGCCATGCCACCGCGATCCGGTTCTCGTCCGCCGGCTGGCGCGTCATCACCCTCTCGCGGCACGCGTTTCCGGAGGTCTGCCCGTGGGGCGCCGGACCGGAAGACCACATCGAGGTCGATCTCGGCAGCCATGACGACACCGTGCGCGCGATCTCCGAGATCCGGCAGCGGCTGGATAACGACGAGCTGCACGCGCTGGTCAACAATGCCGCGATCTCGCCGAAGGCGCCCGACGGCAGCCGGCTCGGTACCCTGGACACCGACATCGAGACCTGGACCCACGTTTTCCACGTCAACTTCTTCGCACCGGTCATGATCGCGCGCGGGCTGATCGAGGAGTTGAAGCACGCCAAGGGCGCGGTGGTGAACGTCACCTCGATCGCCGGCTCGCGCGTGCATCCGTTCGCGGGTGCAGCCTACGCGACGTCGAAAGCCGCACTGGCGGCGCTGACGCGTGAGATGGCGTCGGACTTCGGCCGCGTCGGCGTTCGCGTCAACGCGATCGCGCCGGGCGAGATCGATACCTCGATCCTGTCGCCGGGCACCGAGAAGATCGTCGACCAGCAGATCCCGATGCATCGCCTCGGCACCCCGGACGAGGTCGCCAAGATCATTTACGTTCTCTGTACGGAGACCAGCTCTTACGTGAACGGTGCGGAAATCCACATTAACGGTGGTCAGCACGTCTGAGCTTCGGATGAGCCGCAATTTCGGGGAAGGAAGTTTCGAGGCGATCCCGGCCGCCGCCGCGGCCGTCATGCTGGGATTGCTTCACTTGCAGGCGTAACGACGCGGACGAGGCTTCTGCCTCTAGTCGGCGTAAAACCGGCGTGACTTCTTCTTCTCAGGCTGCCGCAGCGCGACGTCGTTCAGCGCGCTGGAGCATTCGTCTTCGTCCTCGCCATCAAGCAGCGCCGCGTCACAGTAACGGCAAAGTCTCGGCGAGATCGCCTGCACCTTGCCTGCTGCGCGGTCCTGTTGATAGCGCGCAAAGTCGATGACGTTACGCCGTGGCGTTATGATCTTCTCAACCATTGCTGTCCTCCGGCTTCGAGGCAGGCGTTATCGCAGACAAGTTTCGCCCAAACGTTCAGCGCAACGCTCAAATTTTAGGAGAGGAAATAAGGCAGAAAAGCGCGTCCCAAAACGCGACGATGGAACTGCGCTAGAGCCACTTCTTCCACTTGAAAATCCAGTACGGCACAACAGCCGCGACCAGCATCAACACCAGCGCAAACGGATAGCCGTGCGTCCATTCGAGTTCCGGCATCATCTTGAAATTCATGCCGTAGATCGAGGCGATCAGCGTCGGCGGCATCAAGACCACCGCCATCACCGAGAACAGCTTGATGATGTTGTTCTGTTCCAAATTGACCACGCCGAGCATGGCATCGAGCACGAAAGTAATTTTGCTGGAGAGGTAGGAAGCGTGGTCGGTCAGTGAGGCCACGTCACGCTGCATGGTCTTGAGCTGCTCGCGCATGTCCTTGGACCATTTCACCCCTTCCACGATAGCCGAGAGGAAGGTGACGAGACGGCCGATCGAGACCAGGCTCTCGCGGACCTTCGAGGTCAGGTCGCCCTTGCGGCCGATCGCGATCAGGATCTGGGAATATTGCTTGGCGTGGCCGTGGCGTTCGCTCTCCGGCTCGAAGATGTCGTGGGAGACCTGGTCGATGTCGGCCCCGCAGCGCTCCAGGATGTCGGCGCAGCGGTCGATTACCGCATCCAGCAGTTCCATCAGCACCTGCTCGCCGGTGATGCTGGGGGCACAGGCGCGGGCCAGCTTGTTCTCGACCAGTGCGAACGGCTTCGGGAGGTCGTAGCGCACCGTAACCAGCCGATGGCCGGTCAGAATGAAGGTGACCGCCGTGGTCCGCGGCATGTCGGTATCGGATTGGCACATCAGCGTCGCGGTCATGTAGCGCGCGCTGTTCTCGATATAGAGGCGGCTGGAGATCTCGATCTCCTGCATGTCTTCGCGGGTCGGAACCGCGATCCCCGCCAGCTTCTCGACGGCCCTGTCCTCCTCCACGGTCGGATTCGCCAGATCGACCCAGACCGCATTTTCCGGCAGCGCCGACAGTTCCGTGGCGACGACCTTCTTGAGGCTGAAATCGGAAGGGACGAACACCGACAGCATTAACGAACTCCACGAAACGGGCGGGCAGACCGGCGGACTTAGCGCGATTCTGGCTGGGGCTTCATGACCGGGAGATTAACCGGGCGTCCATCTTTGTGGCGGCCAGGTGGCAGGGATGTGGGCTGGGCTCAGCAAACCGTTGCCTGTTTGCACAAAAACCGGACCCGCGCCAGAAGACTTGCGGCAAAAAAGCCACAGACGGCGTCCCGCGATGCGGGAACGGCATCTAAACTCTGGGAATAATGCCACGCTTCGGCAATAATGCCCTTCATGGAATCGTGGCGTTTGGGGCGTAATGTTGGCGCTTTCGGGCGTGGATTTTCGATTGGAATGTAATCATGTCGTCGCTCAAAGTTACCCTCGGGATCCTGACCGCGGGCCTGATGTTGTCGGGCTGCATGCAGGCCACGACCTATGAGGCAACCAATACTGCTGCCTTCAAGCCGCGTGACAAGGAACTTCTCGCCAAGACCACCTACGTCAAGACGCCGGTAGCTGAACCGTTCCGCCGCGCGATCGTCGAATATCACCGCAAGGAAGCCCCCGGCTCCATCCTGGTCGATTCCGACAACCATTACCTCTACTACGTGCTGAACGACGGCAAGGCGATCCGCTACGGCATCACCGTCGGCGAAGAGGCCATGGCCTGGTCCGGCATTGCCAAGGTCGGCAGCATGACCGAATGGCCGGCCTGGCACCCGACCCCCGGCGAAATCTCGCGCCTCGGCGTTCCGACCTTCGTGGCACCCGGCCCGGACAATCCGATGGGTTCGCGCGCGATGTATCTCTATTCGGGCGGCAAGGACACGCTGTTCCGCATTCACGGCACCAACCAGCCGGAATACATCGGTTCGTCGATCTCCTCGGGCTGCATTCGCATGACCAACGAAGACGTCATCGACCTCTACAACCGCGTCAAGCTCGGCACCATCGTCGTGGTGCTGGAACCGAAGCACGGTGACTCGCCCTACAAGCCGCAGATGGCGTTGCAGGGCGGCAGCATGGCCACCTACTGAACCGCACCTGATAAGCGGACGAGATCAAAAGCGCCGGCTCTGCCGGCGCTTTTTTGTTGCCTTCGGCTTGATCTCGGCAGCGCTGTCGGAGGCCGCCGGATCATCTGATTCCGCAGCATCCGCCTTGCCGTCGGCAGCCTTGTCTTGGTCGCTCTTGCCGTGATCAGCCTTCGCTGCATCCAGCTTGCCGCCATTGGATTTTGCGGCGACCTCGCGCGGCGGTGCCTCTCCGGGGCGCTCGGCCGGCAATAGCGGCGCGACACGCGGCAGCGGGTCGTACACGTTCCACTGGCAGATCCGGTAATTGTTGCGACGCTCCGCAAGGTCGAGATGGATATGGTCCTCGTGGTACCAGTCCGAGCCCGGCCCGAGCACGGTGGAGAAGCGGGCGCAGACCGAATGCAGCACGGTCTCGCGCAGATCGCGCGCCACGCTGCGGTCGGTCAGCGAGATCGACTTGCCATTGGCGAGACCAAAGGCGCGCACATCGAGCGCATTGGCGCGCCCGTGCTCGGAGAGCTGCGCGCCGACGACGCGATTGCGGCCGCGGCACTCGAACGAGTCGAAATTGTCGAGATTGCTGATCCCGCCGCCGAGGGTCTGCGCCAGTGGCGCGATATCGGTGCGGACCCAGTCGGCGACCGCGGCTGCCATCCTGCAGCGGAGGATCGCCGCGGGTTTGACCGCGACCTTGCGCTTGTCCGGCAGCACGATGGCCTCGAGCCGCACCAGATCCTCGCCGCCGCAGCCGCCGGCGCCGTGGATATCCGGAATGCTCGGTGCGATCGCGATCTCCTCGGTGAGCGCCTGCCGGCA
>NZ_JACMYK010000087.1 GCF_020889785.1 Bradyrhizobium acaciae
CATCGGGTCGGGCCGCGGCTCGCCACGTTCGGGCGTGAAGCCCGCGAGCGGATCGCTGCGGCGCTCGGCGATCGGCGGCGGAGGCCGACGAAGCTCGTCGGCGAAGGAGGGGCGCGCCTGGCGCGGCGGCAACTCAGGCTCGGGAAGCTCGAAACTGTCGGAGCGAGCGGCTTCGCTCTCGTTCCAGGCGGCGTCCGGGAGCGGCGCCACGCGGGGCGGCGCGGCGTCGGTCGCGACCGCGGGACGGGCCGACATCTGATCGCGTCCGGGCATCGCCCGCACGATGTTCGGCTCGACGACAATGTCGGTCGGGCCACCGATCATCAGGAGATGCTCGACGTTGTCCCGGCGGACCAGCACCAGGCGGCGGCGGCCATCGACGGCAGCTGCGTCGATCACCGCCAGCCGCGGCATGCGTCCGCGGTTGGCGTTGGCCCCGAGGCGGTTCCCAGCGAAGCGGCGGACGAGCCATGCGGTAACGCCGATCAGCGCCAGCACGACGGCGAACGCCAAGACGAATGTAACGACCTGCATATTGGAATCCCCGGCCATCGTGGCCTTCCTCAGCTTCCGCCATCAACGAGCGCGGATTGATAAGTGTGGTTTGCTTTAGCGAATCGCGCCCGAGATCCGCCTTATTTCTTAATTCCCAGCGGCTTGCAGCCGACTGTTCTATTAATAAACCAAGAATCGCTTGTCCCAAAACGACTTCTCAGCGCCCCACGCTGTCTTGGTTTGTGCTGGTTAACGCAGCATTCGTGGCGAAAATGCGCTCGCGGGCCGCAGTTGCGGCGTTCTCCACGGCTCCGTCCGATATTTTAACCACCCGTTAACCATACACCGGGCAAATTCTGCCTACCTCCGAAGAGCCCAAGGGGCGTCCAAGAGGTTAACGGAGCCGCGGCGATGTCCATGAACGATCTCCCGATCCTGTCGGCGTTGCGCAGCAAGATGCAATGGCACCAGGAGCGCCAGCGGGTGCTCGCCGTGAACATTTCCAATTCCGACACGCCGAACTTCCGGCCGCGCGACCTGGTCGAGCCGAAGTTCGATCGGGGCGGCGCCACGGTCGGCGGCGGCATGGGGACGCTGCCGATGATGCAGACCAGCGCCACCCACATGGCGGCGTCCGGTGCGCCCGACAACTTTGACAATGATCGCGGCAAGAGCGGGTTCCAGACCCGCCCGGCCGGCAATGCGGTCAATCTCGAGGACCAGATGCTGAAAGTGTCGGCCAACCAGATGGACTTCGCGGCCGTCACCTCGCTCTACAGCAAAAGCCTGCATCTCCTGAAAACCGCGATCGGCAAGGGCTAGGGCATGATCCGGAAAAGTGTGAAGCGGTTTTCCGAGAAGATCATGACCGAACCAGCAAAAGCCTGACGGCGGCAGGAGGATCCCATGGCAGATGGCACAAGCGATTTCGCCCGCTCGATGAGTATCGCGACCTCGGGCCTGCGCGCGCAGGCGGGGCGGATGCGGGTGATCTCGGAGAATATCGCCAACGCCGATTCGACGGCGCAGACCGCCGGCGGCGATCCCTACCGCCGCAAGGTGCCGACGTTTTCCTCGGCGCTCGATCGCTCGCTCGACGCCCAGGTCGTCACGCTCGGCCGGATACGTCCCGATCAGTCGTCGTTCCGCATCAAGCACGAGCCGGGCAATCCGGCGGCCGACGCCTCCGGCAACGTCAAATATCCGAACGTCAATTCGATGGTCGAAATGACCGACATGCGCGACGCCCAGCGCTCCTACGAGGCGAACCTCAACATCATCAGCGCGACGCGGCGGATGATCCAGCGCACGCTCGACATCCTCAAGTCCTGACACAACAAGAACAGGGAACGTAACTCATGGCTACACCGACTGTCGCAGCCAGCGCCTACGCCAATCTCGCCAAGATGATGGAGCGCGGCGGCGCCGAGAAGGCCGGGCAGGCGGTCGCCGGTCCGTCCTTCAGCGCGCTGTTGAAGGACTCCGTCGGCAGCGTGCTGGAGGCGGGCAAGAAGTCCGACATGCAGACCATGGCGATGGCGTCGGGCAAGGCGAACGTGATGGACGTGGTGACGGCGGTCGCCGACACCGACGTTGCGGTGTCGACACTGGTCTCGGTCCGCGACCGCGTGATCCAGGCCTATGAAGACATCATGAAGATGCCGATCTGACGTCCGTCAAAACGTCATCCCGGGGCGCAGCGACCCTCAGATGTGCAATTGCACATCAAAGATCTCGAGGTTCCGGGTTCGATGCTGCGCATCGCCCCGGACCGACGGTGTGAACAACTGAAAGCGAGAACAACAATGACCGGCCCTGAAACTCTCGACGTGGCGCGCGATGCGATCTGGACCATCGTGTTGGTGTCGTCGCCCCTGATGGTGGTCGGCCTCGTGGTCGGCGTCGTGGTGTCGCTGTTCCAGGCGCTGACCCAGATCCAGGAACAGACGCTGGTCTTCGTGCCGAAGATCCTCGCGATCTTCGTCACATTGCTGCTGGCGTTGCCGTTCATGGCCGACTCGCTCTCAAGCCACATGATGCGGATTTCGTCGCGAATCATCGGTGGTTGATGCACTAATGCCGCGGTCATGCGCATCGATGTCTCCCTGCTGCCGGCGCTGGCCGCAATCTTCGTGCTGGTCTTTGCGCGCGTGGGCGCGATGGTGATGCTGCTGCCCGGATTCGGCGAGAGCAACATCCCGGCACGGGTCAAGCTGTCGATCGCGCTGCTGCTGACGCTGATCATCCTCCCCCTGCATCGCAACGCCTATCACGTCGATCTGACGTCGATCTCCGCGCTCGGCGTGCTGATGGTGCATGAGCTCATCATCGGCATCGTGCTCGGTGCGACCGCGCGGGTGACGCTGTCGGCGCTCAATGTCGCGGGCTCGGTGATCGCGCAGCAGCTCGGCCTCGGCTTCGTCACCGCGGTTGATCCGACCCAGGGCCAGCAGGGCCAGATCGTCGGCAACTTCCTCACCATCCTCGGCCTGACGCTGCTGTTTGCGACCGACAGTCACTATCTCGTCATCGCGGCGCTGAGCGAAAGCTACCGGATCTTCTCGCCGGGCGAGATCATGCCGACCGGCGACGTCGCCGCACTGGCGACCTCCGCGTTCTCCGCGGCCTTCAAGATCGGTCTGCAGCTGTCCGCGCCATTCCTGGTGTTCGGCCTCGTCTTCAACATCGGGCTCGGCGTGCTGGCGCGGCTGATGCCGCAGATGCAGGTCTACTTCGTCGGCGTGCCGCTCTCGATCATGGTCGGCTTCCTGATCTTCGGCATCGTGCTCGCCGCGATGATGAACACCTATCTCGACTACTTCCTCGGCGTCATGCGCCAACTCGCTCCAATGAACTAGAGCGTTTTCGAGCGAAGTGGAAACCGGTTCGCGTGAAGAAAACGCGTCAAGAATAGGATCTCGGAGCATGATGCGATCAAGTCGCATCATGTTCCAGGGGAGCAGAGATGGCCGACGATACCGAAGACAAAACAGAAGACCCTACGCAAAAACGTCTCGACGATGCCCTTGAGAAAGGTGACGTCGTCAAAAGCCAGGAGGTCAACACCTGGTTCATCATCGCCGGCGCCACGCTGGTGCTGTCGACCTTCTCCGGCTCGATCGGCGGCGGCATCTTGATGCCGTTGCGCAACCTGATCGCCAATTCATGGATGATCCGCACCGACGGTGCCGGCCTGCTGGCGCTGACGCAATCGCTCGGCTACGCCGTGGTTGCCGCGATCGGCGTGCCGTTCCTGATGCTGGCGCTGGCCGCGGTCGCGGGCAACATGATCCAGCATCAGCTGGTGTGGTCGGGCGAGCAGCTCAAGCCGAAATTCTCCAAGATATCGCCGGCTGCCGGCCTCAAACGGCTGTTCGGCAAGCAGGCGGTGGCGAACTTCCTGAAAGGCCTGTTCAAGCTGATCGCGCTCGGCGCCGTGATGGTCGCGGTGCTGTGGCCCGACCGGATGCGCATGGAATCGTTCCTGCGAGTCGATCCGGCGGAGCTTCTGCCCGCCGTCACCGGCATGACGGTGCACCTGTTGGCGGCGGTGGTTGCCATCCTCGCCGCGGTTGCGATCGCCGACTACTTCTTCCAGTACCGGACCTGGTACGAGCGTCACAAGATGTCGCTGCAGGAGATGAAGGAAGAATTCAAGCAGTCGGAAGGCGACCCGCACGTCAAGGGCAGGATCAAGCAGTTGCGGGTCCAGCGCGCCAAGAAGCGCATGATGGCCCAGGTTCCGAAGGCCTCGGTGATCATCACCAATCCGACCCACTATTCGGTGGCGCTGGCCTATGATCGCAGCATGTCGGCGCCGGTCTGCGTCGCCAAGGGCGTCGACAACCTCGCTTTCAAGATCAGGGAGATCGCCAAGGAGCACGACATTCCGATCGTGGAGAACGTGCCGCTGGCCCGGGCGCTCTATGCGACCGTCGAAATCGACAAGGAAATCCCGGTCGAGCACTATCATGCGGTTGCCGAAATCATCGGCTACGTGATGCGGCTGAAGCGCGGCCTGTCCGGCCTGCGCCAGTAAGGGGCGGAAAACCGCTTGAAATGCGTGTAACTTGCGAAATTGCCGCCTGATGGACTTGCGTTTTCGGGTCCGATTCAGGCACTCAGGGGCAAGGTGGCCGGCCGGTCGCCTTCGTGATGCAGACGAGCCATGTCTCTCCAGATGACCGCCGATAGCAACGATCCTCCCGCGACTGAGCCGTTCGTGGCCCACGGGCCAGCGCGGCGCAGCGGCAGCATCCTGCTGGTGGTCCTGATCGCCATCGGCATCGTCGCTCTGGCAGTCTGGCTGATGGCCATCGGTCGTACCCAGGCGCAGCCCTATATCCTCGGCGTGCTGGCGCTGCTCGCCACCGCCGGCCTGTTCAACCTGTTTGCGCTGGCCGCCGGCATCATCCGCTTCTCCGACCGCGCCACCGACGACCCGGTGATGGCACGGATTGCCGACCAGGCCCAGGAAGGGCTCGTCGTCACCGACTCCCGCGGTCACGTGGTCTATTCCAACGCCGCCTATCTCACGCTGACCGGCGCGGCCGGGCCGCAGGACGTCCGGCCGGTCGAGCGCGTCTTCATCGGTAACCCCGACGTCTCCGAGGCGGTGTTCCGCCTCCTGAAGGCGGCGCGCGAGGGCAAGCGGCAGCAGGAGGAGGTCCGTGTCGCCGGCCATGACGCCGGGCCAGGTGGTGCACAAGGCCGTTGGCTGCGCCTGCGGGTCCGCCCGCTCGGCGAGGGCAAGCGCGACGCGAAATACGCGGTGTGGTCGATCGCCGACATCACCCGCGACCGCGAGCGCCAGGAAGACGTGTTCCAGGAGCTGCGGCATGCGATCGAGTATCTCGACCACGCGCCATGCGGCTTCTTCTCGGTCAATCCGGCCGGCGAGATCGCCTATGTCAACGCGACGCTCGCGAACTGGCTGGACTATGATCTGGCCGAGATCGGTTCGGGCGGCCTGAAGCTGACCGACATCGTCTCGGGTGACGGCGCGGCGCTGCTGACCTCGATTGCGGCGGTGCCGGGCGAGGTCAAGACCGAGGTGTTCGATATCGACCTGCGCATGCGCGGCGGCAAGACCGTGCCGGTGCGGCTCTATCATAAGCTTGCCTTCGGCGCTGACGGTGCGGCAGGCGCCTCGCGCACGCTGGTGATCAGCCGCGCCCGCGACGAGCGTTCCGATCCGGAGCGCGCCGCCGAGGTGCGCTTCATGCGCTTCTTCGACCACACGCCGATGGCGATCGCGACCGTCGATCGCGGCGGCAATGTGGTCGGCGCCAATGCGCGCTACGCCAAGCTGGCGCAGGGGCTGAACGGCGACGGCGGCGCCGCCAAGTCGATCTTCCGCGCGGTCAATCCGCGCGACCGCGGCCTCCTGATCGCCGCGATCAACCAGGCTGCGGAAGGACAGGGCGATATCGCGCCGGTCGAGGTGATGCTCGACGGGCCCAAGGAGCGCTTCGCCCAGTTCTTCGTCACGACCGTCGAGAAGGACGAGCGCGACGCCGAGACCGCGATCGTCTACATCCTCGAGATCACCGAGCGGCGCGCGCTGGAAAACCAGATCAACCAGTCGCAGAAGATGGAGATGGTCGGCCAGCTCGCCGGCGGCATCGCGCACGATTTCAACAACGTGCTGTCGGCCATCATGATGGCGAACGACTTCCTGTTGAACGCGCACAAGCCGACCGACCCGTCGTTCCAGGACATCATGCAGATCAAGCAGAATGCCACCCGCGCCGCGACGCTGGTGCGGCAGCTGCTCGCGTTCTCGCGCCGCCAGACCCTGCGGCCGCAGGTGCTCGATCTCGGCGATGCGTTGAGCGACCTCACCATGCTGCTGCGCCGGCTGATCGGCGAGAAGGTCAAGCTCGACCTCGTGCATGGCCGCGATCTGTGGCCGGTGAAGGTCGACGTCTCGCAGTTCGAGCAGGTGGTGGTCAATCTCGCGGTCAACGCGCGCGACGCGATGCCGGACGGCGGCAAGCTGATCATCCGCACCGCCAACGTGTCGACCGAGGAAGCCGCCCAGCTCGCCAACAAGGGCATGCCGGCGGCGGACTATGTGAAGATCGAGATTTCGGACACCGGCACCGGCATTCCGCACGAGATCATCGACAAGATCTTCGAGCCGTTCTTCTCGACCAAGGAAGTCGGCAAGGGCACCGGTCTCGGCCTGTCCACGGTCTACGGCATCGTCAAGCAGACCGGCGGCTTCGTCTATGTCGATTCCGTGCCGGGCGGGGGAACCACGTTCCGGATCTATCTGCCGCGGCATCGCCAGGAGCAGGAGGTCGCGCCGGAGGCGCATGCCGGCAACGGCGCGGCAAAGGAGACTGCTACCGCTGAAGTCGCCAAGCCGAAACCGGATCTCACCGGGCAGGGCACCATCCTGCTGGTCGAGGACGAGGACGGTCTGCGCTCGCTCAATGCACGCGGCCTGCGTTCGCGCGGTTACAGCGTGATCGAGGCGGCGAACGGCGTCGAGGCGCTGGAGGCGTTCGAGGAGAACAACGGCAAGGTCGATCTCGTCGTCTCCGACGTCGTGATGCCGGAGATGGACGGGCCGACGCTGCTGAAGGAAATGCGCAGCCGCAATGCCGAGCTGAAGATCATCTTCGTCTCCGGCTATGCCGAAGACGCCTTTGAGAAGAGCCTGCCGGAGAACCAGCAATTCGCGTTCCTGCCGAAGCCGTTCACGCTGACGCAGCTGGTTGCCGCGGTGAAGGAAACCATGACGGCGAACTAGCCCTACGCCGGTGCGATGCGCTCTTGATTTCTCGCAGGTGCGAGGTGAAATTCCGGTGCGGCTGCGGTTGAACCCCGGCCTCATCTCGCGCTAGGACGCAGTGTCGCGCCCACAAGCACCATAGTGTCACATCTCCGCGACCGAGGGCCGCAGCCGCGGTTCCCGTTTCCGGCTTCACTTTTATCAGGCCCTGCCCATCTTAGGGGCGTTTCCCCATGCCGGGGAATCCTTTGAGGAAACCAACATGAATTTCTCGCAACGCACGCGTGGAATTGTTCGGGCGATCGCCGTCATGATGGCGCTGGCGCTGCCCGTCATGATGACCGTTTCGGCAGCCGACGCCCGCGTCGGCGGCGGCGGCTCGCGCGGCTCGCGGACATTCTCCGCGCCGCCCTCGACCAACACTGCGCCGGGCTCGGTTGCGCCGTTGAACCGTACCTTCAGCCAGCCCGGCAGCCCGGGCATGAGCTCGCCGGCGGCGGCGAATTCCGGCGGCCTGTTCGGCCGTGGCGGAATGGGTCGTGGCCTGCTCGGCGGTCTCGCCGCGGGCTTCCTTGGCGCCGGCCTGTTCGGCATGCTGTTCGGCGGTGGCCTGTTCTCGGGTCTCGGCGGCCTGTCGTCGATGCTCGGCCTGCTGCTGCAGATCGGTCTGATCGTGCTCGTGGTCCGGCTCGCGATGTCGTGGTGGCAGCGCCGCAATGCGCCGGCCGCCGCCTACGCCGGTGGGCCCGACGTCGGTCCTGGCCCGCAGGCGAACGCCCGTTCGGGCTTCGGCTTCGGCATCGGCGGCGGATCGAACACGCCGGTCGAGATCGCACCTCGCGACTACGAGACGTTCGAGCGTCTGCTCGGCGACATCCAGACCGCGTGGTCGAACGAGGACATCGCGAAGCTGCACACGCTCGCGACGCCCGAAATGGTGTCGTACTTCTCGAAGGATCTCGAGGAGAACAAGGCACGCAACGTCACCAACAAGGTGACCAATGTGAAGCTGCTGCAGGGCGATCTCGCGGAAGCCTGGCGCGAAGGCGACAGCGAATATGCGACCGTCGCAATGCGCTACTCGCTGATCGACACTATGCTCGAACGCGGCAACGGCCGTCAGGTCAGCGGCGGGCAGCCGGAGGAGGTCACCGAGGTCTGGACCTTCGTGCGCCAGCGCGGCGGCAATTGGGAGCTTTCGGCGATCCAGCAGACCAACTGATTGCTTGCCAGAGATGACAGATAGAAAGCGCCGCGGCTTGGACCGCGGCGCTTTTGTTTTGTGGGCTTCATTCGCGTATCGCGGTGCCGGAATATCCGGACAGGCCGCGGGTTCACGTCAGCAGACCATAACAACCATCGGGAGGATCATAGGATGAAGATCGTTGCGCAGATCGCGGTTCCGGCCTGTCTTGCGTTCGTCATCATGGCTGCGCCGCCGGCAGCGGCGCAGACCGCCGACACCAGCTTCTTCGTGACCAGTAACGGCATCGGCAATGGCGGCAATCTCGGTGGCCTCGCCGGCGCCGACAATCATTGCCAGACCCTGGCGCAGGCCGCGGGTTTCGGTGCGCCGAAGACGTGGCGCGCCTATCTTTCGACCCAGGCGGCCGATGGCAAGCCCGCGGTGAATGCGCGCGACCGCATCGGGAAGGGGCCGTGGAAGAATGTGAAGGGCGTGGTGGTCGCCAAGGATGTCGCCGACCTCCACAGCGCCGGCAATAATCTCACCAAGCAGAGCGCCCTGTCCGAGAAGGGGGAAGTCCTCAACGGCGCCGGCGACACGCCGAACCGCCACGACGTGCTGACGGGATCGCAGGCGGACGGCACGGCCTTTGCGGCCGGTGAGGACCGCACCTGCAAGAACTGGACAAGCAGCACGCAAGGCGCTGCCATGGTCGGGCATTTCGACCGCAAGGGTCTGCGCGACGACGAGCCGTCAAAATCCTGGAACATGTCGCATCCGTCGCGTGGCCCCGACGGCGGCTGCTCGCAGGCCGATCTGAAAAGCACCGGCGGTGACGGCCTGCTGTACTGCTTCGCGGCGAACTGAGGGATAACCAAAGACACGTCATTGCGAGGAGCTCGCGACAAAATTGCAAAGCAATTTTGCGCTGAAGCGACGAAGCAATCCATCTGTCCGCGTGTGCCGCAAGATGGATTGCTTCGCTTCGCTCGCAATGACGGCGATAGCTCAGCTCTTCTTGCGCTTTGCGGTCTTCTTTGCGGCTTTCTTGACGGTCTTCTTGGCAGCTTTCTTTTTCTTCGCGGCTTTCTTCTTGGTCGCGAAATAGGCCTCGACCTTCTTCGATGAATGTCCGACCTCGGCCACCGCGGCCTTGAGCCGGGCAGGGGTCACCTTGAACTTCTTCGACCAGTAGCGGACCTCGTAGGGCTCGCTGATGGCGATCCGTGCGCGGTCCGCGGCCATGTGCCGCTGCTCTTTGAAATAGGCCTCCACCTTCCTGGCGGAGTGTCCGACCTTCTTGACGGCGGCTGTGAGCTTCGCCGGCGTGACCTTGAACTTCTTGGACCAGTACGCAACTTCGTAGGACTCGCTCAGCGCGATCAGAGCGCGATCCTGTGCGCCCCGCTTCTTCTTGTTGTCCGCCATCACATGATCCTTCATCGAAGATTCCACGTTGGAACCTTAGCAGTCCCCGCGCTGTTCGCACAGGCAGCCTGTGCGCGATGGACGATCTGACCGTATCGCGGCTACGATCTAGATGACGGGCAGCGGTGCAGCGAAGTTTTTGGAGATAAGTCCATGCACTATCAGCTCTACTACTGGCCGACGATCCAGGGTCGCGGCGAATATGTCCGCCTCGCGCTCGAGGATGCGGGCGCAGATTATACCGATGTCGCACGGGCTAAGGGCGGCACAGGCGCCATGATGAAGATGATGGACGCGCACAAGGGCACGCCGCCGTTTGCGCCGCCGTTCCTCAAGGCGGGCCAGCTCGTGATCGGGCAGACCGCCAACATCCTGCTCTATCTCGGGGCGCGCCACGGCCTGGCGCCGAAGGCGGAAGGCGGAAAGCTCTGGGTGCACGAGTTGCAATTGACCATCGCGGACTTCGTGGTGGAGATCCACGACACCCATCATCCGCTCGGCCCGTCGCTATATTACGAGGACCAGAAGGCGCCGGCCAAGAAGCGCACGGAGGAGTTCTGGAAATCGCGGGTGCCGAAATATCTCGGCTATTTCGAGGACCTGGTCGCGGCGAACGGCGGTTCGTTCGTCGCCGGGCGCCGGCTGACCTACGTCGACCTGTCGCTGTTCCAGATCGTGGAAGGCCTGCGCTACGCATTTCCGAAGCGGATGGCGAGGTACGAGAAGAAGGTGCCGCGGCTGCTCGCGCTGCGCGATCGCATCTCCGAGCGGCCGAACATCAAGGCGTATCTGGCGAGCGAACGGCGGATTCCGTTCAACGAGGAGGGGATCTTCCGGCGCTACAAGGCGCTGGATTTGTGATCGCAGTCACCGGTTCCGCCCATCCACCGGCGTCATCGCGATCTTCGACAGATCGATGCCGTCGATGCAGCTGACGTTGAGCGCCACGATGTCGGAGCCATCGGGCTTCTTGCAGCGCGCGAACACGTCGACGCCGCAATCGATGCAGAGTTGGTGACGGATCGCATGGCGGTTGAAGAGATATTCCTTCAGGTTCTCGGCACCGGCGCGGAGCTGGAAGCTCGTTGGCGGCATGAACACGAAGTGCAGGCCCTTCTTGGTGCAGATCGAGCAGTTGCAGGCGGTGACCATGGCCATGTCGGTGGTGCATTCGAAGCGCACCTGTCCGCAATGGCAGCCGCCGGTATAGGTCTTGTTCTCTGCCATGATGGTTCCTCACCACAGTCCGGGCACGAGACGATAGCGCACCCGCGCCGCATAGTCGGCATAGCCTGATAATCCCGCCACCAGCGTGCGCTCCTCGATCCCGGTGCGGAACGCGAACATCGCGAAGAACACCGGCACGAAGGCAAGGCCCCACCAGGAGCCGAGCGTCAGCGGCACGCCGATGAAGAACAGCATCACGCTCGCATACATGGGATGGCGGACCAGCGCGTAGGGACCGGTCGAGATCACGTGATGGTGGCGCTCGGTCTGCACCTTCACGACCGGCGCCGCGAACGAATTGGTGCGGAACACCCACAGGATCAGCACGGTCGAGAGCAGATACAACGCCAGGCCGAGCACGATCAGCGCTACGGCGGCATTGGCGCCGCCAAAACGGCGATCGAGCCCCATCGCGACGAACCACAGCACGGCGATGACGAGGAACACCAGCATGAAGCGCTTGTCTTCGGTCGGCTGGCCCTCACGCGCGGTGAGACGCATGCGCTCGGCCAAGAGGCCAGGATCGACCTTGGCAAGCCACAGCCCGCAGGCCGGGCCGATCAGCGCCGAGACGATCAGATAGGCCCAGGCGCCGGGCCAATGCAGCGTGCCGGCGAAGGCAAACAGCAGCACGGCCATGGCGATGACGAAGAGGGTGTTCTGCAGGAGGAGCTTTGCGATCATGGGAGGCTCCGCGATTCCGACAGCGATTATCGCATTGTTTTCCCGGCAAGCATGCGGCCGCAGTCATCAACTTTCGGAGCGGGCGAGGTGTTCCCACGCCGCAGCCGAACTTACAGTTAGATAAGCAATTGCTTATGCGGCGAAATGCCGGATTGCGAGCCGACGGAATCGCGCATCACCGGCGCAGGTCGTTCACTCGTTGTTGCCGCGCCGGACCGTGATCGAGGCGTCGGTCCTGTTGCGCGTGCATTCGAGATTCAGGCGGCGATAGCGCATCGTGATGGTGTTGCCGCGCAGGATGCCCATTCGCTTCAGGCAGCGCGAGGTGCCGGTGGTGGCGTCGTCCTTCGGCACGGTGAAGATCAGCGCGGTGGCGGAGCCGACCAGGTTGAAGAACTCCGGCTTCATCTTGCGATCGGTCTTGGCATAGAGCTCGATCGAATAGTCCTTGCCGCGGCAGCCGAGCGACAATTCCTTGGCAGCCGGGTGTGTGAGGTATGTGATGTTGGCGGCGCTGAAATTGACCTTCAGCCCGTCGATCTGGCCGGCGAGCTGCTTGGCGATGTCCACACAGGGATCGGCATGCGCGGGCGAGGCGGCGAAGGCGGTCGCCAGCGCGATCAGTGCGGCAGGCAGGGTGGAGCGGATGCTGAAAGAGCGTCGGCGCAACGGTGCTGTCACGAAATTACCCCCGCGGTATGGAAATACGCGAAGCTACATGCAGGCTCCCGCGAAGCGCGTCAATATCGCCGCTCCGTCAGGATGCGCACTTGCCGTCCTGCGCCTTGGAGGCCCCGGCGGCCCGACGCTCGCAATCATTGCCATAGGTCTTGCCATCACAGCCGCACACCGGCTTGAAGATCTTGTTGCAGATCGTCGGCCGGAACGCGCAGGTGCCGGACTGGTCGGCACGGCCGCAGCTACCGGGTTTGAACTGGCAGAATTGGCCGCGACTGCTGCATTGCAGGCCGGCGATGCCGCCGCACGCCCTGCCGAGGCGGGCCGCATCGGCGCCGCTCGGGAGCGCGATCAACAAGGCCAGCGCCGCAAACCGGATGAAAAGCGCTGTCTTCATGAAGGCCTCCTGATGGCTTCCTTGGCCGGTTGGCGGTGCGCTGCGCGTTGTGGCAACTCGAGATTACCGTGGCATGAAATCTAACATGTGGATCGCCGGTCCCGCGCATGGCTGGAAGGCGGCCGGCTTCCCTTTCCTTTGCCCGAAAAAGGCTTAGAACGGCTCTACATTGCCGACGGCCCTGCGGCCGGACCGGCCTTTCGAACCCGACCTGCAAGCCCAAAGAGCAGCTCATGAACGCCCCCTCCGCCTTCCCCGACCAGCAGAAGCCCGTTCCGCCCTACAAGCATACGCCCTTGTTCCCGCTTGGTGCCGACACCACGCCCTACAAGAAGGTCACGAGCGACGGCGTCCGGGTCGAGAAGGTCCTGGGCAAGGACATGCTGGTGGTGTCGCGGGAGGCGCTGCGGGCGCTCTCCGAGGCTGCCTTCGGCGACATCAACCACTATCTGCGCCCGGGCCATCTGAAGCAGCTGCGCTCGATCCTCGAGGACAAGGAAGCCAGCGACAACGACAAGTTCGTCGCCTTCGACTTCCTCAAGAACGCCAACATCGCGGCCGGCGGCGTGCTGCCGATGTGCCAGGACACCGGCACCGCGATCATCATGGGCAAGAAAGGCTGCAACGTCATCACCGACGGCGAGGACGAGGCGGCGCTGTCCGAAGGCGCGCGCGACGCCTATCTGCGCCGCAATCTGCGCTACTCGCAGGTCGCTCCGCTGTCGATGTATGAAGAGAAGAACACCGCCAACAACATGCCGGCGCAGTGCGAGATCTACGCCGAGGGCGACGACGCCTACAAGTTCATGTTCATGGCCAAGGGCGGCGGAAGCGCCAACAAGAGCTTCCTGTTCCAGGCGACGCCATCGGTGCTCACCAAGGACCGGCTGCTGGCGTTCCTGAAGGAAAAGGTGCTGACGCTCGGCACCGCGGCGTGTCCGCCGTATCATCTTGCGATCGTGATCGGCGGCACCTCGGCCGAGCTCTGCATGAAGACTGTGAAGCTTGCCTCGGCGCGCTATCTCGACGCGCTGCCGACCCACGGCTCGCCTGACGGCAATGCGTTCCGCGATCTCGAGATGGAGCAGGAAATCCTCAAGATGACCCAAAGCCTTGGGGTGGGCGCGCAGTTCGGCGGCAAGTATTTCTGCCACGACGTGCGCGTGATCCGCATGCCGCGCCACGGCGCCTCGCTGCCGATCGGGCTCGGCGTCTCCTGCTCGGCGGACCGCCAGGTGCTCGGCAAGATCACCAAGGACGGCGTCTATCTCGAGGAGCTCGAGCACAACCCGGCGCAGTATCTGCCCGCGGTCGAGCAGTCGCTCGGCGGCGACGTCGTCAAGATCGACCTCAACAAGCCGATGAAGGAAATCCTGGCGACGCTGTCGCAGTATCCGATCAAGACCCGCGTCTCCATGACCGGCACCATGATCGTGGCGCGCGATTCCGCGCACGCCAAGCTGCGCGAGCGGCTGGAGAAGGGCGAGCCGCTGCCGGATTATTTCAAGAACCATCCGGTCTACTACGCCGGCCCCGCCAAGACGCCCGATGGCTACGCCTCCGGCGCATTCGGCCCGACCACCGCGGGACGCATGGACTCCTTCGTCGACCAGTTCCAGGCCGCCGGCGGCTCGATGGTGATGGTCGCCAAGGGCAATCGCGCGGTCGCGGTGCGCGAAGCCTGCAAGAAGCACGGCGGCTTCTATCTCGGCTCGATCGGCGGCGCGGCGGCGAACCTCGCCGAGCACTGCATCAAGAAGGTCGAGGTGGTCGAGTATCCCGAACTCGGCATGGAAGCGATCTGGCGCATCGAAGTGGTGGACTTTCCGGCCTTCATCATCATCGATGACAAGGGCAACGACTTCTTCAAGGAATTGAATCTGGGTTGAAGGCGACTGGCCTCGACGGATTCTCCAAAGGCTGGGTCGCCGTCACCATCGACGGCGACCGGCGCACCATCTCCTTTCATCGCGACATTGCGGACGCGCTTTCGCGTCCGTTCGACCGCGCCGGCATCGATATCCCGATCGGCATGACCGATGACGGCGAGCGCGGCTGTGACCGTCTTGCCCGTGAGCGCCTCGGCCCGCACACCTCGCGCGTTTTCACCGGCGCGCGGCGCTGGCTGTGGCAGGAGTTTGACGATCCCGATCGGGCGAATGAAGAAGCGCTGCGCCGCGGCCAGACCCGCGTCTCGCGCCAGCTCTGGCATCTCGGGCGGAAGATCATGGAGGTCGACGCGTTCGTGCGTGCGAACACCGCATGCGACTTCCGCGAGGTGCATCCCGAACTGGTGTTCCTGCGCTTGAACGATGGCGCGCCGTTGCCGCGCAAGAAGTCGGAGCAGGGAGATGCGCTCCGTTGCAGACTGCTGAAGCGATCGGGTTTTCGCGAGATCGACCGCTGGCTCACCGAGGTGCGGATCGGCACCGGCGCGAAACGCGATGACGTGCAGGACGCCTGCGCCGTGGCACTCGCGGCCCATGAACCAAGCGGCTGCGTTCCCGGGGGACCGCAGCCGCTGGATGCGCATGATCTGCCGATGCAGATCTGGTTCTAAATTAGAGCGTCTTCAAGCGAAGTCGATTGCGGCTCGTACGAAGAAAACGCGTCAAGAGAAGCGGAGGGGTTACGCGCGCGTGCCGGTGAAGGGGAAGCTGCCCATCGGGCCGATGCCCATCTCGCCGGAGATGCCGTCACCTGCGACCTTGCCGCTGAATTCGAGCGTCAGCGGCATCGGGTTGGTGATGGAAACCTTCCAGGCGACGTCGTCGCCGTTCACGGTGCCGTCGAAGATTTCGGTGGAGTTGCCGTCGGCGCCCTGCGTGCCGGTGAGTGTGCCGCCCGAGCTCGAAAGCGACAGCGTCGCCTTGCGCTCGCCCATCGGCGTCGTCATCGTGAGATTCCAGTTTCCGTCCACCGCCATTGATGTCTCCTCGAGATGAAAAGCGTGCGCGGGTATAGCCCATCCTGCCGCGCGCGCCTAGTTCGCCCCTAGCGGCGATCAGGCGCGGGCGGCGGCGCGCAGCCGGTTTCCGACCAGGAAGCGGAAGGCGACATACTGGATCGCAAAGGCGGCGATCTTGGCACCGAGCAGAACCACCGACACGTAGAACGCCCACAGCTTCATGTCGCCGGTCGCTGCGACCGCGATGGTGCCGGCGGCGAGGACGAACATCAGCCCGGCCCAGGCATAGCCGGCGAGCGTGGCGTATTCCGGAATGGTCTCGGTCACGATCGGCGGCAGATAGCGCAGCATCCAGCCGCGCTTCAGCATGATCGCGCCGATCGCGATGTGGCCGATCGCGGGCTTCGCCAGCACGAAGCGCGGATCGTTGGTGACGAGCGTCGCGCCGCCCAGCACGATCACCAGCCCAAGGCTCGCCCAGGTCATGTAGCCGAGCGCCTGTCCCTTGACGCGGGCATAGGCCACTTGTGCAATGGCGCCCGCGATCGCAACGCCGGTGGCGATCAGCACGTTGTCGGTGGCGAGATAGATCACCAGGAACACGATGGTGGAGAGGAAGTCGCTCGCAAGCCTGGCAAATACGCTCTTCATCGTGGTGCTTCCGTTTCCTCGGCGTGATGATTGTTCTGGTGTTGCGACGTTAGCGGTCAGTGCGACGGCAACGCGACGGCCGGCGGCGCGGCGTCCCTGGCCATCCGATGTTGCGGATACCAGCGGGTGAAGCCAACCGCGGCATTGCGCGCGGCAAACGCAATCAACAGGCCGGTCCACAGCGGCAGGGCCGGCACGTAAAGCACTGCGACGTTGCCGATCAGCATCAACAGCGTCGCGGCGGTCCAGGCGCCGGTGATCAGGTAGTTGGCATGGAGGAAGCCAGGCTGCTTCGCGATCTCGGCATCGACCTGCTCGAGCGCATATTGCCGCGTGAAGGGATGGCCGATCAGGATCGAGCCGAGCGACACCAGCAGCATGCCGGCATCAACGGCGATCTTGACCGCGATGCCGCTCGCCGTCGCATCGACGAATGTGAGGTAGAAACCGACCGCGGTGAACACGATCACCGAGCCGACGCCGAGGATCTTGATGCTGCGGCCGCGCGCGATATCGAATGCGATGACGGTGAGGCAGATCAACGTGGCGCAGAGCAGGCTTACGGTCGCCGAGGTCACCAGCATGAGCGTAGCGAAGACGCCGTAGGGAGCGAGGATCAGGAAGATCGTCATTGGGAGTCTCATCGGCTGATCTTTACATTGTAAAGATACCGTAGAGGCGTGCAAGGAAAGCGTCAAGCGAAATCTTTACAGTGTCAAAATCGTGATGTGATAGAGAAAACAGAGGTAAGGCAATAACCTAGGGCGTTCGCTGCACACGGCATTCACTGTCTCGCACCGTCATGGCCGGGCTTGTCCCGGCCATCCACGTCTTTTCCGACCAGCGGCGAGAATGACGTGGATGCCCGGCACAAGGCCGGGCATGACGATTGGAAAAACTGATGCTCTTACGTCTGAGACGACCGGCAGCTACTCCGCCCCGACCCAATTGCCGTGGAAGCCATCCGGCACGCGGTGGCCGAGATGGACCAGTGCGGTCGGACCAGCCTCGACATCCTGCGCGTTGAAGACGGTGAGGTCGCTGCGGTTTTCGCGGGCGCGCCAGACCACCGCGAGCAGCCAGCCGTCGCCTTCCGCCGCGTCAGCACCGCGTTCGACGAACACGGGCTCGGAGATCGTATCGCCGGCGGGCAAGAGATAATGGCCGAGCCGGTTGCCACGGCCGTCGACATGCACGATGCCCGACAGCGCACCGAACATCGGCAGATCGGGGTTGGCGCAAGCATACCAGCCGTGATTGCTCGCAAACCCCGCGCGGCGATCGTCGACGCGGGGGAATTCGCCGGTGAGGTCGTCGAGATAGGTTTGCGTGAAGCGGTCGGTGTTGCCCGAGAGGTCGAAGGTCCAGCGGCAATAGCGCGCGCGGTTCTTCTTCGGGTCGGTTTGCGAGCCGTCCGGATGGTTGAACAACGGCGCTTCCTCGAACTGCATTACGTCGGCGATGATGCTGTTGCCTTCTTCCCACGCGTTCATGACATGGAAGACGTAGCAGGTCTCGGCGCGGAACCAGATGATGTCCTTTGAGGAACCGCTGCGCTTCATCACGCCGACATAGGCGCCTTTCTCCGGCTCCCAGGCGTAGGGCGCCTGTCCGCGCATCGCGCGCTGCATGCTGCCTGATATCGGCAGGATCGGAAACAGCACGTGATTCTCGGTAACGATGAAATCGTGCACCATGCTGGCATACGGCGCCTCGAAGCGTTCGAACCGGCTCACCACGCCGGACGCGCTCACCGCGCCGAACGACAGCGCCGGCGTCAGCGGACCCGCGGCGTTGTAGCCGAAGAACACCATCTCGCCGGTGACCGGATCGATCTTGGGATGCGCGGTGAAGGGACCTGATATCGCGCCCTTGTAGTCGCAATAGCCGAGACGATTGAGCGTGCCGGGCTCGATCTCGGTGGGCAAATGGCCTTCCTCGAGCGCAAGCAGGCGGCCACCATGGAAGATGATGTTGGTGTTGGCGACGCCGCCATCGGTGGTTGTCGTTGCCGGCGTATCCGGCATCTTGCGGCCGAAGCCGCCGAACAGCGCGCGGCCGGCGTCGTGCTCGGCCTGCCACTTCGGCGTGCGGACCCAGCGGTTGCGGTAGCTGGCGCGGCCGTTCTCGAGATGGAAGGCGTGCAGCATGCCGTCGCCGACGAACCAGTGCGCGCCCGGCGCCTCGAACTGCGGATTGGGGCCGTTGCGGTAGAGCGTGCCGTTCAGCTCGCGCGGCAATTCGCCGGACACCTTCAGGAACGGCGCATCGGCTTCAAACGGGATCGGCGCCAGATTGGTGCGCGCCGCGTTGGATGTGACCTGGTCGAGCATTCCGGATCTCCCCTGCACTATGATCTTTACATCGTAAAGATACCAGTAGGGATGACGCCGATGATCGTCAAGCAAAATCTTTACAGTGTAAAAATTGCAACCTATAACGGCCGCATGACAAGATTATCCAAGGAAAACAAGGCGGCTCGCCCCGCACAGGCCCCGAAGCGCCGGGTTACGCGAGCCGCTACCGTTCGCTCGGTACCGCGGCGCCGGACCAACGACACGCCGTATCATCACGGCGATCTGCACGAGGCGCTGTTGAAGGCCGCCGAGCGCGTGCTTGAACGTGATGGATTGGCGGGACTGACGTTGCGGGCGGTGGCGCGCGAGGCCGGTGTCTCGCACGCGGCGCCCACACATCATTTCGGCGATCTGACCGGTTTGCTCAGTGAACTCGCGGCGATTGGTTTCCGGCAATTCGGCCAGGCGATGGCGGCGGCGGACGCTTCCGCGGCGACGCCACCCGAAAAGGGCGTGGCGAGCGCCAAGGCCTATGTCGCTTATGCGCAGGCGCATCCCGGCATGTACGGGCTGATGTTCCGCAGCGAGCGGCTCGATCATGCGCGGCCGTCGCTGCACGAGGCGTCGGAGGCATCGTTCGCGGGGCTGACCCGCGGCGTCGGTGCCAGCCGGCAGGAGGAGATTTCCAAGGAGCAGCTTACGCTGGACCAGGCCGCTGCGATCGCGTCCGCCTGGTCGCTGGTGCACGGCTTCACCATGCTGCTGCTCGACGGGCGCCTCAAGACGATCCTGGATCGGGCACCCGAAGGCACGTCCGCGGAAACGGTGTTGACCGCGATGCTGGGGCGGTCGGCGAGCAAACAACCGCGGCCGTAATCGAGGCTGCCGCGCGATCAGCGCTTGGTGAGCGCTGTGGTCCGGCCGCTCTGGCCGACCGTCTTGACCTGGTCCGCGCCGCATTTGAAATCGCGGGCGAAATCGTCGGCGGCCTGCCGCGCCAGTTCGTTGGCGTCGGGATTGGCCGCGACATCGATATAGGCGACGTGACAGACTTCACCCGGCGGCAGCCGCGTCACCGCGAGCATCGCCCGTGAGACCGGGCCGCCGCGCTTGTCCTGCTCGCTGTTGTCGGCGATCTGCCAGCGCTGGATGATCGCGAACGGCTTGCTGCCGGCGGCGCGCCATTCGACCGTGTCGCCGGTCGAGCTGAAAGGACCAAACCAGGCCTGCGCCGCCGGTTCCCTGGCTGCTGCTTGGTGGCTTCGGCCGACCGAGACCACTTCGCGCAGGTCACCCTCGTTGATCAGCACCACAAGGCCGGATTTTCCCGGGCAAACCCGCGTCGTGCTGCCGCCCTCCTCGTTGGGCTTGCCGATCATGCGGCAGGCCTTCGGCGCCGTCGATGTGTAGCTGCTGGTGATCGTTTCAGCGCCAACCTGACCGGCATTTGCGCCGGCGAGCGCCATAATGATTGTTGCAAAAGCAAGGTATTTCATCAGGGGAAACCTGCGATCCGGACGTTACTTTGTGTCTGACATATGCAATCTGGGGAAGGTTCAACAGACACGCGGGAAACACCTGACAGGCGCGCGGAATCGTCCTAGAAGGGCGGCTTCGCAACTTCTGTCGCGTGCACCTTGCGTGCCGTAGCCTCGATCGTCATGACCACATCATTATCGCACAAGCCCTATCGCGTCGGCCGTTCCCGCACTGGCCTCGGCCTCTTCGCCACCAAGCCGATCAAGAAAGGCACCAAGATCATCCGCTATTTCGGGCCGCTGCTGGACTCGAAGAAGAAGGATGAGGACGCGATCGAGAACAAGTACCTGTTCGAACTCACCAACCGCTGGACCATCGACGGCTCGATCCGCGAGAATGTCGCCCGCTACATCAACCACGCCTGCCGGCCAAACGCCGAATCCGACGTGAAGCCGCGCAAGCGCAAGGTGTTCATCCGCGCCATCAAGGACATCGAGCCGGGCGACGAGATCAACTACGACTACGGAACTGACTATTTCAAAGCCTATCTGAAGCCGATCGGCTGCAAGTGCGATGCCTGCGAGAAGAAGCGCAAGAAGCAGCGCGCGGAGGCGCGGGCGGAGCGGGTGCGGCTGAAGGAAAAGGCCGAGCGGAAAGCCAAGCGTGAGGCTGAGAAGCTCGCTGAGAGGCGGTCCAAGGAGCGGAAGGCCAAGGCGAAGAAGGCTGCCAAAGCCAATGGCAAGGTCGCCAACGGCAACGCCCTGAATGGCAAAGCCTTGAACGGCAAGCGCCTCAACGGCCACAGCCTGACCGCCGCGGCTGGCAAGCGGGTCGCGCCCTCAAAGCGCGCTGCTGCGCGCGTGCTGCAGGCCTGAGTTACGAAACCGATCCTGTTCGACGATTATCATGACGCCCGCGCCGGATGGCGCGCGGGACGCGGCAGGTAGGCGCATTCGGCGAGCGTGGTTCCGTCGAGTTCGCGCATGAAGGCTTCGCGGGCTGCCGCGAGCCTGGCTTTCAGCCGGCAGCGCGGCAGCAGCACGCATTCTCCGCCATCATCCCTGAAACATTCGACCA
Source organism: Bradyrhizobium acaciae (assembly GCF_020889785.1). Lineage (GTDB taxonomy): Bacteria > Pseudomonadota > Alphaproteobacteria > Rhizobiales > Xanthobacteraceae > Bradyrhizobium > Bradyrhizobium acaciae. The sequence goes on from NZ_JACMYK010000087.1 coordinate 21,250, forward strand.
ACGCGCTGCCGCCTTCGAGCGCGCGCACCACCTCGCCGAGCGTGATCGCCTGCGGGGCGCGTGCCAGCGAAAATCCGCCGCCCGCGCCGCGCTGGGTCGCGATGAAGCCGGCCTCGGCGAGGTCGCGCACCACCTTGGCGAGGTGATTGCGGGAAATGCCGAATTCGGCCGCGATCTCACCGGTGGCAAACGAACGGTCCGGCTCGCCGGCCAGCCGCATCAGGGCGCGCAGCGCAAAATCCGTGAACGAGGTGAGGCGCATGGAAGCCCTTCGAAATCAGCACTTGGCGGATCAGCTATAGCAATCTAAATAGGCATTTGAAATACCTATTTATGGAGACCCGCAATGGCGGAGGCAGAGCGCCGCGAGCAGATCACGGCCGGCATCATCGAGCGGACCGGCATCACCGAGGCTCTCATCGCGCAGTTGGTCCATGGCTTCTATGCAAAGGTCCGCAAGGATCCGATGATCGGGCCGGTGTTCGAGGCCAGGATCAGCGATTGGGAGCCGCATCTGGCGCAGATGTGCGCGTTCTGGTCGTCGGTCGCGCTGATGACCGGGCGTTATCACGGCACGCCGATGGTCAAGCACATGCCGCTGCCGATCGACGCCGCGCATTTCGACCGCTGGCTCGAACTGTTCGAGGCGACGGCGCATGAGTTGTGCTCGCCCGTCGCGGCGGTTCATTTTGTCGAGCGCGCACGCCGCATCGCCTCCAGCCTCGAGATGGGCGTCGCCAGCGGGCAGGGCGTGATGCTGGCGGTGGGGGAGAGATTTCGAAGAAATTCTCCGTCACTCCGGGGCTCGCGAAGCGAGAACCCGGAATCCATCGGGCCATAATTTCCGCAGCACAATGGATTCCGGGCTCGCGCCAAGGCGCGCCCCGGAATGACGAACGCTGCTACGCCGCCACCACGCCCTCGCTCCTCCTCAACCCGACATACTGCAGCTCGGCGAACACGCCGGTGGCGATCGCCTGGGCGAGGATCACGATGGTCCCGAGCAGGTTCGGCGACACCGCGCCCGAAAGGAGCAGCGCGATGCTGGCCAGCGTCCAGGCCGCATTGCCGGCGACCACGAGGATCACGGGTCCTTTCGGCAGCGCGGTTCGCGTGGCGAGCCAGCCGACCAGCGCAGTGTAAGCGATTAGGAACAGCCCGGTCTCGCGCAACAGCGCTTCCGGCAGGCCGAGCAGCGATGCCAGCGCGCCGGCGTCGAGCACCATCGCGATGGCGGATACGCCGCTGAAGAGCGCGTCGGCAAGCAAGGCGCGGCGCAGCAGCTGGGACGCTTGGATCATGGCAGTGTCTCCTCTGGTTGGGATGGGTTGTCAGTGGAACAGGGCCCGCAGCTGACGCCACAGGCGGAGCGGGCACAGCGCCTTGCCGACCCTCATCTCGACCGCGTAGACCTGCGCGAACACGAACACGCCGGTGTCGTGCACGATAGGCTGCGGCATGTTGAGCGAGCGCGCGACCAGCCAGGTGGTCACATGGAGCAGCCACGGGATCAGAACGGCGAGGGCGCGGATAAGGGACAGCATCAGCATGGTCATCTCCTGTGCCGCGGAAGATGAGCCGCCCGGCGCGCCAATTCGATTACCTCGGGCGTAATGGAACGGGCGAATTTCGCATGGTAGGTTTTGCAGCATGAACGCACATGCATCCACGGCGCGGGCCGAGCCCGCAAAACCCCTCCTTGTCGGCGAGCACCTGCGCGAGTGGCGGCAGCGCCGGCATCTCAGCCAGCTCGACCTTGCGGTCGACGCCGAAATCTCGGCGCGGCATTTGAGCTTCGTCGAGACCGGCCGCTCGGCGCCGTCGCGCGACATGGTCCTCAAACTGGCGGAGCGCCTCGACGTGCCCCTACGCGAACGCAACGTGCTGCTGGTCGCCGCGGGTTTCGCGCCCGCATTCCCGCAACGCTCGCTGGAGGATCCCGCGCTGAAATCGGCGCGCGAGGCGATCAATCTGGTGCTGAAGGCGCACGAGCCCAATCCGGCGCTGGCCTATGACCGGCACTGGAATCTGGTTTCCGCCAACCGCATGGTGGCGCCGCTGCTCGAGGGCGTGCCGCAGCGGCTGCTCGGCCAGCCCTTCAACATCCTGCGGTTGGCCTTTCACCCGGAGGGCTTGGCACCGCGAACCGTGAACCTGGCGGAATGGGCCGCGCATCTCTTGGAGCGGCTGCACCGGCAATGCGAGGCAACCGCTGATCCGGAGCTGCTCAAGCTCTACCAAGACCTGAAGTCCTATCCGATCCCGGCGCGGTCGGCCCCAATCACGGCGGACAACAACGTCGCGCTTCCGTTCAAGCTCCGCCTCAACGGCGAGATCCTGAGCTTCATCTCGACGACCATGGTGTTCGGCACGCCGGTCGACATCACGCTGCAGGAACTGGCGCTGGAGACCTTCTTTCCGGCCGACGAGCTGACCGCCGAGCGGATGCGGCAGATGGCAGCCAGTATGAAATAGCGGCTTGTCTCGGGGCGCTTTCGGCTTACCTTCCGGGTTCCATTCCCGCCGGGAGCCCCCGCCATGAGCGATCTGAAGCCGCTTCGCCTCGACATCGTCTCCGACGTCGTTTGTCCCTGGTGCTACATCGGCAAGCATCGCATCGAGGACGCGCTCAAGCTGGTGCCTGACGTGCCGGTCGAGGTGCACTGGCGGCCGTTCTTCCTCAACAATTGGGTGCCGCGCGAAGGCATCAGCCGCGACGAATATCTCACCGCCAAGTTCGGCTCGGTCGAGGCCTACAAGGGCATTGCCGGCCGCGTGGTCGCAGCCGCCAACGAGGAGGGGCTCACCTACCATCCCGAGCTCGTCAAGCGGCAGCCCAACACGATCGACTGCCACCGGCTGATCCACTGGGCCGAGGCCAAGGGCAAGGCGGCCGAGATGAAGCAGCGGCTGATGGAGCTGTATTTCCGCGACGGCGGCGATCTCACCGACACCAATGTGCTGGTGCAGGCGGCCGCCGATGTCGGGCTCGATGCCGACGACGTCCGCAAGCGCCTTGCCACCGATGAGGACGTTGCACTGGTCTCGGCGCAGGCCCAGGAGGCCGCCGAGAAGGGTATCTCCGGCGTGCCGACCTTCGTGTTCGCGCAGAAATACGCAGTATCCGGCGCCCAGCCGGCCGAGCAGCTCGCCCGCGCTATCCGCCAGGTCTCGGCCGAGATCAACGCGCAGGCGGCGGAGTAGTCCGCAATCCCTTTCCAAAGCCCGGCTGACGCCGGGCTTTTTCGTTTGCCCACACCATCCATCGGAAACAATCAGGGAGACAACCATGATCTATGAGCTGCGCACCTACACGGTACGTCCAGGCACCGTCGGCGAGATGGTGAAGGCCGCGAGCACGATCTCGCGCGACATCCGCGCCGACAATTTCGGCAAGCTGGAAGGTTACTGGATCACCGAGATCGGTCCGCTCAATCAGGTCATGCACATGTGGAGCTACGCCGATCTCAACGAGCGGACCCGGCTGCGTGCGGAGCTTTCCAAGAACCCGCGCTGGACCGGCGAATACATTCCGGCGATCCGTCCGCTCTTGGTGCGTCAGGAGGTTCGGCTGCTCAATGCGATCATTCCGCCGGTGGCGCCTGCCACCAAGGGCAACATCTACGAATTCCGCAACTACCGCGCCAAGCCGCTCGGCGGCGTCAAGCAATGGCTCGACCTGATCACCGGCGTGATGCCGGAGCGCGAGAAATACTCCAAGATCGTCGGCCTCTGGCACACCGATTCCGGTCAGCCCAACGAGGTCTGTCACATCTGGGCCTATCCCGATCTCAACGCCCGGGCTGCTGCGCGCGGCGGCGCGATGAAGGATCCGGCCTGGCTGGAATTCCTCGGCAAGGGCACGCAGCTGCTCGAGGAAATGCACTCGACCATCATGCTGCCGGCGCCGCATTCGCCGTTGCAGTAGGGACCAAGGTCGCGCCTCGGGGAGCCTTGTTTCTGGTCCAACGAACGTATGAAGCGGCCGCCGGCCATGGCCTCGCGGAGCGCGCCGGCAGAAAGCCTCACCCGATGCTTCCATCGGATGAGGCTTTCCAGGCAAGGGCATGCGCCGTCTGAGAAACAGCGCGCCGCAACGCTAGTGAGCCTAGCTGACACCAACCTGACGGTGGAGGCTGTTTGTTTCTCGATGTGTCTGCATGGCTACAAAAAAGTAAACCGTTGGCTGCGGTGTACGACGCGAGCCGGTGCACTGTTCGCCAGCGGCGAATGCGCTTGCGCGCCGCGCGCGCAAGAGGGCCGTGCTATGCCCGCTTGCCGCGCCGGCTGCGGATGAAGCCGACGACGCCGCGGGCGGCTTCGTAGGCGAGACTGTTCAGGCTCAGCGCGGCGTGAATGACCGGGACCAGCGGATCGCGGCGCCGCAGCGGCAGCAGCACGTCGCCGATTGCGAAGCGGCCGCGCCAGATCGGGTCGATCATGGGGTGGCCGGGCGCCGCGGTGGAATCGGCCGAATTGATCGCGGGATCGGCGCAGAGATGGCGTGTCAGCTCCAGCGTCAATTGCGCGCCGGGCGAATGCTTCGCAAAGCGCTCGTCGATGCCGATCTTGAAGAAGAACGCGCGGTCCTGGTGGCGAACCACGATGCCGCCTGCGACCGGCGTGCCGCCGGCATGCAGCGTGACGATCTCGCAGCGCCCGGCTTCGGCCAGGGCCGATGTCGCGCGTCGGATGAAGGTTTGGTCGCCGGCATGCTGGCTGAGCGCCGTGCCGCGATGGCCCTTCCAGCCGGCGGCTTCGAGGGCAAGGAAAGTCTCGAGCGCCGCGGCCACCGCGTCCGGCGTGCGCGCGACATCGAAGCGGACTACACCATGGTCGGACAGGCGATGACGCTGGCGACGAAGCTCCTTCAGCTTCTTGGGCCCGAGTGCGTCGCGCAGCAATTCATCGGCGTCGCGCGTCGCATCGAGCTGCGCGCGCTGATAGGCGCTCAGCACCCGCGGTTGCAAACCGTCGCGCGAGAGCACCGCGCGGATCGCCGCCATGGCCGGACCCTCGAGCGACATGGTGCGCAGGATCAGCGCATGCGCGCCGGCATCACGCGCCTGCTGCAACATCTTGCCGGCCGCTTGCTCGGCGGCGTCGCGGTCGAGCAGCGGCGTGCACAGCGTGCCATAGGGTTCGGCGCCGACCAGCGCGGGCAGGGGGATCCGATAGATCCGCCGCAGCGGAACCACCGGCAACAGCCCGATCAGTTGCCCGGCATCGCCGGTGGCGCTGAGCAGTGCCGCGCCGGTGCGGTCGCGCGCGGAGGCATCGACCGCCAATTCCCATTCGGGCTGATAATAGCCATTGGCCTCTATCGCGCGCTCGGCAAGCGCGCGCCACGCGTCGACCGGCGCGGCTGACAGCGGCGGCAACGCGCGATCGTCCGTGGCATCGTTGCGCGATGCACGGCGGATCATTGCCTGGTCAGCAATATCGGCCACGTCCCTGTTCCCCGGTCCGCGAGGCAAATCAGCCTGCGTTCGTCAGGGGCAACGTAGCGGAGAGAGATGGAAAATGCCGTTGAGGCCATCAAGCAATTTGAGCGCTCAAGTTAACGGGCCGTTCAGCATATCGCCGACGAGAGCGCCACGGAGAGTGTGTCAGCCCATCGCGAGTTAGGAACGCGTTGCGCGGAGATCATACTCAAACAAGGAGATGAAGCGCGATGACGATTCAACCAAATCTCATCGCGGTTAAGGCTTGGCGCTTCGTTGCGCCTCCGCCGTAACGGCGCCCTCGACCGGCTCGTAAGTCTCGGTCACGCAATTGTCGTCGGTCTCCACCTGCCGACGATCGAAGATCGCGCCTTCATTGATGAAGATGCGATAGGTCTGCGTCCCGAGCGGCTTGCCGATCACCGATATCAGTTCGGCGCGCACACAGGCCGTCCAGCCGGTGCCGCGTGGGTCGTGCAGCGGGCTGGACACCCGAACATGGGCCGGCTGCGAGCCGGCGGTGAACACCGAGTCCAATTTGCTCGCGACCAGCCGTTTGACATCCGGAGGCGTCTCGAGCGGCGGCGGCTCAGTGGCCTTGACCCTCAACGCCTCCGGCCAGACCGCGTGGCTGTCCGCCAACCCGCAGCCACTCAACACGAAGGCGGCGCCGGCCAGCAGCGCCGCCACTTGTACTTGTCCCTGTCCCATTCAGCGCATTTAATGTGCCGCCGCCAAGATTGCGCCCCCCTCGTAGGGCTGAATTTGCGTCACGCACCGCTTTGTCGATCAACAAATGTCGAGCGACAAGTTATCTATGGGGTAGAGGTATTGCAGGATGTTTCCACGGCTGCGGGGGAGAAAGACTGACATGAAAAGCTTCACGGTTGCTGCCGTCATTCTGGCGCTGCTCGCGACACCGACCCTGGCCCAGGGCCGGCGAGGGGGCGGCGGGGGCGACACGAAGACGGAGCAGAAGCCCAAGGTCGACGAAAAGGCCTACAAGGCCGCGCTCGATCGTATCCCCGAGCCCAAGGAGAAATACGATCCCTGGGGCGTCACCAAGCCGGCCGCCGATCCGGCCAAAAAACCGAAATAGTAGCTGAAATAGTCCGGCTCAGCGGACCTCTGCGACAATTCGACAGCAGAACCGGCGTCGGTCGGCCGCAGGTTGCCGGTCGGCATGAACCTTCGCCTGACGGCCTCCGACCCATCTCCGATGCCATTCTCGGAGGCCGCCATGCTTCGCCGCTCGCTCCTCAGCCTGATCGTTCCGGTTGCGATCCTGTTCGGTGTCGCGCCGGCATTGGCGGAAAACCGCCTGGCGCTGGTGATCGGCCAATCGGCCTACAAGTCGGTGCCGGCGCTGCCCAATCCGGCCAACGATGCCAAGGCCATGTCACAAATGCTGATCGATGCAGGATTTGCGGTGACGTCGGCGTCGGATCTGTCACAGGACGAGATGCGGGCAAGGATCAGCGATTTCGCCGGCCAGGTGGCAGCGAAGGGCGCCGACACCGTCGCGCTGGTGTTCTATGCCGGCCACGGCCTGCAGATCGACGGCGAGAACTATCTGGTGCCGGTCGATGTCGATCCAAAGCGTGAGGCCGATATCCCGATCCAGGCGGTTCGGCTCAACGACATCCTGAACACGCTGACCTCGGTGCCGAGCCGGATGCGCATCGTGCTGCTCGATGCCTGCCGCAACAATCCTTTCCCGGAGCTCAGCAAGACCGCCGGGCACGGGCTCGCCATCATCGATGCCAAGGTCGGCGCGCCCGGCACCTTCGTGTCGTTCTCCACTTCACCGGGCGCCGAGGCCGAGGACGGCAGCGGCGCCAACAGCCCCTATACGACCGCGTTGCTGGCATCGGCCAGGGAGCCTGGAATCCCGATCGAGGACACCTTCAAGCGCGTTCGCCTCGCTGTGAACAAGGCGACCGAAGGCCGCCAGACGCCGTGGGATTCCTCGTCGCTCACCGACGATTTCCGCTTCATGGCGGGGGCGGCGGCCTCGCCTGAGGCGACGCCGAAGCCGGCGGCGGCGAAACGCACCGTCGATGAATGGAAGCGCGAATTGCAGGGCAAGCCGATCGAGGCCGCCAACGAGTTGATCGTGGTCGACGGCACCGACGAGGCCTATGAAGCCTTCGCCGCGATCTTCGCCGGCACGCCGCGCGGCCTGCGGGCGCGCGACTGGCTCGACCGTCATCGCCGCATGGTGGCGTGGAGCGACGCGGTCCTCGTCAACACGGCAGCGGCCTATCGCAGCTTCCTCGTGCAATATCCCGACAGCGACCTGACGGCGACCGCGCGCAAGCTGATCGAACGGTTGCGCTATCGTCCCGATCTGGCGCCCGCCGCCGCGCTCAGCGTGCCCGCGACCAACGTCG
>NZ_JACMYK010000088.1 GCF_020889785.1 Bradyrhizobium acaciae
GGCCGATTCAACCAAAACCCATCCCGCGCTAGAGCAAAAGTGCGAAACGGTTTTCCGAAGAGATCATGCTCAAAACAGGATCTGTAGCGTGATGACGATTCGTCTCAATCTCGTCGCGCTTAGGGTTTCGCCGCTGACGGGTGAGCCGGCCGATACGCCGAGGCATCCGTCGTGAACTCGGCGTGGCCATAGTCCTTCAGCAGGTTTTCAATTCGCCTGACCAGGCGCCGGTCCGCCACCTCGCGCAAACCGGGAATGCGGGATGCCAGCCGGTAGAATGCAAGCCGGGTGAACAGGAAGATTCCGACCAGCGCCGTGAGGGCGCGATCCTTCGCCGTGATCGGCACGCCGATCGATGCGGCCCTGGCCCTGTCGCCATTCAGGAAGGCGTTCAGGAAGAACGACTTCGCGAAGCTGCGTTCGACGACTTCGAACAGGCGGCTGCCGAAGGACTCATCCGATCGCAGGGTCGCCGCCATCGTGGCCCGGACCAGTTCGCCGCAGGTCTTGTCGTCGTAGCCCGCCCGCAGCGTCGCGGACCGCAACAGCATGAGATCGACAATTCCTTGCGGCGTATCGGCGAGCAGTTCCTCCGGCAGGCCGAGCAGGAAGCAGCGGTAGCGCGCAAGCTCGACGCGGGCCCGCTCCTCCGCCGTGAACGCCGTGCGGCCTTCGGCCAGCACCTTCTGCGCCAGCAGGAAAATCGGGATCAGCCCGGCGGGCATCTGGTCGACCTGCGGAATCGGGATGCCGTAGACCGAGATGTCCCAATTGTCGGCGCGGCGCATTACGTTGGCGCGCACCATCGAATGCATCAGCCGCACCATCGCGGCCGCCTTGAAGCCCGGCCCGAAACGCCCGAGCGCGCCTGGCAGCACTGACGTTGCGAAGAACGTCGCGGTTTCCTTGACGCGCCGCGCCGACGTGCCGCTCGACAAGGCGTTGGTGATCGCCATCGGCAGCGCCGCGTATTTGTTCATGAAGGTCGCGAGAAACGCACCGCGGATGATGAAGGGGCTCAGATTGGCGGCGCCGTTGCGATCGATCCGCGCGCCTTCCTCGACCAGCTTCATGTCGAGCCAAGCGGGCGTGCGCTCCATGTCGCGGATCAGCGCGACGAGTTCGGCCGGTGCATCGTTCACCGTCTCAACGCCCGCGTCGCACGCCTGAACCAGCATGGTGACCAGCCGGCGGAAGCCGTATTCGCGCATCAGCGCCGCATAAGCATCGGCGGGCGGATCGCCCATCATGGTGTAGCTGCGGATGAATGCGAGGCGGTCGGGATCGGCGAGCAGCGCTGCGCGGGCGGCGGCGAACTTGCCGGGGAGGACGCTCGGCGTGCCGGCATCGCCGGCAAATCGCTCCGGGACGATGGCGAAATCGACCTTGCCGTAAATCCCGGGGTTTCTCTCTCTTTGCGCGGCGACGTTGCTGCGCAGCTTTTCCAGCGTTCCGGCCTGCATAAGCGGCTCTCCCCGATCGTTGGCCGTAAATTTATATCAAGCGATAGAAAATGCAATGATTAATATCGTGTGATATGATTTCCCGATGAGTGCCCGAAAAAGCCCCCTGCCGCCGCCGACGCGATCGGCCACGACCCCGTACAAGAAGGGTGACGAGACGCGCGTCCGCATCCTCAACGCCGCCCTCGCAGCGTTCGGCAATAGCGGCTTCGCAGGGGTGACGACCCGCCAGATCGCCGAGGACGCCGGCATCAACCTGCCCGCGCTCAACTATTATTTCGGTAACAAGGAAGGCCTGTATCTCGCCTGCGCGCATGAAATCCTGGCTCGCTATCGCGAGAGCATGGCAGCCGTCGGCGAGACCGCGCTGGCGTCGCTGGAGGGGCCGCCCGATCCGGGCGGCGCTAGGGCGCAGTTGAAGCTACTGCTGACGGCGCTGGCGCGATTCCTGCTCACATCCGCGAGCGATCAGAATCGTCTCTTCGTTCAACGCGAGCTGGCGGATCCCGGGCGGGCGTTCGAGGTTCTCTATGCCGGGCTGTGGCGGCCGGGCATCGAGCTCGTGGCCAAGCTGATCATCGCAGCTTCCAAAGAGCAATTGACGACGGCGCAGGCGCGAGTCCGCGCCGTGATGATGATTGCGGGCCTGACCGGCTTCCAGTCCGGCGCGCCGATCATCTCGCGGACGATGGGCAAAACGGCTTCGTTGACGATGGTGATCGAAGCGCTCGAAGCGCAGGTCGACGCGCTGGCGCGCTGATCAGCAAACCCGGCGGTTGCGGCGCAGCGCGCTGACCCCATGCAAACACCGGAATGTGTGCGTGCACCGGTGGCGAGCACAATTGATATCGCCTACGCTCGCAATGTGAATGGAGATCACGACCTACGGCACAGCGGAGGACGTCATGAGGGCATTTCTGCTTGTGGTTCTGACGACCGGTGCGTTCCTTGGCCTGACCCAGGCCAATGCCGAAGAGGGATGTGGCGACGGTTGCCACAGGACCTCTCGAGGCGCTTGCGTGATCGATGGCTGGGGCACCAGCGCGCGGCTCAGGAATGAATGTCCCGTCACCACGCGCCCGCGTCCCCCGTGTGGCGGCCATGGATTTACCTGGCGGCGCGACCTCCAGGCCTGCTCGCAAACGACGAAGGACTGGCTCTAGCCTTCTGGACGCCGACGGTCCGTATCAGGCCGGCACGATCACCTTGCCGATCGGCCACAGCGCGATGCCGGCGAGCTTGAGATGCGCCCAGGCGAAGGGAATGCCGATGATCGTCACCGCGAGCAGGATCGCGGTGATCAGATGGCCGATCGCGAGCCACCAGCCGGCCAGGATGAACCAGATCAGATTGCCGATCACCCCAAGCGGTCCGGTACCGATATCGGACATCCCGGTGACTTCATCGCGACGAACCGCCCGCGAGCCGAACGGCAGCAGCGTGTAGACCGCGATGTTGAAGGCGGCGCGCGCCCAGGGCAGGCCGATGATGGTGATCGCCATGATCACGGCGGCGATCAGCCAGCCGAACGCCATCCACGCGCCGCCGATCAGGATCCAGAGAACGTTCAGGAGGATAGATACAGGCTGCATGGCTGACACCTTCGCTCAGCGATCGATCGGCCTCAATATAGGCCGGCGGCCGGCGCCGCGGTAGGGTGCGGCCCGGCGCAAGGCGCCCTTGAGGGGAGAACGACAATGAGAACAGGACGTGAGGCGAGGGTTCTTGCAGTTGGGATCGTGGCGGTGCTGGCATTTTCAGTGCAGGTCGCGCGAGCTGAGGACGCCCTGCGCTTTGCGCCGCTCAAGGCCGAGGAGCAGTCGCCGGCGCAAAAGGCCTGGGCCGACACGATCAGCGCGCTGCACGCTGCAAGGCAATCGCATATGGCTACGGCCACGTCCCGTAGCATGGGGTGAGGCGCGTCGCACTATTTCTGTATAATAGAATAATGCCGCTGAGTTGCCCGACATGTCAAGTTGACGTGTCGAATGCCGGCGCGTCGCCGGCTACTTTGCATGGGGTTGTTTTCGATATTTTGGCAGTGCGGCCCCGCGGAGGCAGGCTATATGCGATAGCCCTGCCGCAAGCGGGGCGAGGTGAGAGGATTGCCTACCGTCTGAACCCGCTGGCGCGCGAATAGCCCTGGCGGCCATCCTGGGCCGGGCGCGCCGCCAAGCTGGCGCGCGACTCGCTGGCGACCGGCGTCGCGGGCTTCAGATCCTCGAGGAAGATCGGCTTGGCGAAGTAGTAGCCCTGGGCATAGCGGATCTTTGTCGCCGCCTGCAGATAGGTGAGCTCCTCGTAGGACTCGATGCCCTCGGCGATCACGGTCATGCCGAGCGCCTCGCTCAGCGACTCGATCGCGCGCAGGATGCCCTGGCTGCGCGGCCGCTGATGGATGTCGGTGATGAACGAGCGGTCGATCTTGATCTCGTCGGCGGTGATGTCGGCGAGCGCCGACAGCGACGAATAGCCGATGCCGAAATCGTCGATCGAGATGCCGACGCCGATGCCGCGCAGGATCGGCACGATCTGGTCCTGGAAATGCGACCGGGTCACGAACGCGTCCTCGGTCACCTCGATCATGAATCGCTTCGGGAAGCCGGTGTCCTCGATCGCGCGGGCGAAGCGGCGCATGAATTCGACATTACCGGCCTGCTTGGCCGCGACATTGATGCTGATCGTTGCGGTCGGGCCGAACGTGTCGTTGATCAGGTCGATCGACTTGACGATTTCCGCAAGCACCAGGAACGTCAGCTCGTCGATGAGGCCGAGCTCCACGGCGAGGTTGATGAAGGTGCCCGGCGCCTGGATCACGCCCTCGTCGTCGCGCAGTCGCACCAGCGCCTCGATGCCCTTGACCTCGTGGGTGCGGATATCGACCTTGGGCTGGAACGCACAGCAGAAGCGCTTTTCCAGGATCGCCAGCCGCAACGACTGCTCGATCTTCATCCGCGCCAGCGCCTCGCGCTCCATGCTGTTGTCGAAGAACGCGGTCGAGCCCTTGCCGTTGTTCTTGACGCGGTACATCGCTATGTCGGCATTTTGACGCAGCGCCTCGTAGCTCCTGCCGTGCATGGGGTAGAGGCTGACGCCGATCGAGGTCGAGGCGAAGATCTCGGAGTCCTCGATGAAGAACGGCGCCTTCAGCCGCTCCTGCATGACATGGATGAATTCGGCGACCTCGTCATTGCCGCTGATCGGGTTCAGCAGCAGCAGGAATTCGTCGCCGGAGATCCGTGACAGGATATCGGTCTCGCGCAGCGCGAGGCCGAGCCGCTTCGACAATTCGACCAGCAGCGCATCGCCGATCGCGTGGCCGTAATAGTCGTTGATGTGCTTGAAGTTGTCGACGTCGAGGAAGGCGAGCGCAAAATGGCTTCGTGAATCGTCGCGGATCAGGCTGTTGACGCGATGCTCGATCACCCGGCGGGTCGGCAGGCCGGTCAGCTCGTCGTAATAGGCCGAGCGGAACAGCTGGTCCTCGAATGCCTTCTGCTCGCTGATATCGGTCGATGTCGAGATCAGGAGATTGCGGCCGGCGATCTGAACGGGCCGGTGCGAGGTGAGGAACACGTATTTGGATGCGCCGCAGGAGAGCACTTCCTCGAGCACCACCGGACGGCCGCTGCGCAGCAGGTCCAGATTGGCGGCATGGCGTTCGTCGACCGGCGACGGCTGGCTCGCGCTGGCGGCCAGCTGCAACTGGCTGGCTGCCGCTTCGTTCACCAGGATGAACTGACCCTGCTCGTCCTGGACGGTCACGCCCGCCGGCAGCAGTTGGAGAAGATCGCGCAAGATGCGCAGTTCATTGCTGGAAATGTCGTCCTGGCTGGTCGCTGCCGCGCCCGCCTGAAAATCGTGCTTGGTGAAACTATGCATGTGCCGACCTTGGCAAAGTCCGTTGTAGTTTTGGTTAAGCGGACTTGGGAAATGCCGTGACAGAATGAGACCCCGGCTGCTTTCGCAAGCCGTCGCGGCAATCGTCATTAACAGAGTATCAATGGCAGCTTCGGCCGCTGGTGAAAGCGATTGCGGCGCGCGCGGTTGCACCAACAAATGCGGCTGTGCCGGAAAGCCGACTTATCAACAGTTGGGAAGCTTGCACTGCATGGTGCAGTGAACACCTGTCTTCAGGTAACTGATCTCGGTCTTGCCGTCGAACGGCCGCAGCGCCGACTTCAACAGCTTGGTGCCGAAGCCGGCTTCGCCGATGACCCCGACCACCGGTCCCTCGGTTTCGTCCCAGATCACGTTGAGACGTCCATCGTCCACCGTCCAGGACACTTGCAGAAGCCCGCGCGGCGAGGAGAAGGCGCCGTATTTTCCTGCGTTGGTTGCGAGCTCGTGGAAGATCAGCGCCAGCGAGACGGCAAGCTTGGCGGGCAGGAACAGCTGCTCGCCGTTGAGGTTGAAGCGCACATGGCCGTAGGGCCCGAGCTCCGAGCGCAGCAAATCCTTGATATCGCAGCCATAGCCATCGACCCTCGCGATCAGATCGTCGGTCGCCGAGAGCGCGCGGATGCGATGGTCGATGCGCTGCCAGACATCGGGTCGGTCCTGCAACGCCTGATGCAGCACGGCATGAATGGTCGAAGACTTGTTCTTCAGCCGGTGCTGCAACTCGTCGACCACGATCTTGCGGTACTGCTCCTCCTCGATCAGCCGTTTGGAGACTTCGCGCTGCTGCTCGACCAGGGAACGGTAGTGCTCCACGCCCCAGATCGCGATACCGCATACCACCCAGAAGATCATCAGGAGCGCAAAGCGCGCCGGATCGGCGTGCGAGCTGCTGAAGTTGAGGAGGACGCCGAGCAGGCCGCTTGCCAGCGCGGTTGCGATCCCGATCCGAAAGCCGCCGAGGGCGGTCGCGAAGAACACCGCCGGGAAATAGGGCGTGAAGAACACGTCCGGCCTGATCTGCGCGAGCCCGAAGCGAGCGGCCGTGGCCAAAACGAGACAGAGCACGGCGAAGGCGATCGCAAGCAGCACCGATGGCTGGGAATCACCCCGCCAACTCGCCCTGAAATCGTCGATCCATTTCGCCATCGGTCGTTCCAGTTCACGTGAACAGGCGCCCCAAAATAAGGCCGCTGCGACCGAAAAACCGCAGTTGTGGCCTTCTGGCCACAGGCGGACCTCGCTGGCCGTTAACCGTGCCCATGCTTGCGTTGTCAGGAGTGGCTGGGGAATATCCGCAACATCAAAGGCTAGTTGGGAGACCGGCATGGGACGGCTGGACGGCAAGGTCGCGGTGATCACAGGGGCGACCAGCGGCATCGGGTTGCGCACGGCGGAGGTCTTCGTCGCTGAGGGGGCGAGGATCGTGATTGCCGGGCGCCGCGCGCCGGAGGGCGAGGCACTGGCGCAACAGCTCGGTGGCAATTGCGTGTTTCGGCAGACCGACGTCACGGTCGAGGAGCAGATGCAGGCGCTGATCGCGCTGGCAGTCGAGAAATTCGGCCGGATCGATTGCCTGTTCAACAATGCCGGCGGCCCGGCGCAGACCGGCGGCATCGAGGGCCTCGACGTCGAGCGGTTCGACGCGGCGATGGCAACCCTGGTGCGCAGCGTCATGCTCGGCATGAAGCACGCCGCGCCCTATATGCGGAAACAGGGCTCCGGCAGCATCATCAACAACGGCAGCATCGCCGGCCGGCTCGCCGGCTTCTCCTCGTCGATGGTCTATGGCGCTGCGAAGGCCGCCGTCATTCACTTCACCAAATGCGTGGCGATGGAGCTCGGCGAGGCCGGCATCCGCGTCAACTCGATCTCGCCCGGTGCGATCGCCACCGGCATTTTCGGCAAGGCGCTGGGGTTGTCGACCGAAGCGGCCGAGAAGACCCCGGCGGTGATGCGCGAGGTCTACAAGGCGGCGCAGCCGATCCCGCGTGCCGGCCTGCCCGACGACATCGCGCATGCCGCGGTGTTTCTGGCGAGCGACGAATCGAGCTTCATCAACGGCCATGACCTCGTCGTCGACGGCGCCATCACCGGCGGCCGCAACTGGAGCCAGCAGCAGGCCGGCTATGTTTCGTTGCGCAAGGCATTCGATCAGGGGACGGGATGATTCGGTAGCGTCGCCGCTACAGCACAAAATTGCCCCGCAGTTTTGTCGCGAGCCCTTCGGATGACGGGGAGAGGTAAGGCGCCTATGTCTGCATCGACCGGATCGATGGAAGGGTCGCGCCGGCCGCAGCGCATGAGCGCGAGGGTTGAGCGGAAGCTGCAACGCCTTGCCGCCGTCGTCGTTGCCGGAATCCTGTCCGGCGTCATCATCACGCTGATCAGCTATGGCGCCGGGGCTGCCCAGCTGGTTGTCGGCATCACCTACGGGTTCCTGCTGGCTGCGGTGATCGGCACCATCGAGCTGTTCGTCCTCGAAGATTGGGACTGGCTCAATCGCCTGTCCTTCCTCACCAACCTTGCCGTGCGCAGTGCGATCTACGCAGTCATCATCATCGGCATCCAGTTGTTGCAGCCGGGCGAACGCATTGCGGGGGTGGCGCCACAGGCTTCATTGCAGGATTTCTGGTCGAGCTTCGCACGTTCGGCCATCGTCTCGGTGCTGGTGAATCTCGGATTCAGCATCGCCAATCTGATCGGCTCGCGCGCGCTCTTGAACTTCGTCACCGGTCGCTATCACGCGCCGGTCGAGGAAGACCGTTTCGTGCTGTTCGTCGACATCGCAGGATCGACCGGGCTCGCCGAGCGGCTTGGCGGCATCGGCATCCATCGCTTTCTCGACCGCACCTTCCGCCTGCTGACGCAATCGGTGGTCGACTATCGCGGCGAAGTGCTCAACTATGTCGGCGACGAGATCATCGTGACCTGGCCGGAACAGAGCGGCGCGGTCGATTGCCGGCCGTTGCGCTGCTTCCTTGCAATGCGCCGCGCGCTGCAAAAGGCGGCGCCGCAATTCGAGCGCGAGTTCGGCGCGGTGCCGCAGATTCGCGGCAGCCTGCATTTCGGCCCGGTGATCGTCGGCGAGATCGGCGACGTCAAGCGCGCGATCGTGTTCAACGGCGATGTCATGAACACCGCCGCGCGGCTGGAAGAGCTGAGCCGCAAGGTCGATGGCGGCTTCCTCGCCTCACGCGCGGCGATGGCCCGCTTCGCCGCGCCGCCGCCATTTCCGTTGAGCGATCTCGGCACGCTCCCGATCCGCGGCCGCGTCGACGGCATCGACGTCGTCGGGATCGGAGCGGTGGCGTATTCTCTCAGCGGAAGGGCGACGGGGCGCACCTAAGCTGTCATGCTGGGACGCGTGGCCACGGAACTGTACCATCGGCGCGACGCCCCGTTCTCTCCCGGCATGGATAATTCCAGAGCCTTGCTCGCGAAGTCGATTGCGACGATCGCAGTGATGTCGGCAATACTGAATTCGTCACCCGCAACGAATGGCATGTCGGACAAGCGTGCCTCGAGATCGCCGTAGAAGTCGGCGATCCGGCTCCGACCACGGACGATCAGCTCGGGGATCTGATTGTAGCCGTGGGGACCTGCGATCGCGCGCCCTTTGAGGCCGGCGGCCCCGTTGCGCACTGTCTCCATGACCGCTGCGAACCCCTCCAATTCCATCCGGCGCTCCCACATGGCGACGATTGCCTTTTCCTTCGGCGAACTTCCGAGCAATGGCGGATTCGGATGCGTTTCTTCAAGATAGCGAATGATCGCCGGTACTTCTGCTATGGCCGTCCCGTCGTCAAGAACGAGGGCGGGCACGACGCGCCGTGGGTTGATGGCCGCGTAGGCGTCAGAGAACTGCTCGCGCGCACCGAGATCGACCGGTACGAAGGGCATCGTGATGCCCTTCTCCGCCAGATAGATTTTCACGCGTCGCGAGTTGGGCGAGCCGGAGGATTGGTAAAGTTTCATGACGGATCTCCCAAAGTCAGAGCTTTGATCCACCACCGACCTGGATGGTGTCGCCGGTCACCCAGCGTGCTGAATATGAAGCGAGAAAGGTCACGACGTCGGCGACATCGTCGGCATGACCGATCCGTTGCAGGGCTTGCATCTTGAGTGCGTAATCGCGGCCCTCATCCGTCTTGGCGAATTCCGACATGTCGGTGTCGATGATGCCCGGCGCCACGGCATTGACGCGGATGCCGCGCGGTCCGAGCAGCGAGGCGAAGTGCTTCACCATCGTGTCGATCGCGCCCTTGGTGGCGGAATATGCCGACAACTGCCCGACGGCGGCTCGCGCCGCCAATGACGATGTCATCACGATGCTGGAACCGTCGCCCATCAGGGGGAGCAACTGCTGCACCAGGAAGAACGGCGCGCGGACGTTGACCGCGAACATGCGATCGAAGTCCTCGACGGTCTGGGTTTCGATGGTCGCGGGGACCGCAATTCCCGCATTGGCGACGAGAATGTCGAGCTGGCCGACGACGAGCTTGCGTACCTCGGCGGCGAGCCTCTGCGCGCCATCGGATGCGGACAGATCGGCGCCGACGGCGTCGGCGTGCCCACCGGCTTCGCGGATTTCCGCGACCAGGGAATGCGCTTCCTTGGCGGAGTTTCCGTAGTGAACGATGACGCGGGCGCCGGCGAGAGCGAGCGCGCGGGCGGTGGCGCGGCCGATGCCTCGCGAGGCACCGGTGACGAGGGCGGTTCGGCTGATGAGGTCGGTCATGGTGGCTCTCCTGTTTGAAATGTTATCGAGAAGGCTTCACGCGGCAGTCTTGCCGCCGTTGACGCTGATGATTTGACCGGTGATGAACGACGCCTTGTTCGAAGCCGCGAACAGGATGGCGTCTGCGAGCTCCTCGGGGCGTCCCGCACGCTTCAGCGGGATTCCCGTGATCAATCCGGCCTTGCGATCGGCCGAGCCCGTGAACCGGTCGAGCATTGCGGTCTCTATCGGGCCAGGCGCAATTGCGTTGACGCGAACGCCGAAGGCAGCCGCCTCCAGGGCGGCGGATTTGGTCAAGCCCTCGACTGCATGTTTGCTGGCGACGTAGAGGGACGCATTCGCCGCTCCGCGGCTGCCCATGGTCGACGAGATGTTGACGATGCTGCCGAAACCTTGTGTCTGCATGACCCGGAGCTCGTGTTTCATCGACAGCAGAACTCCGAGGACGTTCGTGTCGAACGTTGCCGCGTAGCTCTCTGCGGTTTGCTCGGTCACCGGGCCCGGCGTGCCTTCCGTGCCTGCGTTGTTGACCGCCACGTCGAGCCGACCGAACCGCTTGATCGTCTGCTCGACCAATGCCGCCACATCGCTCTCGCTCCGGACGTCGGCGCGGACGAATTCCGCTTCGGCGCCGTGCGTACGGAGTTGTTCCGTCAGCGCACGGCCTGCATCGGCATGGCGACCGGAAATAACCACGTTGGCGCCCTCGCGGGCGAAGGCGAGCGCCGTGGCGCGGCCGATACCGGTAAGGGCACCTGTGATCAAGACAACGGGTTTGGTCATATCTCTCTCCAGTTGATGCGGCCGATATGCTTTTTCGGCCTGGTTCGCCAAGCCGTCCGCAGCGGGGCCGCGAAGGCTGTTGCGCTGGTGTGGCTTTCCTGGACAGGAGATTTACGAGGGGCTGGCTTCTTTGAGAAAGACTTCGTAGGGTCTGAGCCATACTTTTGAGGGATAGCTATGGAGCTGCGACATCTCCGTTATTTCGTCGCCGTGGCTGAGGAGGGCAGCCTCTCGGTCGCGGCCCAAAAGCGTCTGCACACCGCACAACCATCACTGAGCCGCCAGATTCACGACCTTGAGCTGGAACTCGGTGTGCAGCTATTCGTGCGCGGACCGCGCGGCATCGATCTGACGCCGTCGGGTCGCGTCTTTCTGGACCATGCGCGAGTGGCTCTGCTGCAGGTCGAGGCCGCCGCGGAGGCCGCGAGGCGTGCCGCCCAGCCGGCGAAATCGGCTTTTTCGATTGGGTTTCTCACCGGCTACGAGATGGACTGGCTTCCGGCGGTCATGAATATCCTGCGCGGCAAGCTGCCCAGTACGGAAATCACGATCCGCAGCGAGGATTCGCCCGACCTCGCTGCGGCACTGACGCGGGGTAAGCTCGACCTCGCATTCATGCGTCCGGAGAAGAGCACGGCGGGTCTTCAGTTCAAGTTGCTCCGCCATGATCCGATCCTGGCCATGATGCCACGAGACCATCCGCTTGCGGCACGCTCCGCGGTCCGCCCGAAGGATCTGATGGGGCAGAGCTACATCGGCGTTTCCTCGGCAAGGGCGCCAACGCTGCGCGCGGCGATCGATGACTTCTTCAAGCGTCACGGATTGGCGATCGAGCCGGCGCACCAGGCAGAAAATCTGGCCATGGCCGTTTCGCTGATCGCCTCTACCGGCGGCATCAGCCTTCTTCCGCTCTATGCGCTGAACCTGATCCCGAAAACCATCGTCAGTCGCCCAATTCAGGGCGCGCCGCCCATGGTCGATCTGGTGCTCGGCTATAATGAGGGTAACCGCTCTCCATTGCTGGAGTTTGTTCTCTCGAGAGTAGACGAGATCAAGTTTCAGGCGTTGAGGCACGAGGGATGATAACGCTCAAGGAAAGAGCAGCTTCGCATGAAAAGGCGTCAAAGCAGGAAGCGTGAGCGCCGGCTTGACTCTGGAGTTGGAAAATCAGGCTGCGACAAATTAACCCGACGGGCAAATTTGCGCTTCCGTCGTCGGGCAAATCAGATGTTCAATTCCGCCCGTCTCACCCGATGGAGGGGCGCTTCGCGGTCGGCACGAACGCGGGTCGAGATGCGGTGGACGCTGCTCGCGCAACTGACGAGTGCGCGCAGATAGCGGACGGTGAAGTCGTGTGGTCCTGACGCCCTAGTGGTAGGTGTCTTTTCGCATTGCGCGGCGCGCGTTGTGAAGGCGGTGACAACAAAGCCCAGTCTCGCCGGGGAGAGCACGAAGTAAGCCGTAGCCCATCGCGCAGGGAAAGCCGGATTGCTCCGGTTACACCTGTGGTCCTACCCCCGAGCTTTCTACCCATTTGCTCGGGGCCTATGGGTGCGATCGGCACCCGGCTTTCCCTGCGCCCTCACCAACGGAGAGGGCGGAATGAAGAGCAAAGCTCGGACGATTCATGTCGCGAGAATGCAGATGTATGACTCACTGAGCGTGCCACACTCACCGTCGTCCCTGCCTAGTGCGCAATTGCGCACTAGGCAGGGACGACAGCGGTGGGTGTGGCGCAACAATCATGCATCAACGAACTTGTGCCCTTACGCCTTCTGCTTCGCCGCTTCCTTCGCAAGATCAGGCGCGTTCACGGCCGGGATCGCGACGCGGCCTGTGCCGGTATGCTGAAGCGCTGCGGCGGCCTTGTCGTTCTGCATGATCTTGGCCATCACGGCCTGGCCGGCGCGCTCGAACACGGCGCGGTTGTCGATCACGAACTGGCGCGATTTGCGCAGGCCGTCGATATAGCCGTTGATCTCGGGCACGACATAGCGCGCAACCATGTCCCAGCTGCGGCGGGTGTTTTCGGGGTTGGCCCAGTCATGGGCGAAGCCGATGATCGATCCGACACCGCCGGAAACATCGACCAGGTTCTTGATCATCTTGATCAGGTCGTCGGGCGTGCCGATGGTCGATGCAGCGCCTTCGACGAACGCGGTCTTGTCGACCGCTTCATCCGCGGAGCCGAACGCGGTCAGGCCCGGCCGCATCAGGGTGCCGACGTTATATTCGTTGTGCCAGCGCATCAGTCCGGAGCCGGCCTCGCGCCGTGCCAGCTCGCGGGTCTCGGCGATATGCCAGGACAGCAGCACGCGCCAGTTGGCGCGGCTCACCGTGGTGCCGGCCTTCTTGGCGGCGTCCTCGGCGAACTGCCATTGCTGCGGCAGCGCCATCAGGCCCTGGGTCGACATCGAGCCCAGCGAGATGATGCCGATACCGTATTTGCCGGCGAGCGTCATGCCCGACGGCGAGATCTGCGAGGCCACCACGAACGGCATGTCCTCCTGCAGCGGCAGGATCTGCAGCGCGGCGTCATGCATCTCGAACCAGTCGGTCTTGGCGGTGACGCGCTCGCCGTTGAACAGGCGGCGGATCACCGCGATGGCCTCGTCCTGGCGGTCGCGCTGGGTCATCGGGTCGATGCCGAGCGTGTGGGCGTCGGAGGCGAGCGCGCCGGGACCGGAGCCGAAGATGGCGCGGCCGCCGGTCATGTGGTCGAGCTGCACCATGCGCTGCGCGACGTTGAAGGGGTGGTGATAGGGCAGCGAGATCACGCCGGTGCCGAGCTTGATGCGCTTGGTGCGCTCGCCGGCGGCGGCCAGGAACATTTCCGGCGAGGCGATGGTCTCCCAGCCCGAGGAATGGTGCTCGCCGCACCAGAATTCGTCGTAACCGAGCGCGTCGAGCTGTTCGACGAAATCGAGGTCGCGACGGAATTGCAGCATCGGATGCTCGCCGATCGGATGATGCGGGGCGAGGAAGGCTCCGAACTTGAGGCGCGCCATAGGTCGTTCTCTCCGGATTATTGTTGTCGGGGGCTTTCCGCCAACCTACGGGGTGCCCCGGGGCAAGGCAATGCTCCGAGGCTGCGGCGCCCGCATGGTTGTTGCGCAAATCGGCGGCGATTGCCGCCCTCCGGAATGTTTCCCAGCGCATCAACGCAAATTGGAGCCAGGTCGAGCGTCTGTGATCCCGGGCTTACCTCGCAGGTAATCGAAGCGATGATCGGAATCTGCTGATGTCGGCCGTGACGTCATTTCGGGCAGGACAGTGCATGCACCAAATCGTTTCGACGCGCGCGGAGACCTCCCGCCGCTGGTGGGTGCTGGCGATCGTGGTGTCGGCGCAATTCATGTTCGGCGTCGATGCCTTCATCGTCAACGTCGCGATCCCGACCATTGCGGCGGAGCTGCACGCCACGCCGGCGCAGATCGAGGCCGTGATCGCGATCTATTTGATCGCCTATGCCACGCTGGTGGTGACCGGCGGCCGGCTCGGCGACATCTACGGCACCAGGAACGTGTTCATCGCCGGCGTCGCGGGCTTCTCGGTGACGTCGCTGTGGTGCGGCCTCGCGCAGTCCGGACCCGAGCTGATCATCGCACGGCTGGCGCAGGGCGCGACCGCGGCGCTGATGGTGCCGCAGGTGCTGGCGACGCTGCATCTCCTGTTCTCCGACGCCGCGCGGGCGCGGGCGTTCGGCATCTACGGCATCGTGCTGGGGCTCGCGGGTGCGGCCGGCTTCATGCTCGGCGGCGTGCTTGTGACGCTCGATCTTGCGGGCCTCGGCTGGCGCGCGGTGTTCTTCGTCAACGTGCCGTTCGGCGTCGTCATCATCGCAGCCGCGCTGAAGCTCATGCCGACGGTGCCGCGCCGGGCCGGCACGCGGCTCGATATCCCGGGCGCGATCGTGCTGTTTGTGGGCCTGCTGTGCCTGATCGGCCCGCTGCTGTTCGGTCACGATCTCGACTGGACGGCGTGGGTCTGGCTGGTGATGGCCGCGGGCGTCGCCGTCATCGCGGGCTTCGTGCGGCTCGAGCGCAGCGTGGCGCGCCGTGGCGGCATGCCGCTGATCGATCTGTCGCTGCTGTCGGATATTGCCTTCATGCGCGGGCTTGCCGCGGTGTTCTTCTTCTTCTTTGCCAACCTGTCATTCTATCTGATCATGACGATGTTCATGCAGAAGGGCTTGCAGATCCCGCCGCTGGAGGCCGGGCTGGTGTTCGTGCCGCTGGCGCTGACCTTCGTGATTGCCTCGCGTCACAGCGCTGTGCGCGCCAGGCATCGCGGCACGCAGGTGCTGATCGAGGGCTGCGCCGTGCAGATCGTTGGATTGGCCGCGCTGGTTGCGGCGGTTCAGCTGATCGCAGCGCCGTCGGCGTTGCTGCTCGCGCTGGTGCTTGTCATCTTCGGCTACGGGCAGGGCCTGGTGATGGCGCCGCTGTCGAGCGCGGTGCTCTCGAGTGTGAAGCCTGCGAGTGCTGGGGCCGGCTCCGGCATGTATGGCACGACGACGCAGATCGGCAATGCGGCCGGCGTTGCCGCGATCGGTGCAGTCTTCTTCGCCGTGGAGAGTGCGACATCAGCGCATTTGGCGTTGTTTGCGGCATGCGCATTGTTTGTGCTGTCGATATCAATTTCAGCCGCATTTCTGTCATGGATGCGCCGCGCCAGCGTATGAATCCGCCGCCGCGCGGCGGTTTCTTTCGAAAAGTTCATGCTCAAACAAGGTGCTAAGGAAACCATTTCGACAAATCCTCGTCGCGGTCACGCGTTAACGCCGATTCTCACAATTCCTCAGGGAAAGACAGCACACGGCCTTTTCATTTTGCAGTGCAGCAATTATCTGATCGGGTGACACAGAAAGAATAAATCACCTCAGGAGTTGCTGTTGTCCCTGGTCAATAACGTCGAATTCTTGCGTCATCTGCCGAAGATGAACGCGTTCAGCGGCCTTGGCGCGCTCGCGCCGGCCGTGCCGACGCCGCTCGTCGAGACGACCGAATTCGGCGTCAACCCCGGCGATCTGAAGATGTTCTCGTTCGTGCCCGCGCAGCTCGCGCGGTCGCCCGCGCTCGTCGTGGTGCTGCATGGCTGCGGTCAGACCGCGGCGTCCTACGATCTCGGCGCCGGTTGGTCGGCGCTTGCGGCGCATTACGGCTTTGCGCTGCTGATGCCCGAGCAGCAGGCGATCAACAATGGCAACACCTGCTTCAACTGGTTCAATCCGCAGGACATCGCGCGCGGGCAGGGCGAGGCCGCTTCGATCAGGCAGATGATCGCGCAGATGGTCGGCGCGCATGAGATCGATCCGAAGCAGGTCTATGTGACGGGACTGTCGGCCGGCGGCGCGATGGCGTCCGTCATGCTCGCGAACTATCCGGATGTATTTGCGGGCGGCGCCATCATCGCCGGCCTGCCGTTCGGCGTCGCCACCGATCTGCGCGAGGCGCTGCACGCGATGATGCATGCGAGCGCGCTATCGGCGCCCGAGCTCGGCGGTCTGGTCCGCAACGCATCCACGCATCACGGCGCATGGCCGAAGGTTTCGGTGTGGCACGGCAGCGCCGACCGCACCGTGCATCCCGGCAATGCCGACGCGATCGTCCGGCAGTGGCTCGACGTTCACGGCCTGCCGCCTGCCGCGATGTCGAAGTCGGATGTCGACGGTCATCCGCGTGAGGTCTGGTGGAATGCCGATGGCGAGACGCTGGTGGAGTCCTTCTCCATCACCGACATGGCGCATGGCACGCCGCTCGGACTCGCCGACAATGACGAGCGCTATGGCGTGGAGGGCGCGTTCCTGATCGAGGCGGGAATCTCCTCGTCCTATCACATCGCGAGCTTCTTCGGCCTGACCGATCAGGTGCGTCAGCCGCACATCGCGCCGACCGGAATTCCGCGCGAGCGCGCGGACACGATCTCGATGACGATAGCGGTGCCTGCCGAAGAGCCCGCGCCCGAACCTGCATCCGGCCGCAGGAGCGACCGGCCGCGTAAGCGGAGCGGCAAGAGTGTCGACGTTGGCGGCGTCATCACGCGGGCGCTGACCGCGGCGGGGTTGCTGAAGCAGCAGCCCTAGGATGGGCGCGTGACGCGCTTACATCTCGCCGGTCAGGAACGGATTCGTCATCCGCTCCTGGCCGATGCTCGATCCCGCGCCGTGGCCGCAGATGAAGCCGACATCGTCGCCGAGCGGCAGCAGCTTCTCCTTGATCGACTGGATCAGCGTCGGATGGCTGCCGCCGGGCAGGTCGGTGCGCCCGACCGATCCCGCGAACAACACGTCACCGACATGGGCGAAGCGCAGCTCCTTGTTGAAGAACACGACGCTTCCCGGTGAATGGCCGGGGCAGTGCAGGATGTCGAAGGTGAGATCGCCGATCGAGACCTGATCGCCCTCGTCGAGCCAGCGGTCGGGGCCGAAATTGCGTACCCCGGTCATGCCGAAGCGCTCGCCGCTCGAGACCACGTTGTCGAGCAGATATTTGTCGGCGATATGCGGGCCCTCGATCTTGACCTGCAGCGCGTCGCGCAACTCGGCGGCGCCGCCGACATGGTCGATATGGCCGTGGGTCAGCCAGATCTTCTCGACCGTGACGCCGGTCTGCTTGATCGCCGCCTGAATCTTCGCGACGTCGCCGCCGGGGTCGATCACCACGGCCTTCTTGGTCGGCTCGTGCCAGATGATGGTGCAGTTCTGCTCGAACAGCGTCACCGGCACGATGATCGCGCCGGCCTTCGGTTTGGTGTCGGTTGTCTCGTTCATGGGGGGCACCATAGGCTACCGGGCAATGCCGTCAACACGCTCGGGAAATGCGCCTGCCCCGGCGTGTGATCCCAAAACGGACCGTGATAAGGTCAAGCAGAACAATTCGTGAGCTGGCCGGTCGGCGGCTGCTCTCGATCACGCGTTAAAATCCTCGCAGTCCGGAATGTCATGACCCAGGCTCCCAACTCACCGCTCGGCGGACCCCGGACCACCGCCCGCGCCTTCTTCGTCGCGGACCGCATCAACACGTCCGGCCTCGAGCGCGGCGACGTGCTGGCGACGACGCCACTGGCGTTTCGCGTCAACGACAATGGCGTGGCGATCCTGTTTCGCTACGGCGTCGTCGTCCTGATCGGCCTCAACGCGCTGGAGGAGGACGAATTCCTGCGCAGCCTGCAGTCGCGCATGACCGGCCTGTTCGCGCGGCGCGAGGAGGAGATCGCGATCATCGAGGTTGCCGCGGAGAAGGAGGACCAGATTCCGCCGGGCGGCCCGATCTATCTGCAGAGCCTGTCGCCCGAGCGGCTGATCCTGGTCGGCGAGGCGCTGGCCAAGAGCGTGGTGCTGGCGCGGCATGAGCGCGAGGTCCGGGCCGTGTTCGACACGACCGAGCCGCTCGCGCGCGAGCTCGCCAAGGGCGGCCGGGTCCATCGCGGTCGCGTCGCGATCCTCAAGCACATCGGCAACGCGTTGTTGGTGCGGCATCGCGTGGCCGGACCTGTCGAGGTATCGGAGAAGCCCGACACCCTCTGGGACAAGCCGCAGCTCGAGCGGCTCTACGCACGGCTCGAGGACGAGTATGAATTGAAGGAGCGCGCGGAATCGCTGAACCGCAAGCTCGCAGTCGTTGCCGAGACCGCACAGGTACTGACCGACATCATCGACACCGGCCGCTCCCTGCGGCTCGAGCTGATCATCGTCTTCCTGATCCTGTTCGAGGTGCTGATCACGATCTATCAGCTGGCGATAGCCCGCCACTGACGCGCTGCAGCGTCATCTTTCCGTCCCGAATTGTGCGTCATCCCTGAACCTGCGGACAACCCTGGGGACACGGGGCGACAGCGAGGGGGACGGGATGGATCAGGACAACAGGGACTGGTGGCGGCGTGGCATCTTCTATCAGGTCTATCCGCGCTCGTTCGGGGATAGCGACGGCGATGGCGTCGGCGATCTCAGGGGGATCATCGCGCGGCTGCCTTATCTGACGCGGCTTGGCGTCGACGCGGTCTGGCTGTCGCCGATCTTCCCGTCGCCGATGGCCGATTTCGGTTACGACATTTCCGATTACACCGGCATCGATCCACTGTTCGGGACCATGGAGGATTTCGACGAGCTGGTCGCGGCCGCGCACGATTCCGGCCTCAAGCTGATCCTCGATCTGGTGCCGAACCACACATCCGATCAGCATCCCTGGTTCGTCGAGGCGAAGAGCTCGCGCGATAACCCCAAGCGCGACTGGTACATCTGGCGCGATCCGGCGCCGGATGGCGGTCCCCCGAACAATTGGTTGTCGGAGTTCGGCGGCAGCGCCTGGGCGTATGACGAGGCTTCGGGCCAGTATTACTATCACGCCTTCCTGGCGCAGCAGCCCGATCTCAACTGGCGCAACCGCGAGGTCCGGGACGCGATCTATGAGGTGATGCGCTTCTGGCTGCGCAAGGGCGTCGACGGCTTCCGCGTCGACGTGATTTGGCACCTGATCAAGGATGCCGAATTCCGCGACAATCCGCCGAACCCGCATTATCGCGAGGGCCGGCCGCCGCATGAGAAGGTGCTGACGCAATATTCGACCGATCAGCTCGAAGTGCACGCCGTCATCACCGAGATGCGCGGCGTCACCGAGGAGTTCGACAACCGCGTGCTGATCGGCGAGATCTACCTGCCGCTGCACCGGCTGGTGGCTTATTACGGCAACGATCTGCGCGGCGCGCAGATGCCGTTCAATTTCGCGCTGCTGTCGACCCTGTGGAGCGCCCGCGCGATCGAGATGATCATCGCCGATTATGAAAAGGCACTGCCGCCGGGGGCGTGGCCGAACTGGGTGCTCGGCAATCACGACCGGCCGCGGGTGGCAAGCCGGGTGGGGCCTGCGCAGGCGCCGATCGCGGCGATGCTGCTGCTGACGCTGCGCGGCACGCCGACGCTCTATTACGGCGACGAGATCGGCATGCGCCAGGTCGCGATCGCCCCTGGCGAGGTACGCGATCCCTTCGAGAAGAACGTGCCTGACATCGGCGTCGGTCGCGACGGTTGCCGCACTCCGATGCAATGGAGTGCCGATCGCTATGCCGGCTTCTCGACCGCAAGGCCGTGGCTGCCGCTGGCGCCGGACTTCGCGAGCGACAATGTTGCAAGCCTCGAGGCGGAGAGGACGTCAATCCTCAACCTCTACAAGGCGCTGATCGCGCTGCGGCGAAAGCTGCCGCAACTCGTCCATGGCAGCTATGAGCCGGTGGCGGCGCACGGCGATGTCCTGCTCTACCGCCGGCGCAGCGCCGAAGGCGTGGCCGTGATCGCGCTGAATTTCGGCGCGGCGCCCGCCTCGGTCTCCTCCAGCGCGATCGGTTTCAGCAACGAGGTCCTGCTATCGACCTTCATGGACCGGCACGGCGAGAAGGTCGAAGGCGTGCTCGACCTGCGCGCCAATGAAGGCGTGATCCTGGGGCCGCCGCTGGATGTCGCGACCGAGTAAGGTGAGCACGGCGGTCAGCCTCCCTGCCCTTGCGGAGGAGGGCTGGGGAGAGGGGTAAGCCGCGGGCTCAAGTTGCCGTGTCGAATGCCGGCACGCCGCCGGCTCCTTTGCATGGGGTTGTTTTCAATATTTTGGCAGCGCGCCCCTGCGGAGGTGGGCTACATGCGATAGCCCTCCCCCCAAAAAGGGGGAGGAGAGGGCGTGCCGCGCGGCGCGCGAGGCGGGCGGCAGTTGTCGTCCAGTCCCTACCGCTTGATCTGCGCCTTCAGCGTGTCCTCGACCACGCGATCGAACGACGACGCTTTCGGCGCACTCTTGCGGTGCTCGGCGACGTATTTGTCGCGCTTGGTGACCAGTGCGGCGAGCTTCTCGTTCAGCGCCTTGCGCTGGATGATCTGCTTGTCGATCTCGGCGCCGCGCGCCTCAGGCTTCATGGCACGGAGGTTGTCGGGCAGATCCTCGTCCTTGACCTTGGCGATGTCGTTGCGGCCGTCGGCGACCAGGTCGCCATCGCCGGTCACCGCCTCCGACGTCACCTTGGCGCGCTTGTTGATGAAGCTTGCCATCTCCGAAGCGCGCGCCGGCGAAACTGCGGCGACGCTTGCCAGCTGCTGGGTCTTGGATTCCGTGCGCTTCTGGAGCGCGCGCGGGCCGTAGGGGATCACGGTGCCGTTGATCTCACGCTGCAGGATGATGATGTCCTCATCGAACGGCGTCTCGATGGTGACGATCTGGCCGCCATCCTGCGGGATCGGGATGAATTCGCCGTTGCCGTGCTGCGCGATATCGCGCCACACCCGTTCGGTATCCTGCGCGTTGCCGGCGAGCACGGCGTTGACGATGATGTCGCGTTGCTTGGCGACCGCCAGCGTGACCGGGTATTTGGTGTCCTGCGCATAATCCATGTGCGGTGGCGCGTCGCCGACCAGAAACACGATGCGCGTGCTGTCGCGGCCTTGCGTCCACTGCATCTTGTTGACGGCAACGTCGAGCGCCTCGTTGACGCTCTCCGGCCAGTCGCCGCCGCCGCGCGCCTTCAATTCCAGCAGATTGGCGTACAAATCCTGAATGTCGCGCGTCAGCTCGACCTTCTTGGTCACATACTCATCGCCGATGTCGCGATAGGCGATCAGGCCCATCCTTATGTCGGCATCGGGATTGGAATCGACGATCGCAGTCGCGATCGACCAGATCTTGCGCTTGGCGCCCTCGATCAATCCGCCCATCGAGCCCGTGGTGTCGAGCACGAAGGCGATTTCCACCACGGGCTTGGCGATGGCCGAGGACAGCCCGGCTGATAGCGGAAGGGTTGCGAGAGCGAAGACGAACGAGCGAAGCGTGATGCGTGACCGCATGGGTCTCTCCTGCAGTGGTTTCGTCCCTCGGAACCGAGGTTCCACCGGCTTCGCGGTGGCTTGAGGCCGAAACCAAGGCGGCTTCCTCGCGAATTTGCGGCCGATTCCGGCGCTGCCGTTGGGATGCGGAATCGGCTAGTCTTCGCTCGATGGAATCGCCAGCCCGCCAGATCGCGCTCGTGCCCGCGCCTGACCGACGCCAGTCGGAGACCGCGCTTGCAGTCGCGCGCGGCACGGCGAGGCTTCTGAGATCGCTTGGATTTTCCTGCATCAGCGAATTGCCGCTGCCGTCCGGCCGAAGGGCCGACCTGGTGGCGCTGAACGAACGCGGCGAGATCTGGATCGTCGAGATCAAGTCGTCGGTCGAGGATCTGCGCGCCGATCAGAAGTGGCAGGATTACCGGATGCATTGCGACCGGCTGTTCTTCGCGTTCACGCAGGATCTGCCGTGCGAGATCTTCCCGGTCGACACCGGCCTGATCATCGCCGACGCCTACGGCGCGCATCTGCACTGCGAAGCGCCGGAGCATCGCCTGCCGGCGGCGACGCGCAAGGTGATGACGGTGCGCTTTGCCATGGCGGCGGCGCAGCGGATCAACCGGCTGGTCGATCCGCAGGGGCATGAGTTTTAGGGATCAGGGCAATCTACGCCCGTCATCCCCGCGCAAAGGCTACGCCTTTGTCGCTGGAGGCTCGCTCCGCTCGCACCTCAGGATGACGGTGAGACATGGTGACTACGGATAGGATGGTTTTCGCTTCGCTCCACCCATCCTACGCAGCAACCCGCAAAAGCAAATGGCCGGGACGAGCCCGGCCATCGCGAAACGTTATGAATTGTCGCTTTAGCGCGGCGCGCGCTTGGCGAGGATGCGCTGCAGGGTGCGGCGGTGCATGTTGAGACGGCGCGCGGTCTCCGAGACGTTGCGGTTGCACATCTCGTAAATGCGCTGGATGTGCTCCCAGCGCACGCGGTCCGCCGACATCGGATTGGCCGGCAGCTCCGACTTCTCGGTGCCGGTCGCGAGCAGCGCAGCGACGACGTCATCGGCGTCGGCGGGCTTCGACAGATAATCGACGGCGCCCATCTTCACCGCAGTGACGGCGGTGGCGATGTTGCCGTAGCCGGTCAGCACGATCGCGCGCGCCTCGGGGCGCTTGCGCTTCAGCGCCGAGACGACGTCGAGACCGTTGCCGTCGCCGAGGCGGAGGTCGACGACCGCGAAAGCGGGCGCGGCGCGGCCGATCTCGGCGAGACCGTCAGACACCGTGTCGCATGACTTCACTGCGAAACCGCGCGTCTCCATCGCGCGCGACAGGCGTTCCAGGAACGGCTTGTCGTCCTCAACGATGAGGAGCGAGCGGTCAGCATGGTCATTCAGTTCAGTGATGGCGTTCACGGTCCATTTTTCCCTGTGGCAGACACGTATTATATGGGGACCTAGTGCGGCGCTGCCAAGGCAGCCGAAAGTCGTGTGGGCTGCATCCGGTATGCCAGGAATTGCGATTAAGAACCGTTCTTAGGATTCGGTTTCTTCGCTTGGTGTGGATTCCTCGAAGCGTTCGCGCGGCCAGACGATCTGCACCACGGCGCCGTGATCGGGGAAGGTGCGATTGGTAAACGACACCTTGGCCCCGGTGCGTTCCAGCAGCGTCCTTGCGATGAAAACGCCCAAGCCCAAGCCGCCACGCGCGTTTTGGGCCTCATCTGCGCCCCGGCGGCGCGACAAATAGGGCTCGCCGATCCGCTTCAGCATGTCAGGCGCGATGCCCGGGCCGTCGTCGGAGACGACGATCTCGATGGTTTCGGCGTTCCACCACGCGTTCACCTCGACGGTCTGGTGTGCGAAATCGACCGCATTTTCGAGAATGTTTCCGACCCCATAAAGGATCGCGGGATTGCGTGCGGCGACCGGCTCACGCGTTGCTGCGACAGCAAGCCGCACCTTGATGTTGATGCCGAAATCGCGATGCGGCGCCACCGCCTCTTCGATCAGGGTCGACAGTTTCATGGTGTCGAACGGCGCCCCGCTCGATGACAATTGTGCGATCTTGCTCAGGATGTCGCGGCAGCGCTGCGCCTGTTCGCGCACGGTCTTCAGGTCACCGGTGATGGCCGGGTCATGCACCGTCTTCTCGAGTTCGCGCGAGATCAGGAAGATCGTCGACAGCGGCGTGCCGAGTTCATGCGCGGCGGCGGCGGCGAGGCCGTCGAGCTGGGTCAGATGCTGCTCGCGCGTCAGCACCAGCTCGGTGGCGGCGAGCGCGTCGGAGAGCTGGCGCGCTTCCTCCGTCACCTGGAACGCGTAAAGGCTGGTGACCCCGATCGCGAGCAGGATCGAGAGCCAGACGCCGATCAGGTAGATCGGCGGCAGCACCAGCGGATCGTCGCCGTCCCACGGCAGCGGCAAATGATAGAAGAACAGCGCCGAGGCGCAGGCGACCGCAAGGCAGCCGAGCGCGATCGTCAGTCGGATCGGCAGCACCGTCGCCGAGATCAGCACCGGCGCAAGGAACAGGAATGAGAACGGGTTCTGCAGCCCGCCGGTGAAGTACAGAAGGCCGCCGAGCTCGACGATGTTGATCGCGAGCAGAGCGGCGGCATAGGCCGGCTCCAGCCGCTGCATTGGGTTGAACGCGATCTGCAGCGCCAGATTGAGCAGCGCCGAGAAGGTCACGATGGTGACGCAGGGGACGATCGGAACGTCGAATTCCAGCCCTTGTGCAACGATGAAGATTGCGACGAGCTGACCGAGCGCGGCGAGCCAGCGCAGCCGCAGGATCGTATCCAGGCGGACATAGCGGCGGGGTTGGCGGAAATCGGAAGCGATGTCGGTCATGTCAGGGACTTTAGCTGTGCCGTGGGCGGCGCACAAATTCGCGACTTAGCGCAAGGACGCGGGCCAAGCCTTTAATTACCGCCAAGCCTTGCGCTTATTGTCGCAATGGCTCAATGACGGCCATATGCAACAGCGCGAGACAGGTCAGGGGCAAGCGCCTGCGGCCAACCAAGCGCCCGCGGCCGATCAGGGCGGATCGGCCGCGATCGAGGTCGCGCATCTGGTCAAGGTCTACAAGACCACCCGCGCGGTCGACGATATCTCGTTCCGCATCGCGCGCGGCAGCATCACCGGCCTGCTCGGCGGCAACGGCGCCGGCAAGACCACGACGATCGCAATGATCATGGGGCTGGTGCTGCCGACCTCGGGCACCGTCAGCGTGCTGGGCGCAAAAATCCCGGAGCAGCGCTATGACGTGCTCGGGCGGATGAATTTCGAGAGCCCCTATGTCGACATGCCGATGCGGCTCACGGTGCGGCAGAACCTGACCATTTTCGGCCGTCTCTATGCCGTGAAGCATCTGCGCGGTCGGATCGACCAGCTCGCCGCCGATCTCGATCTCAAGGAATTCCTCGACCGCTCCAATGGCAAGCTCTCCGCCGGGCAGAAGACCCGCGTCGCGCTGGCGAAGGCGCTGATCAACGAGCCGGACCTGCTGCTGCTCGACGAGCCGACCGCGTCGCTCGACCCGGACACCGCGGACTGGGTCCGGCAGCATCTCGAGACCTACCGCAAGACCCATAACGCGACCATCCTGCTGGCCTCGCACAACATGCTGGAGGTCGAGCGCCTTTGCGACCGCGTCATCATCATGAAGCGCGGCAAGATCGAGGACGACGACAGCCCCGAGGGCATCATGGCGCGCTACAACCGCGACACGCTGGAAGAGGTGTTTCTCGATGTCGCGCGCGGCCGGACGCGGGAGGGCGCGCCAGAGGGCTTATCATGAGCGAGATCGTCAGCCATCACCCGCGCGCCATTTCCCTGCAGCGCATCAATGCGATGGTGCTGCGTTATTGGTATCTCCTGATGTCGTCATGGCCGCGGCTCTTGGAGCTGATCTACTGGCCGGCCTTGCAGATCATCACTTGGGGCTTCCTGCAGAATTACATCTCGCAGGCATCCGGCTTCTTCGCCAAGGCCGGCGGCACGCTGATCGGCGCGGTGATCCTGTGGGACATCCTGTTCCGCGGCCAGCTCGGTTTCTCGATCTCGTTCCTCGAAGAGATGTGGGCGCGCAATCTCGGCAACCTGATGATGAGCCCGCTGAAGCCGATCGAATTCCTGCTCTCGCTGATGATCATGAGCCTGATCCGGCTCGCCATCGGCGTGATCCCGATGACGCTGCTGGCGCTGTTCTTCTTCGGCTTCAACTTCTACGCCATCGGATTGCCGCTGATCGCGTTCTTCTGCAATCTGATCTTCACCAGCTGGTCGGTCGGGGTGTTCGCCTCGGGCCTCGTGCTGCGCAACGGGCTCGGCGCGGAGAGCATCGTCTGGACGCTGATGTTTGCGGTGATGCCGCTCGCCTGCATCTACTATCCGGTCGAGGTGCTGCCGGCCTGGCTGCAACTTGTCGCCTGGACGCTGCCGCCGACCTATGTGTTCGAAGGCATGCGCTCGCTGCTGATCGATCACGTCTTCCGTGCCGACCTGATGGTGTGGGCGCTCGTCATCAACGCCGCCCTGTTCGCTGCCTCTTTTGCGGTCTTCCTTGCCCTTTTGCAGAGCGCCAAGCGCAACGGATCGCTGCTCAGTAGTGGTGAATAAGTCACTTTCTCGTGGATTCACGGTGTTTTAGCCGGATACGGCCCCTAGATTCAGTGAGCGGCACATTGACGCAATGTTGCGCATTGGTCAGTATGCTGCGGCGCAAACAGGGGTCTGAAGATACAATGCCCATCGGTGAATTTGGTGCACCGCCACTGGCGGCGGAAGGCAGCCCGGCACTTACGACGCCGATGTACTGGATGTATGAGATGGCGCATGCGTCGCTCAACCCGGTGCGCGCGGTGACCGACGCCACCAAGATCCTGTTTCAGAACCCGCTCAATCCGTGGACGCATACCGAGTTCGGCAAATCGATCGCCGCCGGCTGTGAGCTGTTCGAGCGCACCACGCGCCGTTACGGCAAGCCGGATTGGAACCTGCCGACAACTGAGGTCAACGGCATCCGCACCGCGGTCGAGGTTCGCACGGTTTGGGAAAAGCCGTTCTGCCGCCTGCTGCATTTCGATCGCAAGCTGACGCGCCCGTTGCGCGCGCCGCAGCCGCGGGTGCTGATCGTGGCGCCGATGTCGGGCCACTATGCGACGCTGCTGCGCGGCACCGTCGAGGCATTCCTGCCGACGCATGAAGTTTACATCACCGACTGGGCCGATGCGCGCATGGTGCCGCTTGCCGAGGGCCGGTTCGATCTCGACGACTATGTCGACTACGTCATCGAGATGCTGCATGCGCTCGGCGGCAACATGCACATCATCGCGGTGTGCCAGCCTTCGGTGCCGGTGCTGGCGGCGGTCTCCGTGATGGAAGCGAACCACGATCCGTTCGTGCCGCTGTCGATGACGCTGATGGGTGGCCCGATCGACACGCGGCGCAATCCGACTGCGGTCAACAACCTTGCGGAAG
This sequence comes from Bradyrhizobium acaciae, assembly GCF_020889785.1. GTDB lineage: Bacteria > Pseudomonadota > Alphaproteobacteria > Rhizobiales > Xanthobacteraceae > Bradyrhizobium > Bradyrhizobium acaciae. The sequence continues at coordinate 27,178 of NZ_JACMYK010000088.1, forward strand.
AGCGCGGCATCGAATGGTTCCGCAGCCATGTCATCACCAAGGTGCCGTTCCCGCATCCGGGCGTGATGCGTGACGTCTATCCGGGCTTCCTGCAGCTCAACGGCTTCATCAGCATGAACCTGGATCGGCACATGGACGCGCACAAGGCGCTGTTCGCCCATCTGGTGAAGGGCGACGGCGACCTCGCCGATAAGCACCGTGAATTCTACGACGAATATCTCGCGGTGATGGACCTTACTGCCGAGTATTACCTGCAGACCGTCGACCTCGTCTTCGTCAAGCACGCGCTGCCGAAGGGCGAGATGACCCATCGCGGCAAGCCGGTCGATCCGTCGAAAATCCGCCGCGTCGCGCTGATGACGGTGGAAGGCGAGAAGGACGATATCTCCGGTCTCGGCCAGACCGAGGCAACGCACGCGCTCTGCACCGCGATTCCGAACCATCGTCGCGTGCACTACGTGCAGAAGGGCGTCGGCCATTACGGCGTGTTCAACGGCTCGCGGTTCCGCTCCGAAATCGTGCCGCGGATCTCCGATTTCATGGTTTCGGCGGCCAGTACGCGGCTTTCCCTGGTCGCGGCGGCCGAATAGGTATCGCTCCGGACGCGATTTTCGCGTTCGCACAAGCCACTGATTTAGCTAAAAGAATCTCAAATCGACCAAGGCCCAAGTGATGAATTTAATTTCATCTCTTGGGCCTTTTTCGCGACTCTGATTCATCAGAAAAATTCCGGTTCCGCCCCCTGCCGGTAGAGGTCAATTAACGACCAGCCCCTGTATATTGGGCAAATGATTTGTTTTTGCGCCGAGCGCTTTCCCTGGCGGCGGATATGGCAGAGTTCGGGCGAACTCCTGCTCCCCGGACTCTCAGAAATGGCTACTCGCGCGCTCCTCTATCGGCGGCCTGCCGAACCCGCGACCGTATTGGTCAGACACGGCTCCCAGTTTTTCACCGTCAGATTGCGCCGGCACAGGCGCGCGCGCCGCTACACGCTCAGGATTCATCCGACCGATCGCGAAGCGATCCTGACGATGCCGCCGCGCGGCACGATTATCGAAGCCAAGGAGTTCGCCAACATCCACGGCGGCTGGATCGCCGCTCGTCTTGGCCGCTTGCCGAAGGCCGCGCCCTTCCAGCCCGGCACCGTGGTGCCGTTGCGCGGCGTGCCGCATCGGCTGGTGCATCGTTCGGGCGAGCGCGGCACGGTGTGGACCGAGACGCGCGACAGCGGCGAGAAGATCCTCTGCGTCGCCGGCGGCGTCGAGCACATGGATCGCCGGGTCCATGACTTCCTCAAGCGAGAGGCGCGCAAGGATCTGCAGAAGTCGGCGCAGCTTCATGCCGCGGAACTCGGCGTGAAGGTGCGGCGGATCTCGATCCGCGATCAATCCAGCCGTTGGGGCTCGTGCACCTCGGCAGGTTCGCTGTCATTCTCATGGCGGCTGATCCTGGCGCCGCCCTTCGTGCTCGATTACCTCGCCGCCCACGAGGTCGCGCATCTGGTCGAAATGAACCACTCGGCGCGGTTCTGGCGGGTGGTCGACAAGGTCTGCGCCTCCGTCACGCGCGCCAAGAATTGGCTCGACACTCACGGCAACGACCTGCACCGCTACGGGATCCAGGAGTAGGCGGCGCTCTCGCGCCTATCATCCTACGCACTGCCTCCGTCACCTCAGCTGTCATCGCCCGCGAAAGCGGGCGATCCAGTATTCCAGAGGCATTTGTGTTCAGCCGATAAGCCGTGGCGTACTGGATCCCCACATGCGCGGGGGATGACGGTTGGCGTTACGGTGCGACCTTTGGTCTAACGCCTACCGAAACAACCGATCCGCGAGCCAGCCGTCCAACCCAGCCGCCGCTTCCGGCCGCGCGTTCGGATTCGGCGGCGCCGCAG
>NZ_JACMYK010000089.1 GCF_020889785.1 Bradyrhizobium acaciae
GCACCGAGCACCAGCAGCTGCTCGCCGGCCTTGAGCGAGCCGCGCTCGCCGAGCGCGTAGAGCGCGGTGAGGTAGTTGGTGCGGAAGGCGGCGGCGGCCTCCATCGACAGTCCGTCGGGCATGATCTCGACGGCGGCTGGCGGCACCACGATATACTCGGCCAACGCGCCCGAGCGTGCCGCGCCCATCACCCGCATGCCCGGCGCGATGCCGGTGACGTCGCTTGCGACCTCATCGACCACGCCGGCGAATTCCACACCGGGCGTGAAGGGCAGGGCATCCTTGGTCTGATAGCGGCCCTCGACTTTCAGGCCATCGACGAAGCCGATGCTCGCGGCATGGACGCGGACGCGGATCTCTCCGGGGCCGGGTTCAAGCGTGGCGATCTGCTTCAGCTCGATCTGATCGATGGGCGCATATTGCTCGACGACGACCGCCTTCATCCTGTCCTGCTCGCTTGTTCGTTTCCTCGAGAGCCTTTTCCGTTCCGATTGAATCGGAACGGGGCTCTCAATTCTTGTGTTGACACGTTTTCTTCACGCGAACCGGTACCCACTTCGCTCGAAAACGCTCTGATCCCACCTATCTCATGTCCGTTGTTCTACGGGGAGGCCTTTTGCGCATGCAGCGACGGCATCCCATGCGGAAATCCAGCATCTTCAACGACATCGCGAGAAGACCGCCGTTTACCCGTTGTTATCCCTACCAAATTCGGTAACGCGTCCTTAATGGCATTAACGATAGGGTTTTTCCACGCGGCCCGCCTTGGGCTGCGCGCCGTCCAGGACGGGCAGGTGTTGCGTTCGCGTTGGAGTTTCTCATGGATATCATGACAGGCGCCGGGCTGTTGGCTGGCATCATCGTCATTTCGGTGATGATGTTCATGGGCGGCGATCTGCACATGTTCATCTCCGAGCACGCCATGATCATCATCTTTGGCGGCTCGATCGCGGCGACGATGATCCGCTTTCCGCTCGGCGTGATGCTGCATGGCCTGCCGCTCGGCGCCAAATTCGCCTTCACCATGAGCCGGCTGTCGGCGCGCGACCTCGTCGACGAACTCGCCCGCATCGCCGAGATCGCCCGCAAGCAGGGCCCGGTCGGCCTGGAGAAGGTCGAGACCGACGAGCCGTTCCTCGCGAAGGGCATCCGCTATGTCGCCGACGGCTACGACCTCGAATTCATCCGCGACAACATGGAGCGCGACCGCGACAATTTCCTGATGCACCTCGACGAGGGCAGCAAGATCTACCGTGCGATCGGCGACTGTGCGCCGGCGTTCGGCATGATCGGCACGCTGATCGGCATGGTGCAGATGTTCGCCAACATGACCGACCCCTCCAAGCTCGGCCCGTTCATGGCAACCGCGCTGCTCGCGACCCTGTACGGCGCGCTGGTCGCCAACCTGTTCTGCCTGCCGATCGCCGACAAGCTGCACGGCAAGCTGCTCGACGAGGAGACCAACCGCACGCTGATCATCGACGGCATCCTGATGATCCGCGACTCCAAGAGCCCCGCGCTGGTGCGCGAGATGCTGCTGGCCTATCTGCCGGAGAAGCATCGCCACGAGGAAGGCGAGCCGGTCCCGGCGTGACCGGCCGGCGGGTTCGGGAAACGCAGCCGGAAGAACGCGACAATGGCCAAGAAAAAGCGCGGCGACGCCCATGGTGGAGGTCACGGCTGGTTCGTGACCTTCGCCGACCTGATGGGTCTGATGATGAGCTTCTTCGTGATGCTCGTCGCGTTCTCCACCATGGACAACAACAAGCTGAAGATCGTCGCCGGTTCGATGCGCGACGCGTTCGGCGTGCAGACCAATGTGCGCTATTCCGGGATCGTCGAGTCCGACGGCCTGCCGACCCGGCCCAAGCTGAAGAATGTCGAGCACATCTCGCCGGAAGAGTCCTCCGCCAATCCGACGCCGGACGAGAAGGAGCGCAGCCAGATCAACGGCGCGCGGCTGAAGATCGACCGTGAATTCGCGCTCGCCTCCGCCTCGCTGCGGCAGGCGCTGCAGGACATGCCGGAGCTGACCGAGATCTCCAAGAACATCATGTTCGAGGAGACCAAGGAGGGGCTCAACCTCGAGATCGTCGACCAGGACGGCCGCTCGATGTTCGCCGACGGCTCCAGGGAGCCGTATGAGCGCACCCGCCGGCTGATCCAGAAGCTCGCCGCGCCGCTGAAGGCGACGCCGCTGAGGATCGCGATCGTGGGGCATACAGCCGCAGGCTTCGTGCCGGCGCGCAGCGATTACGACGCCTTCGACCTGTCCGCGGACCGCGCCAATGCGGTGCGACAGATCCTGGAGCGGGAAGGGCTGCCGCCGTCGCATGTCTTCGCGGTTTCCGGCAAGGCTGACGGCCAGCCGCTGTTTCCCGACGATCCGACGCTGCCGGCGAACCGTCGCGTGACCATCACGTTGATGCGGGAAAATCCGCCCCTGCCGCCGGACCTGAAGCCGTAGCCTCGAAATACCATGCTACCGTCGAGCTGGCTGTTGGTTGGTTGACAGGCGGGGCGGAAGCGTCGATAGCCGCGCGGATCAAAATCAACCGATCGGGCGTTTCAACCTTCGCCATGGCTGCCAGCGTCTCATCCACTGAAGCCCGGGATGCGCAAGCAACAGGCCAGGGCACCTCAAGCTTCTGGGCCCTGACCTTGGGCAGCATCGGGGTGGTGTTCGGCGATATCGGAACTTCGCCGCTCTACGCATTCCGCGAGGCGGTCGGCGGCGCCGCGCACGGCCAGCCGGTCACCCGCATCATGGTGCTCGGGGTGCTCAGCCTGATCCTGTGGGCGCTGTTCACTGTCGTCACCGCAAAATATGTGCTGCTGCTGCTGCGCGCCGACAACAATGGCGAGGGCGGCACGCTGTCGCTGATGGCGCTCGGTCAGCGCGCGCTTGGACGGCGCAGCTGGCCGCTGCTCGCGCTCGGCGTGGTCGGCGCCTCGATGTTCATCGGCGATTCCATGATCACGCCGGCGATCTCGGTGCTGTCGGCGGTCGAAGGCCTCAAGCTCGCCACGCCGCATCTCGAGCACTATGTGGTGCCGCTGACGATCCTGATCCTGGTTGCGCTGTTCGCGGTGCAGCGCTCCGGTACCGCGCGCGTCGCCTCGGCGTTCGGGCCTGTCATGGTGGTGTGGTTCGCCTCGCTCGCGGTGATGGGCGTGGTCCACATCATGGACGATCCGTCGGTGCTGGCGGCGATCAATCCCTATTACGCGCTCCAGTTCCTGCTGACCCACGGCACCGTCGGCCTGGTGACCTTGGGCGCCGTGTTCCTCGCGGTGACCGGCGGCGAGGCACTGTATGCCGATCTCGGGCATTTCGGCCGCAAGCCGATCCAGTCCGGCTGGTTGTTCTTCGTGCTGCCCTCGCTGCTGCTCAACTATTTCGGGCAGGGCGCGCTGGTGCTGTCCGATCCTAGCGCGATCGAGAACTCGTTCTACCGCATGGTGCCTGACGTGCTGCTGCTGCCGCTGGTTGGGCTCGCCACCGCCGCGACGGTGATCGCGAGCCAGGCCGTGATCACCGGCGCCTATTCGCTGATCAGCCAGGCGGTGCAACTCGGATTGCTGCCGCGCTTCGAGGTCCGCTACACCTCGGAGACTCATGCCGGGCAGATCTATCTGCCGCGGGTCAATCGGCTGCTGTTGATCGGCGTGCTGCTGCTGGTGCTGCTGTTCCGCACCTCGAGCGGGCTCGCCTCGGCCTACGGCATCGCGGTTTCGACCACCATGGTCGCCGACGGCATCATGGGCTTCATCGTGATCTGGAAGCTGTGGAACTGGCGCGTGGCGTCGGCAGCCGCCTTGATCCTGCCGTTCGTGATCGTCGACATGACGTTCTTCAGCGCCAACCTGCTGAAGCTGTTCGAGGGCGCCTGGGTGCCGCTGCTGTTCGGCGTCGTGATGGCGACGATGATCTGGACCTGGCGCCGCGGCGCCGCGATCCTCATCGCCAAGACCCGCCGCATCGAGGTTCCGCTGCGCGACCTGATCCGCAGTCTGGAGAAGAGGCCGCCGCACATCGTCAAGGGCACCGCGGTGTTCCTGACCAGTGACCCGAGCTTCGTGCCGACCGCGCTGCTGCACAATCTCAAGCACAACAAGGTGCTGCACGAGCACAACGTGATCCTGACCATCGAGACCGCACCGACGCCCCGTGTCGATGTATCGGAGCGCGTCAACATGGAGAAGGTCAGCGACAAGTTCACCGCGGTGCGGCTACGCTTCGGCTACATGGAATCGCCGAACGTGCCGAAGGCGCTGGCGGTCGCCCGCAAGCTCGGCTGGCAGTTCGACATCATGGCGACCTCGTTCTTCGTGTCGCGGCGGTCGCTGAAGCCGTCCGCCCAGTCGGGCATGCCGCAGTGGCAGGACCATCTGTTCATCGCGATGAGCCGGTCCGCCAACGATGCGACCGACTATTTCCAGATCCCGACAGGGAGGGTGGTTGAAGTGGGTACCCAGGTAACTATCTGAGTCGGCAGCGAATTCCGGCATTGAAAAGCCGTGATCTATGCGTGCTACGCATAGTGGAGGCCTGAATCCGTGCTAACCTATGCATTCCTGCCGGGAGTATAGGCCTGCAACCCGGCATTGTGCGGTGCGGCAGAAGACAGAGGCGCAGCTTCCCATGTCATCCGAGAGTGCGATCACCGCGGCGGAAACGCCCGCGGCAAACGGCCATGGCGAGGCGCATTCAACCGCCACCTTCAAGGCGCTGATGCTCGGCAGCATCGGCGTGGTCTATGGCGATATCGGCACCAGCCCGCTCTACGCGCTGCGTGAGGCCGTGGTCGCGGCTGCCGGCGGCGAGGGCGCCGTGACGCCGCATGCGGTGCTCGGCGTGCTCTCGCTGATCCTGTGGGCGCTGATTGTCGTCGTCACGCTGAAATACGTCGTGATCCTGCTCCGCGCCGACAACAATGGCGAAGGCGGCACGCTGGCGCTGATGGCGCTGGCGCAGCGCGCTGCCACCAAGGGGGCCGGCGCGATCGTGCTGCTCGGCATCATCAGCGGCGCGCTGTTCTACGGCGACGCGGTCATCACGCCGGCGCTCTCGGTGCTGTCGGCGATCGAAGGCATCAAGCTCGTCACCTCGACCTTCGATCCCTATGTCGTCCCGCTCACGGTGGTGATCCTGGTCTTCCTGTTCGCCGTGCAGTCGCGCGGAACGGCGCGCGTCGCGGCCTTCTTCGGGCCGGTGATGTGCGTTTGGTTCGCGGTGATCGCCGTTGCGGCGCTGCCGCAGATCGCGCGGCATCCCGAGGTGTTCCTCGCATTCAACCCGGTGCTTGCGGTGTCGTTCATGCTGCATCACGGCGTGATCGGCTTCATCACGCTCGGTGCCGTGTTCCTCGCCGTGACCGGCGCGGAGGCGCTCTATGCCGACCTCGGCCATTTCGGCAAGCGCCCGATCCAGACCGCGTGGATGTTCATCGTGCTGCCGTCGCTGGCGCTGAACTATCTCGGGCAGGGTGCGCTCCTGATCGGCGATCCCAAGGGCATCGAGAACCCGTTCTTCCTGATGTTCCCGGACTGGGCGCTGATCCCTATGGTCGCGCTCGCGACCTTGGCGACCGTGATCGCGAGCCAGGCCGTAATCACCGGTGCCTACTCGCTGACCCGGCAGGCGATCCAGCTCGGCCTGCTGCCGCGGTTCGAGATCCGCCACACTTCGGAAGCGCATTCCGGGCAGATCTACATGCCACGCATCAACCGGTTCCTGTTCATCGCGGTGATCGTGCTGGTGCTGATGTTCCGCTCGTCGAGCGCGCTGGCCTCGGCCTACGGCATCTCGGTGACCGGCACCATGGTGGTGACCGCGATGATGGGCTTTGTGGTGATCTGGAAGGTCTGGCGCTGGTCGCCGATCGCCGCTGCGGCGCTGGTCGCGCCGTTCCTGTTCCTCGACATCACGTTCCTTGCCGCCAATTTGCTCAAGGTGTTCGAGGGCGGCTGGGTGCCGCTCGCGCTTGGCGGCGCCATGATCGTGGTGATGTACACGTGGCGGCGCGGCAGCCGGCTGCTGTTCGAGAAGTCGCGCAAGCTGGAATTCCCACTCGCCGATCTCGTCGCGATGCTGGAGAAGCGGCCGCCGCAGCGTGTCTCCGGCACCGCGGTGTTCCTGACCAGCGATCCCGTCAGCGCACCGACAGCGCTGATGCACAGCCTCAAGCACTACAAGGTGCTGCACGAGAAGAACGTCATCCTGACCATCGAGACCGCGCCGACGCCGCGCATCGATCCCTCCGAGCGGGTACGGATGGAGCAGCTGACCGAGACCTTCTCCAAGGTGACGCTGAAGTTCGGCTTCATGGAGCAGCCGAACGTCCCGAAGACGCTGGCGATCGCCCGCAAGCTCGGCTGGCAGTTCGACATCATGTCGACCTCATTCTTCCTGTCCCGCCGCGCGCTGAAGCCGGCGGCGCATTCGGGCATGCCGAGCTGGCAGGACCATCTGTTCATCGCGCTGAGCCGCTCGTCGAACGATGCGACCGACTATTTCCAGATTCCGACCGGGCGGGTGGTCGAGGTCGGCACGCAGGTCACGATTTAGGGCGCACGACCTATCGTTTCTGCACGACATCTAACCCGTTTCGGACGCTTGATTTTCTTGCCGCGAGAGGCGACTTTGCGCCCCGAACGGCGAGCCGCGCGATGCTCGCCAATTGATAGTCGGGAGGATATTTCCGTGGCGGACCACAAGGTGGAAGATTTGTTTCCGGACGAGGTGTCGAAGGGCATAGCGGAAGGCCGCTATCTCTTGGTCGACGTCCGCGAGCCCAATGAGGTCGCAGTCGAAGCCTATCCCGATGGCGTCGTGGTGCCATTGTCGACCTTCGACCCGGCCGCTATCCCCGATCCGAGAGGAAAGCAGGTGGTGTTCGCCTGCCGCTCCGGCAAGCGCTCGGTGACGGCCTCGCTGGCCGCCCAGGCCGCGGGCCTGCCCTACGACAAGCATCTGGCGGGCGGCATCATCGGCTGGAAGGCGGCGGGATTGCCGACCAAGACGGGCGGCTGATCCCTGACATGACCTCCATGAACAAGGTCTTCGCAGACCTTCCCGTCACCATCTTCGAGGCGATGTCGCAGGCCGCGCGCGACAACAACGCCATCAATCTCGGACAGGGCTTTCCCGACGATCCCGGACCGGAGGACATCCGTCGCGCCGCCGCGGATGCCTCCATCAACGGCTACAACCAGTATCCGTCGATGATGGGCATTCCGGAGCTCCGTCAGGCGATCGCATCGCATTACGGCCACTGGCACGGGCTCAAGCTCGATCCGATGACCGAGGTGATGGTCACCTCCGGCGGCACCGAGGCGCTGACCTCCTCGATCCTCTCCGTGGTCGAGCCGGGCGACGAGGTGGTGTGCTTCCAGCCGGTCTATGATTCCTATCTGCCGATCATCCGCCAGGCCGGTGGCATCCCGCGGCTGTTGCGGCTCGAGCCGCCGGAGTGGCGACTGAACGAGGAGATGCTGCGCAGCGTCTTCAACCACAAGACCAAGGCGGTGCTGTTCAACAATCCGCTCAACCCGGCCGCGGTGGTCTATCCTCGCGAGGACCTCGAACTGCTGGCGCGGTATTGCCAGGAGTTCGACGTGGTCGCGATCTGCGACGAGGTCTGGGAACACGTCGTGTTCGACGGCCGCGAGCACATCCCGCTGATCACGATTCCGGGGATGCGCGATCGCACCATCAAGGTCGGCAGCGCCGGCAAAATCTTCTCGCTGACGGGCTGGAAGATCGGCTTCGTGTGCGCCGCGCCGCCGCTGCTGCGCGTAGCGGCGAAGGTGCACCAGTTCCTCACCTTCACGACGGCCCCCAATCTGCAGGCCGCCGTCGCCTACGGCCTCGGCAAGCCGGACGATTATTTCCTCGACATGCGCAAGGACATGGCGCGGAGCCGCGACCGCCTGACCAAGGGGCTGGAGAGCATCGGCTTTCCGGTGCTGAAGTCGCAGGGGACGTATTTCCTCACCGTTGATCTAGCGCCGCTCGGCCTCAACGAGACCGACGCGGAGTTCTGCTGGCGAATTGTAAGGGATTACAAGGTTGCGGCTATTCCGGTGTCGGCGTTTTACGAGCAGGATGCTGTGACGTCCGTCGTGCGTTTCTGTTTCGCCAAGAAGGACTCGACGCTCGACGCCGCGCTGGAGCGGCTGTCGGACGCGGTTCACCGCCGCAAGAGGTAGGGCCAGGATGCGAGAGCAGCACCGTCGTCTCGTCAGCATCGTCGGCGCGGTCGCGACGCTCCTGCTGCTCTCGGCCTCCGCCGGCGCCGAGGATCGTACGGTCAACTTCTACAATTGGTCGAACTACATGGCGCCGGGAGTCCTCGAGGACTTCACCAAGGAAACCGGCATCAAGGTCGTCTACGATACGTTCGACGCCAACGAGACGCTGGAGACCCGGCTGCTCGCGGGCAAGTCCGGCTACGACGTCGTGGTGCCGACCGGTTATTTCCTGCAGCGGCAGATCACCGCGAAGGTGTTTTTGAAGCTCGACAAGTCAAAGCTGCCGAACCTCGCCAATGCCTGGCCGGTGGTGACGGAGCAACTCGCGACCTACGATCCCGGCAACAATTTCGGCGCCAACTACATGTGGGGCACCACCGGCATCGGCTACAATGTGAAGATGGCGGAGAAGATCCTCGGGCCTGACGCGAAGATCGACAGCTGGGACATGGTGTTCAAGCCGGAGAACCTCGCCAAATTTAGGGATTGCGGCATCCACATGCTGGATTCCGCCGACGACATCCTGCCGGCGGCGCTGAGCTATCTCGGTCTCGATCCGAATTCGACCAGGCCGGCGACCTCGAGAAGGCCGCCGATCTCGTCACCAAGATCCGGCCCTATGTGCGCAAATTCCATTCGTCCGAATATCTCAGCGCGCTGGCCTCGGGCGAGATCTGCTTCGTGGTCGGATGGTCGGGCGACATCATGCAGGCCCGCAGCCGGGCGGCGGAAGCCAAGACCGGCGTCGAGATCGGCTACACGATCCCGAAGGAGGGCGCGCAGATGTTCTTCGACAATCTCGCAATCCCCGCCGATGCCAAGAACGTCGCTGAGGCCTATGAGCTGATCAACTACCTCTATCGTCCCGACGTCGCGGCGAAGAACTCGAACTTCCTGTCCTACGCCAACGGCAATCTGGCGAGCCAGAAGCTGATCGATCCGAAGATCTTCAACGACAAGAACATCTATCCTGACGCGGCGATGCAGAAGAAGCTGTTCGTGATCACGGCGCGCGATCCTGCGACGCAGCGGATCATCAACCGGCTGTGGACGCGCGTGAAGACGGGGAAATAGGTCTATCCGTCAGTGCGAGGAGCGAAGCGACGAAGCAATCCATTTCTCCGCGCATGCGGAGCGATGGATTGCTTCGCTTCGCTCGCAATGACGAGTGTAGGACCTACCGCCAGCGCCGGTGCAGCCAGAGCCACTGATCCGGATACTCGCGGACCCAGCCCTCGACGATGTCGGTGATCGCCTGCGTCGTGCCCTGGATATCGACCTGGCCGGACGCGTCGAACACCGGCTTCACTTCCTCGGTGACCTCGCCGCGGAAACGGCCGTCGGGCAGGCGGATGATCCGCGTGCCGTGGATCGGGCAATCGATCTGCCGGCGCAGGCGCGCCAGCAGCGGGTTCGCGGTCGTCTTGCGGCCGAAGAAAGTGACGGGAACGCCGTTGGTCAAATACTGGTCGACCAGCATCGCGACGTGCTGGCCACGCTGAAGCGCCTGCGCCAGCTTGAGCGGCGCGTCGCGGCCGGCCGGCACCAGCGTACCCAAATTGACGGCGCGGATGCGTTCGATGGCGCGGTCGGCTGCTTCGATGTTCGGCCGCCGGAACAGGATCGTGGCGTCGAGGCCATGCGCGGCGGCAGCAATAGGCGAGAGCTCCCAGTTGCCGAGATGTGCGGCGAAGAACAGTGCCGGCTTGCCGTCGTCACGCAATTGATCGAACAGCTGCTTGCTGCGCGCCGAGAATTCTACGCGGCCCGGCTTGTCGGGATTCTTGGGGTCATGGTCCCAGATGCGGTCGATATGCGCGAATTCGGCGCCGATCCGTCCGAGGTTGTGCCAGACGCCAGTCAGGATCTCTTCGATTTCCTGCGGTGACTTGTCCGGGAAGGCGGCCGTGAGGTTCTCGCGGCCGATGCGATCCTCACGCAACCGGCGGCCGATGAAATGCGCGGCGTGGCCGAAGAATCGTGCGGTCTTCTCCGGATCGAAATAGCGCGTCGTGCGCAGCAGCCCGGTCGTCAACGCGCCAATGGCGACGTTGGTCACGGGCTTTGCAGCGTCACGCAGGTGCGCCCTGGTACGAAGGAGCAGGCGTTTCATCGGATGAGGCGAGGCGTGGATCAGGCCGGTTCGCGCGTCAGGATCAGCGAGGCGTTTTGCCCGCCGAACCCGAACGAGTTCGACATCACGGCGGTCACCTTGGCGTCGCGCGCCTTGTTGCCGACCACGTCGAACGGGATCGCGGGATCCGGCACCTCGTAATTGATCGTCGGCGGAATCCGCTGATGCTCGAGCGTGAGCAGCGAGAAGATCGCCTCGACGGCGCCGGCGGCCGAGATGGTGTGGCCGACCATCGATTTGTTCGACGACACCGGAATGTTCTTGGTGTGCTCGCCGAACACCGCCGAGGTGGCCAGATATTCCATCTTGTCGTTTTCCGGGGTCGAGGTGCCGTGCGCGTTGATGTGATCAATCTGCTCGGGCTCCATGCCGGCGTCGGCAAGCGTCTTGCGCACGCAGCCGATCGCCGGCTTGCCGTCGGGGGCCGAGCGGGTGCGGTGGAAGGAATCGGTCAGCTCGCCGCAGCCGGCGACGACGCCGAGGATGCGTGCGCCACGCGCGATCGCGGCGTCGTAGCTCTCCAGCACCAGCGCGCCGGCGCCTTCGGCCATCACGAAGCCGTCGCGGTTCTTCGAGAACGGCTTGGAGGCGGCCTGCGGCGGATCATTCTGGGTGGAAAGGGCCGAGAGCAGCGAGAATCGCACCATGGCTTCCGGATTGACCGAGCCGTCGGTGGCGATGCACAGCGTTGCATCGGTTTCGCCGCGGCGGATGGCCTCGACGCCGAGCTGGATCGCGGTCGCGCCGGATGCGCAAGCCGTCGAGAGCGAAATCGGCGATCCCTTGGTGCCGAAAGTCTCGGCGAGGCTGAGCGCGACCGAACCGAACGTGAAGCGCCGGTGGAAGTGCGCAAACTTCCCGCCGCTGCAGGTCGCCAGATATTCGATGATGCCAAAGTCCTTGGTCGGAACCTCGCGCGCGACTTCGAGCCGCTGCGGCCATTCGGTCTCGATCGGCGCAACCGCCAGGAACAGCGGGCCGGGGAAGTCGCCCTTGCTGCCGATGCCGGATTGCTCCAGTGCCTCTTCGGCCGCGATTTCCGCGAGGCGCTGCGACAGGCTGGTCGACGAGAACGGATCGACGGTGACGAAATCGACGGCGCCGGCCATCGTCGTCTTCATGCTGTCGAGCGGAAAGCGCGTGACGGTCTTGATGCCGGACTCGCCTGCGCTGAGGCGCTTCCAATTGTCGGTCTTGCCGCCGCCGAGCGACGTCACGATTCCCATGCCGGTCACGACAACGATCGGTCGGCCGAATTTATCGCGTGGTGCTGTCATGGTGTCCCCGTCGGTGCTTGCGCCGAATTACTTGACGGCCTCGACCAGTGCCATGCCTTCGCCCTGCCAGTGGCCGACCCCCAATACGACAATCTGGGTTGGCGCTTCGGTCTTTTCAACCTCCAGCCCGGTCGGGTCGTTGGCCGGATAAAGCGCGCCGCGCGAGATCGACAGCGCGGCCAGCGCGAGCCCGAGCGGGAACTGCGCCTCCATGGTGTGTCCAAAGGTCGTTCCGGTGGCGCGCACGGCAAGGCCGGGGTGCTGACCGAGGAATTCGCGCTCTTCGGCGGTCGCAGGCTCCGCGCCGGTCGCACCCGTGATCAGCATGGCATTGGCATCGTTGACACCAAGCTGCGGCCACATCGCCTGCAGCGATTGCGTCACTGCGCCGGGCTGCTTGCGCTTGGCCAGATCGGCGACCACCTTGGTCAGCTTGGCGTACGGCTTGGCGCCGCGTGCCTCGGCGTGCTCGCGCGATTCCATCACCAGGAAGGCGCCGGCGGAGCCGATCGCGAAGCCCGGGTTATTCCTGCGGGCCCAGACTGACGTATGTTGTTCCTTGAGGGCGAAGTCGCCGAACGAATAGAGCATCAGCAGGTCGCCGCGATCGCCATTATGGGCTGCGCCGACCAGGGCGATGTCGCTCTGTCCGGCCCCGATGCGCGCGACCGCGATCCGCGCGGCGTCGATGCTCGCGGCTTCCTCGCCCATGAAGGTGCGCGACGTCCCGCACACGCCGTGGACGATCGCGATATTGCCGGCGAGCAGATTGGAGAGCTGCGCCAGGAACAGCGTCGGGCGCAGCTCGTTCATCAGCTTTTCATTGAGCAGGGCAGGGGGCAGCTTGCCCTGCGCGTCGGCGTTCATGATCGCCAGGTCGACATTGAGGTCACGCTCGCCGCCACCGGCCGCGATGATCATGTCCATCCGCGACAGGATTTCCTGATTGCCTTTTACGCCGGCGGAATCGAGCGCCAGCCCGGCAGCATAGGTGCCGATCCGCTGCCACATCTCCATCTGACGCTGATCGCCCTTCTTCGGGATCTGGGCATCGAAGCTGACGGGGGCGATCGGATGGATCACGTAGGGCGCGAGGCGCTTCTCGTCGGCATTGACGCGCTTGGCGCCGAGCGCATCCCAATGCGTATCCAGCCCCTCGCCGAGCGAGGAGAGCAGGCCTACGCCGGTGATCCAGACTTCCTTCTCAGCCATTATTCATTGCCTGCAGCGGAAACCCGATCTTGTTGGCCATCGCGTCCATGTGCACACGCAAGTCCGGGCTGGGAAAGGGGATATGACGGAAGGTCAGCTCGGCGTTGCATTTGAGCTCCTTGCCGACGCGGACCTTCGCCGAGGTCACGGTGAAGCCTGAACCTTCGTGCTCGATCTTGGCTTCGATCGTCAGCGTCGATCCGGGGCTGACGAAGCCACGCATCTTCGCTTCCTTGACCATGGCGAGGAAAGGCATGCGCTCGAACTTGGTCAGACCGAGGATCAGCCAGCCGGAGCTCTGGGCCATCGCTTCGGTGAGCAGCACGCCGGGCATGATCGGGTAGCCCGGGAAGTGCCCCGCGAACACGGAATGGCTGTCCGGCGGGACATCCGCTTCGACGACAATGGTCCTTGCGTCGAGGTTGAGGTCGACGATCCGATCAATCAGCTGAAAAGTTTCAAGCTGCATGATGGGCGATTACGAGGCCGAGCCCGTGCCCGCGTTCTTGGCCGCAACCAGCTCGTCGATGCGGTCGGCGAGATTCTGCAACACGAAGTACTGCTCCGTCGTGGCCTTGCCGTCGTTGACTTCCTGGGTCCACTTCTCGAGCGGCATCTTGATCCCGAAGGCCTTGTCGATGGCAAAGGCGATGTCGAGGAAGTCGAGGCTGTCGATCCCGAGATCGTCGATCGCGTGGCTCTCCGGCTTGATCGTATCGCGCGGGATGTCGCAGGTCTCCGCGATAATGTTGGCGATCTGCTCGAATGTGGATGACATCATTAAGCCTTTGATATATTGAAGGTAATTCCGGGTCTACTTGGAGGAGGCGGGCGCGTTGCCCCGGAAATCCCTATTGCTGCTGCCGGAGTCGTGTGCCCGTATATCGGAGCAGGGCCGTTAGTTCAATGGAGCTTGGCCAGCCTGGCAAGGACGGTTTTTGGGCACGGTTCCGGTGAGCCTAGCTGCGCGGCATCACCGTAATCTTCGCGCAATCTCGGCGACCCATCAGCACGCAATCCTGGGTCTTGCGCAGATCGGCGATGCTCATGGCGAGCCAGATACCGATTGCGGTGAGTGCCACCGTGAAGGCGAAGGCGGCGATGTTGGCGAGCATGCGCTGGCGGAAATCGTCCGGCTCCTCGCGCGGCTTCTCATAGCGGGAGAGGTCGTTGGCGACGGAAACAGGAGCGATGGAAGCCGGGCGGGTCGAACGGACCGGCTGCTCGCGCTTGCCCGGCGGCTGGGCCGAAGTACGCGGCCGGAATTTGAGCACCACGTGCTCGTCATCCGAGGAAATTGGCCGCTGCGTCTTCACTGTTGTCAGTCCGGTCGCATCACCGCTGATGTTTAGCATGTTCGCCGCGCTACACACCTAAAATCTTGATGCGCGCAGAGGTGGTATTCATCCTTCGAGCGTCTCGTGGAACCGACTGTAGTCGATCCGCAGGCGGCCGTCCTCGGTCGTGCGCAGGATCTCGGCATAGCGATAGCCGATGCGGATGTCGGAATGCTCGTAGGATTTTCGCGCATGCACAGTTTGCGCTGCAACGTCGTCATAGCCCGAGACGATGAGCCCGAGACCGGCGTTGACGGCTTCGAGGCCGGCGGCGTCGAGACCGTAGAGCGGGCTGTCCTGGTCGATCACATGAAACAGGGTCCAGCTCAGCGCCAGCGCCGGGCTTTCGCTGCGCACGAGCGGCAATTCATAGAACCGGCGATAGGCCATGCCTTCCTTGCTGACGCCGTTCTTGAACAGCCACAGCCGCGCGGTGGCATTGGCGATGATGTTGTGCCGTTCGTTGGCAAGCCGGATCATCAGCGTCGGCTGCCCCTCATGGTCGGAGATCACCGGATTGTCGGCGAACAGCAGGCGTGCGCTCGGCCGCGAGAAGCGGGCGAAGATCAGTCCGGTCATCAGCGACATCGAGAAGATGCCGGTGAACAGCTCGATAGCGGCGATGAAGTGCCCGTAATGCGTCTGCGGGTGCATGTCGCCGTAGCCGGCGGTCGAGAGCGTCTCGATGCTGAAATAGAGGTAGTCGACGTACTGGCCGTCGGGCACGTTGGCGATCGGATGATCGCCAAGCCAATAGAGCAACGCGAACACGGCGTTGAATGCAATGAACACCAATGCTGCACCGCCAATAAAGGCGGGCCAGGATGCCGTCATGCAGCGATGGCTGATGTCTGCCCAGAAACTGAGCTCCAATCCCTCGGTCACCACCTCGCGATTGCCGAGGCGGACCGTGCGGGCCTTCAGGCGCTCGTTTGCTCGCAAACTCATTCCGTCGAACCGGCTCTTTCGTGTCCCTGTGGCATCATGTCATAATGGAACCCATTCCGGAGTGCCGGTCAAACGGGAGTACAATTCATGGCCCATACGCGCGAGCCTTACGTCAAGCCGGTC
Organism: Bradyrhizobium acaciae; assembly: GCF_020889785.1. Classification (GTDB taxonomy): domain Bacteria; phylum Pseudomonadota; class Alphaproteobacteria; order Rhizobiales; family Xanthobacteraceae; genus Bradyrhizobium; species Bradyrhizobium acaciae. Next base: position 15,288 of record NZ_JACMYK010000089.1, read on the forward strand.
CCGATCATGTCGCTGCGGCCGACCCAGATGACGGTTGGCATGCATGAGGTGAAGGAGAAGCGGAAGCGCTGGCGCGAGCACAGCTCGGACAAGAAGCGCGCCGAGCTGCTCGGCAAGCACATGATCCCGGTGGTCCATGGTCCCGACGATCGCTACTACGTGGTCGATCATCATCACATGGCGCGGGCACTGCACGAAGAGGGCGTCAAGGACATCCTGGTCACGGTGATCGGCGATCTCACGATGGTCGAGCGTGACGTGTTCTGGGGCGTGATGGACAACAAGCGCTGGGTCTATCCCTACAATTCCAAGGGCGAGCGCTGCCACTTCAGGGACATTCCGAAATCGATCAAGGATCTCAAGGACGATCCGTTCCGCAGCCTTGCCGGCGAGATGCGCCGGGCCGGCGGCTTCGCCAAGGACACGACGCCGTTCAGCGAATTCCTGTGGGCGGATTTCCTGCGCCGCCACATCCCGCGCAAGACGGTGGAGAACAATTTCGCCAAGGCGCTGGAGAAGGGGCTGGCGCTGGGACGCAGTGGAGGAGCGGTCTATCTGCCCGGCTGGTGCGGGCCGGCATCCGACGACTGACCGGGCGCGGCCTCCGGCCTGTGCTGATCCTCCTTGCCGCCGAGCGCGTGGTGCAGCCACCGCTCGGTCCGCTTGCCGAAGGTCAGCAGCAGGAATGCAAGCACGAGTGCGGTGAGGACGATAGGCCAATGTCCGGCGCCGCAGACAATCCCGACGCATGCGGCGAAGAACGCGCATGCGGCGCTGGTCAGACCATGGACGTGATATTGATCGCCCCGCCGGACGATCACGCCGGCGCCGAGAAAGCCGATCCCGGTCAGCACGCCCTGGATCACGCGGCTGACCGCATCGGTGAATTTCCCGGGATCGACCCCATGCAAGGCCAGCAGCACGACGGTCGCGGTCGAGAGGCTGACGAGACCGAGCGTCTTCAGGCCGATCGGCTTGCCGCGCAGGTCGCGGTCGAGTCCGATCGCGCCGCCGGCAAGGGTCGCCGCACCGAGACGCAGGACGATTTCGCTCCAGTCTGCCAAGATGTCCTCTACAAGCCGTCCTCTATTTCGGTTGCCGCCCGAGCATGTAGAACTCGGCGTTCGGCCGCATGCCGGTGACGTTCGCGAGCCGGTTCGAGAGTGCGAAGAACGCCGCCACGGCAGCGATGTCCCAGACGTCGTCGTCGCTGAAGCCATGGGCGGCGAGCGCCGCGAAGTCCGCCTCCGCGACCTCCTCGGCCGCGCGGCTGACCTTGATGGCGAAGTCGAGCATCGCGCGCTGCCGCGGCGTGATGTCGGCCTTGCGATAATTGACCGCGATCTGGTCGGCGATCTCCGGATTCTTGGCGCGGATGCGCAGGATCGCGCCGTGGGCGATCACGCAATACTGGCACTGGTTGGCGGCGCTTGTCGCCACCACGATCATCTCGCGCTCGGCCTTGGAGAGCCCGGAGTCCTTTTCCATCAGCGCGTCGTGATAGGCAAAGAACGCGCGGAATTCATCGGGGCGATAGGCCAGCGTGAGGAATACGTTCGGCACGAAGCCGGACTTCTCCTGCACCGCCAGGATGCGGGTGCGGATATCCTCGGGGAGCCTGTCGAGAGCGGGCGTCGGGAAGCGTTTTGCGGTCGGCTGCGTCATGAGGTGGTTCCGGCATGCCGCATCGATGCGGCGTCAAGCAAAACCATAGTCGATGACGGGGTGGGCGCAAGGCGCATCGGCGCCTCGGCGGAATGATGCTAGCGCAGCGGCTTCTTCAGGAGCGAGAAGCGGTCCGGATCGAGGCCAAGTGACGGCTGCAACATCGGCGCTTCGGCCGGCGCCATGGTGCGCGGCGGCGCCGGAGGGTTGAAATTGGCGTCGCCGCTCGGGCTGTCGCGATGCGAGGTGGCACCGCGCCAGCGCTCCAGCACGGCACTGACGAAATGCATGTCATGGCCGGCGGTGACCGACGGCACCGTTGCGATGGTGGCCTCGCCGCGCGGCAGCTGGTGCGGCGGCACCTCCTTGAAACGCAGCCGCGTCGGCAGCGCCACGCCTTCGCCGAATGCCAGCACTTCGCGGGTGCCGAGCGAGGGCACGAACGACAGCAGATTGGCGGCGGCATCCGACACCGCCGAGCGCAGCAGCGCCTGGTCGCGGTCGTTGGCAAGGCGCATGGTGAACAGCGTGTTGCACTGGGAGATGATGGTGGCGTCGAGCTCGGCCGGACGCTGGGTGATCAAACCGAGATAGACGCCGTATTTGCGGCCTTCCTTGGCGATGCGCGACACCGCCTTGCGGGTCGGTCCGAAGCCGATGTTGCGGTCGGCGGAGGCGTAACGGTGCGCCTCCTCGCAGACGAACAGCATCGGCGAGACGCCGTCGCTCCAAAGCCCGAAATCGAACGCCATGCGGCACAGCACCGACACCACGGAATCGACGACTTCGGCCGGGAAACCCGCGAGCTGCATGATGGTCATCGGCTTGCCGTTGGCGGGCAGGCGGAACAGGTGGCTGATCACCTCGGCCATGGTATCGCCGCCGACATTGGCATTGTCGAACATGAAGGCGTAGCGCGGATCGTTGCGCACCGCGTCGATGCGCGAGATCAGCTTGTGATAGATGATGCGCGAGGAGCGGTTCTCGAGCTTGCCCATGCGCTCGTCGATCAGCGAGATCAGGTCGACGAGGCGATAGGGCACCGGCGTATCGACAGTGTAGCCGACCTGCTTGGGATCGACGCGCTTCAGCCCGAGGCCGACCCGATCGGAATTCTGGTACTGGGTGTAGATTCCCTTCGCCATCGGAATCACTTCGGCGAGGATGTCGAGCTCTTCGGGCACGCCGGGCCGGCCGCCGAACAGCACGTCGACGATCTCTTCGAAGTTGAACAGCCAGAACGGCAGCTTCAGGTTTCGCGGGTTGAGCACCTGCGCGCGCTCGCCGAAGCAGCGACCGTATTCGTTGTGCACGTCGAGCAGGAAGATGCGCAGGTTCGGCCGCGACTTCAGGATCTCGTTGAGCAGCAGCGACACGCCGGTGGATTTGCCGACGCCGGTCGAGCCGAGCACCGCGAAATGCTTGGAGAGCATTTCCTCGACGTCGACATAGGCGATCACCGAGCGATCCTGCTGCAGCGTGCCGACATTGATCTGGTCCGAGCCGCTCGGCGCATAGACCGTGCGCAGCTCCTGGTTCGTGATCAGATCGGTGCTGTCGCCGATGGTCGGATAATGGGTGACACCGCGCTGGAATTTCGGCCGGTCGCCGCCAAGGATCTCACCGAGCAGGTCGACCGAGGCGGTTGCCATGTACTCGTCGGACGGTGGCAGGTGCTCGCAGGTGACCTCGGTGATCATGGCGACGATGACCGAACTCGCGCAGCGGATGCTGACGAACCGGCCCACGGTTGCCCGCATTTCTGAAAGCTGCATCTGGCCGCCCGCCAGCAGCCCAATCCGGGCCTGCGAGCCGCGCACAGAGATCACACGTCCGAAGGATGTCACAGTTCTCGCCTGGCTCGTTCTCAAAATCTAAATGTTCGGACCAATATGCCCGCCCGGGATTGGAAAAACCGTTAAGTCGCCGGGGTTTCGCATCGGCTAAATCTACTCCTTCCCGGTGACGATTTGTTTCTATCGTACCGCGAGATTGCGCGCCGTTACGCGCATCGGCGGCGAAATCGTCGTTTTCTGGCACAGCCGCGATTGTTTCGCGGTTTTTCCGTTAATGCGGGATTCACCATCTCGGAGGAGTGCGTTGATGGCTCCGTAGGTTTACGGGGGTCTCGGCGCGATTTGTCGTTTGCGGACTCCGGGTAACGTGTAACCGATTGCTAACTGCGAGTTGTAACGACCTTTCCATTAGTGCTGCGTAACGATGCCGCGCTCGGGAGAGATCAGCGTGCGCATCGAACACCTCAATTCATCGTCAGGAAATGCCGACGCCGGCTCGACCAAGGGTCTGGCATTCTGTGCCGGTCTGCTGGTCGGCAGCCTGCTCGGAACAGTGACTGCACAGTGGAGCGAGCGCGAAGGCCTGCTGATGGCGGCATTTGCCATCATGGCCACGATTGTGTTCCTGTTACTGAAGCGGCACGAAGTCTCCGACGCGCGGCTCGCCACCGAGCGGCGCAATCTCATCACGGCCGTGAACAACATTCCGCAAGGGCTCGTGCTCTACGATGCGTCGGCGCGCATCATCATCTGCAACCGTCCCTATATCGAGATGTTCGGGCTTTCGCCCGACGTGGCGAAGCCGGGCTGCACCATGCAGCGGCTGATCGCGCACCGACAGGAGACCGGCTCGTTCGATGGCGACGTCGACGAGTTCTGCGACGCCATCATCCGTAATGTGAGGCTCGGCAAGGCGACGCGTCAGCTGACCCAGGCGCCGGGCGGGCGCGCGATCGAGATCGTCAACACGCCGCTGCCGGACGGCGGATGGGTGGCGACCATCGAGGATATCACCGAGCGCACGCGCACCGAGAACAAGATCGCCTACATGGCGCATTATGATGCGCTGACCGATTTGCCGAACCGTGTGCTGTTCCGCCAGCGCCTCGAGCAGTCGTTGCGGGCGATCGGGCCCGACGAGCAGCTCGCGGTCATGTATATCGACGTCGACGAGTTCAAGAGCGTCAACGATGCGCTCGGCCATCAGATCGGCGACGAACTGCTCAAGGCAATCGCCGATCGCCTGCGCTCCTGCCTCGGGCAGAGCGATGTCGCGGCGCGGCTCGGCGGTGACGAGTTCGCGGTGATCCAGACCGCGGTTCGCGACCAGACCCAGACCATGCAGCTGCTGGCCGCGATCTATCAGGCGATCCGCCAGCCGATCGAGTGCAGCGGGCATCTGATCACCACCGACGCCAGCATCGGCATCGCGGTCGCGCCCGCCGATGGCCTCGAGCTCGATCAATTGCTGCGCAACGCCGACCTCGCGCTCTATGGCGCCAAGAGCGACGGCCGCCGCACTTACCGCTTCTTCGAGGCCGGCATGGACGCGCGCGCCAAGGCGCGGCGCAGCCTGGAGCTGGAACTGCGCCAGGCCATCGTCGACGGCAGCTTCGAGCTGCATTATCAGCCGCTGCTTCATCTCGAGAACAGCCGGGTCAGCTGCTGCGAGGCGCTGGTGCGCTGGCGTCATCCCGAACGCGGCACGATCTCGCCCGCTGATTTCATCCCGGTCGCCGAGGATACCGGCCTGATCAACGATCTCGGGCACTGGGTGCTCAACACCGCGTGCCGCGAAGCCGTGAACTGGCCGGATCATATCCACGTTGCGGTCAACGTGTCGCCGATCCAGTTCAAGAGCGAGACGCTGGCGCTGAACGTCGCGGCTGCGCTCGCGGCATCGGGGCTGGCGCCGTCGCGACTCGAGCTCGAGATCACCGAGGCGGTGCTGATCCGCGACGACGAGGCCGCGCTCGATATGCTGCATCAGTTGCGCGAACTCGGCGTCCGGATCGCGCTCGACGATTTCGGCACCGGCTATTCGTCGCTGAGCTATCTGCAGCGCTTCCCGTTCGACAAGATCAAGATCGACCGCGCCTTCATCAAGGATCTCGCGGGTACCGGCGCATCGTCCACGATCGTCCAGGCCGTCGTGAACATTGCCGCCGCGAGCGACATGACGACGACCGCCGAGGGCGTCGAGACCGAGCAGCAGCGCAATTTGCTTCGCGTCCTCGGCTGCACCGAGATGCAGGGCTATCTGTTCAGCCGGCCGGTGCCGGATGTCGAGATCCGCAAGCTGCTGTCGTCGCATCGCGAGAAGGTCGTCTCGGTCGCCTGACCGCCGGCTCGACCGCATTCACTCTGTGATTTCGGCCACGGACCGCCGCGGCCGCGCCGGCCATCTTGTTGATCCGCAACAAAAGGGCTCGGCCATGTATTATCTCGTGAATACGCTGCTCGTTCTGGCGATCGCGTTCTTCTTCTTCCTGCCGATGACCGATCGCCGCACCGCGCGGATGAAGCTGTGCATGGTGTGCGCGCTCGCCGTCGCGCTGACGGTGTCGGCGACCGCGTCCCGGCCGCACCGGTCGGCGCCGGTGATGGCGTCGAAGGGCTGACTGCCGATGCTGCCGCGGTCGCCGGCGCCACCAATTTGTTGACTGGACCTAATCCTTTGTACATTAGTACAAATCGACGCCCGCCCGATTGGAACGACGTCGATCCGGCGCCGTCGCCGAAGGAGACCGCCCCATGCAGCCGGAACCGATCTTCGATCTCGCTCATCTCGGGCACATGGAGCTGCTGACGCCGAAGCCGGACGAGAGTCTGAAATTCTTCGTCGACGTCATGGGCATGACGGTCAGCGGCCGAAAGGGCGGCTCGGTCTATCTGCGCGGCTGGGACGACTACGAACGCTATTCGCTGAAGCTGACCGCATCGAGCACCTCAGGGATGGAACACATGGCGCTGCGGGCGCGCAGCCCACAGGCGCTCGAGCGCCGCGTTGCCGCCCTGAAGGGCTCGGGCTTCGACATCGGCTGGGTCGATGATGATATGGGGCAGGGACCGGCATTCCGCTGCCGCGATCCCGACGGCCACGTCATCGAACTCTATTACGAGACCGAATGGTACGAGGCGCCGGCCGAACTGAAGCCCGCATTGAAGAACCAGGCGCAGCGCTTTCCGGCGCGCGGCGTCAATGTCCGCAGGCTCGATCATCTCAACTGTCTCGCGGTCGATATCAGGGCCAACCGCCTGTTCTTCGAAAACTACCTGGGATGCCGCACCACCGAGCAGATCGTGCTCAACGACGGCACCGAGGCGACGATGTGGATGACGATGTCGAACAAGAGCTACGACTTCGCCTACACGCGCGACCACTACGGCAAGCGTGGCCGATTTCATCATGTGACCTACGCGCTCGACAGTCGCGAGGAGATCTTGCGGGCCGCGGATATTTTCCTCGAGCACGGCGTCCATATCGAGACCGGGCCGCACAAGCACGCGATCCAGCAGACCTTCTTCCTCTACGTCTATGAACCCGGCGGCAACCGCGTCGAGGTCGCCAATGCAGGCGCCCGCCTGATCCTCGCGCCGGACTGGAGGCCGATCGTGTGGACCGAGGAGGAGCGCAAGAAGGGACAGGCCTGGGGGTTGAAGACGATCGAGTCATTTCACACCCACGGCACGCCGCCGGTGACCGGTTAGGCTTCGGCCGCGGCGCGCAAGGTCGCGCGCGTCGATACGCCGCCGCGAACGCCTGCGGTCGATGACGACAACATGGGCGCACGGTCGATATGATCCTGTTCGAGCGGCCGACGCCGTGCGCGATACGCGAACCGATGGAAACAAGCACAATGGCTGGCAAGACGCCCAAGACGTCGGCGAAAAGCGCGAAGAAGGCTGCCAAAAAGAGCGTGAAGAGTGCCGCGAAGCGCGATACTGCAAAGCCGCGCCTGCTCTCGGGCGGCAATCCGCAGATCGCGAAAGGGTATGGTGACGCTCCCGTGCAGGCCTATATCGCGGCGATGCCGGGCTGGAAGCGCGATATCGGACGCAGGCTGGACGCGCTCATCGTGCGCACCATTCCCGGCGTGCACAAGGGCGTGAAGTGGAATTCGCCACTCTACGGCATGGAAGGGCAAGGCTGGTTCCTCGGTATCCATGTCTTCGCGCGCTACGTCAAAGTAGCGTTCTTTCGCGGCGCGTCGCTGCATCCGGTGCCGCCGGGCGAGTCCAAGCAGCAGCATACGCGATATCTCGACATTCACGAGAACGATGAGCTCGACGAAGCCCAGTTCGCCGCCTGGGTGAAGCAGGCCAGCCAAATGCCCGGCGAGCAGATGTGACCGCCACGAGGCGTCGTCGATGCAGCTCTGCGCGCGGGACCATTGCCTCGCCTCGGGCGTTTGGTGTTAGGCTGCATCGCCTAACGTCAGAGGAAAACGTCGATGAGCGAACACACGACGGACAAGCGCGTGCGAGAGGCGTCTCGCAGGCGTTTCCTTCAGGCGGGTGCAGCACTGGCCGGTGGCTCCGCGATCGCGGGAGTTGCCGGTTCTACCGCGCTTGCCGAACAAGGGAATAATCTTCCGCCCAGCGTGCCGGAATGGATGAAAACGCCCGGTGATCCGATGGGGAGCCAGCCTTATGGCGCGCCGTCGGTCCACGAGAAAGGCGTCATCAAGAATATCTCGAAGACGCTGCCGCAGTATATCTCAGCTTCGGGCCGTACGCCGTTGCAGGAGCTCGACGGCATCATCACGCCGAACGGCCTGTTCTACGAACGCCACCATGGCGGCGTGCCGACCATCGATCCGGCCGAGCACCGGCTGATGTTGCATGGCATGGTCGATCGCCCGCTAGTGTTCACGATGGAGGACATCCGCCGCTTTCCGTCGCAGTCGCGGATTCACTTCCTCGAGTGCTCCGGCAATCCGGTCTACACCAAGCCCTACGGCAAGACGGCCTCGGACCTCGTCGGCCTCCTGAGCTGCGCGGAATGGACCGGGGTACCGCTCAAGGCGGTGCTGGACGAAGCGGGCGTGCAGGCTGGCGCCAAATGGATCGTTGCCGAGGGCGCCGATGCGGCCGCGCTGACGCGCTCGATCCCGATCGAGAAATGCCTCGACGACGCCATGCTGGTCTACAGCCAGAACGGCGAGCGGCTGCGTCCGCAACAGGGCTATCCGCTGCGCCTGTTGTTGCCGGGCTTCGAGGGCAACATGAACGTGAAATGGCTGCGCCGGCTCAAGGTCGTCGCCGAGCCGGCCTATTCGCGCGAGGAGACCTCGAAATACACCGACCCGATGCCCGACGGCACGTCGCGCGAATTCACCTTCTACATGGAAGCCAAGTCGATCATCACGCGGCCGTCCGGCGGCCAGAAGCTGACCACACATGGCTTTCACGAGATCACGGGGATCGCCTGGAGCGGCCACGGCAAGATCAAGAGCGTCGAGGTCTCGCTCGACGAAGGCAAGAGCTGGCAGCAGGCCGAACTTCAGGAGCCGGTGCTGACGCGTGCGCTCACGCGCTTTCGTTTGCCCTGGCACTGGGACGGCACTCCCGCCGTCATCCAGAGCCGCGCCATCGACGAGACCGGCTACATCCAGCCGACGCTGGCAGAACTGGTGGCGGTGCGTGGCCTCAACTCATTCTACCACAACAACGCAATCTGGCCCTGGCACATCGATGCGAATGGCGAGGTGACCAATGGCCAGGCGTAAGCTCAAGGCGGCGTTTCTCGTGGGGGCGATCGCGATGCTTGCCGCTGCTGCGCAGGCCGAGGATCGCTTCGGCATCGGGCGTCCGGCAACGCCTGCGGAGATCGCGGGCTGGAACATCGATATCGGTCGCGACGGCTCCAACCTTCCGCCGGGCAGCGGCGGTGTCGAACGCGGCCGCGCCGTGTTCGCCGAGCAGTGCACGGCGTGCCATGGCGACAGCGGGCAGGGCGGCGTCGGTGACCGCCTGGTCGGTGGACAGGGTACGCTGGCGAGCCCCAAACCGATCCGCACCGTCGGCAGCTATTGGCCGTATGCCCCGACGCTGTTTGATTACATCCGCCGCGCAATGCCGCAGAATGCGCCGCAGTCGCTGAGCAATGAGGACGTCTACGCGGTGTCCGCCTACATCCTCAGCCTCAACGGCATCGTGCCGGCCAATGCCGTGCTCGACGCCAAGTCGCTTGCGGCCGTCAAGATGCCGAACCGCGACGGGTTCGTCTCCGACCCGCGGCCTGACGTGCATAACCGCTGAGCGGCGGCCGGACGTCAGTCGCGAACCGCAGTCGTCGTGCCCACTGGGGCAGCCTCGCAGCATTGTGACATGCTGCCCCTGTGCCCGGAATTTGATCGTCACCACATCAAGCCCGGGCACGAAGGCGTTCCTGCTGCCCAGGGCAATTTTCAATTGATGCATCGGAGAGGTCATATGGCCGGGCTCAAGGCCGTTGCAGCCGCTGTGCTGCTGGTGGGAATGACGTTCACGCCGGTGGCGGCCCAGATATCGGAGCCGGCACTTTTTGACGCCCAGAATCCGGGGCGGAGTGCGATCGACGGCGGTGCTCTCACGCCATGGGGCGAGGCGCAGGCGGCGCAGCACAGCGGCAACCCGGAGAACGCCTACGGCGCCATCCCGCCGGCACTGTCCTCTTGCGCCCGTTATCGTTCGTTCGACCCGGCGTCCGGTACCTTCCTTGGCCGCGACGGTCGCCGTCATCGATGCCAATAAGGGCGCGGTACCCCGCTTGGTGGTGGATAAACGCTCCGGCCGTCGCCATCCGCGCGAACGACCTGACGTTGGGCGCGTTATAGTCCACTGATCGCGTCGGGTCCCGCCGGGCCCGAGCGGCGGAGGGCATCTGGCGTGACGGACACCCTGGCTGGCTTCTGGGATCGAAAGTCGACCTCCGAGCTATTGCGGGAGGCGGCACGGGCCGACGGCGACGCGGAGACGCCGGTCTTCAAGCGCTCGCTGTCGGCGTTGCAACTGGTCACGCTCGGCATCGGCGGCATCATCGGCGCCGGCATCTTCGTCCTGACCGGGCACGCGGCGGCCGCCAATGCCGGTCCCGCCGTCACGCTCTCCTTCATGCTTGGTGCCGTCGCCTGCGCCTTCGCCGGCCTGTGCTACGCCGAGATGGCGTCGACCGTGCCGATCTGCGGCAGCGCCTACACGTATGCCTATGCCACGCTCGGCGAACTGATCGCATGGATCATCGGCTGGGACCTGATCCTCGAATACGCGGTCGGCGCGATCGCGGTCTCGGTCGGATGGTCCGGCTATTTCGTCAGCTTCATGCGCGATTTCGGCATCAATCTGCCGCAGCAATTCACCTCGGCGCCGCTCGCCTACGACGCCAACAGCGGTGCGTGGTCGTCGACCGGTGCGGTCGTCAACATCCCGGCGATGGCGATCATCGCCTTCGTCACCGCGCTGCTCGTGGTCGGCATTCGCGAGTCCGCGCGTTTCACCAGCTTCGTCGTCGTGGTCAAGCTCGTCGTCATCGCGTTGTTTCTCGCCACCGCGGCCTCCTCGGTGACGCTCGCGAACTGGGTGACGTCGAGCAATCCGGAGGGCTTGCTGATTCCGCCGAATGCCGGTCCGGGCGTGTTCGGCTGGTCCGGCGTGATCCGTGGCGCAGCGGTGGTGTTCTTCGCCTATATCGGCTTCGACGCAGTCTCGACTGCCGCACAGGAAGTGAAGGTGCCGGAGCGCGACATGCCGATCGGCATTCTTGGCTCGCTGGTCGTCTGCGCCGCGCTCTATGTCGCGGTCGGCTTCGTGCTGACCGGTATCGTGCCGTATGATCGGCTCAGCGTGCCCGATCCGATCGCGGTCGGTATCGATGCCGTTGGCATCGGTTGGCTCGGTCCGTTCATCAAGCTCGGCATCCTGTTCGGACTGACGTCGGTGATCCTCATCATGCTGCTGGCGCAGCCGCGGATCTTTCGCGCCATGGCGCATGACGGGTTGCTGCCGGGCTTTGCCGCGAAGATCCATCCGCGCTTCCGGACACCCTACGTCTCGACCATCTTCTCCGGCACCATTGCCGCGGTCCTGGCGGGCCTGCTGCCGATCGGGCTGGTCGGCGAACTGGTGTCGATCGGGACGCTGTTCGCGTTCACGGTGGTTTCGATCGGCACGCTGGTGCTGCGCGTGCGCGATCCGGAACTGGCTCGGCCGTTCAGGGCCCCGGCGATCTGGCTGGTGGCCCCGGCGGCCGCTGGAACCTCGCTGTTCCTGATGTTCGGCCTGCCGCTCGACACCTGGATCAGGCTCGCGGTGTGGCTCGTGATCGGGCTTGCGATCTATGCGGCCTATGGTCGACGTCACAGCCGGCTGCGAGCGAGCGGCGCATAAGGCCGCGCTCCCAAGCCCGTCCATCGCAACGGTCGACCCGGCTGCCTCATTCGCAGAGCTGATGAGGCCTATCAGAACAATTCGTAAGGCCCCGCTGCAACCATCCGCTAGGCTGTTTTCGCGCTTTCGGAATCGGTGAGGAATGGCCGGACCCTCGGGGCATTGGAGGGTGTGTCGAAGGCGCTGAGCCACCGAGCGATCCGTGGCCTTTCCTGACATACGTGAACTTGGGGGTTAACATGAAAATTTCGAACAGCTTTATCCTCGGCTCGGTGGCGGTTCTCGTCGCAGCCGGGGGAGCCAAGGCGGCCGACCTTCCGGTCAAGGCCAAGGCGATCGAGTATGTGAAGGTTTGCTCGCTCTATGGTCCCGGTTTCTACTACATCCCGGGCACCGACACTTGCATCAAGCTGGGCGGCTACCTGCGCGTCGACGTCGTGGCGAACTCGAACATTGACAACACCGGCAACACTTCGGGCGCTGCCGGCGCGCGGAACCGCTTCACCAACGGCTACACCTGGCGCTCGCGTGAAGACCTGAACATCGATACGCGCACTGCGACCGAATACGGCGTGGTCCGCACCTTCTTCGATGCGACGTTCAACTGGACCTCGGATAGCTACGCCGGCCAGGGCAACGGTGCGACCGTTTACTCGCCGATCGGCACGGTTCAGGCGCCGAACAACGCCAATACTGGTGCGGTTGCGGCTGGTACGGTTGGCGTCTACTACGCCTTCATCCAGTTCGCCGGCTTCACCATCGGTAAGGCGGTCTCGCAGTTCTCGGCTCCCTGGACCGCCTATCCGGGCAACAGCTACGACGGTCTCGTCGGCGGCGGCGGCACGGTCACAGGTGTGAACCAGTTCACCTACACTGCTGAGTTCGGCAACGGCGTGTCGCTCTCTCTGTCGGCGCAGGATCAGTCGGCCTACTATCAGGCTGGCGTCTTCAACCTCGGCGCTCCGGTCACGATCGCTCCTCCCGGCGCGCTCGGTATCGTCGGCGTCAGCGACTATGCTGGCACGGTCGCTCCGGACCTCGTCGCGATGCTGCGCGTCGACCAGGCTTGGGGTCTGTTCCAGGCGTCGTTCGCGGCGCATGACAACCACGTCGCTTACTACGGCGGCAACGAGTTGACCGGTCATCCGAACGACAAGTGGGGCTGGGCTGGTCAGTTGGCCCTGTCGATCAAGAACATCCCGACCGGACCTGGCGACACCATCAACATCCAGGGCGTCTACACCGACGGTGCGACCCGCTATAATATCCAGGACCTCGCCGGTTCGGCGGGTGCCAACACCGTCTTCGGTAACACCGGTGTTGCCGGCGCCTACCAGAGCATCGGCTTCGGCTTTGCGCCGGACACCGTGTTCGTGACCGGTGGCTCGCAGCAGTCGGTCAAGACCTGGGGTATGCGCGGTGCATACGTCCACAACTGGAATCCGAACTGGAACACCAGCATCTACGGCGCTTACGCTGGTGTCCGCTTTAACGACACGTCCAAGGGCTACATCTGCGGTCCCGGTCGAACCGGCATCGGTGGTACGTTCCAGCCGCTGCTAGGCGGTGCTGCGTCCCTGACG
>NZ_JACMYK010000090.1 GCF_020889785.1 Bradyrhizobium acaciae
TCTCATCACGCTCTAGGGTGGCCGGCTGCCCTGGCACGAACCTCCGCATCCGCCGTCGTGCACGCGACACCCCGCCGGGGTTACCGGGCGGGGCGCCGCAACAGGGCGATCCCGGCTATTTCCGCAGCCGGATTACCCCATTGATTTGTGCGCCGATGTCCTTGCGGGTATGGCCGTTCGCAAGGGGGACTTCGAAGTAGTTCGCCGTACGGTCGATCGTGCCAAGTGGCGCCGTCCGGCCTGCTCTGGCGCTATTGGGTACGTCTCTCTTGGGTGGAAGCAGCCGTTCGGTTGCGTCAACGGCCTGCTGCGCAGACCCGTTGTTCTTCGGCCAGGCCGCAGGTCGATGGTTCAAACCCCAGATCGCTGCCTGTGTTCTGTTTTGTACCCGGATCTTGCGCAGGATCGCCTTGATATGAACCTTCACCGTGGCCTCGGCAATGTTGATCTTGCGCGCGATGCACTTGTTGGAATCGCCTTCGATCAGGCACTGCAGAATTGAGATTTCGCGCGGCGATAGCTGCCGGGCAAGCCTGTCATCCGCCTCTGCTGCGGTGTGATCGTCATCGTTAGGCGCAGCGGCATCGTCCGCGTCGTGGTCTTCGGCATCGAGGGCGGAGGTCAGGAAAGCCGGCGGGAACACTGTCCCACCCATCATGACGAGCTCGATGGACTTGATGAACGCATCGCAGTTCATCACGTCGATGAAGTAGCCGGTGGCACCGGCCCGCAGTGCGGCAGCCAGGTCGCTCACGCGATACTGGTCTGCGACGACTGCGACGCGTCCATCCGCGTGCCGGCGCTTGAAGGACTCGATTTGCTCGATTGTTGAGCGAAAATCATCGCCGGTGTGAACGATGAGGAGCAGCAATGCCTGGCTGCTGGGGGCTTTCTGCGGTGCGTCATCACCGAACAAGTCATCGGCATCGGCTACTGAAGCCAGGACTTGAAAACTTTCTGAATTCAGAATTCTGGCTAGACCTTCCTTGCGAAGACTGTTTTCACCAACAAGCACAATAGAAAAAGGATATCGCCGTCTCATGGAAACTCTCCCGGACGCTACAATGATACAATGGGCTGGTCGGTTGTATCCGGCTCATTTTCGTTGATGGTTTTCGCCCAGCTAAAAAGAACGACGTGTGAAAAAATGATTCCTTGCTCGATTCCTCAGACACAACTCAGGACCAAAAAGTCCTGAGCCCACTTCTAAATATTTAGGAATGTTAGATGCTAATCCCCAATATCCCTATATACCGTTGGTTATAGTCATTGTTTGGATGTCACCCGTCATAAGAAGGCCGGTCGCGTGACGTATGCGAACCCGGCCTCTCGCCGAGGGGCACTCGCTCGGGATGAGCCGACTCGTTGCTGCGATCAGGCGTTGTTGAAATTATGCTTGTTGGCGTGCTCAGGCCAGTAGATTCACGGATAGCCGCGACAACAAAACCTTACTGAAAAACCTCAGATTGGATTAGCTTATGAATGAAATGGGCGCGGAGCTGAACTGGAGGGACTGAAGGTTGGTCGTAGATGCATTTCAGTCGTGTGGTGATTGCTAGCAGATTTCCGATTGTTTTATTGGGTTTGAACTGCCTGCTCGAAGCAGAGCGCGATTTCAGGGTTGTTGCTCGTTGCAATGATAGTGCGAGCTGTTTCGAAGCAATAAGAAGCGTTGCGCCCGATATAGCCATTTTGGACATGTCGATGCCTGACCTTTTTGGGCAGGCAATGCTCGACGTCGCAAATTCAGGTGCGTCTGCCGTGCGGCTGGTGTTTCTTGCCGGCTCCGTTGAGGATCGCGATCTCGCTGTGTTGGCGGCAGCCGGAGCCTATGGGGTGATGCTGAGCGACGAGGAGCCTGAAACGCTCATACAGACATTGCGGCAGGTCGCCGACGGCCAGAAAATGTTGCCGCCGCCTTCATGCGAGGAAGTCACCTCCTGTACGCAAACCGCAATGCCGGAGAAATATCTGGCGGCACTGACGGACCGCGAGCGCCAGATCATGAGCCTGGTGTCGGAGGGATTATCGAACAAGGAGATCGGCCGTCGTCTGAAGGTGGCCGACGGCACCATCAAGGTTCATTTGCATCACATCTTCCGTAAGCTCGAGATCAGCAACCGGACGATTCTTGCGACGCTCGCCGTCTCGCAGTCCGGGCTGGGCGGCTGACCAGGACTCCTCGCTGCGCGGTGCGCGGTGCGTGGTCTTGATCGGACCACTATTGCAGCGACGCCTATGTCAATGTCGTGCCTGGTCAGTAGCGCGGTATCGGCGATGCAACGCTCCTGAACTGGCGGTGCCGCCCGTCCTTCTCCGCAAGATAGCGCTTCAGGTAGTCCGCAAAGCGTCGATCGTCGACATTTCCCGACAGGCGGTAGGGAGCATCGTACCCATAGTCGAACCGGTAACGTCCGTCGCGCTCGATCGTGACAGTGCAGGTCGTCCAGTATGTCCCGCTCTGGGCATGCATATCGCGCTTGACGCGTTCGAGGTCGTCTTCTGCTGCATCGGACAGGCGGAAGTCGACACATTCATGACGACCGCCCCTTTTCACCACGATCTGCTCCCAGTCCCGGTCGCCCCAATCGCCGTCCATCACGTCAGAAACGTAGTCGACGATGGCCTGCACGCTGTCGCGGCAGCTGTCTTCCGGATTGTTCATTGCCGTCTCCGCCTGTTCCCCAACGGTCGGTCGCATCTGGTCGGGTTGCCGTCGCTCGCATCAGATATTCCTGCAGTTGTTGTGAGACGACTGCGGCAAATTTTTTACGCTTCCCCTTGACGATCGGCGTCATGGCGGAGGTCCTGTGCGGGTCATAGGATTCGGTCCGGGGAACCTCCATTGGGAGTGACGAACGGCGCGGCACGCATTATTCGTCGTGTACGGCTTGTCCTTACCGAAAGAGACCCAATGATCGCATCCCCTGTCATGGTCAGGCGCCTGAGCCCTGCGGACGCTGCGCTCTATCGCGACATCCGCCTCGAGGCGCTGCGCTTGAGCCCTGAGGCATTCGGCAGTGCGTATGAGACGGAAAGCGCCCATCCCGTCGCCTGGTTTGCGGAGAGGCTCGCACGTGGCGCTGTGATGCTCGGAGCGTTCCGGGGCAGCGAACTCGCCGGCATCGTCGGCTTCGTCGCGGCAGACGGGCCGAAGCGGCAGCACAAGGGCGCATTGGTCGGCATGTATGTGCGCCAGGCGGCCCGGCGCGGCGGTGTCGGCCGCCTTCTGGTCGAAGCCGCGCTCGAGCTCGCCGCGCAATCGGTCGAGCTGGTGCAACTCATAGTCGTGAAGGGCAACGAGCCTGCCGTTCGGCTCTACGAGAGCATGGGCTTTGTCGCGTATGGGCTGGAGCAGCACGCGCTGAAGGTCGACGGCCGCTACTATGACGACATCCTGATGGCGAAGGATCTGGTCGGGCGCGGCTGACGCGCGCGATATAGCGACACAGTTCCGGCATTCCAGTACGATAGGCGCATCCATCCGCACATTCGCTTGCTGCCGTCGCCCGGGGAAACTGCCATGCCGAAGATCGACCTGACAAAGGTGCCGGAACGCAAGGGGATCGGCTATCCGGCCGAGTTCGCCGCGCCATGCGCCGAGCGGGTGCGGCAGCGTGTTGGCGATGCCGGCGGGCTCGTCGACTTCGGCGTCAATCTGATGCGGCTGCCGCCCGGCAATTGGTCGAGCCAGCGCCACTGGCATTCGGACGAGGACGAATTCGTTTATGTACTCGCAGGCGAGGTGGTGCTGGTGGAGCACGGCAGCGAGACGGTGCTGCGCGCCGGCGACTGCGCGACGTTTGCGAAAAACTCCGGCAACGGGCATCATATGATCAACAGGTCGCAGATGACGGCCACCTATCTCGAGGTCGGCTCGCGCTCGCGCACCGATGTCATCACGTGCTCGGACATCGACATGATGAGCCCGAGCTCCGATGGTCGTTTTCTGCACAAGGACGGCAGGCCGTACTGACATGAGCGCGTCGAGGTGGATGCCGTGATGTTCTGGATCGCGAGTGTTGCGGGATTGGCGATCGCTTACCTCCTCGGTTCGACGCCGACAGGCTATCTGGCGGGCAAACTGCTCAGGGGCATCGACATCAGGGAGCATGGCTCCAGATCCACCGGCGCAACCAACGTGCTACGGACCTTGGGCAAATGGCCTGCGTTGGTGGTTCTCCTGATCGATGTGCTGAAAGGCGCGGGCGCGATTGTCTTTGCCGATTGGTTTTATCCCCGACTCACGACATGGCCGTCCGTCGCGCCGCCGGCGGGGGTTGACCTGCAAATCTGGCTGCCCTGGGCGGTCGGCCTGGCCGGACTGGCTGCGCTGCTGGGGCATGGCCGCTCGGTCTGGCTGAATTTTTCAGGCGGAAAATCGGCCGCCACCGGGCTCGGCGTGTTGCTGGCGTTGTCCTGGCCAGTGGCGTTGGGTGCTGCGGCCATCTTTGCTGCGACGCTGGCAATCTTCCGGATTGTCTCGCTGGCTTCGATGTTCGCGGCGTTGACGGCGATCGCCCTTATCTGCGGCTTCGAGCAGCCGTTGCCCTACCGGTTACTGGTGATTGCAGGCGGCATCTACGTGATCGCGCGCCACCGCGCCAACATCCAGCGGCTGCTGGCGGGGACGGAACCACGCCTTGGGCAATCAGCCATTGCGGATGCCGCGGTGAAGCGCCAATCTTGAACCCATGCCGGTCATCGGACGCTTAGCCATGACGCAGTGGTATTTCGTTTGGGTCGAAGGTCCGCGTGGACCTGAGCCGCAGAAATGGTCGTCGGACGGGCTCGTGGGACAGCTTGGCCGTCAGGACGTGATCGTCCGCTTTTCCCTGACCGATCGGGAAGCCGATCTCTCGCTCGACCAGCTGGCCAAGCGGCATCCTGTTCCGGAGTGACTGCGCTACGCTCGTGGTGGCGTCACACCACCAGCCGTCCTTCGCGCTCGGCGACCGTGATCTGCGCTTCGGTCCCCGAATTGAAATCGAGCCGATCGGCCTCGATGCCGTCAGAGAAGATGACGCCGTTCTCCGGCATCAGCGAGCGCACGTTGAGGTGCTGCGCGCGCTCGAGGCTGCCGCAGACCAGCGTCACCTGCGAGGTGCGGCTCGGAAACGGCTCGCGCACGGCAAAGCGCAGCGCGCCGGCGTCCCAGGCTTGCGGCAGATAGGGCGGGCTGTCGCTGCCGCCGCCGAAGGCACCGGCTATTGCGAGCGATCCGGTGACGATGCTCTTGAACCAGGCGGTCGAGCCGAGGCCGGTCGCCACGATCAGGCCGCTCGACGACTGCCGCTCCTTCTGTTCGGCGAGCGCGATCTCGTAGACCGCCGACGTGTGCGTGCGCGCGCCGATGAAGAGGTCGTTGACCGCGTGCAGCGTCTGGCCGTTGGTGAGCGCGGCCTTTGCCATCGTTACCGCCTTGTGGCCCCGCTTTTCGGCGGCGACTTCGCGCAGCAGGGCAGGGAGGTCGCGCGGCACGAAGGGCAGCAGGATGCCGTCGTAGCGCTTGGCATCCGGATTGACGCCGATCAGCGGATGGCCGTCGAGATATTTCATCGTATTGGCGACCACGCCGTCCTGGCCGAGCGCCACCACGATATCGGAGGGGCCGAAGATGAAGTTCGGCAGAAAGCTCCGGTCGATGATCTGGTAGCGCCCCCATTGCTCCAGCGCCTGCACGGTGACGCGGCGCTCGGCCTGGTAGACATCGTGCTCGCGCTGGTAGTCGGAGAAGTCGGCGCCGAGGTGCTCGACATAGAACCGGGCCTGCGCCGCCGTCAGGTATTTTGCGATCAGCTCCTCGAGCCGCGTCTTGCGGGTGACGAGGACGATCTTGCGGTCATTGTCGGCGGGCACGGGGAGCCTCCACTGCGGGCTTGTCCAGCAGCGTGTTGAGTAGATCGGGCGAGACGTTGAGCTGGCCGATCTTCTCGGCCTTTTCGGCGATGCCGCTGAAGGCCTGCGCGATCAGCTGTCCCGGCTGCATGCCGGCTGAGGCCAGCGCCTGGATCACGCGGGTGTCGACGCCCTCGAATATCTTCATCAGCGCACCGACCCGATAGGCCTCGGCATCCGCCAGCGTGCGGGTGTTCTCGGCGTTGAGGCCGACGAAATCCTTGCGCCTGCTCTCCAGCGTGATGTCGGCGACCATGCCGGCCTCGCGCAACTCGGCCTGCTTGGCCGCGACGCTGGCTTCGGCGTCCATCTGGGTCTCCCGGATCGAACGCTTCTTCTGCTCGACCGCGATCTCGGTGTCGAGCTCGCTCTCGCGGATGGCACGTTCCTGCTCCACCGCAAAATTGCGCCGCGCGAAGATCGCCTCGTCCGCGCTCTTGAGGATTGCTTCGCGGGCCTCGGCCTCGAGTGCCTTGGCGGTGTCCGGCGTCGGCTTCACGCCGCGGATCGAGACACCGAGGATTTCGAGGCCGAGGGCAGCGATATCGGCCCTGCCGCGCAGTCCGCTCTCGATCAGGCCGGCGATGCGGTCGGCGGCCTGCAGGGCCTCCTTCAGGGTCAGCTCCTTGACCGCCTGCTGCGCCAGTACCTCGACGGTCGCCAGAATCCGCTGCGGCAGCTTTTCCGGATCGTCGGATTCGTAGGTCTTGCCGTCGGCCTTGAGCGTGAAGTTGAGCATCGCGGCGGCCTTCTGCGGCTCGCTGATCCGGTAGGTGACATGGCCCTGAATGGTCAGCGCCTGAAAGTCGCGTGCGATCTGCTGGAAGATGAAGGCGGCGTCGCGGCTGCCGATCGGCACCGCGACCAGCGAGGTGACCGGCCCGTAGTAGAAGCCGGACAGGCCGGCGCCTTGCTGGGTCACCGCACCGCGGCGGTATTTCATGAGATAGGTGGTCGGCTGGGCCTTGATGAAGCGGAGACCGAACATGGCGTTGCACTCCTAAGTAAGTGTGTCTGGACAACTAAGTTAGTTGGACTGTACAACTAAGTATGTTATTGTCAAGCCGGGACGTGAAAAGGTTCACGGCACCAGAGCGCTTTCGAGCAAAGTGGACACCGGTTCGCGTGAAGAAAACGCGTCACAAGAAGTTCTAGAGGACGGGGAGAGCATGCAAGAGAAGCCGGAACTCGACTTTCCGCGGCCGTTGACGACGGTTGATGTCGTCATCTTCGCCATCAGGTCAGACGCGCTTCAGGTCCTGCTGGTTCAACGCCCGAAGGCGGAAAGCGAGCCGTTTCCCGGAGCTTGGGCGTTGCCCGGCGGTTTCGTCGATATCGCCGGCGACCGTGACCTCGAAGCCTGCGCGGTGCGCAAGCTGAAGGCCAAGACCGGCGTCGTCAGTCCCTATCTGGAGCAGCTCGGCAGCTGGGGCAGCGCCACGAGAGATCCGCGCGGCTGGTCTGCGACGCATGCCTACTTCGCATTGCTGCCCGAGCACACCGCCGGCGGTGCGTTAGCCGGAGATGCGCAGTGGTTCGCGGTCGAGGGCGAGAAGGTGAGGCCAAAGCTTGCCTTCGACCATGCCGAGATCCTGCAGGCGGCCGTGCTTCGTTTGCGCAACAAGGTCGAATACACCTCGCTGCCGGCCTATCTGATGCCGCAGGAATTCACGTTGCCGGAACTGCAGCGCACCTATGAGATCGTGCTCGATCGTCCGTTGGAGAAGAGCGCGTTCCGCACTCGCATGCTCGCGGCCGACCTGATTGAGCCGGTCGCGAAGATGCGCAAGGGGCCGAACCGGCCGGCGCAGCTCTATCGGCTGAAGAAGGCCAAGGCGCCGGTATTCTTCACGCGGACATTCAATCCGCCGGGGTGACGCTGGTCGGGGGCGCGCCCGCGTCACGGCGCGCAGATCGATGCAATCCAGACAATTTGAAGTAATCCGTGACGGCAAATTTAATGCGCCTGCGTCAGATCGTTCAACCTGGAATAGTGGAGTGCGAAATGCGGTTGCGGTTGGTTCGCCTTCTGGGCGCTTCGGCGATGTGTCTCGGCGTTTTCTCTGCGCCGGCCAGCGCCAATTCGGAATGGATCATCAACAGGATGGGCGGCGCAATGCGTGCGGACGTGACCTGGGAGCAGGTCAGGTCGCAGATGTTGGCCGCGTTCTATCAGAGCAATCCGGACGAGCGCGGGGTCACCGCGCAAGGCATCGACGATTTGCGCAAGATCGCGGCCGCGCAGCGCCGATTGCAGGTCATTACGCAGGTGCTGGCTTACGATCTCGATGGTGACGGAGCGGTCACCAAGGCAGAGGTCGTCGCGGTGATGCAGCCGCGGGCGCGGCAAATGATCCACGCCAACGGGGTGCAGCTCGAGCCAACGCCGGAGCAGGTTCGTCTGCAGCTCGAGAGGCTTGTCAGCGAGGCGCTCAAGCTGGATGCCGACCAGGATGGCGTCATCAGCGCCGCTGAAATCCGGCAAGAAGGCCAGCGACAGGCCGATCAGGCCAGTGTCAGCTGGCAGCAAGGCGCGACCCAGTACGTCCCGATGACGCTCGATGCGAACGGAGATGGCGCCGTCTCGCTCGCCGAATACGAGGCGGCCGTGCGCGAGCAATTTGCCGCGATTGACCAGGATCGCGATGGCCGCATATCCGCCAGCGAATTCGCGGATTTCGGCAAGCGCCTGAATGAGGCCCGACAGGCGGCGCAGCGCGCGCGTGAGATCCAGCTCCGGAAGCAGCAACTGCAAGCCGTCGTGGCGGGGTGCGATGTGCCCGCCGTCCCGCGCGAGGTGCGTCTCATTCTTCTGGGGGCGCAGGAGGGCAAGGCGCTGTCGAACGCCTGGGTCGGCAACCAGGACCGGGTCACCTATGTGACGACCGTCGAGATCGCGCCCGGACCCGAACCGATCTATCTCGCGCTGGCGAGTGGCGGCGCGATGATCTGGGATATCGTCGGAGCGACCGAACGCATCGCCGGCGTCGTGGCCGATGCCGACGTGACCGTCGACAAGTCGGGTGACGCGCGTCTGCAGCGGTTCGCGGCCGCAGCCGGTGCGGGACCGCAGCGCGGCGGCAAGCCGCTTGTCGGCATCATGGGCGTGCCGCGCGAAAAGGTCCACTTCACCGCACACGCCGGATGTCTTGTGCCGGCGACCGACGCAACGATGAAGGATGGTCGCGTCGAAGAGATCGCGTCGTTGTTGCTCGGGCGCGCCGTGGATGAGATTGGCGGCGAGCAGAACGCGGGGACTTTCCGTGTCCCGGCGGCGCGGCATTTTCCGGATCGGCCGGTTCGCAACGCGATCCAGTTGCCGACGGAAGGCCTTGGCGAATTGTTGTGGCGCGACGTGCGGGTGGATTACCCGGCCGGAATTGCGCAGATCGACGTCGAGGCGGTCGTCTCGGCGCATCCGGTCAACCACTATTCCGTCTTGCCGGGCCGCGCCGGTCTGGCGGGGTTGGTCGACATCGGCGCGCTCATGGTCACCGGGATGAGCCGCGGCGTTCGGATCAACGATGGCGACTTCAAGCCGTTCACCGTGCCGGACAAGTTCAGGATTTCCAAGAAGCTCAGGCTTCCTGCCGGCGCGCGCGGGACCTTCACCTTGCCGTCCCAGGTGCCGCCGCCCGACGGCGATCTGAGCGCGACCTGCGTGCTGTCGGAACCGGAGATGAAGCCGATCAGCGGATCGCGCACGAATTGCAGCTAGGTTTTCGGGTGGAGTAACTGCCGGTTCGGGTGAAGAAAGCGCGTCAAACCGAAAGATCGAATCCGGGCGTCGCGACATCGGAGAGGAACGCGGCGAGGAGCATCTTGCCGACCACGTGCTTGGCAGCCGGCGTGCCGACCTTGAGCCGGCCTGTGCGTGTGGCCTCCGCGAGTTCGGCAAGCGTCGGCGCCGCGAGGCTCGTGTCGGGTGCGGCGCGCGGCGCCGTCGCGGATGCGCTGAACAGCACGCCGGCATAGTAGAGCCGGGTCAGGGCGCGGACATGCGCGAGCCGGGCCCGGAGTGCGTCATCCAGCGGGCGGCCGAGCCAGGCGCGATGCAGAATGTCTTCCAGCTCAGGCGTCCTTGCGATGCTGCCGCCGACGATTGCAAGATCGACCAGCGGATCGGTGCGGTAAGCGGACTCCCAGTCGATCATCCAGAGCCTGTTGCCGTCGAACAGGATGTTGGCGGGCAGCGGATCGTTGTGGCTCGAAACCGAATTCGCTTCGTCCCAGACATAGGTCGCGCGGATATGCGCCAGATGTTCGTTGCACCGGTCGAGCACGCCGGGCGCAAACAGGCCGGTGCGACAGACATGGGCCCAGAGGCGGGCCACGATGTCCAGGTAACGCACGAAGGATGGAAAGGTCGGCGTCGCCTGCAGCCGCGCCAGCAATTCGCCGAGTGCCTTCGCCAGCGCCGGCAGGCCACCGGGATAGAGGGCGAGAGGCTTTCGCGAGATAAAGTCCATCACGGAGATGCGCGACGTCTCGTCGACATAATAGAGTCGCGGCGCGATGCCGGCTTCAGCGGCAATCCTGAGTGAAACATATTGATACGGATTGCGCAGCGGACTCGGCGCGCCTTCGATTCGTAGCAAATAATTCTCGCCGGCTGCATCGATTCTGAACAGACGCGCCGACGTGGCGCCGCCGGAGACAGGCGTGACGGCGTCGATCTTTGCTGTACCAATCACCTCACGCAGTGCGGCATGCGCTGCATCGCGCTCGAGCGGCGGGAGTGTATCGAGATCACTCATGCGCAAAATGTTAGCATGACGGCTATGCGTGCCGAAACTGCAATGAAACCCGGTTCCCGATCTTCAATCACTGGATGCGCGCGATGAAGCATGAAACAATGCCGCAAAAATCACGTCGGGAGAAAACTTGATGTCGTTCGAGTGGGGGTTGCATCGCGCCGTTGCGTGCAGGATCGTTATGTGCAGATCGCGGATTGCGTTGCCATTATTCTGCCTGATCAGCACGTTCGGAGTGACGCATAACGCCGTCGCAACCGAATCCCTGGCGATTGTGGATGCGCGCGTACTGGCGATCGACAAAGCGGGCGGGGACCTTCCCTTGACGATGACGATCAAGAACGAGGCCGACAGCGCCGATGCGCTGCTTCGTGTCCGCTGCCCGGTCGCGAATTTTTCCGAGCGCCACATCGTCGATCGCGGCGAAGGCGCACCCGCCATGCGTTCGATATCCAATATACCAATCCCGCCCAAGGCGACGCTCGAGCTGAAGCGCGACGGCTATCACGTCATGCTGTTGCAGATGCGTCACGCGCTCGCGCCCGGCGAGACATTCAAATGCGCGGTCGTTTTTCAGAAAGCAGGCACCATCGAGACGGAGGTACAGGTCCAGAAGTGACCCAAAACAGATGACCAAAGACAAGTGACCAAGGAAGGCGGGTGGCACAGCCAATCGCCTGGACTCAAGGCTTCTCGCGCGATCGCCCGTGTGTGACGGGCGGTTCGATCAATGAAGAATGCTGGATCCGGAGGAAATGAACTGATGACAAAGTTGAATTGGGTAAAATCTCACATGCTCGCAGCGGCAGTAGCATCCGCTGCGACCTTCGCGGGCTCGTTCGCGTTCGCGGACGACGTCAACCAGGACCGTCTGCTCAACGCTGACAAGGAAGCAGGCAACTGGCTGCACCACCACAAGAATTATTCGGCGACCCGCTTCTCGTCGCTGGCGGATATCAACAAGGACAACGTCAAGAACCTGAAGGTCGCCTGGACCATGCATCTCGGCGGCGTCGAGGGCGGCGGAATCTGGGGGCATGGCGGCCTGGAGGGAACTCCGATCGTCGAGAACGGATTCATGTACGTCACCGACGGCTGGGGCTCGGTCTACAAGATCGATGCGCATGGCGGCAAAGGCGTGCTGGTCTGGAAGATGGATCCCAAGACCGACCACGACTGGGCCGGCGCGGTCGCCTGCTGCGGCGTCGACAACCGCGGCGTCGCGTTGTGGAACAACCTCGTCATCTCGCACACGCTCGACGGCCGCCTGATCGCGACCAACAAGGAGACCGGGCAGGTCGCCTGGCAGCGTCAGGTCGCTGATCCCGACAAAGGCGAGGTGATCACCGGCGCTCCTCTGATCGTCAAGGACAAGGCGATATCAGGCGTGGCTGGTGCTGAATACGGCATTCGCGGCTGGATCGCTGCGACCGACCTGAACAGCCAGAAGGAAGTCTGGCGTACCCACACCATTCCGGGCAAGGACGAGGCGGGTGCCGAGACCTGGAAGGACGACAAGAACGCCAAGGCCAGCGGTGGTGGTTCGACCTGGGTCACCGGCAGCTTCGACCCTTCGACCAACACCATCGTCTGGGGCGTCGGCAATCCCGGACCGGACTGGGACAATGAATATCGTCCCGGCGACAACCTCTACACCGACTCGTCGCTCGGTCTCGATGCCGACACCGGCAAGATCAAGTGGCACTACCAGCACACGCCGAACGATCCCTACGACTATGACAGCGTGGCGGAGAACGTGCTGGTCGACGTCCCCGGTCCGAACAACTCGACGCTG
Source organism: Bradyrhizobium acaciae (assembly GCF_020889785.1). Classification (GTDB taxonomy): domain Bacteria; phylum Pseudomonadota; class Alphaproteobacteria; order Rhizobiales; family Xanthobacteraceae; genus Bradyrhizobium; species Bradyrhizobium acaciae. Next base: position 12,448 of record NZ_JACMYK010000090.1, read on the forward strand.
AAGCTCGCGCTCGAGGCCGACCGCAACGGCTTTGCCTATGCGGTCGATCGCAACAGCGGCAAGTTCATCTGGGGTCTGCCGTTCGTCAAGAAGGTCACCTGGACCAAGGGGCTCGATCCCGAGTCCGGCAAGCCGGTGGAGTATGATCCGAAGCAGGGCGTGCAGAAGTACAATGCGTCGGTCACGCCGAGCCGCACCAACAAGGAAACGGATATCTGCCCCGGCAACATGGGCGGCAAGAACTGGCCGCCCACCGCGTATAATCCGAACCTGAAGCTCTGGTACATTCCCGTCATCGAGAGCTGCAACCACATCAAGGTCGAGGAGACGACGCCGGACAAGGTCAAGGCGCGCGAGTTCTTCACCGGCGGCGGGCCGAGCCAGAACGTCAAGATCACCGGCAGCGTGACCGCGATCGACGTCACCACCGGCAAGGTGGCAGGGAAGGCGGAGACCCAGTTCCCGAACCTTGGCGGTATTCTGGCGACTCCCGACCTCGTGTTCTCCGGACAACCGTCCGGCGAGGTGATCGCCTATGACGCGAAATCGCTGCAGCAGCTCTGGCAGTTCAATACCGGCGGTGGCGTCAACGCGCCCCCGATGACGTTCTCGGTGGACGGCAAGCAGTACATCGCCATCCTGGTCGGCCTCGGCGGTGCCTGGGACAAGTGGTTCATCGATGCCACGCCCGAGCTGAAGCGGATGCAGCCGGGCTCGATGCTCTACGTGTTCGCCCTTTGACGTCGCAAGCGCGGGAGGCTTCGATGAGAGGCCTCCCGCGTCGGTCTGGCCGAAAGAAATAAGACAAGAAACAAAAGCAAATGAAGCAAAAATGGCTGATTGGTGCGTGGCTCGGCTGCGCGCTGGTGATGGGATTTGGCGCGGCGCATGCGCAGTCGGCGAGCGATCCGACCTATGCGGGAAAGGCGGTGTTCAAGCGCGGCAATTGCGTCGGCTGCCACAAATGGCACGGCAACGGCGGCGGCGGCTATGGCGGCGACGCGCTGTCGCTGCGTAAGACCGAGCTGACGCGGGAACAGATCATCGAAACCGTGACCTGCGGTCGGCCGGGCACCGGCATGCCGTTCTTCGTGCGCGGCTCCTATGACACCACGAAATGCTACGAGATGAGCCGGCAGGATGTCGCGGACCGCATGCCGCCCGAGGCGAACGTGTTCCTGCGGCCGAACGAGATCGAGGCTGTCGCCGATTACGTGCTCGCCCACGTCAAGGGCAAGGGGGAGCCGAACTATGACGAATGCATTGCCTTCTTCGGCGATGGCTCGCGCGTCTGCAACATCTACAAGGAGGCCGGCCACGCCGCCGCGCCGTCCGACCCAAGCGAGAAGGCAAAGCCATGAGCAAGCAGAGATCGGCAATTCGCGGGTTGGTCTTCGCCGCCACGATCATGGCGGCCGTACCGGCGATGGCGACCGCGGGCGACCTGCGCGACATCAATGTCGGCATGGCGATCACGAGCGTGCCCGACGCGGGATACATCAACCTGACCTGCGCCGGAGAGAAGGCCACCCACCGATTGGCGGAATGGGCGCAGTGGTCGAGCTGCCCGGAAGGGCCGGATCAGTTGCGCGGCATCCGTTTCGAGTATGATCGCGAGACTGCGCGCGAAGGCACCATGGTCGGCGGCCATCCGGCGATCCTGACCGTGATGATCGACAAGGACGCCAGGATCGCGGCGCTGACGATCGAGACCGATCCGAAGGCGCGGCTCTATCTGCGCAAGAAGGCTTTCCTGCTCGGCCTGCAGGCGAAGTCGCGCTACGGCGACGACGGCTGGATTTGCGCGGAGGCGAAGCCGGGCGCCGACAAGCAGGAAGTCGGCGGGGTATTCGTCGACGAGAAGTGCAGCAAGACCACCGATGGCCGGACCGTGGAGATCGAGCGGCATCTCTATCGCGAGCCGAACAAGGAGCTCAAGGACATGACCGACGAGACACGGATCACGATCCGCCGCGCCGGGTCCTGACGTCGACCGGACGCGCTGCCCGATTCAGGTCTCGATCGGTGGCGCGTCGATGTCGATCTGCGGCAGCAGGCCGGGCGACTGCCGCTCGACCAGCTCGCGCATCTTTCCGATGATCGCCTTGCCTTCCGCCGAGATGATTGAGCTCGGGCCTGCGACGGTAATGACAAGCGGAGGCGTCTGGTCGGCCTCGGTCAGCCGCATCGCAATCGCGCTCAGGCCGGGCGTTCCCATGTCGCGGGTATAGGCAAATCCCTGGCGGCGGATGATCGCCAGCGCATGCTGGATGTCGGGGAATCGGACGGCGGAGGATGGTGCTTCCTCGGCGTTGATCCGCTGCACGATCCGCCGCGCATCCTCGTCGTTCATCAGGCTGAGAAACACCCGGCCCGGGGTCGAGTGGGTCAGGAGCCGCCGTGCGCCGGGTTCGAGGTAATAACGCACTGGCGTCGTGCCCTGCAGCACGCGGATATACTGGCTGTAGAGCTGGTTGCGCGCCACCACGAAGGTGGTCAGCCGCGTCGTCTCGTGCAGCTCGCGCGTGATCGCATCGAGCGTCGCTCCCGGCAAGGTCTGGCTCTTGAGCCAGCCGCCGAGCAGGGCGACGCGGACCGTCGGCACGTAGCTGCGCGCGGTCCGGTCGTGGTCGAGATAGCCGAGCTCGACGAGGCTCTTCAGCAGCGCCGACGTGCTCGACGGCGGATAGTTCAGCCGGCGCGCGATCTCGGTCATGGCCGCCGGCCGTTCGATCTCGGCAAAATACTCGAAGATGCGGAGCACGCGATGCGCCGACTTGACGACGGACGGATCGGGGCTGCCGTCGGCGGCGCGGAACAACTCGTCATGCCGGTTGGCCTCGATCACCATTGCCGCGGGATCGTCGGGTTGCGTGCGAACGCGGTCGGCGACGATGCGCCGTCGGCCGCGCCGGGATGGGGGCTGGATATCGGAGCGAACGTCCTTCATCTTCTTGCCGCTCGTGTCCTTGAACACAGCGCAGGCCTGGTGCGCTGCAACATTCATTGTCGCTTTCTGCTGCCGAATGTGCAGCGAAACCAACGGAGGTCAAGAGTCCGCGGTGCAGCATGGCTTGCCGTGCGGTCCGCGCGCGGACGGCATTTCCTCCACGTATCTGAAATTATTCTCGTGCGGGCGTCCGCCGATGGACATCGCCGCGATCGTTCCCGATGTTGCAGGCGAAGTTTGAACACCGATGACATCGCGCACGCCGGCAAGGCTGCTGCGACGTCATCCCAAAGGGAGCACCCCGATGCAGATCAGCGCGCGCGACCTTCGCAGCCCCGACGATGCCGGCGTGCCGGCCGATCCGGCCCGCCACATCTCGCATGATTGCGCGGGCCTCAACTTCTATGATCTCGATCGCGGGCTCCGCGGCCTTATGGGGCTCTATCTGGCGCGCGAGGATCGCGAGCGGCTGGAGCCGCACTTCAAGCGTCTTGGCGAACTGGCTGGCGGCAGGCTCGATCGGCTGGCCCGGGTCGCCGACAGGCATGCGCCGGTGCTCAATCCAAGGGACGCCTACGGCCGCGACGAGGACTGGATCGACTATCATCCGGCCTATCGCGAGATGGAGGCGATCGCCTTCGGGGATTTTCAGTTTCATGCCATGAGCCATCGCGCCGGTGTGCTCGGCATGGACCGGCCGCTGCCGGCCGTGGCCAAATATGTATTTCAGTACCTGTTCGTGCAGTCCGAGTTCGGGCTGATGTGCCCGATCAGCGTCACCGACACCTCGACGCATCTGATCCGCAAATTCGGCTCGGACGAACTCAAGGCCTATCTGCTGCCGAAGATGCTGTCGGACGACATCGCGACGCTGTGGAAGGGCACGCAGTTCATGACCGAGCGCGCCGGCGGCTCCGACGTCGGTGCCGTCGAGACAGTCGCGCGCCGCGATGGCGACGTCTGGCGTCTGACCGGCGACAAATGGTTCTGCTCGCACGCCGATGCCGACGTCGCGCTGATGCTGGCGCGGCCTGAGGGCGCACCCGCAGGCACCAAGGGGCTCGCGCTGTTCGCGCTGCCGCGCCGCCTCAAGGACGGCCGGCGCAACAGCTACCGGATCGTCCGCCTCAAGGACAAGCTAGGCACCAAGTCGATGGCGTCGGGCGAGATCCGGCTCGACAATGCCGTTGCCTATCTGGTCGGTGATCCCTCGCAGGGCCTCAAGCAGATGATGGAGCAGGTCAACCTCTCGCGCCTGTCGCACGGCGTGCGTGCCGCCGCGATGATGCGGCGCTGTGTCAACGAAGCCGTGGTCAGCGCCTCATCGCGCGCGGCGTTTGGCCGGCGCGTCATGGATTTCCCGCTGCTGCGCCGGCAGCTGATGAAGCTGATCGTGCCGACCGAGCAGGCACTGTCGATGATGCTGGTGGCGGCGCGCGCGATGGACGATGCCAATGCCGGCTCGGCGCAAGCGAGGGACCTGCTGCGCATCCTGACGCCGCTGTTGAAGTACCGCGCCTGCCGCGACAACATTCCGGTCGCCACCGGCGCGATGGAGGTGCGCGGCGGCAACGGCTACATCGAGGAATGGGTGCAGCCGCGGCTGGTGCGCGACGCCCATGTCGGCGTGCTCTGGGAAGGCACCAGCAACATCAACGCGCTCGACATCATCTCGCGCGCCGTCGGCAAGAGCGGCGCGCAGGGGGCTCTGGCGAAGGCCTTGCAGGCGCGCCTGGACGAGGCGTCGAGCCTGCCCGATCCGTACCGCACGCGGCTTCGCACCGCGCTCGACCGCTCGATCGCCTTTGCCGAGCAGATCGCGGCCGATCGCCAGTCGGAGCATTCAGCGCGGCTTGCCGCCAGCGCGCTCTACCATGCGGCATCGGCGATCATGCTCGCCTGGGAAGGGTGCCAGGCGGAGGTCGATCCGCGGCGGCTGCTGCTGTCGCGGTTCGTGCTCGAGCATCGCCTGACCGCCAAGGACCCACTGGCTCCGGCCGACGATGCTTGGGAGCGCGATGCCATCGCGCTGGTGCTCGGTGATGCGCCCGTCACTTTCGCTGCGGCGGCCCGGCTCCTGACGGCCTGACCGCAGCAGATCAAGAAACGTCGAGGAGGAGGTTTCCATGCGATCGATTGCGGCCGTGCTTGCGGCAGTCTTTTGTCTCGCTGCGGTCGGGTCCGCGCGCGCGCAAGTCTCCGGCGACGTGGTGCGCATCGGCGTCATCAACGATATGTCGGGCCTCTACTCCGACCTTGGGGGCGAGGGCTCGGTGGAAGCGGCCCGCCTCGCGATCGAGGATTTTGGCCCGACCGTGCTTGGAAAGAAGATCGAGCTGGTATCGGCCGACCATCAGAACAAGCCCGATGTCGCCTCCGGCATTGTGCGTCGCTGGATCGACGAGAACGGTGTCGACATGATTGCCGACGGCGGCAATTCGGCGACCGCGCTGGCCATTCAGGGCATCACCCGCGACAAGAAGCGCATCTTTGTGATTTCCGGGCCCGGCAGTTCCGATCTGACCGGAAAGCAGTGCTCGCCATATGGGTTTCATTTCACCTACAGCACCTACGCCGAAGCCTCAGCCGTCACCAAGGCGATGCTGAAGCAGGGCGCGGATACGTGGTTCTTCCTGACCGCGGACTACGCCTTCGGTCATGCACTGGAGCGTGACGCATCAAGCTTCATCACGGCCGCCGGCAGCAAGGTCGTTGGCTCGGTTCGCCATCCGCTCGGCGCCTCGGACCTGTCGTCGTTCCTGCTTCAGGCCCAGAATTCGAAGGCGAAGGTCATTGCATTGGCGAATGCGGGCGGCGATACCGTCAACAGCCTGAAGCAGGCTGCGGAGTTCGGTATCGGGAAATCCGCCAACCAGAGCATTGTCGCTCTTCTGATGCTGATCACGGACGTGCATTCGCTTGGCCTTCAGGCGGCGCAGGGCATCATCTACGCGACGTCGTTCTCATGGACCCAGAACGAGGCGACCCGCGCCTTCGGTCATCGCTTCATGGCGCGGCGACACGGGCAGGCGCCGACCATGATCCAGGCCGGCGTCTACAGCGGAGTGATGCATTATCTGAAGGCGGTGCAGGCGGCCGGGACCGACGATGCCGACGCCGTTGCCGCGGCGATGCGCAAGCTTCCGGTCAACGATTTCATGACGCAGGATGCGGGGATCCGCGAAGATGGACAGGTCATGCGTTCCATGTATCTCGTTCAGGCCAAATCGCCATCCGAATCGCGCGAGCCGTGGGACTATGAAAAGGTGATCGCGACGATTTCGCCGGACGAAGCCTGGCGGCCGCTCGCCGAAGGTGGCTGTCCGCAGGTTCAGCAGAAAGCCCGGTGAGTTTGCGGTCGCCGCCTTAATGCCGCGCCAGCAGCACCACGATGACCAGGGCAAGGATGGCGCACAGCACCTTCCAGAAGGTCACGGGATCGCGGTCGTGCAGCGATTTGCGGGTCGTGACGGCGGGGCCAGCCCAAGTCGCGCCGTTTTCCAGCTCGTGCGCGAATTCGATGGCGTCGCCGAAGCGTTGCGTGGGCTCGACGCTGAGCGCCTTGCCGATCACGGCATCGAGCCAGGCCGGCAGGTCCGGCCGGTAACGTGACAGCGGCATCGGCTTGCCGAAGCGCGGCCGCGAGAACGGCTCGATCTCGCCGAACGGATAGTTCGCGGTGAACATACGGTAGACCGTGACGCCGAGCGCGAACAGGTCGGAGGCCTCGTCGCCGGCCTTGCCGCCGAACAGCTCGGGCGCCATGTAGCTCGCGGTGCCCGGAACATCCTCGGCCGGAAAATCCTCCAGCAGCGGCACGCGCGCGACGCCGAGGTCGACGAGCCGCAAGCCGCCGTCCTTCGCGAGGATCACATTGTCGGGCTTGATGTCGCGATGGATGATGCCGGCGCGGTGCAGCGCCGTGACCGCGCGCACCAGCTTGGTCGCGATTGCGATGCCCTCGGTGAGCGACAGCCGTGGCGCACGATTGAGCCGCTGCTCCAGCGTCTCACCCTCGTAGAGCGGCATCGCCGAATAGAGCCGGGTCTGCCGCTCGGCCGGCACCTCGATGATCTCACCGATCCACAGGCTGCGCACGCGCGCGGCAACCCACGCCTCGCGCACGAAGGCGAGGCGATAAGAGCCTTCGCTGGCGACCCGCGGATGCGGAAACTTGAGCACCACCTCGCGGCCGGCGCGCTTGTCGGTCGCCTTGAACAGGCGGCTGTAGCGTCCGTCGGACAGTACGTCGCCAAGCGCGAAATCGTCGATCGTGTCGCCGCTGTCAGGCAAATCGAGGATCGGCAGCGTTGCGATCGCAAGGGTGAGATCGTCGCGATCCGCCGGCGGCAGGTCGACGACGTCGAGCACCAGCGCGGTCGTGTTGTCGCTGCTGCCGGCCGCGAGCGCGGCATCGACGACGCTGCGTGCCGATTTGTCTGGCGGCGTGCGTTCCTCCAGCAGCTGCTGCAGGCGGGAATCGGCGAGCGCGCCGTGAACCCCGTCGCTGCAGATCAGGAGGCGGTCATGCTGCCGCAGCCCGACGGACGTATAGTCGAAGCGGGCGAACTCCTCGAATCCGATGGCGCGGCTCAGCATATGGGCGAGGTCGCCGCGGCCGGCGATATGATCCTGCGTCAAACGTTCCAGCCGTCCCTCGCTCAGGCGATAGGCACGGGTGTCGCCGATATGGATCACATGGCATTGCCGTCGTGACAGGACAATCGAGGAGAACGCGCAGGCCATTCCGCTGCGCGCGGCATCGACGCGGCCCTGGCCGTAGATCCAGCTGTTGGCGGCTTCCAGCGCCCGCGCGGCGCGGCGGCGCACGCCGAGCGTCTCGGGCAGTGAATAGTAAGCGTCGATGAAGCTGCGGACCGCGACTTCCGCGGCTTCGCGCCCGCCCTTGTGGCCGCCGACGCCGTCGGCGACCGCGGCTACGACGTCGCGATGAAGCGTGCCCGGCTGGCCAAGGCAGGCCGCGACGTAGTCTTCATTGGCGGCACGCTTGCCGGTCTCGCTGGCAAAGCCTACGCGAACGCCGAGATCCCTTTGCAGGTCTCGCGGCAAATGTCGTTGCGCGCCGTTCGCCACGTCCGAGCCCGTCCTCTCCAGAGGGAGCCGTCAGACGCGCGCTCCCGACACTGCGCCCCAGGTGGTGCGCCAGCGGACCTTGACCATGGCAAGTCCGATGAAGCCAAGCAACGCCAGCGCGCCGAAGAACAGGAAGCCAGCGCCGAAGCCGCCGGTCATGCCCTTGGCGTAGCCGAGCGTCTGCGCCAGGAAGAAGCCGCCGACGCCGCCGGCGCAGCCGACAAGTCCGGTCATCAAGCCGATCTCGTGGCGGAAGCGCAGCGGGATCAGCTGGAATACTGCGCCATTGCCCATGCCGAGCGCCAGCACGCCGATCGAGAATAGCAGCACGGAGATCCAGGCGATGTGCGGCAGCTCGGTCAATGCCCAGCCGCCTGCGGCCGGCGCGGTCGGGCCCTCCGGCATGAAGGCGATCACGAGATAGGCAGCGACCACGACACCGAACAGGATCGACAGCGATCGGATGCCGCCGATGCGGTCGGCGATCATGCCGCCGACGGGGCGGAATCCCGAGCCGAACGCGACGATCAGCGCGACCAGCATGCCGGCCGCCACGCCCGAGACATGATACTGCACGGTGAAATAGAGCGGCAGCGCGTTGGCGAGGCCGACGAAGCCGCCGAAGGTGATGAAGTAGAAGAACATGAACCAGCGGCTGTCGGAATCCTTCAGCAGCGCGCCATAGGCCTTCAGCGAGATCTTCTTGCGCTCGCCCGGGGCGTCCTTGGCCGCGAACGCGTAATAGGCGAGCACCATCAGCATCGGAATCAAGAGGCAGCCGAACACGGCCTGCCAGCCCCAATGTTCGGCGATGCTCGGTGCGAGCAGCGTGTCGAGCACGACGCCCATATTGCCGGCACCGGCAATTCCCATGACCACGCCCTGATATTGCGGCGGGTACCAGCGGCTGGCCTGGGGCAAGGCGACCGCGAACGAGGCGCCGCCGACGCCGAGGGCAAGCCCGAACAGCTCGATCGCAAGCTTGCTTGTCAACCCGAAATGCCACACCGACGCGGTTGCGGCGATGACGACGAGCTGGGCGATGATGCCGGTGGGCTTGGCGCCGATGATGTCGGCGAGAATGCCCATCGGCACGCGGAGCAGCGCGCCGGCGAGCACGGGAATGGCGACCAGGGTGAACTTCTCGTTCACGGCCAGATTCATGTCGCGCGCGATGTAGACGATCAGCGGACCGAGCGCGACCCACGCCATGAAGCTGATGTCGAAGTAAAGGAACGCAGCGAGCAGGGTCGGCCAGTGACCTGCCTTCTTGAACTCGGCTAGCTTCATCGCACACGTCTCGCGCTGATGCGGCGGAGGCAGCCGCAAAATCGCGACTATCCCGGGCGCAGATAAAATCGAATGTGGGTGAATGCGCGAGCGCGCTCGTCGTTGAGACGCACTCCGTCAATAGGTGAGGTCAGCAATTGCCGTGCCATCGAGTCGATTGCGTCGCTTTGCCTTGCAGTCGCAAGGCGTTGCAGCGAGATCGCGGGTAGCGTCCGGTGCGCGGGATTGGCGAGGCTTGCAGCAAGCGCCGCCGCGCAAACGCGCACGCTGATGCTTTCTTGTGCGATGCGCATGTCGGCATGCGATCGCGTCCCGGGGACGGGCTCGCGATCATGATCGCTGCTTTGATGCTGTGATGCACAAGAGATCATCGGCGTGGCTAAAAATTCGGCCGGTAGTCCGCGCGCCGGGGCGACCGGGAGATTAGGGCTCGTCGAAAACCCGTTGATTTTGTTGTCAGATTCGCCCGTCAAGAATTGGCACGCGTTTTGAATATTAATCAGTAACGGAACATCGATCGTCATTGAGGACGGTCTGCGCCCGCGGCTGGGCTTCCTAACAACTCCAAACCTCTATCGGTGTCGATCGACGACGCGCGCCGCGTCGCTGAGCACAGCCGTCGGAATTGAAAGGCAGACCATGCTCGACAAGGTGACCAAGCAGAAGCTCGTGGTGATCGGCAACGGAATGGCCGGTATCCGCACCGTGGAGGCGCTGCTGGAGCGCGCACCCGATCTCTATGACATCACGGTGTTCGGCTCCGAGCCCTACGGCAATTACAACCGCATCCTGCTGTCGCCGGTGCTCGCCGGCGAGAAGACCGTCGACGATATCATGCTCAACACCGTCGACTGGTACGAGGACAACAACATCACGCTGCGCAAGGGCGAGACGATCAATATGATCGATCGCCGGACCTGCGAAGTCGTCACCGAGGCCGGCGAGCGCGTTCCTTATGATCGCCTGTTGATTGCGACGGGCTCAAACCCGATCATGCTGCCGCTACCGGGCAAGGACCTGCCGGGCGTGATCGGCTTCCGTGACATCTATGACGTCGATCGCATGATCAAGGCCTCGACCGACTATCGCAACGCAGTCGTGATCGGCGGCGGCCTGCTCGGCCTCGAAGCCGCCAACGGGCTGATGAAGCGCGGCATGAACGTCACGGTCGTGCATCTGCTCGACACCCTGATGGAGCGTCAGCTCGATCCGGTGGCCGGTGGTCTGCTGCGCAAGTCGCTGGAAGAGCGCGGCATGGTGTTCAAGATGCCGGCCCAAACCCAGGCGATCCTGGGCGAGGACCGCGTCACCGGCGTGCGCTTCGGCGACGGCACCGAGCTGGCGGCCGATCTCGTGGTGATGGCGGTCGGCATCCGCCCGAACTTCGAGCTCGCCAAGAAGGCCGGGCTCTATTGCGAGCGCGGCGTCGTCGTCTCCGACACCATGCAGACCTATGACGGCCGCATCTATGCGGTCGGCGAATGCGTGCAGCACCGCCGCCAGACCTACGGTCTCGTCGCGCCGCTGTTCGACCAGGCCAAGGTCTGCGCCAACCATCTCGCGATGAAGGGCTTCGCCACTTATGACGGCTCGGTCACCTCGACCAAGCTGAAGGTCACCGGCATCGACCTGTTCTCGGCCGGCGACTTCGCGCCGGGGCCGGACAAGGAGGAAATCGTGCTGCAGGACGCCAATCGGGGCGTCTACAAGCGCATCATCCTGAAGGACAAGAAAATCGTCGGCGCCGTGCTCTATGGCGACACTATCGACGGTCCCTGGTACTTCCAGCATTTGCGTGACGGCACCGACGTCTCGCATATGCGCGAGCGCCTGGTGTTCGGTGCCGCCAATCTCGGCGACGGCGGCGTCAGCGGCCAGAACTCGGTTGCCGCGATGAGCGACGAGACCGAGATCTGCGGCTGCAACGGCGTCTGCAAGGGTGCGATCGTCAAGGCGATCTCTGAGAAGAAGCTGTTCACGCTCGACGACGTCCGCGCCCATACCAAGGCGTCATCGTCCTGCGGCTCCTGCACTGGCCTGGTCGAGCAGGTGCTGGCGTTCACGCTCGGCGGCGACTATTCGGCGGCGCCGAAGGTCAAGCCGCTGTGCAAATGCACCGATCACAGCCATGACGACGTCCGCCGCGTCATCGTCGAGCAGCAGCTCAAGACCATTCCGGCCGTGATGCGCTTCATGGAGTGGAAGACGCTCAACGGCTGCCATTCCTGCCGTCCGGCGCTGAACTACTATCTGCTCGCGACCTGGCCAGGCGAATACCGCGACGACCAGCAGTCGCGATTCATCAACGAGCGCGTCCACGCCAACATCCAGAAGGACGGCACCTACTCGGTGGTGCCGCGGATGTGGGGCGGCGTCACTACCCCGAGCGAGCTGCGCGCGATTGCCGACGTTGCCGAGAAGTTCAACATTCCGACGGTGAAGGTCACCGGGGGCCAGCGCATCGACCTGCTCGGCGTCAAGAAGGAAGACCTTCCGGCGGTCTGGGCCGACCTCAACGACGCCGGCATGGTGTCGGGCCATGCCTACGCCAAGGGCCTGCGTACCGTGAAGACCTGCGTCGGCTCGGAATGGTGCCGCTTCGGTACCCAGGATTCCACCGGCCTCGGCGTCAAGCTCGAGAAGTTCATGTGGGGCTCGTGGACGCCGGCCAAGGTCAAGCTCGGCGTCTCCGGCTGCCCGCGCAACTGCGCGGAGGCGACCTGCAAGGACGTCGGCGTGGTCTGCGTCGATTCCGGCTACGAGATCCATTTCGCCGGCGCCGCCGGTTTGCACATCAAGGGCACCGAGTTCCTGACCAAGGTCGAGACCGAGGACGAGACGCTCGAGGTGATCGTGGCGCTGACCCAGCTCTATCGCGAGGAGGGCTGGTATCTCGAGCGCATGTACAAATGGTGCGACCGCGTCGGGCTCGAGCAGATCAGGAAGCGGGTGGTCGACGACGTGGCCAACCGCAAGGCGCTGTTCGGCCGTTTCGCTCACTCGCAGCAGTTCGCGCAGACCGATCCGTGGGCCGAGCGCGCCAGCCGCGGCGTCGACCGCAACGAGTTCGCGCCTCTCGCCGAATTGGAGCTCGCATGACCAGCTGGATCGAAATCGGCGCGCTCGACGACATTCCGCGGCTCGGCTCGCGCGTGGTGCGGACGCCGGGCGGCAACATTGCGGTGTTTCGGACCGAGAGCGACGAGGTGTTCGCGCTCGACGACCGCTGCCCGCACAAGGGCGGGCCGCTGTCGCAGGGCATCGTGCACAACAAGCGCGTGACCTGTCCGCTGCATAACTTCGTCATCGAGCTGGCCAGTGGCCAGGCGGTCGCGCCCGACGAGGGCTGCACGCATACCCATCCGGCCAAGGTCGAGAACGGCATTGTCTGGCTGTCGGTGCGGCAGGCGGCTGCGGTGAGCTGAGCAGCGAGGGAAAGATCCTGCAATGCTGGTCAAGACCACGTGTCCTTATTGCGGTGTCGGCTGTGGCGTCATCGCGTCGAAGGACGCGGCGGGGGCGGTCCGGGTCGAGGGGGACAAGGAGCATCCGGCCAATTTCGGCCGGCTCTGCAGCAAGGGCTCGGCGCTCGCCGAGACCATCGATCTCGACGGACGTCTGCTGGAGCCTGTTATCGACGGCGCGCCGGCCACATGGGACGACGCGCTCGCTCGTGTCGCCGACGGCTTTAGCCGGGTCATCCGCGAGCACGGGCCCGACGCGGTCGCGTTCTATGTGTCCGGTCAGCTGCTGACCGAGGACTATTACGTCATCAACAAGCTCGCCAAAGGCTTTGTCGGCACCGCCAATATCGACACCAACTCGCGGCTCTGCATGGCTTCGAGCGTAGCCGGGCACAAGCGCGCGTTTGGCAGCGACACCGTGCCGGGCTGCTACGAGGATCTCGAGCAGGCGGATCTTTTGGTGCTGGTCGGCTCCAACGCCGCCTGGTGCCATCCGATCCTGCACCAGCGCATGCTAGCGGCAAAGGAGAAGAACCCAGCGTGCAAGATTGTGGTGATCGACCCGCGCCGCACCGCGACCTGCGAAGGCGCTGATCTGCATCTGCCGCTGCGCTCGGGCAGCGACAGCGTGCTGTTCAACGGGCTGTTCGCATACCTCGCCGGCAGCAACGCGGTCGATCGCGGCTTTGTCGGCAATTGCACCACAGGCGTCGTCGACGCGCTCAAGCAGGTCGGCGGACAATCGGTCGCGCAGACGGCTGCGACCTGCGGCCTGAGCGAAGGCGCGGTCGGGCTGTTCTTCGACTGGTTCACGAAGACCGAGCGCGTCGTCACGCTCTATTCGCAAGGCATCAACCAGTCGTCGAGCGGCGTCGACAAGGTCAACGCCATCATCAATTGCCATCTCCTGACTGGGCGCATCGGCCGCCCAGGCATGGGGCCGTTCTCGCTCACCGGCCAGCCCAACGCGATGGGCGGCCGCGAGGTCGGCGGGCTCGCCAACCAGCTCGCTGCGCATATGGAGATCGAGAATTCAGCGCACCGCGAGCTGGTGCAGCGGTTCTGGCGCGCGCCTGTCATTGCGGAGAAGGGTGGGCTGAAGGCGGTCGATATGTTCGACGCCATCACCGACGGCCGCATCAAGGCGGTATGGATCATCTCGACCAATCCGGTGGTGAGCCTGCCCGATGCCGACCGCGCGCGTGCCGCGCTCGACGCCTGCGAGCTTGTCGTGGTGACGGATTGCATGCGCGACACCGACACCACGCGCCATGCCGACGTGCTGCTGCCGGCGCTGGCGTGGGGCGAGAAGGACGGCACCGTCACCAATTCCGAGCGCCGGATCTCGCGGCAGCGGCCGTTCCTGCCGGCGCCCGGAGAGGCACGCGCCGACTGGCGGATCATCTGCGATGTCGCCGCCCGCATGGGATATCCCGGCTTCCACTACGCTTCAGCCGCGGAGGTGTTCCGCGAGCACGCCGAATTGTCGGGCTTCGAGAATAACGGCCAGCGCGATTTCGACATCTCGGCGCTGGCTGCGCTCGACGATGACGGCTATGACGCGCTGGCGCCGGTGCAGTGGCCGGTGACGTCGGACCATCCGGCCGGCACGCCGCGGATGTTCGGGAGTCAGAAGTTTTTCACGCCCGACCGCAAGGCCCGTTTCGTGCCGGTCGCACCGCGCGCGGCGCGCAACGCGACCAGCCGCGACTTTCCGCTGGTGCTCAACACCGGGCGCGTACGCGATCAGTGGCACACCATGACCCGGACCGGGAAAACCGGACGGCTGCTGTCGCATATCTTCGAGCCCTATGCAGAATTCCATCCCGAGGATGCCCGACAGGCCGGGCTGCAAAACGATGGGCTGGTTCGGCTGACGAGCAGTTGGGGCGAGATGATCGCGCGCGTCGTGGTCAGCTCCGACCAGCGCCGCGGCTGCGTGTTCGTGCCGATGCACTGGAACGAGGAGTTCGCCGGCGAGGGACGCGTCAACGCGCTGGTCAATCCGGTCGTCGACCCCGTGTCTGGTCAGCCGGAGTCGAAGCACACGCCAGTCAAGGCCGATCCTTACGCGCCGAAATGGCATGCCTTCATCCTGAGCCGCGATGCCATCAAGCGTCCGGCGTCGGGCTATTGGGTTTACGGCAAGGCCGGCGATTGCACGCGGCTGGAGCTGGCGCTCGACATCCGCCCGGAAAGCTGGCGCGACTGGGCGAGGGCGCAGCTCGGCCTCGAAGGCGTCGAGATCGAATGGATCGCCTATCGCGATCCCGCCGCAGGACGTTTCCGCTACGCGGCGGTGCGCGACGGCCGGCTCGAGGGCTGCGTGTTCATCGCGCCCGATCACACGCTGCCGTCGCGGGCCTGGCTGGCCGGGCTGTTTGCGGAACAACAACTCTCGGCCAATGCGCGGATGTCGTTGCTCGCAGGGCGGCCGTTCGGGGCCGGCGAGGATGTCGGCCCAATCGTCTGCTCCTGCTTCAGCGTCGGACGACACCAGATCACCGCCGAGATCAGGAAGGGGGCCGACAGCGTCGATGCGATCGGCCGCTGTCTGAAGGCCGGCACCAATTGCGGTGGCTGCAAGCCCGAGATCGGCAAGCTGATCGGCGCCACCGCGCAGCCGCGCCAGGCGGCGATCGCGTCCTAGTTTAGCAGCCGCGGCAGATGCTCTTCAGCTTGCTGTTGAGCAGGCGGTCCTCCTCGTCGGAGGCCGCATTGGTATAGACATCGTTGCCGTGGCGCGCGTCGCCGGCAAATCCGCCGCCGCGAGTGGCGCCGCCGGCATGCATGCTGTGGCTGTGCCCGCCGCCATGGCCATG
>NZ_JACMYK010000091.1 GCF_020889785.1 Bradyrhizobium acaciae
GCTCAAGCACCATCTCGCGATGGCGCAGGAGCTGGACAAGAACCGAAAGTAGCCGCCAGTCGCCGGCGGCCCCGCTATTCCGGCTTCATGAGGCAATTCCAGCGGCGCAACTCGACGCGCGCATCCGCTGCTCGCCACCGCCCTCTTAGCCAGCGCCCAGATATTCCGGCCGGGTCTCCGCAGGGTCGACAGGGAGGCGTTTGGCGACCACAATCCCCTCGCGATCCGCGACGGGTTGCTGACGAGTCGATGACAGGCTGATCTTCGAGGATCGTCTGCATCGAGGCTCGATCTAAGGCGTGATCCAAGGCTTGCAGACCGATGGCCCGACGTACCGGCAGCGCTGATCTGCCCCTCCATGGTGGACGCGTGCCGCCGTGGCTGGCGCAGCGCATGGCGACGCTGGGTGCCATTATCACCCAGGCCGTGGTCCATCATTACGGACGAGACGCGTTCCTGCAGCGGCTCTCGCATCCGTTCTGGTTCCAGTCGTTCGGCGCCGTGATGGGCATGGACTGGCACTCGTCGGGAATCACCACGAGCGTCATCGGCGCGCTGAAGCGCGGGCTGGCGCCGTTGCAGGATGAGCTCGGCATCTATGTCTGCGGCGGCCGCGGCAAGCATTCGCGGCAGACGCCGGACGAGCTGACGGCGCTGGGCGAGCGGACCGGCTTTGACGGCGATGCCCTCACCCGGGCCAGCCGCCTGGTCGCCAAGGTCGACAGCGCCGCGATCCAGGACGGTTTCGAGCTCTATCTGCATGGCTTCTTCGTCACCACGGACGGCAAATGGACCGTGGTCCAGCAAGGCATGAACGATCACAAGCGGCAGGCGCGACGCTACCACTGGCATTCCGAGGGGCTGCGCAGCTTCGTCGACGAGCCGCACAGCGCGATCGACGGTCCAGCGCAGGGCGAGATCGTCAACCTCACCGACCACCGAGCCGACGCCTCGCGCCAGGCGCAACTCGATCTGCTCGCCGCGCTCGGTCCCGACGGCATCGCGCGTCAATATGCCGAGCTGACCGAGCAGGTGGAGGCGCAGGGCGATCTCTTGCACCTGATCATGCCGGCGCATCACGATGTGCGCTCGAGCGATGTCTTCATCCGCCGCCTGCACGGCACCCTCGCCGCCGCAGCGGAGCGCGGGCCGCTGGATTTCCCCCAGTTGCTGCTGACGCCCGGCGTCGGCGCCCGCACCGTGGAGTCGCTCGCCATGGTCGCTGAGGTGGTCCACGGCACGCCGTATCGTTTCCGCGATCCGGCGCGTTTCTCGCTCGCGCACGGCGGCAAGGACCGTCATCCGTTTCCGGTGCCGATCAAGGTCTATGACGAGACCATCGGCGTGCTGAAATCGGCGGTGCAGCAGGCCAAGCTCGGCCGCGACGAGGAATTGCAGGCATTGAAGCGGCTGGACGACCAGGCCCGCAGGCTCGAATTGACCGCAACCGGCCCGTCCTTCGATGCCTTCGTGGCCAACGAGCGCGCGCGTTCGCCAAGCCTCGACGGCCGCTCCGTGTTCGGCTGGGAGGCCGACCTCGACGGTCGCGACCGCATCACCAAACGCTAGAGTCAGCGCCCCCTGAAGCGTGGCTTCCGCCGTCCGAGGAAGGCCGCGACACCTTCCTTGTGGTCGTCGGTCAGGCTCGCCAGCGCGAACTGGTCGAGATCCATGTGGCTGGCCAGATCGTCGAGCGCATGCGCCAGCCGGTTGACAGTCAGCTTGGTCATCGCCACCGAGATCGGCGGCTGGGCTGCGACCTTGGCCGCGAGCGCCATCGCAGCCTCAAAGGATTTGCCTGTTTCAGCCACCTGCTCCACCAGGCCCCATTCGTAGGCTTGCTCGGCCGAAATCCGGTCGTCGGTCAGGATCACGGCCTGCTTGGTGCGCGCCGGGCCCATCAGATGCAGCATGCGCGGCACGCTCTGCCAGCTCATGTTCATGCCGAGCGCGATCTCCGGCACGCGTAGATGCGCATCGCGCGCCATGACACGGAAATCCAGCGCGACTGCGAGCGCCACGCCGCCGCCGACGCAAAAGCCCTGGATCGCCCCGATCGTGACCTGCTCCATCTCCTGCCAGGCGCGCGTCAGCCGCGGCCCGAGCTTCAGGTGACGGCGCAGCGTGCCCATGTCC
Organism: Bradyrhizobium acaciae; assembly: GCF_020889785.1. Lineage (GTDB taxonomy): Bacteria > Pseudomonadota > Alphaproteobacteria > Rhizobiales > Xanthobacteraceae > Bradyrhizobium > Bradyrhizobium acaciae. Next base: position 2,137 of record NZ_JACMYK010000091.1, read on the forward strand.
ATGGTCGCGCGCGAACGCCCTTCGGCATCCTTGAGGTCGAAGCCGGCGCTGAACGATCTGGCGCCGCCGGTCAGCACCACCACCGAGGTGTCGGCATCGTCCTCGAAACTGCGCGCCGCATCTGTCAGTTGCCGCAGTGCCTCCGGCGACAGCGCGTTGATACCGTCGCCGCGGTCGAACCGCACCACGGCGATACGCCCCTCCGGTCCGAGGCCCTTCTCGATCGTCACATCGTCAACCACGCATACCTCCCCGCTCGCATTGTTGTGTACGGCTTGCCTCGACATAGCACGGCAGTTTCGCCTATTCTCCGGGCATGAGCGAACATGATCATCACCACCACGATCACGACCATTCCGAACTGTCGGAGACCGAGCTGCGCGTCCGCGCGCTGGAATCGATCCTGACCGAAAAAGGCTATGTCGAGGCTGCCGCGCTCGACGCCATCGTGCAGGCCTATGAGACCAAGATCGGCCCGCACAACGGCGCCCGGGTCGTCGCCAAGGCCTGGACCGATCCCGCCTTCAAGCAGGCGCTGCTCGAGGACGCCAGCAAGGCGGTCGGCACCCTCGGCCATGTCAGTCGGGTCGGCGACCATCTGGTTGCGATCGAGAACACGCCTGGCCGCCACAACATGGTCGTCTGCACACTCTGCTCCTGTTACCCCTGGGAAATGCTCGGGCTACCGCCGGTCTGGTACAAGGCCTCGCCGTATCGCTCGCGTGCCGTCAAGGATCCGCGCGGCGTGCTCGCCGATTTCGGCGTCAGCCTGCCGAAGGAGACGGAAATCCGGGTCTGGGACTCTACCGCTGAAACGCGCTTCCTGGTCTTGCCGATGCGGCCCGCAGGCACCGAGGGCTGGAGCGAAGACCAACTGGCCGAACTCGTGACGCGCGATTCCATGATCGGCACCGGATTCCCGAAAACACCGGGAGCACCGTCATGAACGGCGTCCACGACATGGGCGGCATGGACGGATTCGGCAAGGTCGTACCCGAGCTGAACGAGCCGATGTTCCATGAGGAATGGGAATCGCGCGTGCTCGCGATGGTCCGTGCGATGGGTGCGGCCGGCGCCTTCGACATCGATACATCGCGCTTCTATCGCGAGACCCTGCCCCCGCAGGTCTATCTGTCGAGCTCCTATTACAAGAAATGGTTCCTTGGGCTGGAAGCCCTGCTGCTCGACAAGGGCTATATCTCCAAGGACGACGTCGCATCCGGACATTCCGTGGCGCCGGCGAAGTCGCTCAAGCACGGCAAATTCTCCATGGCCGATGTCGAGCGCATCATGGTGCGCGGCAAGTTCGGCCGAGCGGCACCAGCGCCGGCGAAATTCAAGGCAGGCGATCGGGTGCGGGCGAAGAACATTCATCCCGCCACGCACACGCGGCTGCCGCGCTATGTGCGCGGTCATGTCGGCATGGTCGAGCGCGATCATGGTTGTCACGTGTTTCCCGATACGGTCGCGAACGACGCCGGCGAGCAGCCGCAATGGCTGTACACCGTTGTGTTCGACGGACGCGAACTCTGGGGACCGGATTCTGATCCGACCATCAAGGTCTCGATCGACGCGTTCGAGCCCTATCTGGAGGCCGCCTGATGGATTCCGGCGCCGCCGCGCGCGCGACCAGCGCCGTCTCCAGCATTCCCCGCGATCAGGACGGCCCGGTGTTCCACGCGCCGTGGGAGGCGCAGGCGTTCGCAATGGCGCTGACGCTGCATGACCGCGGTGTCTTCACCTGGACTGAATGGGCGGCCGCCCTCGCCGACCAGATCAAGCGCGCGCAGGCCGCCGGCGATCCCGACACCGGCGAGACCTATTACCAGCATTGGCTGGCGACGCTGGAACACCTCGTCGCCGCCAAGGGCGTCACGACCCATGAGACGCTGCGCCGCTACCGCGATGCCTGGGATCATGCCGCCGACCGCACCCCGCACGGCCAGCCGATCGAGCTGGTGCCGGGGGATTTTAGGTAGCGGCGCTTTCCTTTCACCTCGGTCGCGTTGTTGAAGAGCCTTGTTCGGTGTCATCACCCGCGAAAGCGGGTGATCCAGTATTCCAGAGGCAGCAGTGCTTGAGCCGAAAGGCCGCGGCGTACTGGATCGCCCGGTCGAGCCGGGCGATGACAGCTGTAGTTGGGACACAGCTGCGCAATTTCGGAATAATGGAAAAATACGACTGAGTTGCGGCGTGTCAAGGCTGCCGTGTCGAACGGCGACAGCCCACGCCTACTTTGCATGGGGTTGTTTTCGATATTTTGGCAGAGCGCCCCTGCAACGCGGCGCTGGATGCGATCGGCTTCCGCCGTCGGGCAACTCAGTGATTGCCCTGCGCGACATATTCCCGCCAGCCCTTGGCCCGCAGGCTGCACGCCGGGCATTCGCCGCAGCCATAGCCCCAATCGTGCTGCGCGCCGCGTTCGCCGAGATAGCAGGTGTGCGAATGCTCGCGGATCAGATCGACCAGCCCTGCCCCGCCGAGCTCATGCGCAAGCCGCCAGGTCGCGGCCTTGTCGAGCCACATCAGCGGCGTGTGCAGTTCGAAGTTCTTCGCCATGCCGAGGTTGAGCGCGGACTGCAACGCCTTGATGGTCTCGTCGCGGCAATCCGGGTAGCCGGAATAGTCGGTCTCGCACATGCCGCCGATGATGTGACGGATGCCGCGCCGGTAGGCCAGCGCCGCGGCGAACGTGAGGAACACGAGGTTGCGGCCGGGCACGAAGGTGTTGGGCAAACCATCCGCGCCCATTTCAATCGCAACGTCGCGGGTCAGCGCGGTGTCCGAGATTTCCGACAATGTCGGGATTGCGAGCGTATGGCTGTCGCCGAGCTTCGCCGACCAATCGGGCCGCATTTGCTCGATCCCGGCCAGCAACCGGTCGCGGCAATCGAGTTCGACGGCATGGCGCTGGCCGTAGGAGAATCCGAGCATCTCGACGCGCGTAAAGCGCGACAAGGCCCAGGCCAGGCAGGTGGTTGAATCCTGGCCGCCGGAAAACAGCACCAGCGCCGTGTCGGAATTGATCTGATCGGTCATGGAACGCGCTTTACCACTCCTTGGCCCTACGGCCAATCGGTGGACAGTGCCGCGATTCCGGCGCGTTTTACTGGGATCGGCAGGGCCGATTTGGCATAACGGCCAGACCTTACATCCAGTGGTGTCCCATGACCCCTTCCCGCGACATTTCCCGCCTGATCGAGATCATGGCTGCGCTGCGCACGCCGGTGACCGGCTGCCCGTGGGATCTCGTGCAGAATTTCGAGACCATCGCGCCCTACACGATCGAAGAGGCCTATGAGGTCGCCGACGCGATCACGCGCGGCGATCTCGACGATCTGCGCGAGGAACTCGGCGACCTGCTGCTGCAGGTGGTCTATCACGCAAGGATGGCGGAGGAGCAGAACGCGTTTGCGTTCGGCGATGTGGTCGAGGCGATCACGAAAAAGATGATCCGCCGTCATCCGCACGTCTTTGCCGGCAAGGACGGCAACATCCAGCCCGCCGGGGTCAAGAGCGCGTGGGAACGCATCAAGGCCGAGGAAAAAGCCGAGCGCGCCGCGCGGCGGCCGCCGGAGGACACCGCGCATACTTCGCTGCTGGCGAGCGTGAAGGCCGGCCTCCCTGCCCTGACGCGGGCAATGGAATTGCAGCGCAAGGCATCGACCGTCGGCTTCGACTGGAACGATCCGCGCGCGGTGCTCGCCAAGATCCGCGAGGAGGCCGACGAGATCGAGGCCGCGCTCGACCGCAACGACAAGCAGGAGATCGCCGAGGAAACCGGCGATCTGATGTTCGCGCTGGTCAACCTCGCCCGCCACGTCGACGCCGATCCGGAAACCGCGCTGCGCGCCACCAACGCCAAGTTCGAGCGACGCTTTGCCTATATCGAGAAGGCGCTGGCCGCGAAGGGCCGCTCGCTCGACGGCGCGTCGCTCGAAGAGATGGACGCGCTGTGGAATGAGGCGAAGCGCGCGACGTAGATTTCGCTCGTCGCGCGCCTTGTAGCTCCGTCCTAGAGATCAGCTTCGGCTCGTCGGGCTTGGGCGCGCATGACGCCGAATGGATCATTCCGGGTCGCCAGCCTACGATAGACTTTGAGGTCGTCAGGCGTCATGCCCTCGCCGCGCTTCATGTTCGAACCTGCCTCGGCACCGATTGCGATCGATGTGCGGCGCCGGCATAGATGTATTTGTCGCCAAACGCCTTCTTCAGGGCCGCAAACGTCGGCTCGCCGGTGCAGTGGCCGGGAGCGATGCTTTCGACCTTGAAACGGTCCTGCAACGCCGTCGTCACCTTGGCGACCACATCGTCGGGCGCGACAACCAGATGGAAGCCTCCGGCGATCAGCCGAATTCTGGGGTTGATCGCTGCGGCGGCCTCGACGATCCGCTCGATTCCGGGATGCGAGCAGCCAACGACGAGCACGATTCCGTCGGCAGTATTCACCGCCATCGAAAGCTCCTTGAGCTCTTTCGTTCCCGGCAGATCCGAAATCAGCGCAATGAGCGTAATGCCGGGCGCGACTTCGGTGGTTTGGTCGATCAATTCGAAGTTCGCATCCGCCCAGGCGGCACCGAACTTCATGATCTCGGGCGGCTTGCCGTCATAGTACCGCATCTCCGGCGGCAACGCGTCGTCCTTGCGGTAGAAGGCCGACGGCAGTGACGACCCGTAGATGCCGAACGTTTCCTTTGGTGCATAAATCTTCACCTTCGGATTGACGCTCAGGAGATAGCTCAAGCCCGCCATGTGATCGGAGTGCCGGTGTGACAACACAACGAAATCAAGGTTGGTGAGATCCACACCCTTTGCCTTGACATTGGCAGCAAAGATTTTCGCGTTGTCACCGGTATCGAACAGGATGCGCTTTCCACCGGTTTCCACGAGGGCGGAGAAACCCCAGTCCTTTGTCATCGCGGGATCCGTGCCGAATGCATCGTATAGGATGGTGATCCGGGCGGCCGGCTCGGCCGCATGGGCGACAGCACCGATTGCCGCAGCGAGAGCTGCAACAACCATTGTCAAAAAGAAATTTGATCTGAAATTCATGGAAGTTCCTCCTGTTCAAACGCAATGACTGAGGAATTCCTGGCAGGCGATCAGTCGGCATCGAGGCGGGCTGAAACCAGCCGAAGACCGACAATCCACGCGTGCAAGTCCGCAAGTTCTTAGGGATAGGCCGACTCAACCAAACCCTCCCGCTGCCCGCTGCGAGGCACAAGGAAAATATTTCGGCTTTGAGCTTGAACCTTTTGCCTGGCTCGCGAGACCAGCCCTGAACGCACAATTCGAACGTCGTCAAAATGGAGCTGTCTCAGGTCCGATCACCGCGCTGCTTCGCGGCGACACCGGTTTGGCGGCGATCACCTCACAACAGCGTTCCGCGCAGAATGACCGCGGCAACGCCGAAATAGATCACGAGGCCCGTGACGTCGACCAGCGTCGCGACGAAGGGGGCAGACGCACTCGCCGGATCGAATCCAATGCGCTTGAGGATGAACGGCAGCATCGAGCCGCACAGCGATCCGAAGGTGACGATGCCGACCAGCGCGGCGCCGACGGTGGTGGCCACCAGCACCCAATGCGGGCCGTAATCGAACAAGCCCAGCGTCTGCCAGACGGTGATCCTGACAATGCCGATCACGCCGAGGATGGAGCCGAGCACGATGCCTGTCGGCAGTTCGCGGATGGCGACGCGCCACCAGTCGCGCAGCCGCACCTCGTGCAGCGCCAGCGAACGGATCAGCAGCGAGGTTGCCTGCGAGCCGGAATTGCCGCCGGAGCTCATGATCAGCGGAATGAACAGGGTCAGGACGATCGCCTTTTCGAGCTCGCTCTGGTACGACTGCATTGCGGTGGCGGTCAGCATTTCCGACAGGAACAGCGCGCACAGCCAGCCGGCGCGCTTCTTGATCATCTCGCCGAAACCGATCCGCAAGTAAGGTTCGTCGATCGCTTCCATGCCGCCGAACTTCTGGGCGTCCTCGGTCGATTCCTCGACGATGGCGTCGATGACGTCGTCGACCGTGACGATGCCGAGGATGTGCCCTGGGCCGTCGACCACCGCGACCGCGAGCAGATCGTAGCGCGAGATCAGCCGCGCCGCCTCCATGCGGTCGGCTTCGGGCGCAATCATCAGCGGCTTGCGCGCCGGTGCCGCGGTCAGCACATTGGCATGCGGATCGGCCGAGATCAGCCGGCGCAGCGGCACGGCCTGGATCAGGGTCTTCTTGACCGGGTCGATCACGAAGATCGAATAGACGGTCTCGCGGGTGCGCTCGACCATCCGGATGTGATGCAGGACCTCGGCGATGGTCCAGCTCGAGGGCACGCTGACGAACTCCGTCGTCATGATGCTGCCGGCGCTGCGTTCGGGATAGGCCAGCAGCCCCGAGATGACGTTCCGGGTATCCGGGTTGAGGCCGTTCAGCAGCGTCGTGCGCAGCGGCTCGACCAGCTCCTTGAAGATGTCGGCGGCACGGTCGTCGGAGACGCCCGACAGCAGCGACACCGCGGTGTCCTTCGGCAGCTCGGCCAGGATCTCGCAGGTGTTGTTGAGCCCGGGCAGGTCGAGCACCTCGATCGCCTTCTCGGCGGGCAAGGACCGCAGCAGCTGCGCGGCATCGGCCGGCTCCCGGGCATTGAGCGCATCGACGATCTCGGGCGCCCGGGCATGGGCAAGATCACCGTTCTGGCCGGCGAGCGTGTCGTGGGGGATGGTGTTGCTGGTGTCCTGCATCGATCGGCCTCGGCTTTGCGTCCAGCAGCGCAATGAACCAAGGCGGCGCAGATTTCAAACAGAAAGCGCACCGGCACGTCGCAGCCGTGCCCGAGTGAGGCCGCGTCACAGCGTCGTCATATCTGGTTGCGCGGCGCCGCGCCGGAGGGTTTACGCCTCGATGGGCACCGCGGCGAACCGGCTCATCACGATGTCGCGCTTGGTCTCGTCGACGCGCACTGTCATATCGAAGCGCTCGCCTTGCAGTTCCTTGTTCAGGACCTCGGCATTACGGTGCAGCCAGCTGATGCCGGCACCGTCGGAGGCGTCGATCGAGAGCCGCAGCGTCATGCGCTTGGCCGCGAGGCGATCCTCGATTGCTGACAGCAGCGCGTCGATCCCCTCGCCGGTCGCGGCCGAGACCAGGAAGCACGGCCGCTCCGGCGGCCGGCGCGCGGCGATGTTGCGCAGATTGTCCCGCTCCTCGGGATCGAAACGGTCGATCTTGTTCCAGACCTCGATGATGCGCTGGCCGCCGTCGGCGTCGGGATCGATCCCGAGCTGATGCAGCACCCCCTCGACGTCGCGCTCCTGCGCCTCCGCATCCTCATGGGAGATGTCGCGGACGTGCAGGATGATGTCGGCTTCCAGCACCTCCTCCAGCGTGGCGCGGAACGCGGCCACCAGCTGGGTCGGCAGGTTGGAGATGAAGCCGACCGTGTCCGACAGCATCGCCTTGCCGCCATGCGGCAGGTTGAGCGCGCGCAGGGTCGGATCGAGCGTCGCAAACAGCATGTCGGCGGCCTGCACATCGGCGCGTGTCAGGCGGTTGAACAGGGTCGACTTGCCGGCATTGGTGTAGCCGACCAGCGCCACCACGCGATACGGCACGCGCTGGCGGCCGGCGCGATGCAGCCGCCGCGTCGCCTGCACCTTCTTCAACTCGCCTTCGAGCTTGGTGATGCGCTCGCTGATCAGGCGGCGGTCGGCCTCGATCTGGGTCTCACCGGGGCCGCCCATGAAGCCGAAGCCGCCGCGCTGGCGCTCGAGATGGGTCCAGGAGCGCACCAGGCGGCTGCGCTGATAATTCAGATGGGCGAGCTCGACCTGCAGCGCGCCCTCCTTGGTCTTGGCGCGGCGGCCGAAGATTTCCAGGATCAGGCCGGTGCGGTCGAGCACCTTGGTGCTCCAGGCCTTCTCGAGATTACGCTGCTGGATCGGGGACAGCGCGCAATCCATCACCACGAGCTCGACCTTGTTGCCGGCGACGAGGCCGTTGATCTCCTCGACCTTGCCCTTGCCGAGATAGGTCGCGGGCCGGATCTGGCTGATCGGCGCGATGATGGATTCCACCACGGTGAGGTCGATGGCACCGGCAAGGCCGGCGGCCTCCTCGATCCGCGCTTCGTAGTCACGGACAGAGGAATCCGTTTGCGCATCGCCGTCGCCGCGGCGCATGCGCAGGTACGGGCCGATGACGATCACCCGCCCGGTGCTCAAGTCCCCCGCCGACCCGGGCCTAGATTTGGTCCGGTCGGCGCCCCCTTCACGATTGAAGGGTTCCAATCAGTTCACTCTCAAGCCGGTGCGTCCTCACCACCTTCGAACAGCTGAATCGGAGCTCCGGGCATGATGGTCGAGATCGCGTGCTTGTAGACAAGCTGCGAGTGACCGTCGCGCCGCAGCAGTAAGCAGAAATTGTCGAACCATGTGACAATGCCCTGCAGCTTTACCCCGTTCACCAGAAATATCGTCAGTGGCGTTTTTGTTTTACGAACGTGATTAAGGAAGGTGTCTTGTAGATTTTGTGCGCGGTCTGCCGCCATTGTTTTTGTCCCGCAAGCTTGTGCTTCTTTTTATTGAACCGGTTGCGGCTCTCTCACGGAGCCTCCTCCGGCTGCCCGCCTGCCCTGAGATCCCCCTCTGGCAGGCGTAGCGGTACGATTAGAGGCCACGCGCGGTTTTTAGGCAAGCCGGTTCGCGGTGCAGTCGGTAGGAACACGGTGGCAATTCTAAGAAAGGGCGGGGAAAGAGACGAATATTCTCGTGGAGAGTGGATAAATCCCCGGTTGTGCCGTCCCCGCCTCGTCTCGCCGGCCGACACGCCCTGCCCTTGCTTCCCCCGGCGGGTGATCGCCGGGGCCTCGCTCCGAGCCGCCGATGTCGAGGCCGATCCTGGCGCGCCGGGGTCAGCCGACCCCGAGCGCCTTCAGCTTGCGGTGCAGTGCCGAGCGCTCCATGCCGACGAACTCTGCGGTGCGCGAGATATTGCCGGAGAAGCGGCTGATCTGGGCGATCAGGTAATCGCGCTCGAACACCTCGCGGGCCTCGCGCAACGGCAGGCCCATGATGTGCTCGCCATTGTTGGAGGTCGGCATCGCCGGCACCATCGAGCCGACGTCCTGCGGCAACATGTCGGCGGTGATGATCGCCTCCGGGCCGCCGCCGGCCAGGATCATCACGCGCTCCACGTTGTTGCGGAGCTGGCGGACGTTGCCCGGCCAGACATGCGACTGCAGCACAGCCATCGCGTCCTGCCCGATCTGCCGCTTCGGCAGGCCGGTGGCCGCCGAGATCTGGTCCATGAAATAGTCGATCAGCTCGGGGATGTCCTCGCGGCGCTCCGACAGCGGCGGCACCCGGATCGGCACCACCGAGAGGCGATGATAGAGATCCTCGCGGAAGCGACCCGCCGCGATCTCCTCCTCGAGATTGCGCGCCGTCGAGGAGATGATGCGGACGTCGACATGGACCTTGGCGGTACCGCCCTGGCGCTGGAAGGTCTGATCGACCAGCACGCGCAGGATCTTGTTCTGGGTCTCGCGCGGCATGTCCGCGATCTCGTCGATGAACAGCGTGCCGCCATGCGCTTCCTCGAGCGCGCCGGCCTTGCGCTGCTGCTCGCCGTTCGATCCCTCGATGCCGAACAGTTCGAGCTCCATGCGCTCCGGCGTGATCGCGGCCGCATTGATCACCACGAACGGCCCCTCGGCGCGTCCCGATGCATGATGCAGCGTGCGCGCGGCGAGCTCCTTGCCGGCGCCTGACGGACCGACGATCAGGATGCGGCTGTTGGCCTTGGCGGCGCGATCGATGGTCTGGCGCAGCTGGTTCATGCAGGCCGAGCGGCCGGTCAGGATGCTCGCCGCCGGTGCCAGCTGCTTCAGCTCCTTCACCTCGCGCTTGAGCCGCGACGTCTCCAGCGCCCGCGTCGCAACCAGGATCAGCCGATCCGACTTGAACGGCTTCTCGATGAAGTCGTAGGCGCCGCGCTTGATCGCGGCGACCGCGGTTTCGATGTTGCCGTGGCCGGAGATCATCACGACCGGCAGATCGGCATTGTCCTTCTTGATCTGCTCGAGCAGCTGCAGGCCGTCGAGCTTGGAGCCCTGCAGCCAGATGTCGAGGAAGACCAGGTTCGGGCGGCGGTTCGCGATCTCGGCAAGCGCCGAATCGCTGTCGCGCGCCGTGCGCGTCGAGAACCCCTCATCGTCCAGGATACCCGCAACGAGGTCACGAATGTCAGCTTCGTCGTCGACAATCAGAATGTCACTTGCCATGGGTTACACCTGCCTTGTCAGTCGCCCGTCGCGGCTTTGAATCTTGGCTTTTGGCTTCTTGGCTCTTGCGCATTTGGCTCTTGGTTATTTGCTTCTTGGATTTTTGGTTCATTGTTGGTCGCCTGTGCCGGGCCGTTGGTCGGCTCTTCCGGCGGATTTTTTTCACTGGTGGGTTCGGTCTTGTCCGGTTTCACGTCCGGCTTTTGGTCCTTGTTCTCCGGCTTGGCCGCCTGGCCGGTGACGGCAAAGCGCAGCCGCATCCAGGCACCGCGCTGCCCCTCGCGGAAATCGGACGCATCCTTGAGCTCGATGCGGCCGCCATGGTCCTCGAGGACGCGGCCGACGATGGCGAGCCCCAAACCGGTGCCCTTCGCCCGCGTCGTGACATAGGGCTCGAGCAGGCGCGAACGGGCGACCTTGGGCAGGCCGATGCCGTTGTCGACGACGTCGATCAGGATGTCGTCGTTCTCGCGCTGCGCCACGACGTCGATGCGGCCCTTGCCGAGCTCCTCGCGCGGCACCTGTTCGATCGCCTCGGTGGCGTTCTTGATGATGTTGGTCAGCGCCTGCGAGATCAGCCGGCGGTCGAACTGCGCCGGCAGCGGCGACTGCTTGATGTCGGCCTCGATGTCGAGATCGGGGTGGGCGACCTTCATCAGGAACACCGCCTGTCGCACCACGTCGGCGACGTCCTCGCCCTCCATCACGGGCTTGGGCATCCGCGCGAAGCGCGAGAACTCGTCGACCATGCGCCTGATGTCGTCGACCTGGCGCACGATGGTGTCGGTGCACTGCTCGAAGATCGACTTGTCCTTCTCTTCGGTGATGGTTTTGCCGAACTTGCGCCGGATCCGCTCGGCGGAGAGCTGGATCGGGGTCAGCGGATTCTTGATCTCGTGGGCGATACGGCGGGCGACGTCGCCCCAGGCCGAGGTGCGCTGCGCCGAGACCAGCTCGGTGATGTCGTCGAGCGTGATGATGTAGCTGTCGCGCGACTGGCTGGTCTGCTCGGCGGAGACGCGAACCGACAGATTGCGCTCATTGCCGTCGCGCAGGATCGTGACCTGTCCCTGCACCAGCCGCTGCGTGCCCTCGCGCGCGGTCTTCATCATCTCGTCGAGCTCGGGCAGCACGTCCGACAGCGGATGGCCGAGCGTCTCCGACTCGGCGTGCCCGATCAGCTTTTCAGCCGAGCGGTTGAGGATCCCGACGCTGCCTGAGGCGTCAACGCCGATGATACCGGCAGAGGCCGACGACAGCACCGCCTCGATGAAACGGCGGCGGCTGTCGATGGTCTCGCTGGCGTCGACCAGCTCGTTGCGCTGGGTGCGCAGCTCCTGGGTCATCTTGTTGAAGATTTCGCCGAGCAGCGCGAGGTCGCTGGCCGATTTGTGGACCGGCACCTGGACATTGAGGTTGCCGGTCGAGACTTCGCTCGCCGCACCCATCAACTGGCGGATCGGCGACACCAACCCGTTGGCGAAGTTGAGGCCGATCAGCACCGAGGCCATCAGGATGGTCAGCGCGATCACCGCAAACATCAGCGCGAACGCGACCTGGATGCCGAGCCTGCGGGTCTCGAGCTGCGCATATTCGGCAGCGCTGGTCTGGGTCTGCTTGAGCTGGGCGACGACGGCCGGATCGAGCAGCCGCGCCACGTACAGGAACATGTCGTCATAGGCCCGCAGCCGGACCACGGAGGCCACGTAGTTTTCAGGGAAGACCGAGATCTTCGGCTCGGTTTCGTTGATGTCCTTGAGGATATCTGGCGGTGGCGCCTCATAGTTCAGGCGGACACCGGTTTCAGCGCTCGCGACGATCTTGCCGTCCTTGTCCATCAGCACCGCGACCGGCAGGTTGCGCGACTCGGCCCCGGCCGTCATCAGCTGCAGGAACGTCATGCGATCCTGGTCATAGAGCGGCCGCGCATGGGCGAGATCGTTGGCCATCGCCAGCGTGTCGCCGTTGATGAGCTGGGCGTGCTCCTGCATGTAGGCGCTGGCGATGGTCAGCGAGTTCTGTATCACCTGCTTGGTCGGACCCGAGAACAGCCGGTCGAGGCCGCGCTCGATGGTGACGTTGGCGACGATCGACACCAGCACGGCGGGCAAGACCGCGATCACCGAGAACAGACCGACGATCTGCACATGCAGCCGCGCCGCCGCCCGGCCGCGCCGCCTCGCCTGCACCATCTGCCAGACTTCCCGGACGATGATGCCGACCAGCAGCAGGATCGTGGCGGCATTGATCATCAGGAAGGAGCGGACCACCTCGGAGGTGGGCTCGATCGGAGTCAGGCCGGTCAGGACCACGAAGGTCAGGAAGCCGGACAGCAGCGCGATGGCCACGGCGAACGGCGCCAGCCAGCGGCGCAGCGGAAAGCCCCGCGCCTCCGCAGTGGGCTCGGCCGGTGGCGCGTGTAATGTTGAAGCGGTGGTCTCTGCGCTGGTCATACCGGCAATTGAGCTGAGTGCGATCGCCCGCGGGAATTGCGAACTGATGCAATCATATCACAATGTTGCCGAATTGCGACATTTCCGCGGCGCAAACGTCGGGTGCGGCGCCGTGTCCTCAAAACCATTTGTGACTACTCAATAACGGTAGGCGGTGGCGGGGCCCGCGGTCCGCCCCGTCGGCCCTACCCGCCGCTCCGGTAGACCTGGATATCGAGGTCGCGGATCTTCTTGCGCAGCGTATTGCGGTTCAATCCGAGCAGGTCGGCGGCCCGGATCTGGTTGCCGCGGGTCGCCGCCAGCGCGGCGGTCAGCAGGGGGATCTCGATCTCCTTGAGGATGCGGTGGTAGAGGCCCGGCGGCGGCACGCCGTTCGGGAAGCCGGAGAAGTGCGAGGACAGATAGGCCTCGACCGCGCCGCCGAGATTGTCGACGCCGACGCTCGCGGTGCTGCCCGAGGTGACCGCCGGCGGCGCCAGCTCACCGTCGATGACCGAAGCGGTGATGACGTCCTGCGGATACAGCGCGGCGAGCCGCCGGGCGAGGTTTTCCAGCTCGCGGACGTTGCCCGGCCAGCGGTGCTGCTTCAGCCGCTCCAGCGCCTGGGCGTCGAGCTTCTTCGGCGGCAGGCCGTCCTTCTCGGCGAGCGAGAAGAAGTGCCGGATCAGGTCGGGCAGATCCTCGATGCGCTCGCGCAGCGGCGGCAGCCGCAGCGGAACCACATTGAGGCGGAAGAACAGGTCTTCGCGGAACAGGCCCTGCTGGATCAGGATGCGCAGGTCCTTGTTGGAGGCCGCGACGATCCGCACGTCGGTCTTGATCGGGGTACGGCCGCCGACGGTGGTGTATTCGCCCTGCTGCAGCACGCGCAGCAGCCGGGTCTGCGCCTCCATCGGCATGTCGCCGATCTCGTCGAGGAACAGCGTGCCGCCCTCGGCCTGCTCGAAGCGGCCGGAGGCGCGGGTGTTGGCGCCGGTGAAGGCGCCGCGCTCATGGCCAAACAGCTCTGATTCAATGAGGTCGCGCGGGATCGCCGCCATGTTGACCGCGACGAACGGGCCGTTGCGGCGCCGACCGTAATCGTGCAGCGCGCGGGCGACCAGCTCCTTGCCGGTGCCTGACTCACCCGAAATCATCACGGTGAGATCGGTCTGCATCAGCCGCGCCAGCACGCGGTAGATTTCCTGCATCGCCGGCGAACGGCCGACCAGCGGGATCGAGTCGAACTCGCCGTCGTCAGCGGGGCTAGAGACCCGCTCCTTCGGTTCGGCCAGCGCGCGGCCGACGATGGTGATCAGCTCCTTCAGGTCGAACGGCTTCGGCAGGTATTCATAGGCGCCGCGCTCGGAGGCGCGGATCGCGGTCATGAAGGTGTTCTGCGCGCTCATCACGATGACCGGCAGGTTCGGCCGCATCTTCTTGATCCGCGGCAAGAGATCGAATGCGTTCTCGTCGGGCATCACCACGTCGGTGATCACGAGATCGCCCTCGCCCTGGCTGACCCAGCGCCACAGTGTGGCGGCGTTGCCGGTCAGGCGAACCTCGTAGCCGGCGCGCGAGAGCGCCTGGTTCAGGACGGTCCGGATGGCAGTGTCGTCGTCAGCGACAAGTATGCTACCTGCAGGCATTGTTGTTGTTCCTCATCGTGCGTCCTGAGAGGCAGGCGAGGACGTACCCGGAACGTCATCGCGGTTGCTATGGTCGTGTTGCTTGGCGGCGCTGTACATCGGCATCAGCACGCGGAAAGTCGTCTTGCGCGGCTGCGACTCGCATTCGATGATGCCGCCGTGATCGCCGACGATCTTGGCGACCAGCGCGAGGCCGAGCCCGCTGCCGGTCTGCTTGGTGGTGACGAAGGGATCGAACAGGTTCGGCAGCAAATCTTCCGGCACGCCTGAACCATTGTCCTTGACGCAGAATTCGAGCGGCAGCGAGACGCGCGATTTCTTGCCCGGCACCGACAACCGCACGCCGGGCCGGAATGCCGTAGTGAGGTGGATCTCTGCATCGGTGCCGAGATCGGCGACCGCTTCCGCCGCGTTCTTCACGAGGTTGAGGAAAACCTGGATCAGCTGGTCCTGGTTGGCCAGCACCGGGGGCAGCGACGGATCGTAGTCCTCGATGAAACGGACGTTGCGGGCAAAGCCGGACTGCGCCAGACGCTTCACATGGTCGAGCACGGAGTGGATGTTGACGGGGCCGCGCGCCACCGGGCGGTCGTCGCCGAACACTTCCATGCGGTCGACCAGCGTGACGATGCGGTCCGCCTCGTCGCAGATCAGCCGCGTCAGCAGCCGATCCTCGGATGACGCCTGCTGCTCCAGCAGTTGCGCCGCGCCACGGATGCCGGACAGCGGGTTCTTGATCTCGTGGGCGAGCATCGCCGCCAGCGCGATCACCGAGCGTGCGGCGCTGCGATGGGTGAGCTGGCGGTCCATCTTGTCGGCGATGGTGCGCTCCTGCAGCATCACCACGATATGCCCGGGCCGCTCGGTCAGCGGTGCGACGTGCAGGTCGACCTGACGATCGCCGCCGATCCGCGGCGTGCCGAGATCGACCTTGTATTCGTTGACCGGCGAGCCGCTCGCCCGCACCTGTTCGATCAGCGCCAGCAGCGGGCTGCCGAACGGCACCAGCTCCTTCAGCGACTGCCGGCGCAAAAACTGCGTCGAAATCTCGAAGAAGGATTCGGCGGCGATGTTGGCATCGACGATCCGCCCGTCGGGTGCGACCAGCAGCACCGGATTGGGCAGCGCGTTGAGGATGGCCTCGCCGTCAGTGGGCACGGGCCGGCGAAATTCCATGGCTGACGTCATGCGGCAGCACTCCAGGCAAAATCATCGTAGGCATCCTCGAGCGCGCGATGCACGCTGGACGGCTCCTCCGAGGTCAGGATCGCCTGCCGCCAGGTCTTCAATGTTGCCGCCGGCGCGCAGCTATAGGCGGCAGCCGTCTCCAGCGCCCAGCCGAGATGCTTGCGCGCATGCTTGAGCCCGATGCGCAGGCCGTAATGGCTGCAGACCTCGTCATAGAGCGCGCGAACATGCTTGAGCTGCTCGGCGAGCGACGGCGCGGTCTCCGCGATCCCGGTCTCGAGCCGGCGGCCGATCTGGCCGGGCAGCCAGGGCTGCCCCTGCGCGCCGCGACCGATCATGACGGCATCCGCGCCGGACAACTCCAGCGCGCCGACAGCCTTGTCGAACGAGGTGATGTCGCCATTGACCACGACCGGGATCGTGACGGCGTCCTTGACCGGGCGTACCGCGTTCCAGTTCGCCTCGCCCTTGTAGAACTGGCAGCGGGTGCGGCCATGCACCGTGATCATCTGCACGCCCGATGCCTCGGCGCGGCGCGCCAGTTCGGGCGAATTGAGCGAGCGGTCGTCCCAGCCGAGCCGCATCTTCAGCGTCACCGGCACCTTGACTGCGGCGATGGTCGCGTCGATCAGCGCGACCGCATGGTCCAGGTCGCGCATCAAGGCCGAGCCGGACTGGCCACCGGTCACGTGGCGCGCCGGGCAACCCATGTTGATGTCGATGATATCGGCGCCGGCGCCCTCGGCGATCCGTGCGCCCTCCGCCATCCAGTGGGTCTCGCAGCCGGCAAGCTGGACCACATGCGGCCCGATCCCGGCTGCCTCACAACGTAACTTCGACATCGGCTTGCCGTTCACCAGATCGTCGCTGGCGGTCATCTCGGAGACCACCAGTCCGGCGCCCAAAGTGGCGGCGAGTCGCCGGAAGGGCGCGTCGGTGATGCCGGACATGGGCGCGAGTAGAACCCGGTTAGCGACAGCAATATCGCCTATCTTCAATGGGTTACGAGGAATACTTTGCACGCCGGTCACAGCCGTCTCGTCGTTCTGTCAGCCACGCCATTGCAGCTGACGCTGTCTATTCTGCGCACAATTCTTGTGCAGTCAAGGTTCATGCCTACGGTTTAGACATTTCTAGCATCTACGCAAGTGCACTGCAACAAAATCTGCTTTTCCCACAGTCATCGCAAACGCTCTGTTTTTGCGCAGCGGTCATGCTAAGGGCTGTGCGCGGCGGTGCTCGCCGTCCCCCGCATCCCCGATTGGTCTGTCACTGGTTCAAAATGCCGAAGCCTGAGCGTACCGCAGCTATCCTTGTCGCAGCCGGCCGTGGACTACGCGCCGGCGCCGGTGGGCCGAAGCAATACCGGACGATCGGCGGACAGACCGTGATCTACCGCGCCATGGAGGCGTTCTCCGGGCATCCGGACGTGTTTGCCGTGCAGCCGGTGGTCAATCCTGATGATGCCGCGCTGTTCGATGAAGCCGTCGCGGGCCTGCACCATCAACCGCCGACGCCGGGCGGCGCGACCCGGCAGGCCTCGGTCCATGCCGGGCTCGAGGCGCTCGCGGGCGAGAAGCCCGACATCGTTCTGATCCACGATGCCGCGCGCCCCTTCGTCACCGCAGCCGTGATCTCGCGCGCAATCGCTGCGGCCGGACGGACCGGCGCTGCGATCCCCGTGATTCCCGTCACCGACACCATCAAGCTCACCGGCGATGCCGGCGACGTCGAGGCGACCCCGGAGCGCGCGCGCTTGCGGATCGCGCAAACGCCGCAGGCTTTTCGTTTCGATGTAATATTGGAAGCGCATCGTCGCGCCGCGCGCGAGGGCCGCAGCGATTTCACCGACGATGCCGCGCTTGCAGAATGGGCGGGATTGACGGTTGCGACGTTTGAAGGTGATCCTGCCAACATGAAATTGACCACACCCGAAGATTTCGTGCGCGAGGAAGCGCGGCTCGCAAGCCAGCTCGGCGACATCAGGACCGGCACCGGCTACGACGTGCACGCCTTTGGCGACGGCGATCATGTAATGCTCTGTGGCGTGCGCGTGCCGCATACGCGCGGCTTCCTGGCTCATTCCGATGGTGATGTCGGGCTGCATGCGCTGGTCGACGCTATTCTCGGCGCGCTGGCCGACGGCGACATCGGCTCGCATTTCCCGCCGAGCGACGCCAAGTGGAAGGGCGCCTCCTCCGACCAATTCCTCAAATACGCCGTCGAACGCGTTACCGCGCGGGGTGGACGGATCGCCAATCTCGAAGTGACGATGATCTGCGAACGGCCGAAGATCGGTCCGCTGCGCGACACCATGCGGGCCAAGATCGCGGAGATCTCCGGCGTCCACATCTCGCGCGTGGCGGTCAAGGCGACCACCAGCGAGCGGCTCGGCTTCACCGGCCGCGAGGAAGGCATCGCGGCGACCGCGAGTGCCACGATCCGCCTTCCCTGGGACGACAAGGGCTGGAGTGCCTGACATGGGCGGCAGCGACGCTCGTGCCCTGTCCCGCTCGCTGCTCGACCTGTGCCGGATGCGCAAGCTGACCATCGCGACCGCCGAGTCCTGCACCGGCGGCCTGGTTGCGGGCGCGCTCACCGACATCCCCGGCTCTTCTGACGTGATCGATCGCGGCTTCGTCAC
Source organism: Bradyrhizobium acaciae (assembly GCF_020889785.1). GTDB lineage: Bacteria > Pseudomonadota > Alphaproteobacteria > Rhizobiales > Xanthobacteraceae > Bradyrhizobium > Bradyrhizobium acaciae. Next base: position 20,331 of record NZ_JACMYK010000091.1, read on the forward strand.
CTATTCGAACGAGGCCAAGCGGGTGATGCTTGGCGTCAAGGCCGCAACGCTTGAGACGTTCGGCGCCGTGAGCAAGGAAACCGCGACCGCGATGGCGATCGGTGCGCTGGAGAAAGCCGGCGTCGACCTTGCGGTCTCGATCACCGGGATCGCAGGCCCCGGCGGCGCAACGCCGGGCAAGCCGGTCGGCCTAGTGCATTTCGCCGTCGCCGCGCGCGACGGCCGCATCCTGCACCGTGAGCAGCGCTTTGGCGCGATCGGCCGCAGCACGGTGCGGCAGCGCTCTGTGGTCGAGGCGCTGCGCATGCTGATGGAGCTTGCACGCCCGCCGCAGGCCGCAAAGCCCCGGCGCGAGACCGCCAGCCGGTTGCGGCCACGGGTGGCCCGTTCGCCGCGAAGCCACGCTGCGAAACGGCGGCGGCCGCCGCGCGGATAGGTATCGCGCAAAGCGCGAGTTCACGCTGCCCTCAAGTCAACTGCGACCCTGTGCCGCCAATCTCCGGCGGAACGACGACGTCGCTTCGCCGTTTTCTGTTGTTCCAACTCTGCTGTTTCAACTGTTCTTCGAACAGCAAAATCCCACAACAAGGAGAAAATGATGAAGTTGGGAACTTTGGTCGTGGCCGCGATCACCGCTGGCGCCATGACGCTGTCGACTATTGCCCCGTCGCTCGCCGCACCGCTCGCGCCCACCGCCCGCTTGCAGGACCAGCCTACCTCCGTCGAGCACGTGCAGTATCGCCACTGGCATGGCGGCCCGCGTTACGGCTATCGGGGCGGGTACGGCTACCGCGACGATTATTATCATCGCGACCGTGGAAACGGCGCTGCGATCATCGGCGGCCTTGCAGCCGGCGCGATCATCGGTGGCGCCATCGCGGCAAGCCAGGCCAAGGCCAATAACGACGCCTATTGCTCCCAGCGCTTCCGCACCTACGATCCGGCTTCGGGCACCTACATTGCGTCCGGCGGCGTGCGCCGTTCCTGCCCGTAGTCATTCGACGCCAATCTCTGTCATGGCCGGGCTTGTCCCGGCCGTCCACGTCTTTCTCTCCAGCGGCAATAAAGACGTGGATGCCCGGCACGAGGCCGGGCATGACGGTGCGGAGAGAGTTATGGCCGCTCGTTCTCTTCAGTAAATCGATCAGGTCGACAACTGCGGCTTCCCGTAGACCTGATCCGCCCGCTTCTCGAACGCGTGGGCAAACCGCCCGAAGGCGGCGTCGAACATCGAGCCCATCAGCATCGCCAGCATCCGGCTCTTGAATTCGTAGTTCAGGAAGAAGCCGACATCGCATTCGGTCTCCGACTTCGGCTCGAAGCTCCAGCGGTTCTCCAGATTGCTGAACGGGCCGCGCAGGTATTCGACCAGGATCTTCAGGTTGGGCCGATCGAGCGTCACCTTGCTGGTGAAGGTTTCCTTGACCAGCTTGAAGGAGACCGTCATGTCGGCCACCACGATTTCGGTGCCGTCGTCCTTGGGCGTGCGCTGGCGGATCTTGAGCGCCTGGCACAGCGGCACGAATTCCGGATAGCGCTCGACGTCGGCGACCAGATCGAACATCTGAGGTGCGGTGTGGCGGACCCGCCGCTTGCTGGAGAATCGTGGCATCAGTGGATACTCGCACGGTTTCGCCGGAGTGCGAGGCGCTTCAGGTAATCGTCCGCCTGGGCCCGATCGGTGAAGCAGACCAGCGATTGATCTGCGCGCAAGCCCGCAAAATACTCGAGCAGCTTCGGGCGCTGCTGCCGGCGATAGGTCCAGACATAACGGAAGAATTCCAGGTCGATTCTCTCCGGGCAGCCTTCGGCCATCTCGGGGCGAACCTGGCCATAGCTCCCGGCAATGCGGCCGAGGATTCCGAGCATGCAGGTCGACCGCGGCAGGTCGAACCAGATGATCGTATCGGACAGCTGCCGGCGCAGCTCACCTGCCCCGCTCTTCATGTAGTTCCCATCCATGATCCAGCGCGGCTCTCGCGCAGCCTCGATCATGCGGCGCTCGAAGTCGTCCTTGTCGGATTCGACCCAGCCCGGTTTCCAGAACAGGGCATCGATCGACACGGTCGGAATGCCCGTCATGGTGGACAGCCGCCGCGCAAAGGTCGACTTGCCGGATCCCGACGATCCCATCACCAGAACGCGCTGCATTGGTCCAGTCCAAGGTTCGGTCAGGGCTCGATCAAGCGATGGCGCATGATGGCGCCCGCCTACCGCCGTTTACAAAATCTAGCGGCCGCGAGCCGGGCGGGCCGCCTGCAGCTTCGCAAAATCCTCGCCGGCGTGATGCGACGAGCGTGTCAGCGGGCTCGCCGACACCATCAGAAAACCCTTGGTATAGGCCACGCGCTCGTAGCCTCCGAATTCGTCCGGCGTCACGTAGCGCATCACGGCGTGATGTTTGCGGGTCGGCTGCAGGTACTGGCCGATGGTCAGGAAATCCACCTCGGCCGAGCGCAGATCGTCCATCACCTGCAGCACCTCGTGGCGCTCTTCGCCGAGGCCGACCATGATGCCCGACTTGGTGAAGATGGTCGGATCCATCTCCTTGACCCGCTGCAGCAGGCGGATCGAATGGAAATAGCGGGCGCCGGGACGGACCGTCAGATAGCGCGACGGCACGGTTTCCAGATTGTGGTTGAAGACGTCGGGCTTGGCCGCAACCACGCGCTCGAGCGCGCCGTCCTTGCGCAGGAAGTCCGGCGTCAGGATCTCGATCGTGGTGGACGGGCAGCGCGCACGGATGGCGCGGATCACTTGCGCAAAATGCTCGGCGCCGCCGTCGGCGAGATCATCCCGATCGACAGAGGTGATGACGACATGGGCCAGTCCCAGCTTGGAGACCCCCTCGGCAACGTGTTCGGGCTCATTGGCGTCGAGCGCGCCGGGCATGCCGGTCTTGACGTTGCAGAACGCACAGGCACGGGTGCAGGTGTCGCCCATGATCATGAAGGTGGCGTGCTTCTTGTCCCAGCACTCACCGATATTGGGGCAGCCCGCCTCCTCGCACACCGTGACGAGGCCGTTCTCCTTCACGATCTTGCGCGTATCCGCATAGCCGCGCGTGTTCGGCGCGCGAACCCGGATCCAGTCCGGCTTCGGCGGCGACACGGCATCCGGCCGGTTCACCTTTTCGGGGTGGCGCGGGCGGAGCTGGGTGGTGGAGACGGTGTCGACGATGGTGACCATAGGTGCCTGCAAGTCGCGCGAGCAAGATCCGGAAAAGTGTAGCCCGGTTTTCCCGCGACAAACCCGGGACGGGTTTGCGCTGGAGATCAGCTCCCAAACTGAAGACCTTAGCTAATCGGTGTTGATGCGGCTCGCAACCCGCCCCACGACCCTAGCAGACCGGCCCATATCTTGGCAGTCTTGCGGCCTGTTCCACGCCGATTCCCACCTCAAAATGGCTCAAAAACCCCGCTTGACCCGTGCGACCGCGCCGCGCCTCGGCAAGGCGCTCAAGCGCTCCTTCTTCGATCGCAGCGTTCTCGAGGTCGCCCCCGACCTGATCGGTGCGACCTTCCTGGTCGGCGGCGTCGGCGGCATCATCACCGAGGTCGAGGCCTACCATCACACCGAACCGGCGGCGCACTCCTACAACGGGCCGACCCCGCGCAACCAGGTGATGTTCGGCCCGCCGGGCTTCTCCTATGTCTACCGCTCCTACGGCATCCATTGGTGCGTCAACCTCGTCTGCGAGCAGCCCGGCTCGGCGAGCGCGGTCTTGATCCGCGCGCTGGAGCCAACCCATGGGCTGGCCGCGATGCGCCGGCGGCGCGGTCTGGAAGACGAACGCGCGCTGTGCTCGGGGCCGGGCAAGCTCTGCGAGGCGCTCGGCATCACCATCGCCCACAGCGAGCTGCCGCTCGACCGTCCGCCGATCGCGCTCCACGCGCGGCTGGAGACGCCCGACATCGTCACCGGATTGCGGATCGGTATCACCAAGGCCGTCGAGCTGCCCTGGCGCTACGGGCTGAAGGGATCGAAATTCCTCAGCAAGCGGTTTTGAGCGTCACAGCCTTAGCTATGACGCCTTCTTCAGCCGCTCGATCGCCTCGAGAATCTTGGCCCGGCGCTCCTGCGCAGCGGCGCGCTTTTCCTTCTCTTCCTCGACGAGCTCTTCCGGCGCGTTGGCGACGAACTTCTCGTTGGAGAGCTTTGCGTCGACCCGCTTGATGTCGGCGTCGGCCTTGCCGAGCTCCTTCTCCAGCCGCGCCCGTTCGGCGGCCAGATCGATCACGCCCTTCAACGGCAGCGCGACGACTTCGCCGCGCACCAGAAGCTGCATGGCGCCTTCCGGCGCGGCGTCGGCGAAGGAGATGTCCGACAACCGCGCGAGGCGCTTGATGGTGTCGTTCCAGCGCTGGGCGCGGTCGCGCGTCTCGTCGGAGCTGGTCACGATCACCAGCGGCGTCAGCGTCGACGGCGGGATGTTCATTTCCGCCTTCACCGAGCGCATCGCCGTGACGAGATCGACCACCCAGCCGATCTCGGCCTCGGCCGCGGGATCGCTGAACTCATCGGCGTCGAGCGCGGCAATGACCGGCGGAATGATCGGATCGACCACCGGACCGGCGGTTGCGATCGCCGCGAGCTGTTCGCCGGTGACGCCCGATTTGCGCGGCCAGGGCGCCAGCACCAGGAGGCCGTCGCGCTTCGCCGTCACCGCCCACAGCTCCTCCGTGATGAAGGGCATGAACGGATGCAGCAGCTTGAGGATCTCATCGCGCGTCCAGGCGATCATGGCGCGCGTTTCGGCTTTGGCGGCGCCCTCCTCGCCCATCAGCACCGGCTTTGCCAGCTCGAGATACCAGTCGCAGAACACGTTCCAGACGAAGCGGTAGATTGCAGCCGCCGCATCGTTGAAGCGATGATCCTCGATCGTCTCGGTCACTTCGCGGGTGACGCGCGAAGTCTCGTGCGCGATCCAGCGGTTCAACGTCTCCCTGGCGCCCTTCGGATCGAAGCCGTCCCGCTTCACGCACTCGTTCATCTCGGCGAAGCGGCAGGCGTTCCAGAACTTGGTCGCGAAGTTGCGGTTGGTTTCGACCAGATGCGGCGACAGACGGATGTCATGGCCCTGCGCCGCCTCGCGGGTCAGCGCGAAGCGCAGCGCGTCGGCACCGTATTCGTCGATCACGCCGAGCGGATCGATCACGTTGCCCTTCGACTTCGACATCTTCGCGCCCTTCTCGTCACGGACGAGACGGTGGATGTAGACGGTCGAGAACGGCGCCTCCTTCATGAAATGGAGGCCCATCATCATCATGCGGGCGACCCAGAAGAAGATGATGTCGAAGCCCGTTACCAGCGTGTTGGTCGGGTAATAGCGCGCGACTTCCGGCGCATCGTCCGGCCAGCCCAGCGTCGAGAACGGCCACAGCGCCGACGAGAACCAGGTGTCGAGCACGTCTTCGTCACGCGTGATGAAGCCCTCGCGCTTGGCGGGATCGACCGCCATGTCGTGGCCCTGCTCCGGCGTGATGACTTCCTGCTCGACGTAATAGCCGAGCGCGTTGCCGACCGCCTCTTCCTCGGTCTCGGCGACGAACACCTTGCCGTCGGGGCCGTACCAGGCCGGGATCTGATGGCCCCACCAGAGCTGGCGCGAAATACACCAGGGCTGGATGTTCTCCATCCATTCGAAATAGGTCTTTTCCCAGTTCCTCGGCACGAAGGTGGTTTCGCCCGAGCGCACCGCCGCGATCGCCGGCTGCGCCAGCGTATGGGCGTCGACATACCACTGGTCGGTGAGATACGGCTCGATCACGACGCCGGAGCGATCGCCATGCGGCACCATGTGGGTGTTGGGCTCGATCCGCTCGAGGAAGCCGAACTCCTCCAGCCGCGCCACGATCTTCTTGCGCGCCGCGAAGCGCTCGATCCCCTGAAACTCCGCCGCGAACTCGTCAGCACCCACCGGCAGGCCGCGCAGATAATCCTCGTTGCCGGAGAGGCTGAGGCAGCCTTCCTGGTCGAGCACGCTGATCTGCGGCAGGCCGTGGCGCTTGCCGATCTCGAAGTCGTTGAAGTCGTGCGCCGGCGTCACCTTGACGGCGCCCGAGCCCTTCTCGGGATCGGAGTAGTCGTCGGCGACGATCGGGATCCGGCGGCCGACCAGCGGCAGGATGACGTGCTGGCCGACCAGATCGGTGTAGCGCTCGTCGTCCGGATGCACCGCGACCGCGGTGTCGCCCAGCATCGTCTCGGGACGTGTCGTCGCGACCACGATGAACGACTTTGGATCCTCGGGATTGAAAGTCCGGCCCTCGATCGGATAGCGCAGGTACCAGAGATGGCCCCTGACCTCGACCTGCTGCACTTCGAGATCGGAGATCGCGGTGAGCAGCTTCGGGTCCCAGTTGACCAGGCGCTTGTCCTTGTAGATCAGGCCCTGCCGGTGCAACTCGACGAACACCTTGACGACAGCGCGCGACAGGCCCTCGTCCATGGTGAAGCGCTCGCGCGACCAGTCGCAGGACGCGCCGAGCCGCTTCAGCTGGTTGACGATGGTGCCGCCACTCTCGGCCTTCCATTGCCAGACCCGCTCGAGGAACTTGGCACGTCCCATATCGCGCCGGCCCGGTTCCTGCCGTTCCATCAGCTGACGCTCGACCACCATCTGGGTGGCGATGCCGGCATGGTCGGTGCCGGGCTGCCACAGCACGTCGCGGCCGCGCATCCGCTCGAAGCGGCACAGGATGTCCTGCAACGTGTTATTGAGCGCGTGGCCCATGTGCAGCGAGCCGGTCACATTCGGCGGCGGGATCACGATGGTGAAAGGCGCGGCATCCTTGCGCTCAGGCCGGCCGGCCTTGAACGCACCGCTGTCCTCCCAGACCTGGGCCATGCGGTGCTCGATATCGGCAGGCTGGTAGTTTTTCTCGATCATGACAATGCGCTGTGGACCTTTGGGGAAAGGCTAGAAAGCCGCCAGAGCGCACCAAGTCAACCGGACCGGCGCGTCAAAACGGCGTTTTGGGCGTTTTGGGCATTTGGGGGCTGAAATGAAGGCCGCCAGCCCTCGCGGCCAGCGTTGCCGCCCGCGCGGAGCTAGCGCCCGCGGGAGACCCGCTCGATCTCGGCCTTGACGATGCGCTCGACCAGCCCCGGCAGGTTATCGTCCAGCCAGGACTTCAGCATCGGCCGCAGCATCTCCTTGACCAGATCCTCCAGCGTCCGGGCATTGTTGCTCAGGACGGTGTTGGCCAGCGAGTTGAAGGCGGATTCGACCGCCCGCATCGTGGTTCCGGAGATGATCTGCTGCATCGGCGCGGGCTCGATCGCGGGCGGCTCCCGAACCGGTTCCGATGCCCGGGTCCGGGCTTCCGTGAACTCGACATCGTCCTGCGGCTCGACCTTGCGGAACGACGGTGCGGGGGCCGGGTCCGGCAGCGCCATGTCGTCGGTGAGCTCGAACACATCGGCTTCGGGTTGGGCTTCGGGCTGCGGCGACGGCCTGATCTCGGCGGCGGGCGTCGCCTCATCGAGGCTGGCGAGCAGCGAATCGATGTCGTCCTGACTGTTGCTGGCCGGTGCCGGCGCAGGCGGCGGTGATTTCGGCGCGGGCGCGGCAG
>NZ_JACMYK010000092.1 GCF_020889785.1 Bradyrhizobium acaciae
CTGCGGCCGCCGCTGTCGCTGACGCCGCAGGTCGCCAATCCGCCGCCGCGGCCGGCGATGCAGAACTAAAGCGTTTTCAAGCGAAGTGGGTACCGGTTCGCGTCAAGAAAACGCGTCAAAGCAAGAATCTGGAGATCTGGTCCGATTCAATCGGACCAGATCTCCAGATTCAGCTCACGATTGGTGCTGGAGGATATTGATCAGCCGGCCGAAGGGATCGCGGACGAAGAAGCGCCGCACACCCCACGGCTCGTCCGCCGGACCGTATTCGATCGCGATGCGGGCTGCCTTCATCCGGCGCAGCGCTTCGTCGAGGTCGTCGACCTCGATCGAGAGATCGGGCACCGGCGTACCGGATCCGCCTTCGGATGCGAAGCTGATTTGAGCTTGCATCGTTTCGGATGAGCCGTAAGTCGCAACCCAACCGAAATCCATCAGTGGCGCGAGGCCGAGGATATCCTGATAGAACGACTTCGCTGCCGCTATGTTTGATGCGGCAACGTTCGCGACGATGCGATTGACCTTCATGCTGAAGTCCACGCAGCGGGACGACCGTCTTCCGAAGCGACGGCCGGAGAGGGCCGTCAGGCCTGCTGGCGCGTGTCGACCTGTTGCGGCCGGACATCCGTCGGCACGGCCGGCGTCGCGCGCGACCGGAAGTAGTCGAGCACGAACAACCGGATCGCGGAGGACAGATTGCCCTGCTGACGGTTGTTGTCGATCTCGCCGACCAATTCCGACAGCGTCATGTTCCGCAGACCGGAAATCTCCTTCATGCCGTTCCAGAAGGCTTCTTCCAGGCTGACACTGGTCTTGTGTCCGGCGACGACGATCGAACGCTTAACGACGGGAGACTTCATGATGCGTCTCCACTTTCGATGCGATGCTGATCGAGTTGACGAGCGTTGCGCTCGCCGAGAAATTCGTCGCGCGCCCGTTCGGATTTGGTGCGACCGAATAGCGCACGATTGGCTTCGGCCTGCTTCGCTGCTTGTTCGCGCTCACCGCGCTTCTTGAATCGTTTCAAGTTGACCACGTCGCCCATGCTCGTCGTCCTCATCGTCCCCAGAGCAGAATTGGTGATGCATCGTGACGAAAGCAAGAGCGATTGCGCTGCGCGCCCGGCTCGATATCCATCCCGAATCCCCATCTGATGCTCGTGATAGCATCAAAGAATCCGTTTCGCTCTGCGAAAACTAGACGTCTGTACCATGCGCGAACGCAGAGCTGATAGGTAACTCGCCTTAGTCTTTAGGAGTTATGATCCATAATTATATCACGCACGGTGACCGTAATTATCCGGACATTGCGCGTCGCTCGCTCAGCCGGGGTGTGTCATTTTGTCCGGCTGCACGAGGCGGTCAAATTCATCCGCAGACACAAATCCAAGCCGCAAGGCCTCTTCCTTCAACGTCGTTCCGTGCGCGTGCGCCGACTTGGCGACCTTGGCTGCGTTGTCGTAACCGATCTTCGGCGCGAGCGCGGTCACCAGCATCAGCGAGCGTTGCATCAGTTCGTTGATGCGCTTTTCGTCGGCGCGTATGCCGACAACGCAATGCTCAGTAAATGAGCGGACGACGTCAGACAGCAACTGAATGGAATTTATCATACAATATGCCAATACGGGCTTGTACACGTTCAGCTCGAAATGGCCCTGGCTGCCGGCGACGGTGATCGTGGTCTGATTGCCGAACACCTGGCAGCAGACCATGGTCATGGCTTCGCACTGGGTCGGGTTGACCTTGCCCGGCATGATCGACGAGCCCGGCTCGTTCTCCGGCAGGATCAATTCGCCGAGACCCGAGCGCGGGCCGGATCCGAGGAAGCGAATGTCGTTGGCTATCTTGAACAGGCCGGTCGCCACCGAATTGATCGCGCCGTGCACCAGCACATAGGCGTCGTTGGAAGCCAGCGCCTCGAACTTGTTTGTAGCGCTCGTGAACGGCAATTTGGTGATCTCGGCAACGTGCCTGGCGAAGGCGCTCGCGAATTCCGGCTTCGAGTTGAGGCCGGTGCCGACAGCGGTGCCGCCCTGCGCGAGCGGAAACAGCTCCTTCACGGCAATGTGCAGCCGCGCGATGCCGCTCTCGACCTGCGCCGCGTAGCCGGAGAATTCCTGGCCGAGCGTCAGCGGTGTCGCGTCCTGGGTATGCGTGCGTCCGATCTTCACGATCTTGGCAAACGCCTCCTGCTTCCGGTGCAGCGCCTGATGCAACTCGGTGAGCGAGGGGATCAGGTCGGCGATGATGCGGCTTGCGGCTGCGATATGCATCGCGGTCGGAAACGAGTCGTTCGACGACTGGCTCATGTTGACATGATCGTTCGGATGGATCGGCTGCTTGGCGCCGAGCTCGCCGCCGAGCATCTGGTTGGCACGATTGGCGATCACCTCGTTCACGTTCATGTTGGTCTGCGTGCCGGAGCCGGTCTGCCAGACCACGAGCGGAAAATGATCGTCGAGCTTGCCTTCGATCACTTCCCTGGCGGCGCTGACGATGGCGTCGGCGCGGCGTACATCGAGCTGGCCGAGTTCGCGATTGGTCTCTGCTGCCGCGAGCTTGACGACGCCGAGTGCGTGGATGATCGCAATCGGCATCCGGTCGTGGCCGATCTTGAAATTCTGTCGCGAGCGTTCGGTCTGCGCGCCCCAGTAGCGATCGGCGGGGACGTCGATCGGACCGAAGCTGTCGGTCTCGCTGCGGGTGGCGGCGTTGGATGGTGTCGTCGATTGAGCCATGGATGCTCTCCGTTGCGTCGTCAGAACGTGAACCGGCATGGCGCCGGACTTTCCGGCACGGCAACGCGAAAGCGTCCGCGCAAGAAGCACGTTCATGCAGAAGATAGTCCGGGATGACGATCTGTCATCCCGAACCTCTCAAGCATCCTACAAGGTCGGGGAGTGATCTGTGTTAGATTACTTCTTGCGGAAGCGGTCGAGCCGGACGACCTCGGCACCTTCGCTGGGCTTGGCGGGCTCCTGCTCGGTCTCGGCCGTCTCGGTCTCCACCGCGGCGCGCGCGGCCGGTGCGGGAAGCGGAGAGGCCGGCGCGGTGGCGGGAGGAGCATCCTCGGACAGCGCGTCCGAGACGTCGAACCGCAGATCGAACGGCGCCGACGGGTCGAGGAAGCGCGTCACCGCGGCGAACGGCACATTCAGCCGCTCGGGAATCCCGCCGAACGACAGGCCGACCTCGAACCGGTCCTCGGTCACCACCAGGTCCCAGAACTGGTGCTGCAGGATGATGGTCATCTCTTCCGGATATTGCGCGAGCAGTCGTGGTGACAGCTTCACGCCGTCGCCGTGCGACAGGAAGGTGATGTAGAAATGGTGCTCACCCGGCAAGCCATGTTCAGCGGCGTCGGACAACACCCGGCGCAGCACCCCGCGCAGCGCATCGCGCGCCAGCACGTCATATCGGATGTGATCGGTCGCCATGATGATCCTGTCGCTTCGAAAAATGGCCGGCACGGCGTCGTCGGACCCGTCCGACTCGCCCTTTTGGCCATGCTACCCCGCCGGGAGCCGGAAATCAGCAGGGCTGGTAGCGGATAATGCGGGCGGACGCCCGATCGGAAATAAAGTGGAGGCTTCTGTTGCCAGGTGCCTCCGAACCCCGCCTAACGGAGCTTAACCCGTTAGGACTTTAAGATGGTCTTTCAAACTGCGTTACGCAGCCTGAGCAACCGGAGCAAAGTTGTCGTTGGCAACTATTGCATTAGCCCGATAACGGCGGAACCATACCGAGAAAAAACACGCCCTTTACGCCCTCGTCGATCCTATTTCGCCCCCGCCGAAAGCCACCGCGAAGGATGGGTTCTGGTGGAGGCGCCGGGTACCGCCCCCGGGTCCGAATGGTTTATTGCGACGGTCATTTATTTCCATAGCCGGCGAACCGGCACCCCCAATATAGCGGCAAAGCCGTAGAAAAACAGAGCCGATTCAGGCCCTTTCAGCTGTGAAAACACACCAATTTGGGTTGGCCGGCGCCCTGACGCCGTTCTAGATTTTGCCCATGCCCCCGGGATCCCCGCCGGTTGCCGCCCCGGCGCCGGATGCCTCCGCACCGTCTCCGCCCCATCAGCCGGGCCTGCTCGAGCTGTTCCTGGCCTTTGCCAAGATGTCGCTGGCCGGCTTCGGCGGGGTCCTGGTCTGGGCCCGGCGGTCGATCGTCGAGCAGCACCGCTGGATGACGGCCGAGGAGTTCAACGAGACCTTTGCGCTGTGCCATTTCCTGCCAGGTCCGAACATCGTCAACCTGTCGGTCGTGTTCGGTTCGCGCTTTCGCGGCGTCCCGGGTGGGCTAGCGGCCTTCGCCGGGCTGGTCGGGCCGCCGATGGTGATCGCGACCGTCCTTGCCGCGCTCTATGCCCGCTACGGCGATATCGACGTCCTGCGCCGGACGCTCGCAGGGGTGGCCTGCGCCGCGGTCGGGCTGCTGTTCGCCGTCGTCTTCAAGATGATGATGCCGCTCCTGAAGCGGTGTGATGTCACAGGCCTCGTCATTCTGGCCGCGGTCTTCGTCGCGATCGGACTGATCCGGTGGCCGCTCCAGATCGTGCTGCTGGTGGCTATCCCGCTCAGCCTTGCGGTCACGATCCTGACGCGCCGCATGGTGAAGGCATGAGCTCGGAGTCGAACCCGGTCGCGGCGCTGGTCTGGACCTTCGGCCTGATGTCGCTGTTTGCGGTCGGCGGCGCCAATTCAGCGATCCCCGAAATGCACCGCGCCGCCGTCGACGTGCATCACTGGCTGACCGACAAGCAATTCGCCGACGTGTTCGCGATCTCGCAGCTCTCGCCGGGGCCGAACGTGCTGATCGTGACGCTGATAGGCTATTCTGTCGCAGGCGTCGCCGGGGCGCTGGCCGCGACGGTTGCGATGTGCGGACCGACCGCGCTGCTTGCTTATTATGTAAGCCGCTTCCTCGATCGCTCGCGCGACGCGCGCTGGCCGGCGATCATTCAAGCCGCATTGGTTCCGCTGTCGATCGGTCTGATGGCCGCCTCCGGGCTGATCGTGGCGCAGACATCAGACCAAAGTTGGATCGCGGTGCTGATCACCATTGTCGCAGCCGCGCTTGCTTTTGCGACGCGGATCAATCCCTTGTGGATGTTGCTTGCCGGAGGTCTCTTGGGTTTTGCTGGCGTTGTCTGACGAAAATCGCTAGCAAGGCTTTCGGTCAACGCACCACAAGCCAAGCCATTCAATCAAAGCGGGCGGGACAGCCCTGACGGGGGAAGCGAAGTCATGAGCGATACGCCGAGCGAGGCGCCGGTCAAATCGATCTTGCCGGAATGGGTACGCGGTCCGCAGGACTTCATCGGCGGGCTCGCCATGGTGGCGGTCGCGCTGTTTGCCTTGTGGGCCTCGAGCGATCTGCAGGGCATGCACGGATTTTCGTTCGGCGCCGGAACTGCGCCACGCATGTTTGCCGTGCTGCTGCTGTTGCTCGGCGCTGCCGTTGCGCTGATGGGCGTTCTCAAGGACGGCCCGAATATCGCAGCCTATTCCTGGCGCGGCCCGTTGTTCGTGTCCGCGGCCATCGTGTTCTTCGCAGTCGGGATCCGGCCGTTCGGCCTCGTCGTCTCCGCCTTTGCGGCCTTCCTGATCGCCGCACTCGGCTCGCATGAGACCAAATGGATCGAAGCCATCATTGTCGGTGCCTGCCTGACGCTCGGCTGCGCGCTGCTGTTCCCTTATGTGCTGGGACTTCCGATGCCGATGTTCCCGCGTTTCCTGATCCAGTGAGGGCGTGATGGAACTGTTTGCCAATCTCGCCCACGGTTTCGCGGTCGCGTTCTCGCCGATCAACCTCCTGATGTGCCTGATCGGTGCGCTGGTCGGCACGCTGGTCGGCGTGCTGCCCGGCATCGGCACTATCGCTACCGTCGCGATGCTGCTGCCGATCACCTTCGGCCTGCCGCCGGTCGGTGCGCTGATCATGCTCGCCGGCATCTATTACGGTGCGCAATATGGCGGTTCGACAACCTCGATCCTGGTCAATATTCCGGGTGAGGCGACCTCCGTGGTCACCGCGCTCGACGGCCACCAGATGGCCAAGCAGGGCCGCGCCGGCCCGGCGCTGGCGATCGCCGCGATCGGCTCGTTCTTTGCCGGCTGCGTCGCAACCGTGCTGATCGCCGTGCTCGGCGCGCCGCTGACCAAGCTCGCGCTGGCGTTCGGCCCGGCCGAATATTTCTCGCTGATGGTGCTCGGCCTGATCTTCGCGGTGGTGCTGGCCAAGGGCTCGGTGCTGAAGGCGATTGCGATGATCGTGTTCGGCTTGTTGCTGTCGATGGTCGGCTCCGACATCGAAACCGGTGCCTCGCGCATGGCCTTCAACATCCCCGAGCTTGCCGACGGCCTCGGCTTTGCCACCGTGGCGATGGGCGTGTTCGGCTTCGCGGAGATCATCCGTAACCTCGACCATGGCGCGGAGATGGACCGCAATCTGGTGCAGCAGAAGATCACCGGCCTGATGCCGACCAGGAAGGATCTGGTTGATTCCACGCCTGCGATTCTGCGCGGCACCGTGCTCGGCTCGATCCTCGGCATTCTGCCCGGCGGCGGCGCCGTGATCGCCTCGTTCGCGGCCTATACGCTGGAGAAGAAGCTGGCGAAAGATCCGTCGCGGTTCGGCCGCGGCGCGATCGAGGGCGTGGCGTCGCCGGAAAGCGCCAACAACGCCGCGGCGCAGACCTCGTTCATCCCGCTGCTCACGCTCGGCATCCCACCGAATGCGGTGATGGCGCTGATGGTCGGCGCGATGACCATTCACGGCATCGTGCCGGGTCCGCAGGTGATGCAGAAGCAGCCCGATTTGGTCTGGGGCATGATCGCCTCGATGTGGATCGGCAATCTGATGCTGATCATCATCAACCTGCCGCTGGTCGGCATCTGGGTCCGTCTGCTGCGCGTGCCGTACCGGCTGATGTTCCCCTCGATCGTGGTGTTCTGCGCGATCGGCATCTACTCGGTGAACAACGCGCCGGTCGACGTCGTCCTCGCAGGCGCGTTCGGCCTCGTCGGCTACTGGCTCATCAAGCACGATTTCGAGCCGGCACCGCTGCTGCTCGGCATGGTGCTGGGTCCGCTGATGGAGGAGAACCTGCGTCGCGCACTGCTGATCTCGCGCGGCGACTGGAGCGTGTTCCTCTCGCGGCCGCTGTCGGCGGTGCTGCTGGCGATCGCGGCCGGTCTGCTGGTGCTTGCGGTGCTGCCGGCGTTGCGCGCGAAGCGCGACGAGGTGTTCGTGGAGTCCGAGGGCTGAGTGTTCTGTAGGTCCTGCGTCGGCGCGCCGCAGGCGGAAGTCGAATCGACACTCGATGTCGTCTCGTGAAATGAAATGCCGGCCGATTTGGCCGGCATTTTTATTGGTCAAACGTTCCCGGGAGGAACCGAGATGATGTCCATTCGCTCGCTTGCGGGCGCATGCCTGTCGGCATTTGCCGCGCTCGGCGCATTCGCCGTGCCGGCGTCTGCGCAAAACTATCCGACGCGCACCATCACCATGATCGTGCCGTTCGCAGCCGGCGGTCCGACCGACGTCATCTCGCGCATCGTCACCGCGCACATGGCGCAGACGCTCGGACAGAGCATCGTCATCGAGAACGTGGTCGGCGCCGGCGGCACCACCGCGACGACGCGTGCCGCACGCGCTGCCAATGACGGCTACACGCTGATCACCGGACACATGGGCACGCATGCGGCGTCCGTGCCGCTCTATCCGAAGCTTGCGTATCATCCGGAAAAGGATTTCGAGCCGGTTGCGCTGCTCGCGGGCACGCCGATCCTGATCCTCGCCCGCAAGGATTTCCCGCCGAAGGATCTGAAGGAATTCATTGCCTACGTGAAGGCCAATGCCGAGAAGGTCAACGCTGCGCATGCCGGCATCGGCTCGGTCTCGCACGCGTCCTGCGAGCTGTTGAACTCGATCCTCGACGTCAAGCCGGTTGGCGTGCCGTTCAACGGCACGGGACCTGCGATGAACGCGCTGGTCGCTGGCCAGGTCGATTACATGTGCGACCAGATCGTCAACGCGGTGCCGCAGATCAACGCCGGCACCATCAAGGCCTATGCGGTCGCGACCCCCGAGCGCAATCCGTCGCTCCCCAATGTCCCGACCACGGCGGAGGCCGGCCTGCCGGCGTTCCAGGCTCAGGCCTGGAACGCGGTGTTCGCGCCGAAGGGAACCTCGCCTGCGATCATCGCGACGCTGAATGCTGCGGCGATCAAGGCGCTCGACGACGAAAACGTCCGCAAGCGCCTGCTCGAGCTCGGCAGCGTGATTCCTCAGCCCGCCAACCGCACGCCGGAGGCGCTCGCGACCCTCGTCAAGAACGAGATCGCGAAATGGACGCCGGTGCTGAAGCCGGCGAGTTAGGCCAGCGCGATCAAGTGGATAGGCGAGGGGCGGGACGCGAGTTCCGCCCCTTGTCGTTTGGCGCAGGAGTGTTCATTTTTCAGGGTATAATCGGTGCGTTCAGCCGAATCGGCGTGTCGACGAGCGGTCTTGGCCGCTACATTCGCCGCTCCCTCGGAAGCCCGAAACAGACGCCAAGAATCAGTCATGAACCAGTATCACGACCTGCTCGAACGCATCCTCGCCGACGGCGCGGAGAAGCACGACCGCACCGGCACCGGCACGCTGTCGATCTTCGGCCATCAGATGCGCTTCAATCTGTCGGCCGGCTTCCCGATGCTGACCACCAAGCGGCTGCCGCTGAAGGCGATCGTGCACGAGCTGCTCTGGTTCCTCGCCGGCGACACCAACATCAAATATCTCAACGACAACGGCGTCACGATCTGGGACGAGTGGGCCGACGCCAACGGCGATCTCGGTCCGGTCTACGGCTCGCAATGGCGCTCATGGCCGGCGCCCGATGGCCGCAGCATCGACCAGATTGCGAACGTGATCGAGATGATCAAGCGCAATCCGGACTCGCGGCGGCTGATCGTCAGCGCCTGGAATCCGGCCGAGGTCGACAAGATGGCGCTGCCGCCGTGCCACTGCCTGTTCCAGTTCTATGTCGCGAACGGCAAATTGTCCTGCCAGCTGTATCAGCGCTCCGCCGACGTCTTCCTCGGCGTGCCCTTCAACATCGCCTCCTACGCACTGCTGACCATGATGGTCGCGCAGGTGACGGGGCTGAAGCCCGGCGATTTCGTGCACTCGCTCGGCGACGCGCATCTCTACTCGAACCATCTCGAGCAGGCGCGCCTGCAATTGACACGTCCGACGCGGCCGCTGCCGACGATGGCGATCAACCCTGATGTGAAGGACATCTTCGCGTTCCGTTACGAAGACTTCAAACTCGAAGGTTACGACCCGCATCCGCACATCAAGGCCGAAGTCGCAGTCTGATGTCGCTGAATATCCGCCGCGCGCGGCCCGATGAGGCCGGACTGGTGTTCTCGCTGGTCCGCGAGCTCGCCGAATACGAAAAGCTCCTGCACGAAGTCCACGCCAGCGAGGCCGATATCGCCGAAGCGCTGTTCGGTGCCAACCCGCGGCTTACTTGCGACATCGCGGAATGGAACGGCGAGCCCGCCGGCTTCGCGGTCTGGTTCGTCAACTTCTCGACCTTCGCCGGCCGCCACGGCATCTATCTCGAAGATCTCTTCGTGCGCCCGGCGCTGCGCGGCAAGGGCATCGGCAAAGCGCTGCTGGTGCATCTGGCAAAGCAATGCCTCGCCAATGGCTGGTCGCGGCTGCAATGGGCGGTGCTCGACTGGAACGCGCCGTCGATTGCATTCTACAAATCGCTCGGCGCCGAGATGATGGACGAATGGACGATTTGCCGCGTCTCCGGCGAGGCACTATCGGCCCTTGCGGACGGGGCGCGCTGATGGAGATCGTACTCGTCGTTGCGGTCGCCGAGAACGGCGTGATCGGGAAGGACAACGCCATTCCGTGGCGGCTGAAATCCGATCTGCGACGCCTCAAGGCGATCACGCTGAACAAGCCCGTAGTGATGGGGCGCAAGACCTTCGAATCCCTGCCCAGGCCGCTGCCGGGACGTACCAACATCGTGGTGACGCGCGATGTGAACTACCGTGCGCGCGGCGCCGTCGTCACTAATTCGTTCGAGAACGCGCATGCCATTGCGCTTGGTGATGCGCTGCGGCGTTTCGCCACTGAGATTGCAATCATCGGTGGTGCGGAAATCTATGCGCAGTGGATGGGCATCGCCGATCGGCTGGAGATCACCGAGGTTCACGCCCGGCCGGACGGCGATACGCGGTTCGACAAAATCGATACGAAGGCGTGGGAGGAGGTGGCGCGTGTGCGAAATCCGGCAGGTCCGGATGACAGCGTCGACTTCTCCTATGTGACATATCGTCGGCGCGGCCGGGGTTAACCAATGTTTGCATTGACAATTTTGCCCCGGCGCATAGCTCGTCCGGCCAGGAAGCTTGCGTTGTAAGGGCCCTGACGGTCCCCTATAACCGGGCCGGACATTCGAGGCCGGGCGTCCCGTCCGGACTTGCCGAGGAGATGTTTGATGCCGTGGAAAAATCAGGGCGGGGGGCCATGGGGCTCGGGTCCGAAAGGGCCGTGGGGCACAGGTCCGCAGTCGGCCGGGCCAAGGCCGCCGGATCTTGAGGATCTGCTGCGGCGTGGCCAGGACCGGCTGCAGCAGTGGCTGCCCGGCGGCCATTTCAGCGGCATGGGCATCGCGCTGGTGCTGGTCGCGGCGCTGGCGATCTGGTTTGCGACCGGGATCTTCCGTGTCCAGTCCGAAGAGCTCGGCGTCGTCATGCGCTTCGGCAAGTATGATCGCGATGCCCAGCCGGGCCTGCGCTATCACCTGCCGTATCCGATCGAGACGGTGCTGCTGCCGAAGGCGCTGCGCGTCAACACGATCTCGATCGGCATGACCCTGATCGACGATCCGGCACGGCGCGGCCGCTCGATGCGCGACGTGCCGGAAGAAAGCCTGATGCTGACCGGCGACGAAAACATCGTCGACGTCGACTTCACCGTGCTCTGGCGTATCAAGCCGGGCGGGGCCGGCGCGTATCTGTTCAACATCCAGAATCCCGAAGGCACCGTGAAGGCGGTTGCCGAAAGCGCGATGCGCGAGGTGATCGGCCGTTCGCAGATCCAGCCGATCCTGACCGGGGCGCGCAACGTCACCGAGCAGAACGTCCAGGAGCTGATGCAGAAGACGCTCGACAGCTACAACGCGGGCATCCAGATCACGCAGGTGCAGATGCAGAAGGTCGATCCGCCGGCGCAGGTGATCGACGCATTCCGCGACGTACAGGCGGCGCGCGCCGACCTCGAGCGCAAGCAGAACGAGGCGCAGACCTACGCCAACAGCATCGTGCCCGGAGCACGCGGGCGTGCCGCGCAGATTCAGCAGGCCGCGGAGGGCTACAAGGAGCAGGCGGTCGCCGAGGCCAAGGGCCAGAGCGCACGCTTCCTCAAGGTCTATGAAGAATACAAGAAGGCACCCGACGTGACGCGCGAGCGCATCTATCTGGAGACCATGGAAAAAGTGCTCGGCAGCTCCGAGAAGCTGGTTTACGACGGCGGCCAGGGCCAGAACATCGTGCCTTATCTTCCGCTCGGAGAGCTGACGACGCGGCGTCCGCCGACGGCGCCGGCGACGACCGGCCAGCAGGGAGTTACCCGATGAGGTCCCCTGTCACCGGTATTGTGTCCCTGATCCTGCTCTTCATCGTGCTCGCCGTCGGCTACAGCTCGGTGTTCACCGTGCAGCAGACCGAGCAGACCATCGTGCTGCGGTTCGGCGAGCCGGTCGACATCGTCACCGAGCCCGGCCTGCACTTCAAGGCGCCGTGGAATTCGGTGATCAACGTCGACAAGCGTATCCTCGATCTGGAGAACCCGTCGCAGGAAGTGATCGCTTCCGACCAGAAGCGGCTCGTGGTCGACGCCTTCGCACGCTATCGCATCAAGAACGCGTTGCGCTACTACACCAGCGTCGGCTCGATCCAGGCCGCCAATCTGCAGCTGACCACGCTACTCAACGCTGCGCTGCGCCGTGTGCTCGGCGAGGTCACCTTCATCACGGTGGTGCGCGACGATCGCGAGAAGCTGATGTTGCGGATTCGCGAGCAGCTCGACAGGGAGGCCGACGGCTACGGCATCGAGGTCGTCGACGTCCGGATCCGACGCGCCGACCTGCCGGAGCAGAACAGCCAGGCGGTCTACAACCGGATGAAGACCGAGCGTGAGCGCGAGGCGGCCGAGTTCCGCGCCCAGGGCGACCAGAAGGCGCAGGAAATCCGCTCGAAGGCCGACCGCGAAGCGACCGTGATCGTCGCCGAGGCGAACTCTTCCGCGGACCAGACCCGCGGTGCTGGTGATGCCGAGCGCAACCGCCTGTTCGCCGAGGCCTATGGCAAGGACAAGGACTTCTTCGCGTTCTATCGCTCGATGACGGCCTATGAGAACGGCCTCAAGCCGAACGATACGCGTTTCCTGTTGCGGCCGGACTCGGAATTCTTCAGATACTTTGGCAGCGCGAACGGCAAGTTGCCCGAGGCGGCTGCCGCGCCGAAGCAGTAACGTCACGATACGGCGGCGATGCGGACAACGCGTCGCCGCCACTCAACAACCAACAAGCATCGAGCGGGAGGATGCCATCCGATGAGGTCAATAGCGTTCGGCGACTTCCTCATCGGTCTGGGAATCCTGTTTGTGCTCGAAGGCATCCTGTTTGCGGCAAGCCCCGCCTGGATGCGCCGGGCGATGAAGAGTGCGCTGGCCACACCCGACAACATTCTGCGCATCGTCGGCATCGGTTCGGCGGTTGCCGGGCTCATCCTGATCTGGGTGGTACGGCGCTGAGCGTCGCCTGTTCCATCGCGCCGGAATGAACATAATCGTGAGCCTTTCGCGGCCGGTTTTTCGCCGAAATGCCCGGCTGAGATGCTTGCGCCATATGCCCGTTCGGGCGCACTCTGCCATCACGGGCGCACACCTGCGACCACCTAGTTTGAACCCGTTTGCCTGGAGAAATTCCGACATGATCGCTGCCAGACCAGCCCTGAGCCGCCGCCTCCGCATGATGGGAGCCGCGATCTCGATCGGTGCTGCGAGCATGCTGAGCTCCATGCCCGCGTTCGCGCGTGGCCCCGAGGGCATCGCCGACATCGCCGAGAAGGTGATCGATGCCGTCGTCAACATCTCGACGTCGCAGACCATCGAGGCCAAGGACCGGACGATGCCGCAGCTGCCGCCGGGCTCGCCGTTCGAGGAATTCTTCGACGATTTCTTCAAGAACCGCCGCGGGCCGGGTGGCGGCAAGGGGGGCGAGAAGGGCGGCGAGTTCCAGCCGCGCAAGACCAATTCGCTCGGCTCGGGCTTCATCGTCGACACCGCGGGCATCGTCGTCACCAATAATCACGTCATCGCCGACGCCGACGAGATCAACGTGATCCTCAACGACGGCACCAAAATCAAGGCCGAGCTGGTCGGCGTCGACAAAAAGACCGATCTCGCGGTCCTCAAGTTCAAGCCGCCGAAGCCGCTCGTCGCGGTCAAGTTCGGCGACAGCGACAAGATCCGCCTCGGCGACTGGGTGGTCGCGATCGGCAACCCGTTCAGCCTCGGCGGCACGGTGACCGCGGGCATCGTCTCGGCCAAGAACCGCGACATCAGCCAGGGTCCGTATGACAGCTACATCCAGACCGACGCTGCGATCAACCGCGGCAATTCCGGCGGTCCGCTGTTCAACCTCGACGGCGAGGTGATCGGCGTCAACACGCTGATCATCTCACCGACCGGCGGTTCGATCGGCCTCGGCTTCGCCGTGCCGTCGAAGACGGTGGCCGGCGTCGTCGACCAGTTGCAGAAGTTCGGCGAGCTGCGTCGCGGCTGGCTCGGCGTGCGCATCCAGCAGGTCACGGACGAGATCGCCGACAGCCTCAACATCAAGCCGGCGCGCGGCGCGCTGGTTGCCGGCGTCGACGACAAGGGCCCGGCCAAGCCGGCCGGCATCGAGCCCGGCGACGTCGTCGTCAAGTTCGACGGCAAGGACGTCAAGGACCCGAAGGATCTGTCGCGCGTCGTCGCCGATACTGCGGTCGGCAAGGAAGTTGACGTCGTCATTATCCGCAAGGGCAATGAGGAGACCCGCAAGGTCACGCTCGGCCGGCTCGAGGACAACGAGAAGGTTCAGCAGGCCAATGCCAAGCCGAAGGACGATGCCGCCGAGAAGCCGGTGACCCAGAAGGCGCTCGGTCTCGACCTTGCGGCGCTGAGCAAGGATCTGCGCACCAAGTACAAGATCAAGGACAGCGTGAAAGGCGTCGTCGTCACCGGTGTCGACAACGCCTCCGATGCCGCCGAGAAGCGGCTGTCGGCCGGCGACGTCATCGTCGAGGTGGCGCAGGAGGCGGTGTCCAGCGCCGCCGACATCAAGAAACGCGTCGATCAGCTGAAGAAGGACGGCAAGAAGTCCGTGCTGCTGCTGGTCTCCAATGGCGACGGCGAACTCCGCTTCGTCGCGCTCGGCGTGCAGTAAAGAAGTGTCGTCGTCCCGGCGAAAGCCGGGACCCATACGCCGCGGCCGTTCTTGTTGAGGAAGTGGGCAACGGCTTATCTAGGTAACCGGCATCGGTGGTTATGGGTCCCGGCTTTCGCCGGGACGACGGCAAGGATCACCCCGCCACGAACTCCTCCCGGCGATAGCCCTGCGCGTACAACAGCGCGGTGAGGTCGCCGTGGTCGATCCGCACCGCCGCGGCGGCCGCGACCGCCGGCTTGGCGTGATAGGCGACGCCGAGGCCTGCGGCCTGGATCATGTCGAGATCGTTGGCGCCGTCACCCACCACCAGCGTGTCGATGTCGTCGAGGTCGAAGGATTCGGTCAGCTCGATCAGGGTGGCGAGCTTGGTGGCGCGGCCGAGGATCGGCTCGACCACTTCGCCGGTCAGCTTGCCGTCCGCGATCTGCAACTGGTTGGCGCGGTTCTCCTGGAAGCCGACCTTCGCCGCGACCACCTTGGTGAACAAGGTGAAGCCGCCCGAGATCAGGCAGGTGTAGGCGCCCTGCGCGCGCATGGTCATGACCAGCTCGCGCCCGCCCGGCGTCAGCGTGATGCGCTTGTCGAGCACCTCGTCGACGACGCCGACCGGCAGGCCCTTCAGCAACGCCACGCGCTCGCGCAGCGCCGACTCGAACTCGATCTCGCCGCGCATCGCGCGCTCGGTGATGGCGGCAACATGGGCTTTCAGCCCGGCGAAATCGGCGAGCTCGTCGATGCATTCCTGGCCGATCATGGTGGAATCCATGTCGGCCAGGAAAAGCTTCTTGCGCCGGCCGATCCGAGGCTGCACGACAATGTCGATCGGCAGGTCGCCGCGGGCCTGGCGCAGGCGTTCCTCGATCGCCTTGATGTCGTCCTTGCCGGTGTTCTGGCTCTCGAAGGGAATATCGACGGCGACTTCGTTGAACAGCCACTGCGCCGGGCCGGGTGAGGGCAGCACGGCCCGCGCGCCCTCGACGATGGTGGAGTCGAGCGCGGGGCTTGCAGGATTGCAGATCAGCGTGGCAACGAGGGACATGCAGGCGCATTCGGGATTGTTGGACAAGGCAGTGCTTATCGCAGGGCCGACCGCCAGCGGCAAGTCGGCCCTGGCGCTCGAGCTCGCGCAGCGCACCGGCGGGGTCGTGATCAATACCGACTCCATGCAGGTCTACCGCGATCTGCGGATCATCACGGCGCGGCCGACTGCCGGCGAGGAGGCGCTAGTTCCGCACCGGCTGTACGGCCATGTCGAGGCCGGCGTGAATTTCTCGGCCGGCGCCTGGGTGGCGGATGCGGCCAAGGTGCTGGGCGAGGTGCGTGCGCAGCGCCGGCTGCCGATCTTCATCGGTGGCTCCGGCCTGTATTTCAAGGCGCTGACGCGCGGCCTGTCGGCGGTGCCGCCGATCCCCTCTGACGTGCGCGACGGCGTGCGCGCAAGGCTGGAGCAGCACGGCGTCGAGGCGCTGCATGCCGAGCTTGTACGGCGCGATCCGGTGTCGGCAGAACGGCTGAAGCCGCGCGACCGCACCCGCATCGCGCGGGCGCTCGAGGTCGTCGAGGCCACCGGCCGCCCGCTGCCGGACTGGCATCGCGATGGCCTGCCGCCGTTGCTGCCGCCGGGTCAATTCCACGCGCTGTTTCTCGCGCCGGAGCGCGAGCAGCTTTATGCGCGGATCGACGCGCGGTTCGGCGCAATGCTCGATGCCGGCGCGCTCGAGGAGGTCGCTGCATTGGCGGCGCGCGGGCTCGACCCGCTGCTGCCGGCGATGAAGGCCCATGGCGTTCCGGCGCTGATCCGGCACCTCAAAGGGGAGATCAGTCGGGAGGAGGCTGCCGAGATCGGCCGGGCCGACACCCGCCATTATGCCAAGCGCCAGTTCACCTGGTTTCGCCACCAGCTCCCGGAATTCGAATGGGTGGCGCCGGAGGTGGCCAAGGATTGGCTTACGAGCCGGATCCCGTAGCCCGGATCGAACGCAGCCCAATCCGGGGAGCTCACCTCCGCGGAGGCGCTGATCCCCGATTTCGCTTCGCTCCACCGGGCTACGGCGCGCCGCGCCGCCGCGCGCCCGTCTGCCATGCGCGTTGCGCCGCGCAAAAACGCTCGCCGAACGGTCGGAACCCCGTTACACTTCAAAAATCGCGAAAGTGCTTGCCTTGCCTTGACATTCAGGCTTTGGCCGCTATGTTCGCGCAACCTTTGGGAAGACTGGGTCGTCTCGTGCGCAATATTATTACCAAACTCCTTATCGCCGTCGTACCCAGGCACACCGCCGGGGATGGCTAGCGGCCATCCATATTCGGGCGGTGTGCATGGGGCCTCTGGGGCCCCTTTTTATTGCCCGAAGCAGAACTGACGAGAACTGACAAAAGCCGCGCAAAAACAAGCGCATCCGGAGCGAACCATGACCGACAAGAGCCACGATCCCAATCAGATGACCGGCGCCGCGATGATCGTGCGCGCGCTCATCGATCACGGCGTGCAGCATGTCTTCGGCTATCCCGGCGGTGCGGTGCTTCCGATCTACGACGAGATTTTCCAGCAGAGCGAGGTCGAGCACATCCTGGTCCGCCACGAGCAGGGCGCCGGCCATGCCGCCGAAGGCTATGCGCGCTCGACCGGCAAGCCCGGCGTGGTGCTGGTGACGTCGGGCCCCGGCGCCACCAACATGGTGACGCCGCTGACCGACGCGCTGATGGACTCGATTCCGCTGGTCTGCATCACCGGCCAGGTGCCGACCCATCTGATCGGCAACGACGCCTTCCAGGAATGCGACACCGTCGGGATCACGCGGCCCGCCACCAAGCACAACTGGCTGGTGCGCGACGTCAACGACCTCGCCAGGGTGCTGCACGAGGCCTTCTATGTCGCCACCACCGGCCGGCCGGGTCCGGTCGTGGTCGACGTGCCGAAGGACGTGCAGTTCGCCACCGGCACCTATCATCCGCCGCGCAAGTCAGACGTGCACGTCTCCTACACGCCGCGCGTGAAGGGCGATGCGACCCAGATCCGCAAGGCGGTGGCACTGCTCGCCAATGCCAAACGCCCGGTGATCTATTCCGGCGGCGGCGTGATCAATTCCGGCCCCGAGGCCTCGCAGCTGCTGCGCCAGCTGGTGGAGGCAACCGGCTTCCCGATCACCTCGACCCTGATGGGGCTGGGCGCCTATCCCGCGTCGGGGCCGAACTGGCTCGGCATGCTCGGCATGCACGGCACCTACGAAGCCAACATGACCATGCATGATTGCGACGTCATGCTGTGCGTCGGCGCGCGCTTCGACGACCGCATCACCGGCCGCACCGACGCGTTCTCGCCGGGCTCGAAGAAGATCCACATCGACATCGATCCGTCCTCGATCAACAAGAACATCCGCGTCGACGTGCCGATCATCGGCGATTGCGGCAACGTGCTCGGCGATTTGCTGCAGGTGTTCAAGGCGGAAGCCAAGAAGCCGGACATCAAGGCGTGGTGGCAGCAGATCGCGCAATGGCGCGCGCGCAACTCGCTGTCCTACCGCAAGAACAACGATGTCATCCTGCCGCAATACGCGATCCAGCGCCTGTTCGAGCTGACCCGCGGCAAGGACACCTACATCACGACCGAAGTCGGTCAGCACCAGATGTGGGCGGCGCAGTTCTTCGGCTTCGAGGAACCGCACCGCTGGATGACCTCGGGCGGCCTCGGCACCATGGGCTACGGCCTGCCGGCCGCGGTCGGCGTGCAGGTGGCGCATCCGGACAGCCTAGTGATCGACATCGCCGGCGATGCCTCGGTGCAGATGACGATCCAGGAGATGTCGACGGCGGTCCAGTTCGAGCTGCCGATCAAGATCTTCATCCTGAACAACCAGTACATGGGCATGGTGCGGCAGTGGCAGCAGCTGCTGCACGGCAACCGGCTGTCGCATTCGTACTCGGAAGCGCTGCCGGACTTCGTCAAGCTCGCCGACGCCTACGGCTGCGTCGGGCTGCAGGCGCACAAGCCCGCCGATCTCGACGGCGCCATCAAGGAGATGATCTCGATCAAGCGCCCGGTGCTGTTCGACTGCCGCGTCGCCGCCCTGGAGAACTGCTTCCCGATGATCCCGTCGGGCAAGGCGCATAACGAGATGCTGCTGCCGGAAGAAGCGACCGATGAGGCCACCGCGAAGGCCTTCTCCGGCGGCAAGGCGCTGGTGTGAGGTGAGGACGGATCATGTTTGATCTCAACGAGCTCGAGCGCGCGCACAGGATCGTCGGTACCGCGGTGCCGGCGACACCGGCGTATGCCTGGCCGTTGCTGGCCGAGCGGCTCGGCACCGAGGTCGTGGTCAAGCATGAGAACCACGCGCCGACCGGCGCCTTCAAGGTGCGCGGCGGCCTGGTCTATCTCGAGCGGCTGAAGCGCGAGCGGCCCGACGTGCCCGGCATCATCTCGGCGACGCGCGGCAATCACGGCCAGAGCCTCGCCTTCGCCGCGGGCCGTCATGGCGTGCCGGCGACGATCTATGTTCCCCGCGGCAACTCGGTGGAGAAGAACCGTGCCATGCATGCGTTCGGCGCTGAGCTCGTCGAGCACGGCGAGGACTTTCAGGCCGCGCGGGAAGAGGCCGGGCGCCGCGCCCAGTTCGCCGGCCTGCACATGGTGCCGTCGTTCCATCCGGACCTGGTGCTGGGCGTTGCGACCTATGCGCTCGAACTGTTTCGGTCCGCGCCCGATCTCGACATCCTCTATGTGCCGATCGGGCAGGGCTCCGGCATCTCCGGCTGCATCATGGCGCGCGATCTGCTCGGCCTGAAGACCGAGATCGTCGGCGTGCAGTCGACCGAGGCGCCGTCCTACGCGCTGTCGCTTGCGGCCGGAAAGATCGTGACCACCGAGACCAGCAACACGCTTGCCGACGGCATGGCGACGCGGATTCCGGATGCGGATGCGCTCGCCCTGATCCGCAAGGGCGCCTCGCGCATCGTGCAGGTCACCGACGACGAGGTCGCCCAGGCGATCCGCGCCTACTGGACCGATACCCATAATCTCGCCGAGGGCGCGGGCGCCGCGGCGCTCGCGGCCGCGCTGCAGGAAAAGAGCAGGCTCGCCGGCAAGCGGGTCGGCCTGATCCTGAGCGGCGGCAATATCGATTTCGATCTGTTCCGGACCTGGATCGGGACGGATGCTGCGCCGGCCGCCCAGCGGGCGGTGGCGTGACAAGAATGTAAGGGGACGACCATGAACCAGCCCGCATCCGCCTACTTCCTCGAAGAGCGTCACGATCCGAACGAGACGCATACGCTGTCTGTTCTCGTGCAGAACGAGCCCGGTGTGCTCGCCCGCGTGATCGGCCTGTTCTCCGGCCGCGGCTACAACATCGACAGTCTCACCGTCTCGGAGACCGAGAACCAGAAACATCTCTCGCGGATCACGATCGTCACCACGGGCACGCCGATGGTGATCCAGCAGATCAAGCATCAGCTCGACCGCATGATCCCGGTCTACCGCGTCGTCGACATGACGCTGACCGGCAGCTCGATCGAGCGCGAGCTCGCGATGGTCAAGGTGAGGGGTGGTGGTGATCACCGCGTCGAGGCGCTGCGGCTGGCGGATGCGTTCCGCGCCCGGGTGATCGACGCCACGACCGAGAGCTTCGTGTTCGAGATCACGGGCAACTCGTCCAAGATCAGTCAGTTCATCGACCTGATGCGCCCGCTGGGCCTGGTCGAGGTTTCACGAACCGGGGTGGCCGCGATCACGCGTGGGCCGGAAGGGATGTGAGTCATGTTGGCGCGCGACTGGTACTATACGCAACGGCGGCAGGTCGGTCTCGATACCGCGGTTGTCTCGATCTATGACGTCAGCGAGGACAGCGATGTCCGTGCCCGTCAGGCGCTGACCATGCTCGGCGTCAAGCCGGGCTGGCGCATCGCCGACATCGGCTGCGGCAACGGTGTGCTGGCGACCGAGGCGGCGCTGATAGGCGCCGAGGTCGACGCCATCGACATCTCGCCGGCGATGATCGGGCTTGCCGAGATCTATGCGCGCGACCGCAAGGCGAAGATCCGGACCCAGCCGGCCGGCCTCCTGTCCTTCGCCTATCAGCCGAACTCCTACGATCTGATCGTCAGCGAATTCACGCTGCATCATCTGCCGGACTTCTGGAAGGCCGTGGCGCTGTCGCGGATCTTCAACGCGCTGAAGCCGGGCGCGAACTTCTATCTGCGCGACATGGTGTTCGTCAGCATGCCCGACGGCGTCGACCGTGATGTCGAGGGCTGGGCCGATTTCTCGATCAAGAATCACGATTTCGAGCGCGAGAGCGTGATGACCCATATGCGCGACGAATACTCGACCTTCGGCTGGGTGATGGAGCGCATGCTGACCGAGACCGGCTTCACGCTGGTCGCGGCCGACTACCACGCACCGCTGCATGGCACTTATCTGCTGCGCAAACCGAAGCCGGATGAACAGATCTAGATCCCGACCGTCGTAACGGAAGCAAAAGAAGAACAACAATGAAGCCGGCCGATGTTGGCATCGCCGTCATGGTCGCGGTGATCTGGGGGCTTGCGTTCGTCGCAAGCCGGATCGCGCTCAATGAGTTCTCGCCGGAGCTGATGACGACGCTGCGCTTCGCCATCGCCGCGCTGCCGTGCCTGTTCCTGCGCAAGCCCGACGTCTCCTGGCCGCTGCTGATCGGGATCAGCTCCACGCTGTTCCTCGGCCAGTTCCTGGCGCAGGCCTTTGCGATCGCGCACGGCGTCCCGGTCGGGCTTTCGAGCGTCATCGTGCAGAGCCAGGCGCTGTTCACCATCGCCTTCGCCGCCGTGATTTTCGGGGAGATGCCGACGCGGTCCCAGGCGATCGGGATCGCGATCGCCGCGCTCGGTCTGCTGATGATCTGCGGTACGGTCGGTTACGACTTCAGCGTCGCCGCGTTTGCGATCATCATGATCTGCCCGATCAGCTTTGCGATCGGCAATCTGCTGCTCCGGCGGGCACAGGACGCACCGATGTTCGACCTGTTCGCCTGGCTGTGCCTGTCCGCCGCGGTGCCGCTCGCGCTGCTGACCTTGATCAGCAACGGGCCGCAGCCGACCTGGCAGGCGCTGAGCCACATGTCGCTGACTGGCCTGATCTGCGTGCTCTGCCTCGGCGGCATCTCCACCAGCATCGCCTACTGGCTGTGGGGCCGGCTGCTGCGAGATTATCCGGCGGCACAGGTGGTGCCGTTCGCGCTGCTGGTGCCGTTCGTCGGCTCCGCCGGCTCCAGCATCGTGTTCGGCGAGACATTCGGGCCGCTGCGGCTGACCGGCATGGTCACGGTCATCGCCGGCATCGCCGTGATGCTGCTGTCGAAGCGTCCAAAAGCTCTGCCGAAAGTTGCGTGAGGGCACGATGTCGAGTTCGCTGCTGTTTGCCTTTGTGGTGTTTGCCGTCGTGATGTTCTTCACGCCGGGCCCCAACAACATCATGCTGCTGTCGTCGGGGCTGACCTACGGCTTCCGCCGCACGGTGCCCCACATTGCCGGCATTACGGTCGGCTTCGCCTTCATGGTCGGCGCGGTCGGCGTCGGCTTAGGGGCCGTCTTCATCGCCTATCCGGTGCTGCAGACGATCCTGAAATATGGCGGCGTCGCCTACCTGATCTATCTCGCCGCCGTCATCGCCATGGCCGCGCCGCCCTCGGCGAACAAGGACGACAAGCCCGGCCGCGGCCCGATGACCTTCTGGGGCGCGGCCATGTTCCAGTGGATCAACGCCAAGGGCTGGGTGATGGTGATCGGCACCATCACGGCCTATGCGGCGATTGCCGCCTTTCCCTGGAACATCGCGATCCAGGTCGGCCTTAGCCTGGTGCTGGGGACGGTGTCCTGCATCGTCTGGGCGCTGTTCGGCACCGCCCTGCGGCCGATCCTGACCTCGCCCCGGGCGATCCGTGCCTTCAACGTGGTCATGGCCATCCTGCTGCTGGCCTCGCTCTACCCGGTCTTCATGGACGCATGATGCCGCACCGCGCCATGCGAGATGAGGGTTTCCCCTGAGGGGGAAAATGCTCTAGACAACGCCGGAAATTCGCGGGCGCCCGGCGGTTCTGACCTTCCGAAAGCCTGATTCATCGGCCGATTTTGGCCCCCTTCAAACGAGGAAACCACGATGCGAGTTTACTACGATCGCGATGCCGACCTGAACCTGATCAAGGGCAAAAAGGTCGCTATCGTCGGCTACGGCAGCCAGGGCCACGCCCACGCGCTCAACCTGAAGGATTCGGGCGTCAAGGAAGTGGCGATCGCGCTGCGCAAGGGTTCGGCCTCGGCCAAGAAGGCCGAGAACGCCGGCTTCAAGGTGATGGAAGTCGCCGAAGCCGCCAAGTGGGCCGACCTCGTCATGATGCTGACCCCGGACGAGCTGCAGGGCGACATCTATCGCGAGCACCTGCACGACAACATGAAGAAGGGCGCCGCGCTCGTGTTCGCCCACGGCCTCAACGTGCACTTCAACCTGCTCGATCCGCGCGCCGACCTCGACGTGCTGATGATCGCGCCGAAGGGCCCCGGCCACACCGTGCGCTCGGAATATCAGCGCGGCGGCGGCGTGCCCTGCCTGATCGCGATCGCCAAGGATTCGTCGGGCAACGCCCATGACCTCGGCCTCAGCTACGCGTCGGCGATCGGCGGCGGCCGTGCCGGCATCATCGAGACCACCTTCAAGGAAGAGTGCGAGACCGACCTGTTCGGTGAGCAGGTGGTCCTCTGCGGCGGCCTGGTCGAGCTGATCAAGGGCGGCTACGAGACGCTGGTCGAGGCCGGCTACGCGCCCGAGATGGCCTATTTCGAGTGCCTGCACGAAGTGAAGCTGATCGTCGACCTGATCTATGAAGGCGGCATCGCCAACATGAACTACTCGATCTCCAACACCGCCGAATACGGCGAGTACGTCACCGGACCGCGCATCGTCACGGCCGAGACCAAGGCGGAGATGAAGCGCGTGCTCGCCGACATCCAGGGCGGCAAGTTCGCCCGCGACTGGATGCTGGAGAACAAGGTCAACCAGACCTCGTTCAAGGCAACCCGCGCCAAGCTCGCCCAGCATCCGATCGAGGAAGTCGGCGCCAAGCTGCGCGACATGATGCCTTGGATCAAGAAGGGCGCGCTGGTCGACAAGAGCAAGAACTAAGCGCGGTCTTGTAGGGTGGGTTAGCGAAGCGTAACCCACCACTTCGCGCCGCGGAGATGCGGCGGGTTACGCCTCCGGCTAACCCACCCTACGCATCGAAGCAAAAAGGGTGGGCGCGTTGCCCACCCTTTTTCTTTGTCGCGAAGCGCGAGCGGCGGCTAGCCGGCCGCCATCGGCTGCTTCTCGATCCTGTTGTGCAGCTGCCAGAACCGCACCGTGCGCTGCGCGGTCTCCAGCGACAGCCGCCGGTAATCGCGGTGCGCGATCTCGAGCGTCGCATGGTCGATGCTATGCGGCAGCGGCCGTTTGCGCAGGATGGTCTCGACCGTCGGCCAGTTGAGCCGGGCCGAGCGGCACGGGATCAGGAGCAGGTCGGAACGGAGGCCGAGCATCAGGCGTTCGATCATCGCGATCGGCATGTCGTTGAGAACGGCGAGCGCGACCGTGACCTCGTCGAATTTGCCGTCCTCGGCGAATTTGTAGACGGCGGCATCGTCGAGCTCGTTGAGCTGCTTCATCAGCTTGACCAGCTCTTCGGCGATACCGTAGTTGCGGCGCGGGGCGGCTGCCTCTTCCTGCGCGATGTCGTTCAGCACCTGGCCGATCTCCTCGCGCGCCCGGGGCGATGCGATCGCGAGCAGGCGGGCGCGCACGGTTTCCTTGGCGCGTTGCAGCAGTTCGCGCAGCAGCTTGGCCGGAATGTCGATGCGCAACCCGAGGATCTCGACCAGCTCGTCGTCACCTTCGGCGCGGGCGACGATGCTCGAGTAGCCGTTGTCGGAGAACTGCGCGCCGGCGTTCTTGGCAAGGCGCCGGATCACCTTGTCCTCGCCGCGATCGATGATCACGTCGGTGACCGAGGCGGGCAGGTTTTCCCGCGCCGAGATCGCGAACAGATGATCCTGGCCCTTGGTGCTGGCGATCTCGCGCAGTGCGGCGTTCGAGAGGCGGCTGGAGTGGGTCAGGACCTCGCCTGCGACGCCAATGTCGTCGTCCCAGGCGAGGTGCTGAATCACCTCAAACGGCGCATAGTCGAGCGGCGCAAGCCGCTTGCTGAGCTCGGCCCGCGCACGCGTCTCGACGCGCGCGACGAGCAGGCAGAGCACGTCGTCAAATACCTTGACCTGTTCATCGTTGAGGCGGTCGCCGTCGTTCAGGAACAGATCGGTGACCTGCCGCAGCGTTTGCACGCGCTTGGCAGACGTCCCGTCCCGGACCGCATCCTCGAGTTCGGCAATAATCGATTGTGACGCCTGTTGCGCCATCGATGGGCAGCCTTGTTTTTGTTGAATGACACCTGTCCGCGCACCATGCAGGGCGCGGTCTTACGCCTGCGTTAAGGTGGAACCCGGTGCAAATACGGGGTGTGCAGCATCCTTAACGGGGCGCGACCGGACATGATTCAATTTGCGCTTTGGGCGCGATGACAGGTTTGGCCGGTGCTTTTAAGATATTGTTTAGGACGATCCGCGCCGCGCGACGGCGAAGATGTCGATCGACGCGGCGCGCCCGCGCAATTGCGTCGAGCCGAGCGGCTCGATGGCGAAATCCCGATCCGGGGGGAGCAGGCGAAGCAGCTCGCCCGATATCAGCAGCGGCCGGCCAGCTTCCTTGCATTGCGCCTGCAGCCGTGCCGTGACGTTCACGGTGTCACCGAAATAGGCAATCTGGCGCCGCGAGACCCCGCATTCGCTGACGACGACCGGACCGGCGTGCATTCCGGCCCGAAACGTCGGCATCACGCCGAACTCCTTGCGATAGTGACCGGTCCGCTTGGCAAGACGGTCCTCGATCGCGAACACGCAGTCGAGCCAGCGCCGCGGCAGTCCGGCGTCGACCGGCCAGGTCACGATGACCTCGTCGCCGACATAGGCATGGACCTCGCCGCCATGCGCCACGATCGGCGCGTCGATGTCTGAGAAGAACTGCGTCAACAGCTCCTGCACGCGCACTTCGCCCATCTGTTCCGCCAGCGTCGTCGAGCCCACCAGGTCGAGAAACAGCAGCACGCGCGCCTCGCGCACCGGCTGGCGATAGCGTCCGAGCACGACATTGAGCAGCGTCCGCCCGCCGATCATCCGCACCAGCTCGTAGATCGTCGTGACCGGGATCGAGAGCAGCAGGCCGACGCCGATGATCTTCAGGAAGGTGTCGCCAATCCACTTGGCTTCGAGTCCATGACCGTAGAGCACGACTTCCAGCACAACCGCAGCCACCGCAACGATGACGGCGAGCATCACCGAGCGAATAATCAGCTCGACAATGAGCGGCCGCTGCCGCAGCCAGCCACCACGCGCCGCCAAGTACAGATGTGTTGCCCAGACGATGAGGGTGATCGCGGCGCCCTCAAAGGCGCTGCGCACGTAGTTCGCGACGGAGGCTTCATTCAATTCATCGAAGGCATAGCGAAACAGCCCACCGACAAGCAGGCCGAACACGGCCAGAACGATCACAGGCGTCACGGCGCGGCGCATGGTTCCTCCACAGCCATGAAATATCCTGCGGAGATCGGGAAGACCAGCCGCAGCGCGACCGGTATGAAGGGGACGGGCAGCGGCCGCACTGACATATGGTCCGACCATTGGATTGATCGGAAGAGGAAGACGGCATGAAATCGGCTCTCATGACAGGCGGGTGCAGGCGCGGGACCCTGGTTGCGGCTGCTTTGATCATCGCCACCTCATCGGCCTGGGCGGGCGATCAGGGCGATCCCGAGCAATCCTGCGACGGCAGCACCTACCAGATGGTCGAATGCCTCAAGGCCAAGACCGCGCAGTGGGACAAGCGGATGAACGTTGCCTATCAACAGGCGCTGAAGGATGCCGTAGGCGACAAGCAGCGCGACCAGCTGCGCACCGCGCAACGGCTGTGGATCCAGTACCGCGACGCCAACTGCCTGTATTACGACCTCGGCGAGGGCACCATCGCCCGGCTCGATGCCGGCGAATGCATGCGCAGCATAACGGAGACCCGCGCCAAGGAACTGGAGAATCTCGGCCATCAGTGAGCCATCTTCCGGAGTCAGGACCGCTGTCATGACTGACGGAAAGAGCCAGGACGAACTGACCCAGCTTGCGGAGGAGGCGCTGCGCGCCCAGCCCGGCTGCGAGACCGCGCGCGTGCCGGCGGTCGCCGCGCTGCCCGACGCGCAGATCGGGCGCAACTGGGAGATTCCGAATGTCGTGCTCGGCGACAGCCTGATCAGCGACGTCGATCGCGCGGTGCTGTCGGTGCATCGCCGGCTCGGCCGCAAGTTTCACCTTGTATGATCCAGTCTGATCTCGGTGCGTCTCAGCCTGCCTGCGCCTGACGTGGCGCAGCCCGTGCAGCCATGCTGATCATCCTGAGCGCGAATACGGCCGCGAGCGGCACGAGGAACAGCACGTAGGGCGGCATCTCGGGAATCCGCTTGCCGAACGAGACGGTGAACTGCAGCAGCAGATAGTAGCCGCCGATGAGATGCAGTCTGCGCCAGGCGCGCTCGCCCAGCATCGCAGCCGTGCGATCGAACGAGGTCGCGGTCAGCGCGATGATCACGAGATAGCCGATGCCGCCGAAGATGTAGGAGACGACAGAGGTTGCGGCAGCGAAGCCCAGCGGATCGAGCATTGCGAATGCGGTGATTGCGACCGCATGGATGGCGTGCGAGGCCGCGAAGGTGACGCCGAGATAGCGGCGGTTGCGACGCTGCCAGTGCGTCCAGGCGTTCGGCCAGAGCCGCGCCAGCGCCGCGGCGGAGAAGGCGAGGCAGAAGAACAGCAGCGAGGTCCGTGCCGTGAAGCGGATCACCATCCGCACGCCCTCGACCTCGAACTGCCGCATCGCCGCGATCCAGATCGAGAGCCCGATCAGGGTCAATGTGAGCAGGCCGAACAACCGCCAGCCCTCGAACCAGTTTCGACGCGTCGCCATGTCTTGCCTCCCGATGTTGATGTAATCACCAGTTACATCTTGCGATCGAGTGTGGTCAATTCGTGTAATCGGTGCTTACATTCACAAGCGAGTGATGCTAGAGCGTGCGTCATGCGTCGTCCCGCCAAGACATCCGAAAAGAGCCCGCCTGCCGGACGCCGGCCCGCGAAGCCACGTCCCGCGCGGGCGCCGGCGGCCAAGCCGTATCACCACGGCGACCTCCGCCGGGTCCTGATCGATGCCGCCATGCAACTGGTCGGGGAGGGCGGGCCGGACGCGGTCAGCGTGCGCGAGGCCGCCCG
>NZ_JACMYK010000093.1 GCF_020889785.1 Bradyrhizobium acaciae
GCCTCGGCGAGCATCTCGAGCGCGATCGCGCCGCCGATCTGCGCCTCGGCGCGGGTCGCGATATAGGGTACGCCGCGCGCCGCCGTGACTGGCACGAGCTCAGTGCCGGCCGATGCAGCCTTGCTGCCGGCGGCATGGAGCAGATCGGTCACACCAACCGTCGTGTTGGGATTGAGCAGCAGGATCTTCATGACGCAACGTTCCTCGCCCTGCGGCCGCGCGGCTTCGCAGCTGCGTCGGGCTCTCCAGCCTCATCTCCCTTGCCATCCAGCGTCTCGGCCACGATCTCGCCGGTGCGGCGCACGTGGTGGGCCAGCACCTGCCCGGCCCGCGCCGCATCGCGCGCCCGCAGCGCGACGACAATCTCCTGGTGCTCGCGCACCGATTCATCCCAGCGCCCGAGCACCGACAGCGCGAAGAAGCGCGCGCGCTCGGCCCGCGCCAGCAGCGCCTCGTGCGTCGCCTTCAGCACCGCGTTACGCGCGAAACCGACGATCGCCGAATGGATCAGCTGGTTGGTCTGGAAATAATCGCGCAGCTCGCCGCGGCCGTGATGCCATTCGATCTTGTCCTGCAACGCCTCGAGCCGTTCGAAATCGGCGTCCTCCATGCGCAAGGCGGCGAGCTCGGCGGCGCAGCGCTCGATGCCGCTGACGGCCTCGAACAACTCGTTCAGCTCGGCGCGGCGGAACGGCGCGACCACAGCGCTGTGGTTGAGCCTGAGCTCGACCAGGCCTTCGCTCGCCAACTGCTTCAGCGCCTCGCGCAGCGGGGTCCGCGAAATGCCGAGCGCATCCGACAGATCCGCCTCCCCGAGCGATTGTCCGGGCGCCAGCTCGCCGCGTACGATCATGGTGCGCAGCCGCGCCGCCGCCTGCTCGTGCAGTCCGACCCGCGGCACGCGCAGCCGACGCCGTTGCAGCGCCGTCATCGCGCGCTTGGGTTCCTTGCTTCGACGGGTCGGCTTGGCTTTGGTCTTGGCTTCAGTCACCGTTGGCCTTCATTTCATGTTCGGAGATCGCGGTCGCCGCGCGCAGATCGGGATTCGTAAACAGGCTGCCCCAACCATGCACGCGCGCCGGATCGCAGCCCACAGCTGTGAGGCACGCCCACAGCGTTACCGCGATCGAATCCAGCACCGGCACGCCAAATCCGCGCTCCAGCCGCTCGGCGGCGCCCGCGCCGCGCATGTTGGTGCAGAGCACGACGGCGGCATCGCAGCCCTCGCGGACCACCTCCTCGATCAGCCGTTCGACCTCAGCCTCGCTGACCTCGGCAAAGGAAAAATTGTCCTGCAACGACAAATGCCGTTCGGCGAAGCAATGCAGCCCCTCCGAACTCCAGTTGGCGATGATCTTGTCCTGGACATCCTTGCGGTAGGGCGTCACCAGGCCGATGCGTTTGGCACCGATCCGCCGCAGCAGGTCGCGATAGGCCAGCACCGTGGTGCAGGCCTTGATCCCGGTCGCGGCCGTAATCTGCTCGCACAGGCTCTCGTCGCGATCGAAGCCGAGCCAGCTGGCTGAAGTGCCGTTCCAGGCGATGACATCGACCTTGGCATGTGCCAGCAACTCCGCCGCACGCAGGATCTCGCTGGCGTCGAACTGGCGCAGCGCCGCCTCCGACAGCGCGATCTCCGTCACCTTGAAGCGCGAGAAATGCGCCGAGACGTCGCCGATCCCTGCCAGCATCGCGCAGGTGATCGGCTCGAGTGCGGTATTCGACGACGGCGTCAGCATGCCGAGCCGGACGGAACGTGTCATTCGCGGGCCTCATCAACCGGCCGACCCCATTTCGGATTCGGCCGCCTCCGTTTAGACCGGGAGCTTCCGGCTGTAATCGATCAGGGTCGAGCAGATCAACAGCGCTATGCCCGCGGCGGCGAAATACATCAGTGCCAGGAAGTACGAGCCGGTGGCCTGCACGATGAAGCCGACGATCAAGGGCGTCGTGACGCCGGCGATGTTGCCGCCGAGATTCATGCAGCCGCCGAGGAAGCCGGACTTGCCGCGGCCCGCCAGCGCCGACGGGATCGCCCAGTACATGCCGCACCAGCGCAGGAAGAACAGCGTCGTCGACAGCAGCACCACGACCGCGACCGCATTGGTGACGTAGGCGACGAGGAAGATCGAGACGGTCGCCATGATCGCAGCGATACCGAACAGCGTGCGGAACACGGTGTTGGGCGTCCCGCCCCGCGCCCGCCAGCCGTCCCCGATCCAGCCGCCGACCAGTTCGCCGACGAAGCCCGAGAAGAAAATGATGAAGGATGCGCCGCCGAGCGCCTTGATGTCGAAGCCGTGCACCTTGAACAGATAGGTCGGCATCCAGGTCAGCAGCCCGTAGAACGTGGTGTTGAAGAACATCCAGCCGAGGCACATGCACCAGACCGAGCGGAAGCGGAAATACGCCACCCAGCTTGCGCCGGAGGACGGCGGCGTCGCCGCGTCCTCGATCGCATGCGCCTCCTCGAGATAGCGCGCCTCGGCTTCATTGACCGACGGATGTTCGCGCGGCACGTTGCGGATATAGTACCAGGCCCACAGGCCGCACAGCATTGTTCCGACGCCGGCGATGACGAAGGCCACGCGCCAGGAGCTGAACGCCGCCATCAGCCACGCAATCACGATCGAGCCGAGTGCCGCGCCGAGCGGCGCACCGCCATCGAGCAGCGTGGCGCCGCGGCCGCGCTCGGTCTGCGTCATCCAGATCGCGTTGAGCTTGCCGCCGGCCGGATAGATCGGCGCTTCGGACGCGCCGAGCCCGAGCCGGGTCAACAGCAGCAACATCCAGCTCGTCGACAACGCCGCCAGCGCCTGGAAGAAGCCCCAGAACAGCGTCGCTGTTGCGATCACGATGCGCGGCTTGAAGCGGTCGGCGAGCATGCCGCCCGGCACCTGCATCAGCGCGTAGGTCCAGAAGAACGAGCTCAGGATCAGGCCCTGCATCGCCGGATCGATATCGAACTCCTTGGCGATGACAGGCATTGCGACCGAGAGCGAGGCGCGATCGATATAGTTGATCGAGATCAGGAACAGCATCAGCAGGAAGATCTTCCAGCGCACGCCGCTCGGCTTCGCCGTATCTGCCATTGCGATGGTGGACACCTGATCGCTCATTGTTCGCTCCTCTGCCGGCAGATTGTTTTTGCCCCTGGCGCGACCCTCGTCCTCGAAGGTCCCTGGCCTCTGCTGCCCCGCGAGAAGTCTGCTTCAACGCGGCTGGCGCGACAAGCACATTTTGCATGTTGCATGCAATTTATATCATCATATTGATATCACTCGATATTCAATAACAGCTGCATTGTTTTTGGTCAGCCCGTGATGAGGGATTGGGCGTCAGGTCACCCGCTCGGGCCTGGCAATTTCAGGGAATGGGGCCCGCGATGCCGCTCTATCGATCGCAGCAGCGGCGGTTCGCTTATTCCAAAGTGAGTTGGTCCGCGCTCCCGTTGGGAGCGCGGACCTGTCGTGAAGCTGCAGGTGCGGAATCGCTTGTCAGCGGCGGATGAAGGCTGCCACCACCGCGCTGGACGTCGCGCAAACCGCGACGACGAGGAACACCAGCGACGTCTGGTTATGTTTGTCCATGACATGGCCGATGATGGGCTCGCCGAGACCTGCGAACAGATAGGCAAAGGAGTTCATCACGCCGGTCGCGGTCCCTGCCCGCTTGTGGCCGACCAGATCCGGGCACAGCGCCCAGAACGAGGATTGCGGGCCGTAGGTGAAGAAGCCGCACAGGAACAGCACCGACATCCCGAGATAAATCTCTGAGGTCGGGATCGCATACATACACAGCGCGGTGACCGCGGCGAGCACCATGTAGAGCACGATGGCGAGGTAGCGGCGCGAGCCGAACACCTTGTCCGAGACCCAGCCATTGCTGAATGCGCCGACCGCCATGCCGACCGGCAGCGCGATGCTGATCCAGCGCGGATCGATCGCCGAGGTCGCACCGGCCTTGGCCCAGTTGCTGCCGAGGAAGTGCACGGGCACCCACACCAGAAGGCCGTAGCGCGCCGCGTTCTGGAATCCGATCGAGACGCCGGCGACCAGCAGGCGCCAGTTCGACAGCACCGCCTTGTAGCGCGCGAGCGAGCCCTCGTTGGCGTCGACCGAGGCTTCGGTTGCGGCGACCTCATCGGCCTCGTCATGCGGCGAGGCAAAGCCCATGTCCTCGGGTTTCTCGCGCGCGACCAGATAGAACGCGATGCCGCCGAGCAGCAGCAGCACCACCGGGATGCGGAAGATCCAGCGCCAGTCGAGCTGGAAATAGCCGACCACCACCAGCGAGGTGACGAACGACAGCACCGAGGCGAGCCCTGCCGCGAATGTGTAGAGCCCGTAGACCGTGCCGCGCTCGTGCCGGCCCCACCAGTTCGACAGCAGCCGGCTGCCCGGCGCCCATCCCATCGACTGGAAATAGCCGTTGATGCCCCAGAACGCGGTGAGGCTGACGATCCCGGTCGAAAGGCTGGTCGCCCAATTCATGATGAAGGAGAGGATCGCGCCCGCGCTCATCACGCGGCGACCGCCGAACTTGTCGCCGAGATTGCCGTTGATGGCCTGCCCGACCGCGTAGCACCACAACAGCGCCGCGCTGGCCCAGCCCAACGCCTCCTTGGTGACGCCGAACTCGGCCTGGATGCCGGGAATGGCGAAGCCGAAGGTCTGCCGCCCGGTGTAGAAGAACAGATAGCAGAACATCGCCGCGAACAGCATCCGCCACTGTGCGCGGCGGAACGATGTTGCAAGCTCCGGATTCTGGACTCCGACCGAGCCGACGCTCGACGGACTGAACGTGATCGACATTGAGGCCTCCCCTTTGTTTGGTTGATCGCAGTCAGCCGCCGCGTTGTTCTTGTTCTCGGGTGCGGCCCTCGTTCGGATGACGCGCTTCGCTACACCGGCCAGGGCAGCGAATAGGTCTTGACGTTGGTGAAACTCTTGATCGCCTCCTGCACGCCTTCCTTGTAGCCAAGGCCGGAATCCTTGATCCCGCCGAATGGCGACATCTCGATCCGGTAGCCCGGCACTTCCCACACGTTGACGGTGCCGACATCGAGCTCGTTGACGAACCGCGTGATGTAGTCGAGCCGGTTGGTGCAGACACCGG
This sequence comes from Bradyrhizobium acaciae, assembly GCF_020889785.1. GTDB lineage: Bacteria > Pseudomonadota > Alphaproteobacteria > Rhizobiales > Xanthobacteraceae > Bradyrhizobium > Bradyrhizobium acaciae. The sequence continues at coordinate 5,119 of NZ_JACMYK010000093.1, forward strand.
ACGACAGGCCGAACGCGGTCGAGTTCGAAATCCGGATCACGCTCTCGATGTCGTTGGGCACCCGAATGATCGGAATCACCGGTCCGAACGTCTCCTGCATCACCAGCTCGCTGGTATAGGGAATCCGGTCGACCACCGTCGGCGGATACAGCGCGCCCTCGCGGTTGTTGCCGTGAAGCAGCTCGGCACCGTCAACCACGGCGGCGTTGACGCGGCGCTCGAATTCCTTCGCCGCCCCCTCATGGATCACGGTGCCGACATCCACCGTCGGGTCCATCGGATCGCCACACTTGAGCGTGCGCGCCTTCTTCAGCACAAGTGCCGCGAAATCGTCGGCAACCGCCTCGACACAGAGGATGCGCTTGACGGCCGTGCAGCGCTGGCCGGAATTCTTGGTCGCGCCGGCGACCGCAAGCTCCGCCGCCTTCTCCAGATCGGCATCCTCCATCACGATCAGGGGGTCGTTGCCGCCGAGCTCGAGCACCAGGCGCTTGTAGCCGGCCTTGGTGGCGATGTGCTTGCCGACCCTGACCGAGCCGGTGAAGGTCACGAGATCGGCGTCCGGATCGGTGATCATCGCATCCCCCATCGAATGCGGATTACCCGTCACCACCGACAGCATTTCGGGCGGCAGCCCGGCCTCGTAGAGCACGTCGGCGAGCGCGAGCGCGGTCAGCGGGGTCAGCTCGGTCGGCTTCAGCACCACGCGGTTGCTGGTGGCGATCGCGGGGGCGATCTTGTGGCTCACCATGTTGAGCGGATGGTTGAACGGCGTGATTGCCGAGATCGCGCCGAGCAGCGGCGTCCGCGTCGTGAAGATCTTGCGCGCCTTGCCCTGCGGGCTGATGTCGCAGGAGAAGGTCTCGCCGTCGTCCTGGATCGCGAGCTGGCCGGCAAAGGAGTAGACGTCGTAGGCGCGGCCGGCCTCGTAGAGCGAGTCCTTCCAGCACAGCCCGGACTCGGCGGTGATCAGCCGCGCAAACTCCTCCTTGCGGCCCGCCAAAATCTCTGCGGTGCGCAGCAGGATACGCTGGCGCTCGTAGCGCGTCAGCTTCGGCTTGAACGCGGCCGCCTTGGCAAAGGCGCTGCGCACATGCTCCGGTCGCGCCGCGGGAACCGTGCCCACCACCTTGTTGGTGTAGGGATTGAAGACCTCGACATGCTCGTCGGTGTCGACGAGGCTGCCGGCGATGCGCATCTGCTCATGGCGGACGGCTGCGCTCTGGATGTTCATGGTGGTATCCTCAGTCGAAGGCGTCACTGGATGCGGTTGAGCGCGACGTCGAAGGCGTCGAAATTGCGCAGGGCGTGACCGGCCGGCAGCGCGATCTTGCGGTTGGCGATCAGCGGCACCCGCTGCTCGGTCAGCCCGCCATGCGAGCGCAGCGGCTCGGTCAGCCCGGACAAATCGTGGCGAGACCCGCTGGTGCCGAGCACCTTGTGTTTGGTCGAGATCACCACGATATCGCCGATCCGGTCCGGCGGCAGCTCGAACCGGGCGCAGGCATCGTTACGCTTCAGCGCGACCTCGATACCCTTGGTGTCGCGCAGCCGCATCAGCAGCGTTTCGACATCGGCGCCTTCGGGCGTGTAGATCGTCGCGAACGACCCGAGCGAGCCGTGGTGGGCGACATAGGGATCGGTGATCGGCAGGATCACGCGTGCGGCGCCCTTCCCCGTCCAGTCGTCCATCACGTCCTGGAGGTAGATCACGTCGGGCTTGCCGTCGGGCAAGAACTTGTCGTTCATGCCGTGGTCGGCGGTCGCCACGATGTTGCAGCCGAGCGCATCGAGCCTGGCGAGATAGCCGTCGATCATCGCGTAGAAGTCGTTGGCGATTGTCGTGCCGAGCCCGACCTTGTGCTGGATGTAGTCGGTGGTCGACAGATACATCAGGTCGGGACGGTAGTGCTCGACCAATTTGACGCCGGCCGCGAACACGAAGCGCGACAGATCGGCCGAATAGACCTCGGGCAGCGGCAGGCCGACGAAATCGAGCACGTCGTCGATGCCGTTATTGGCCTTGGTGGCCTGATCGGCCTTCTCCGACGAGAAGGCAATGGCGCGGCCGCTCGCATAGTCGAGGCCGTAGGCCAGCAAGGTGCGCAGCTTGTCCTTGGCGGTGACCGCCGCGACCTTGTAGCCGGCGTCATGGACGCCGGCCAGGATGGTCGGCGCGCGCAGGAAATTCGGATCGTTCATCATGACTTCGGCGTTGCTCGCCGTGTCGTAGAAATAGTTGCCGGCGATGCCATGCACCGCGGGCGGCCGTCCGGTGATGATCGAGAGGTTGTTCGGGTTGGTGAAGCTCGGGATCACGCTCGCGGCATGGACATGCGCGCCCTCCTTCATGAAGCGCGCGAAGGTCGGCGCCACACCGGCCTCGATCGCCTTCTCGATGTAGCCGGGCTCCGAACCGTCGAGGCAGATCACGACCGTCGGCCGGGTCGGCGCGTCGTAGCGGCGCCCATTGACGGTGATGGTTTTGCGATTGTCCTGCATGATGTCTCTCCTTGTCACCTGGCCGCCGTCAAGCGCTCACCGCGCTAGGCATCCGCACCGTCTGCGATGCCTCGATCAGCCGTTCCTTCGAGCCCAAGAAGTTGCGGCCGCGCTCACCCTCGAGCGAGTCCGCGATCAGCGCGTGCCATTCCGCGCGCTCGATCCTGTAGGCGGCCGGATTGCAGGAGATGCCGAGCCGCGCCATGAAGTCCTCGAGATCGTCGGCCGCCCGCGCCAGGTCGGCGCCGAAGATCTGCTTCAGGCTGTCCTCGCAAAGACCGCCCGCGCCTTTGACGCTGCGCAGCACCATCGGCAGCGAGAACGAGCAGGCAATGCCGTGCTGCACGCCGTGCCGCAGCGTGATCGGGTAGGACAGCGAATGGGCGATCGCCGTCTTGGTGTTGGAGAACGCCAGCCCCGCGAACAGTGCCGCCTGCGCCATGCGGCTGCGGAGCTCGAGATTGCCGAGATCATTGGCAAGCTTCGGCAGCACGTCGAGGACACCGCGCGCCGCAGCCACCGCGTGGTTGGCCGACACCGGGTTGTTGTTGACGTTCCAGATGCTCTCCAGCGCATGCGACAGCGCGTCGAGCCCGGTGCTGATGGTCAGCAGCTGCGGCTTGCCGAGCATCAGGCGCGGATCGATCACCGCATGGGTCGGATAGAGCGACGGGCGCGCCAGCGAGTATTTCTTGCCGTTGGCCTCATCCCAGACCGTGCCCCAGCACGTCACCTCGCTGCCGGTGCCCGCGGTGGTCGGCACCGCGATGATCGGGATCGCCGAGAGGCGTTCGGCGCCCTGCTGCGTCTCCAGGTAAGTTTTCACGGTCGCGAAGTCGCCCGCGGCCGCCGCGAACACTTTTGCGGAATCGATCACCGAGCCGCCGCCGAGCGCGATGATCACCTCGGGCTGCTTCGCGAGCCCGGCAAAGCGCGCGGTCTGCTCGGTGAGCAGCCGGTAGTCCGGATTGGGCGCGACGTCGCGGATGGTCAGGACGGACGGCCCCGCCGCGGCACGCAGCCGCCGCTTGAGTTCATCGAAAAACGGCTCGCCGTAAGTCACGAGCGCATAGGCGCGCTTGCCGATCAGCGCCGGCAATTTGTCGAAGCTGTCGGCTCCGAATTCGATCCACACCGGGTTGGAATAAGTCCAGGCCATCCGCGCGTCCTCCGTTTGGCGCGAAGGTACGTCGTCGGCTGCTATTGACAAATTCATTCTACGGATGCGTTCTATTGATTATGTCAATAGTGTTCAGCCAGCTGCGCGCGTTCCATGCGGTCGCCGCCCATGGCGGCTTCACCGCGGCCTCCCGCGTGCTCAATGTCGGCCAGCCGACGTTGACCATCCAGGTCAAGGAGCTGGAGGAGAGCTACGGCGTCGAACTGCTGATCCGGAAGCCGCGGCACACCGAGCTCACCGAAGCCGGCGCCGCGCTGTTCGAGATCACCCGCGGCATCATGACGTTCTGCGACGAGGCGCATGAACTATTGGCCGCGCATGGCAAGGCCACCAAGGGCCATCTGCGGGTGGCGACCGTCGGACCGTTTCATGCCACCGAGATCATCGCGGCCTTCAAGCGCGATCACCCCGAGGTGCAGATCTCGACCCTGCTCGGCAATTCCGAACGCACCTTCCGCCACATCGTCGACTTCGAGGCCGACGTTGCGATCCTGGCGGAAGTGCCGGAAGATCCGCGGGTCACCATGATCCCCTACCGCACCCACCGCGTGATCGTGTTCGTCAACCGGGATCATCCCTGGTTCAAGCGAAAATCGGTCAGGCTGCGCGAGCTCGCCGACCAGCCGATCGTGCTGCGCGAGCGCGGCTCGACCACCCGGCGCGCCTTCGAGGCGACGATGCAGGCCGAGGGCATCAGGATCGAGCCGGTGTTCGAGATCGAGAGCCGCGAAGGCGTCTGGAAGGCGGTCGAGCGCGGGCTCGGCATCAGCGTCGTCGCCGACTTCGAATTCGTGCCGCATCCCAATCTGCGCGCGCTCGAGATCAGCGACCGCACCATCAAGACCCAGTACAGCATCGCCCATCACAGCGGCCGCGGCCATTCCCCGATGATCAAGGCGTTCGTCGATACGGTGCGGGCGATGAAGGTTGGCGATACTATCGCGAAGAGGTCTTCTCGGCCTTGAGTGCGAACAGCGCCACGAGTGCAGCCAAACTCAAAGCCGATGTGACCGCAAGCGTATAGCCGCCGAGCGGTGAAATCAGGAACCCGAATGCCAGCGGCGCGATCGCTTGCGACAGTCGCGACGGTGCGCCGAGCAATCCCAGGCGGTAGCCGTAATCCCTTGGACCGAATATCGCCAGCGGCAGCGTGCCGCGCGCAATCGTCAGGATGCCATTTCCGGCACCATGCAACAGCGCGAAGACTCCAGCAAAGCCACCGCCGAACAAGCCGATGACGCAGGCGCCCAACGGGTGCGTGATGCAGGCCAGTCGTGCCGACCAGAGCGGATGGAAACGCTTCAGCAGGCTCGCCTCGACGATACGCGCCGCCACCTGCGCCGGACCGATCAACGCACCCGCCGCGATCGCCTGCGCCTGCGTAGCGCCCAACGACGCAAGAATTCGTGGCAAGTGAACCGCCATCGCCGACGTGACGCTCCAGGCGGCCGCGAAGGCAAAGGCAAGCAACACCATCGCGCGGTCGATCGGAATATGCGGCTTTGGCGTGTCGGCTGCGACCCGATGCTCTCGCTTCAATTCAGGAATCAGCAAGCCGTTGAGCGGCAGGCAAATCAGGATGTGTGCGGCCGCCCAGCCGAAGCAAGTCCAGCGCCAACCGATGGTTGCCAGTCCCCACGCAGTGAGCGGCCAGCCGATCGTGCTGGCAAAGCCCGCGATCAAGGTAATGCCGGTGATGGAGCGGCGGGCCGTGTCACCGTAGATGCGCCCGAGCGCAGCGAAAGCTGCATCATACAGCCCGAGGCCCATGCCAACGCCAAGCAGCAGCCAGCTCACCGCCATCAGTACGACGCCCTGCGAAAGCCCGAGCAGGATCAGGCCCGACGCCAGAATAAGGTTGGACGCGCAGAGCACTTCACGCCCGCCCATGCGGTCGATCTGGCGACCAACGCGTGGGCCGAGCAGCCCAGAGATCACCAGCGCCATCGAGAATGCGGCAAACAGCCAGTTCGTCGAGATGCCGAGGTCGCGCGCAATCGGTTCCGCGAGAATGGCCGGCAGATAGTAACTCGATGCCCAAGCTAGGGTTTGCGTGGTGCCGAGCGCGACAATCAGGACGTTATCTGCACGGCGGCTCATCCAGCGCGCGCACCCGGCAACCTCGGCGAAACCACCTCTCCGTCTTCCTTGACGAATTGGCCGATGTCAGCCACGGCCAGCAGATCAAGCACGGCCTCGGACGGCCGACACAACTTCACGCCCTTTGGCGACACCACGATCGGCCGATTGATCAGGATCGGATGTGCCAACATGAAATCGATCAGCTCGTCGTCACTCCACTTTGGATTGGCAAGATCGAGCTCCCGGTAAGGCGTACCCTTCTCACGGAGCAGCGCGCGCGGCGCGATGCCCATGGCGGCGATCAGCCCGACCAGGGTGTCGCGCGCGGGAGGCGTCTTGAGATATTCGACGATCTCGGGCTCCTCCCCGCTTTGGCGAATCATGGCCAAGGTGTTGCGCGACGTCCCGCAATCGGGATTGTGATAGATCGTCATCGTCATCGGACTGCCTCCTTTGTCATTTCGGCGCCCCTCAGCAGCCACGTCATGAATGCCGCCGCGACCACGGCGCCCAAAACTTCGGCGACGATGAATCCCGGCAGATCCTGCGCACGGATGCCGGAAAACGTATCGGTGAAGGATCGCGCGATGGCGACGGCCGGATTGGCGAAAGACGTCGATGCAGTGAACCAGTAGGCAGCCGTGATGTAGAGCCCGACCAGCCACGGGATAGCGGCTTCACGAAATCGAAGACCGCCGAGAATGGTTGCGATCAATCCGAACGCGGCAACGAATTCCGCAAACCACTGCGGAAATCCCGTCCTTGCCTTCGCAGAGAACTCCAATAGCGGCAGACCGAACATGGCATGCGCAACCATCGCGCCCAGGATGCCTCCGAGCACCTGCGCCGCGATGTACTGCGCGGCGTGCGGCGGACGGAGTTCGCCCTTGAGCGTGAACACCAGCGTCACCGCCGGATTGAAGTGCGCGCCGGATATTGGTCCAAGGATCGTGATCAGCACCATCAGAATAGCGCCGGTCGGAAGCGTGTTGCCGAGCAGCGCCAATGCGACGTCCTTGGTCAAGGTCTCGCCCATGATGCCGGAGCCGACGACGGTCGCGACCAGAAGCAAGGTCCCTAGCCCCTCGGCCGCAAGGCGCCGCGGCAGGTCGAAGTCGCGCATCAGGCACGCGCCTTCTTCTTGGCCGTGGAAGGCCCGCACTGGGCCGCGGCGAGCGCCGGCGCGCAAATTTCCGGGTGGCCCGCGCAGCAATCCTTCATCAGGAACGCGATGAGATCGCGCAGGCCATTGAAGTCTGCCGAATAGATGATCGAGCGCGCCTCGCGGCGCGGCACGATCATGCCCGCATGTTCGAGGTCCTTCAGGTGAAAGGACACGTTGGACGGCGACACTGCGACCGACTCGGCAATCGCCCCCGCCGCCATGCCATCGGGACCGGCCTGCACCAGCAACCGCACGATCCGCAACCGCGTTTCCTGCGACAGCGCGGCGAAGGCGGTTCGGGCTTGACGCTCCTCCATCTTTCGATAATCCTACAATTCAATAATCATTGAAATGAGGATAGCAGCAATGAATACGCCTGCCAATACCCGATCGCTCGTCGGCGCCCTGCTGCCGGTGGATGAGCTTTCAGCTACGGCGCTGCTTTCAAGCCTCGAGGCGCACAAGGAGAAGCCGCTGATCTTCAGCTACGACGGCCAGGAGGTCCGCCCCAGCTACCACGTGACCGAGGTCAAAACCGGTTCATTCAGAGGGCTTGATTGCGGCGCGAACCCCGAGAGCTGGAGCGAGACCTTCATACAACTCTGGGACATCGAGGAGGAAAACCGCGGCCATATGGCTGCCGGCAAGTTTCTCGCAATCATCCGCAAGGTTGACGAAGCCGTTGGCTTCGATCCGCAGGCCAAGCTGACCTTCGAAGTGAGCGACGGCGTGCGACCGATGCAAATCTATCGCGCGGAGCGCATGGATGCCGGCGAAACCGCGATCCGCGTCTATCTCTCGGCGCGTCCGTCGAGCTGCAAGCCGCGTGACCGATGGCTGCAGGAGCAGCAATCCTGCTGCACTCAGAAGGCCAAGCAGCCTTGCTGTGGTTGAGCGCGCTGTGGCCCGGCCCGTCTACTTGACGATCTCGGTCAAAGGTTTGCCCTTGTCGACCACGAAGACGTTGATCAGCTTCAACGTCTTGTCGCCGCCGATCTTGAAGCCCGCATGCGGCACGCCACGTTGATTGATCACGCCAATGCCGGTGGGCAATTCTCTTTGTGAACCATCCGGCAGCAGCAAGGTCGCCCCCTGAATGACGTAGACGATCTCCTCGCCATGATGTGTATGACGGGGAAGACTTTCACCCGGCGGGACCTCGAGATAGACCTCGATGGCTTCCATATCGGTCCCGGCCACGTCGGCGCGTTTCAATTCCTTGCGGACGATCTCGGCGTGAGCCGTGGCGGCAGAAGCCAGCAACGTCAGTGCGACAATACGCAGCATAGGCGATTTCCCTCCTCTTGAAGATGTCACCCTGTCGCCGGCACGCGCGCCAGCCCCTTTGCGAGAGCCATCAGGCTGTCGTTGGTTGCAGCCGCCGCTCCCAAGGCAACCTCGGGACCTTCACCGCAAACGCGCCATCACCCAGCAGCGCCTGGACGGCCAGCATGATCGTCCACACGAACGGCAGCTCCCAGCCCGCTTCGGTGAACCAATAGCCCTTTCGCAACATCCAGAAGTGCGTTGCGCCGAGCATCATGGGAATCGCGTAAATGCTAACCCAGCGCGTATAGACGCCGAGCAGCAGCAGAACCGCCGATCCGAATTCGGCGCTTAGGGCATAGGCAAGAACCCATTCGGGATAGCCGAGCTTGGCAAGGCCGTTCCACCACAGGCTGATCGGCTTGAGCACGCATTTGCCGTAGAGATGGGCAATGAACAGTCCGGCAATCGTCACGCGCAGCAAAAAGGCAGCGTAAGGCGCAGTTCTCTGATCGATCATGCGTGCCTCCCAGAAAGAAAGTCTGTCGCAGTCACAGAACAACGATGACCAGCCGGCCTGACGCCGCGGTCGCGGGCTAGGCGTTCTCGTCGAAATGAGCCAATGCTCCCTCGATCAGCTCGATCTCCTCGGAAAGCGTGTCATCGACGACCGATGGTCTGAAGCCGGGCACGCTGTAGGCTCGAACGCCGTCCAACAGCCGTCGGCGATGCTCCCTCAACTCTTCCAACGCCTGACGATTTTTCAGCGAGACATAACCGGCAATAATCTGCTCGATGGCCTTCATTGGAAATCCAATCGTGAAAAAATGACGTCCTGCAATGCCTCGATTAAAGCGGCTAAACCGGCTTGCTGGCAAGCCCCCTGCCCCATGATGCTTTGCCAGAAGTGTTAACGCTGCACCCGCAAGGGCCACACCTCGGGCGCCTCTGCTGGAAGAGAGGGTGAAGCGAAGAGCAAGGCTCGGACAGAACCTGTCGCGAGAATGCGGACATTCGACTAGCAGGTCGCGCAACACATTCACTGTCGTCCCTGCGAAAGCAGGGACCCATAACCACAGATGTCTATTGTTGAGCGAGGCTGGAACGACGAGTTCATCACATCCGCCGCGGAGCATGGGTCCCTGCTTTCGCAGGGACGACGGCGTTGAATGTGGCGCGTTAGCGCGATCTCTCGGCTGACAATGATGGCAGCGAACGCCTACCTGCTCAAGCCGGCGTCGGCTCGCTCGACAGCGCGGCGAACACCGTCTCGGGCGAATGAGCGATCACGGCAAGCAGTGCGCGGGCGGGGCCGCGCGGTGCACGCTTGCCCTGCTCCCAGTTGCGGATGGTTTCCACGGGCACGCCGAGCTTGGCGGCGAATTCAAGCTGGGTGAGCCGGGCCCGGCGGCGCAAATCACGCACGGCCGGCTGGGCCGCCGCAGGCTGCATCGCCGCATCGGCCGGATGCGCGGGCACAAGCGGGATTTCCTGCCCGTCGCGCAATTCGACGATACGTCCGTCCGCCTTGAGCCGCAACCGCTGCATGATGGCCCCCGTGATGGCCCCTTGGAGATAGGGCCATCATCCGCCAACCCCGTTAAGGCGCGATTAACGATAAGCCGCCCCCAAGGGCAATCGCACATGGCTACGAGGCGCGGCGCGGTTTTCTGAATAATAGAATAATGTTGCTGATTTGCCCGACATGTCAAGTTGCCGTGTCGAATGCCGGTATGCCGCCGGCTACTTTGCATGGGGTTGTTTTCGATATTTTGGCAGTGCCCCCTGCGGAGGCAGGCTATGTGCGATAGCCCTGCCCCCCGGACTCCGACCTATTTGAGCCCGAACCACAGGGTGGCGATGCCGAGAAACGAGAAGAAGCCGACCACGTCGGTGACCGTCGTGACGAAGGTGCCGGAGGCGACCGCGGGGTCGGCCCGCACCCGTTCCAGCACCATCGGGATCAGGATGCCGCCGAGCGCGCCGGCGACCAGATTGCAGATGATCGCAAGCCCGATCACGATGCCGAGGCCCGGGATTTTGAACCAGGCCACCGCGGCGATGCCGGTGATGACGGCAAAGGCGATGCCGTTGACGAGCCCGACCATGGTCTCGCGCAGCACCACGCGCATCGCGTTGAACGCACCGAGCTCGCGGGTGGCGAGCGCACGCACCGCGACCGTCATGGTCTGGGTCGCGGCATTGCCGCCCTGGCTCGCCACGATCGGCGCCAGCACCGCGAGCGCTACCATCTTCTCGAGCTGGCCCTCGAACAGGCCGAGCACCGAGGAGGCGAGGAATGCGGTCGCGAGATTGACCAGCAGCCAGTTGAAGCGGCCGCGGGCGATGGTCCAGACCGTATCGGACAGCTCTTCCGGATGGGTGACGCCGCCGAGCGCCTTCAAGTCCTCGTCGGCCTCCTCCTCGATCACGTCGACGACGTCGTCGATGGTGATCACACCGACCAGCCGGTCGGTGGTGTCGACCACAGGAGCCGCGACCAGATTGTACTTGCCGAACATCCGCGCGACCTCTTCCTGGTCCTCGAGCGCGGAGACCCGGCGGCGGTCCTCGTCGACCAGGTCCTTGACCGGAACCGGGCGGCGCGCGCGCAGCAGCACGTCGAGCGGCATCGCGCCGAGCAGGTGCCTGTCGGCGTCGACCACATAGATCTCGTAGAACCGCTCCGGCAGATCGGGCGTGTCGCGCATGTAGTCGATCGCCTGCCCGACGTTCCAATCCGGCGGCACCGCGATGAACTCGGTCTGCATCCGTCGGCCGGCAGAATTCTCCGGATACAGCAGGCTGCGCTCGATGTCCTCGCGCTCGGCCGCCGGCAGCTTGTCCAGGATCTCTTCCTGGTCCTCCTCGTCGAGGCTTTCGAGGAGCTCGACGGCGTCGTCGGATTCGAGCTCGCGGACGCCCTCTGCAACCGTCTCCGGCTCGAGTTCCTCGAGGATCTCCTCGCGGACCGTTTCGTCGACCTCGTTGAGTGCCGAAAAATCGAAATCAGCGCCCGTGATCTCGACCAGCGTGACCCGGTCGTCCGGCTCCAGCGCCGCGATCAGGTCGCCGAGATCCGCCTCGTGCAGTTCCGCGACCACCTCACACAGCAGCGGCCGGTCGGCGGCGCGGATGGCCCGGGTGATCTCCGCGACGAATTCGCCGCGGAGTTGGCCCTCCTCGTCCCGCATCGAGATCCGGGCCTGCGGGGCTGCCCCGGCGGGTTCGGCAATGTCGATATTCTCGGCCATGCCGTGTTTCGCCGGTTTGACAGGAGGGGAAAATCTGGTCTGATTGATGCGGAACGGATTACCTAATCGGTGGGGCCCAGTGCAATGAGAAAGATGTCGAGCGCACCAGGACCGATCCTGAAGATTGTCGCGGCGCTGATCGCGCTCGCACCTTGCGGGCTGATCGGCTCGGCGCACGCGGCCGAGTGCTCGCGCAACGACGCGCTCGGCACCTCACGTGTGCTCGAGGTCGACCCTGCGATCTATCCGCGCGTTGGACTGAAGAGCTTTCCGCAGACCCTGCCGCTCAGGGATGGCGAGGTCGTGCTGACCTTCGACGATGGGCCGACACCTGGCGTCACCGACAAGGTGCTGACGGCGCTGGCAACCGAATGCGTGCAGGCCACCTTCTTCATGGTCGGCCGCAACGCGGCGGACCATCCCGATATGGTCCGCAAGATTGCACGGCTCGGCCACAGCATCGGCTATCACAGTTGGGACCATCCGCATCTCAACAAAATGCCGACGGATCTGGCCGAGGCGAACATCAATCGGGGGATCGAAGCGGTCCAGACGGCCTTGCGCGGCACCGCGAGCACGGTCCCGAGCACGCCGTTCTTCCGGTTCCCCTATTTCGAGTCGACGCCCGCGCTGCTCGATCGTCTGGAAAAGCGCGGTATTTCGGTGTTCGGAGCCGATTTCTGGGCCAGCGATTGGAACAAGATGACCCCCGAGGAGGAACTCAAGCTGCTGACCGGGCGGCTCGAAGGCCACCGCAAGGGAATTATCCTGCTGCATGATCCGCAAATGCGGACAGCCCAGATGCTGCCGGCCTTTCTAAGGTATCTGCGCGAGCATAATTATCACGTCGTCCACATCGTCCCGGCAGCGATGAAAACCGTGTCCGACCGGACACATTGAACCCGGGCCCCGAGCTGGATTACAGACTGTTAAGGCGGCGTTCATGGCGCAGCACCTAAGGATTCGTCAGTGCGTTTGGAATGCGGCCGAGAATTGATGATTGCAAACGTCCTGGTCATGATCCGGAAGCGGTCGCGGACCGTGATCGGCGCGGCGCTGCTGGGCTGCGGCTTGATGACGCCGTACGCCGCCCTCGCCGCGGATTGCCCTAACCCCAACGCACTCGGCACCTCGCGCACCCTCGTCGTCGATCCCGCGGAACATCCGCGGATCGGCACCATGCAGTATCCGGAGACCCTGCCGCTCGCCGACCATGAAGTGGTGCTGACCTTCGACGACGGGCCGCTGCCGAAATACAGCAACCAGGTGCTGGCCATTCTTGCCAGCCAGTGCGTCAAGGCCACCTTCTTCACCATCGGCTCCCAGGCCCGGTTCAATCCGGAGGGCGTGCGAAAGCTGATCGCGGCCGGACATACCGTCGGCACGCACAGCCAGAACCATCCGTTGACGATGAACAAGATGCCGCTCGAGCGGGTGCGGCAGGAAGTGGACGACGGCATCGCCTCGACGCTCGCAGCACTCAATGGCGACAAGAGCAAGCTGGCACCGTTCTTCCGGATTCCCGGCCTGATGCGCGCCGAGATCCCGGAAGCTTATCTGGCGTCGCAGGGCATCCAGGTCTGGAGCGCCGACTTCCCGGCCGACGACTGGCGCCACGTTTCGCCGCAGCGGGTCTACGATCTCGCGATCCAGCGCATCGAGGCCAAGCGCAAGGGCATCCTGCTGCTGCACGACATCCAGCCGCGCACCGTCGCGGCGCTGCCGCGTATTCTCAACACGCTGAAGGAGCGTGGCTATCGCATCGTGCATGTCGTGCCCGCGACGGCCGACCGCCCGGCGACGCCGACCGAGCCGCAGCAGTGGCTCATGCACCCGCCGACCGAGACGGTGGCGACCACGCGCTGGCCGAAGATTCCGAACTTCGTCTTCACCGCGACGCGGACGCTGCCCGCACCGGTCTTTGCCGACATGGACTGGCACGATGCCGACATCCTCGACCACGCGCAGCACGCCCGCGTCGCCGTGCCGGTCCGCACGCCGTGGCCACAGCCTCAGCTCACGCAGCTCGCGCCGGTCTCGACATTGCCGATTCCGGCGGCCGACGTGTTTCACGTTCCCGAAGCACTGGACCTGACCCTGCTCGCGGCTCGCTCGGCCGCCAGTCGCCGCCTCGCGCAGCGCGCAACCGGTCCAGCCGTCGGTGCGCCGCGTGCGCAGGCGATCTCGGCGCAGCAAGCTAGGCATCCGAAGCAGGCCGCGCATCAGATCCCCGCTGCGGCTCGCGACAGGATCCACGGCGGACCCATGCGTGTCGCACCGCCGGCTGCGAGCAATGCTTCGGTTCGCGTCGCCAAGCGCACGCCACGCGCCGAAGCCTCGGCCGCCGGCAAGCGCGTACCTGACTAGCGCGCGATCTAGCTGGCCACGATCTTGGCGACGCAGAGCAGGATCACCAGCGCCAGGAAAAAAATGTCGATATAGGATTTGATCTCGCCGGCATGCCTGAGCGCGGTGACATCGCCGACGATCTGCTTGCGCGAGGCCGCCGCATTGGGCCCCTCGCCGGCCGCCGCGGCCAACCGCCGCGTCTCGCCCTCCAGGCGCTCGATGCGCTGGAAGAAATAGAACGAGCGCAGCCCGGAGAAGGCATGCATCGCCGCATAAACCAGAATCAGGATCGCCACCGTCGCGCGCTGCTCATATCTCTCCAGAAGGTTCAGCGTGAAATAGACCAGCCCCAGAAACACGAAGTTGGAGAGGACACGGTAGGCGTAGCTGGCAAAGATCATCAGGCGCTCCGGGTGGGGCAGGCTTGGGCCGCGCGATCGGAAGATGCAGCGGCCCTCCGGCCGGCAGCGGCGAACCAGCCAGGCCATGCATCCGCGAATCTATCCGACGGGTGTTACAGGACCGCATCGGCCGGCACCTCCACCAACTGCTCCAGATCTGGGCCGAGCGTCACGCAGGCGAGCCCAGCCGGCCAGCGGCCATGCTGCGAAAAGTTCAGCGATTTCAAGGATCAGCTGAGGTGTGGTGCGCTCGGAGGGACTCGAACCCCCACGGTGTTACCCACTGCCACCTCAAGGCAGCGCGTCTACCAATTCCGCCACGAGCGCTAGGATGCCGGATGGAACCCTAAGGCGCCGCCGCATCGACGGGGCCATGTAACAAATCATGCATGCAGGGACAAGGCGATTAATGCGCGAATTAACTGCGAACGCCGGGAGATTTCGGCAGCATTTGCTTGACCTCGACCGCAATCCGGTTGCGGTCGACCAGAACCACGCCGCTGGCGACCGGCAGGTTGTTGGCGAGGATCTTGACCTCGTCGGCCTCGGTAGCATCCAGTTCGATGATGGCGCCGCGGGACAGCCGCATGACCTGGTGAATCGGCATGGTGGTGGTACCGAGAACCACCATGAGATCGACGCTGACTTTATCGAGCGTGGGCACTTCTGAACCGCCGAACGGGAACTAAATTGTGGGTTCACCTGACCACGTTAGGGTTAGCTAATGGTTAACGACCGCCAAAGCCTTGATTTGACGACCTTTGCGCGCCCATCGGGGGGCGAAGCGGTCGAATGGCGGATTGCGGACCGCCCGGTGCCCTACCCCGATTCTGTCGCTGCGATGGACGCGCGGGTGGCGGCGATTGCCGACGGATCGGTACCTGAACTGGTGTGGCTACTGGAGCATCCGCCGCTCTACACTTCCGGCACCAGCGGCAAGGCCGGCGACCTGCTCGATCCGCGCTTTCCGACCTTCCAGAGCGGCCGCGGCGGCCAGGTCACCTATCACGGCCCGGGCCAGCGCGTGGCCTATGTGATGCTCGACCTCAAGCGGCGGCGGCCCGATGTCCGCGCCTACGTCGCCTCGCTGGAAGAATGGATCATCCGCACGCTCGCCGCCTTCAACGTCCGCGGCGAGCGGCGCGAGGACCGCGTCGGGGTCTGGGTGAAACGCCCGGACAAGGGGCAAGGCTTTGAGGACAAGATCGCCGCGATCGGCGTGCGGCTGCGCCGTTGGGTCTCGTTCCACGGCATCGCGATCAATGTCGAGCCGGATCTTTCGCACTTCCAGGCAATCGTGCCCTGCGGCGTGGTCGATCCGCGCTACGGCGTTACTTCGCTGGTCGATCTCGGATTGCCGGTCACGATGGCCGATGTTGACATCGCGCTCCGGCAGGCGTTTGCCGAGGTGTTCGGCGACACCGCAGCGCGCCTGCCGGAAGCGACCGGCTAGACCTCACGCCGCCTTTTGCGGCGCGAGCTCGAGCTTGCCGGCGATGTAGCGGCGCTCCTGGGTCAGGCCGCCGAAGCCGTAGGCATCGCCCTTCACTTCATCGACATGGGCGTAGCTCTCGGTGTGGAGCGGACCGAGCAGTTCGCCCATCCGCTTGAACAGCGCTGCGAGATAGGCCGCCTTCTCATCCTTGGTGTTGGTGCCTTCGCTGACGTGGACATCCAGCCAGTAGCTCGCGAGCCCCTGCTCCGCGAGCGACTTGCCGCCCGCGAACCAGTCGGCGGCGTCGGCCGACTTCACGATGATCGCGGTGACCTTGGGATCCTTGTGCAGGATCTTTGCGGTCAGGTCCGACACCGCTGCGGCGATGTCGGATTTCAGCGACGACGACTCGTGCGAAGTCGCGTAGGTGACGGTGATGAGCGGCATGATCGGTCTCCTTGAATTCGGTTGGCGCGCGGGTCAATCGCGCCTCCTCTAGCTAGACCTTCGCGGATCATCTTGGTATCTTATCTATATGGATAGCAATGATAACGATCATTGATCATGACGACCACGCTCGACATCGATACCGTGCAGGCCTTCCTCCTCGTCGCCGAGCTGCAGGGCTTCACGCGCGCCGCCGAAGCGCTCGGCACTACGCAAGCGGCGATCAGCATGAAATTGCAGCGGCTCGAAACCGTGCTCGGCAAGCGGCTGGTCGAGCGTTCGCCGCGCGCGGTGCGGCTGACCGCCAATGGCGCGGCGTTCCTGCACCACGCCCGCGCGCTGATCGAGGTGCATGACCGCGCGCTCTCGGGCGAGAAACCGGCACGGCAACAACTCACGCTCGGGATCAGCGATCATGCCGCGGGCCCCGAGCTGGTGCCGCTGCTGGAGCGGTTGCATGCGATGGCCTCCCAACTAGCTCTCTCGGTGACGATCGGTTTCTCGCGCGAGATGCTCGATGCCTACGATGCTGGCGAACTCGACGCCGTGATCGTGCGCCAGGAAGGCAGCCGGCGCGGCGGCGAGAAACTGGCCGAGGACGAATTCGGCTGGTTCGCCGCCAAGCGCTTCGTCTGGCCGCGCGGCGACGCCTTGCCCCTGGCGACCCTCGCGCCACCCTGCGGCGTACGCGCCCTGGCCGTGCGCGCGCTCGACAAGGCCGGCATCGCGTGGACGGAAAGCTTCATCGGCGGCGGCGTCACCGCGGTGGTATCAGCCGCACTCGCAGGACGTGCTGTCGCGCCCCTCGTCCGCCGCATCGCGCCGCCGGGCCTGATCGACATCGGA
This sequence comes from Bradyrhizobium acaciae, assembly GCF_020889785.1. Taxonomy (GTDB): domain Bacteria; phylum Pseudomonadota; class Alphaproteobacteria; order Rhizobiales; family Xanthobacteraceae; genus Bradyrhizobium; species Bradyrhizobium acaciae. The sequence goes on from NZ_JACMYK010000093.1 coordinate 22,046, forward strand.
CGAGCGCACAAGCTGCCGCAGCTCGGCGCATCAAAGGTGATGCTGCATTCCAAGGTCAGCGATCCCGCGAAGCTGGCGGCGTTGCGGACGCTGGCTGCGACGTTCCGGAGTGTCGCCGCAGCGACCTGACGAGAACGACCATGCGGTCTCAGGAGGAATATTCGGCGGCCTCCAGCTCTCGCACGACAAACCAGTAGGTCAGACCTGCGACGAATCCGGCTACAGCGAACAGGCAACCAAGTCCCGATGTCCAGACTGCCGGAGATCGCAGCAGGACGCTGATGCTCAACGCGCCGATCACGGTGCCTGCGCAGCCGAAGAACCCGGCCGATCCGATCAGAAGCTCTTCGCCCACCCAGATGACGATCGCGGCGGGAATAGCGGTCAAGAAACAGGTGACGACGAAAACCAGGAATGAGGGAAGCAGAAGCGCGACGATGCCTCCAAACAATCTGGTTATGTCGCCACCGGACATGATCATCAGAAGGGTCTGGGCAACGCCAGAAAGCACCGCGGTCGCGGCGCCACAGCCCGCCAACCAACCTCCGAAAGCGCGCGAACAGGTGTTGGACATCGTGCCCTCCTCTACAGAATCGCCTCGAATGCACTGCGCAGGGTTTCGTGCCGAAACACAAAGCCATTGCTGAGCGCCTTGTTCGGCAGCACGCGCTGGCCGCCGAGCAACAGCTCGTTGGCGAAGTCGCCGCCGACGGCGCGGAGCATCCCGGCAGGCACGCGGAAGACCGCTGGCCGATGCAGGCGGCGCCCCAGCTCCTCGGTGAATTTGGTGTTAGTCACGGGGATCGGTGCGGTCGCGTTGATCGGCCCCGAAAGCTCAGGCTTGACGATCACATGCGCGATCAGGCGGACCAGATCGTCGCGCTCGATCCACGACATCCACTGCTTGCCCGAGCCGAGCGGTCCACCGAGACCGAACTCGAACGGCGTCAGCATCCGCGTGATGAAGCCGCCATCAGTGCCGACCACGAGACCGATCCGCAAATAAGCCATGCGGACGCCGTGCTCGGCGGCGGGCTTCGCCGCATTCTCCCAGGCCTCACACAGCTCGTGACTGAAGCAGGCGTGGGACTTCGCCGATTCCGTCAGAACCTGGTCCTGCCAGAGTCCGTACCAACCGATCGCGGAGCCGCTCACCAGCACCGACGGCTTGCGCTCGAGCCGCGCGATCAGCTTGACGACTTCGGCCGTGATATCGATCCGCGAGGTGATGATCTTGCGGCGCTTCGCTTCGGTCCAGAGACCATCGCCGATCGGCTCGCCCGCGAGATTGACGATGGCGTCGATCCCCGTGTCGGTGGGCAACTGGTCGAGGCTGGTGATCAGCGTCACCGGCGGCGGCAGCATATCGGTCTTCGCCGGATTGCGGATCAGCGCAATCACCTGATGGCCCGATGCCGTGAGGCTGGCGACAAGGCGACTGCCGATGAAACCGGTCGCGCCGGTCACCAACACCGTCTGCCGCGCCGGCAATTTTTCGACCAGCGTCGCAGCCGGCACGCTGGCCATTCGTCCCAGACGTCTGGCCGCAGCAAAGTCACGTGCGCCGAATAGCGCGGCACCGAACGCCGCAGCGGTTGCGAACAGGCTTAGCAGACCTGCATAGGCCGGCACGACGGCCGTCGGCAGCAGCGCCCAGCCGATCAGGACCGGCACCAGCAGAACGAGGATGGCGCCGTAATTGATCGCGAGCAGCGTATAATTGATCCGCTCGCTCGGCGCCAGCTTACGGCTCAGATCCTCCTCGACGAAATCCATCAGCGTGATGACGACCTCGACGACCAACACGACCAGGATCGCGATCGCGACAATGCCGTGCACCTCCAGCCAGCCGAGCACGAGAAACAGCAGCGCATAAAGCATGTTCCGCACACTGTGCAGCTGCAGCTCACGGCGCTGCGACGGGCGCCAGGCCAGCCGCTCGGTGAACTCGTGGTGATAAAAAGTGTCGAATGCGCCCATCGCGATCTGAATGGCGACCAGAATCCAAAGCAGCGGCGTCATGATGTGGCCTCCCTGAACACGGCAGACTGACGGATCAGCCGGCCGAAACGCGGGTGGATGATTTCCAGCGTGAAGCGGAAGTCGCCGCAGCCGAGATCGGAATGGGTCACGGTGAGATCGCCGGGCGTGAGCCATTCGGGCAGCGGCAGGCGAAACGGACCGAGCTGCAGCGAATAGCCGACGCTGTGAAACACCAGCGCCTCATGCTCCACCGCGATCCGCAGCGCCATGCTGACGCCGAAGCCGACATATTCCTCGAGCCCGGTCGGACCGGCGAAGCGCTTGGCGGAATGGATCACCTGCGGGAAGCCGTCGCGGCGCGCGCAGATGCGGGTCCATATCTGGCCGCCGCTTGCGGCATCCTCGGTGACCGTGACGATCATCGGCACGCCGGTCTCGCTGCCGGTCGGGAGCGGTCCGCCGATCAGCCGCGCGGCCTGTGCCAGCCACCGCCCGGCGCGGCTGCTCACGGCCTCCTCGATCTCGCCGACATAGACGACGGTGTTGCCGTCCTCGAACCGCTTCGAGAAGCGGCGCCAGATCGCGACCGGCAGGCGGCCCCAATCCTCGTCCGACAGCAATGCGCGGAAGCGATGATCGTCGAGTAGTTTGGTATCGGAAGCCGGCGCTGTCTTTAAGGTGGATATCCTTGCTGACGCCATCGCACACTCCCGTTACGCCGCCGCCCCTATTTGGCTCTGCCTGTCGGCAGGAAACTCACGATCTTCTCGCCGAGCTTGATCAGCGCGACCAGGCGCGGCCGCGGCACGTTCAGCATCTGCGTGTACCAGCGGTCGACCAGCTCGGTGAATGTCAGCATCTCCTTCAACCGCTTGCTGGCGAGCGGAGAGATGGTCGGATCGTCAGCCGCGTCGGAGACACAGGCGCGTAGCGCCGCAAGCGCCGGATCGATCTCGCGCTCCTTGCGCCCGGCCGCGATCTTGGCCGCGACCTCCCAGATGTCGGTCTCGGCCTCGAAATGGTCGCGGCGATCGCCGAGGATCGGCACCCGCCGGATCAACCCCCAGGACAGCAGCTCTTTGATCGAATTGGAGACGTTGGAGCGCGCCATGCCGAGCGTGTCGGCAATGTCCTCCGCCGTCATCGGCGCCTCGGCGAGGTAGAGCAGTCCATGAATCTGGCTGACCGAGCGGTTGACGCCCCACTGGTCGCCCATATCGCCCCAATGCAGGATGAAGCGCTCGACGGCGGCGGGGAGTTTTTTCTTGGCGGTTATTTCTGTCATAACAGAAATATCAGACCGTTCGGAGCGAATGTCAAGGGCGGCCTCCGCCGCCGCAGGATGAGGGATACGTCGCAATTCGAGGCGTTGGCGCCGGCGGATCACTGGGTCATAGTTCGAGGGCGGCTTCTGCCCGTGACGGCCAGGACGGCCGTCCGCTTTTCGCGAGGGAATGCATATGACGGCTCCCCTTTCCGACAAGATCTTCGCGGGATCGGTCCCTCAGCTCTACGACCGGCTCATGGTGCCGATGATCTTTGCGCCTTATGCCCGCGACCTCGCGGAGCGCATCAAGGGCCACCGGCCGCGCGACCTGCTGGAGATCGCGGCGGGCACCGGAGCCGTCACCACCGTGCTTGCGACGGAATTGCCCGGTACGCAGATCATCGCGACCGATCTCAACGAGCCGATGCTGGCGCAAGCGAAGACGCATCTCGCGGGCAAACCGAACATCCGATGGCTGCAGGCTGATGCGCTGTCGCTGCCCTTTGGCGATGCGAGCTTCGATGTCGTCGCCTGCCAATTCGGCGCGATGTTCTTCCCCGACCGCGTCAAGGGTTACGCCGAAGCACGGCGTGTGATCAGGCCCGGCGGACGGTACTTCTTCAACGTCTGGGACAGGATCGAGGAGAATGATTTCGCCGACGTCATGCAGCAGACGATGCACAAGGTATTTGCGAGCAACCCGCCGCAATTCATGGCGCGGACGCCGCACGGCTATCACGATCCGGCGCGCATCCGCGCCGACCTGACCATTGCCGGCTTTCGCGACATTGCCATCGAGCTGGTCACCCAGCGGAGTCCCGCCGCTTCGCCCCAGGATGTCGCGATCGCCTACTGCCAGGGCACGCCGATGCGCGGCGAAATCGAGGCGCAGGGTCAACCGAGCCTCGAGGCTGCGACAGAGCGCGTGGCGGAGGCGTTGGCGCGCCGCTACGGCAACGGCCCCATCGATGGAAAGATTCAGGCGCTGGTGATTTCGGCCGCTTAGACCGTCGGCAGGAAGGCGAACCGCTTGCCCGCCCCGCGCAGGTTCAGCAGGTCAGGTGTGCCAGCACCTGCCTGTACGCGGTCGACGCGCGCCGAGATCGGACCACGGCCGCACGCCTTGATCATGTCGGCAACGACATCTTCGGGGCCGGAAAACACCGCTTCGACGCTCCCGTCACGGCGATTACGGACCCAGCCCTCGAGACCGCGCGCGTTCGCGTTTTCGTGAACCCAGGCGCGATAGCCGACGCCCTGGACGCGTCCGGTGATGGTGACGTGGCGGATCGCGCCGCTCACTTTTTCAAGCCGAGGAATTCGCCGCTGCGCGCCTTGGTCTCCGCCTCGCGCATCACGCGGCTGGTCAGTTCGGGGGACGCGATACCCTTGAGGTTCGTCGGCGAGGTGCCGTCACGTAGCGCCTTCAGCGTCTCGTAGACGGCCTGGGTTGCGGCCGCGAACGGCGCGTGGCCTTGCAGCGCGATCCTGACGCGCTGGCTCGCCAGATAGTCCAGCCCGGTCATCTCCTCCGGCACGCCACCGAGCACGATCGGCAGCGTCGTCGCCGCCGAAATCGCCTCCAGCTCACCGCGCGACTTGATGCCGGTGAAGAACAGCCCGTCGACGCCGACCGCCTCATAGGCCCGCGCGCGTGCGATCGCGTCGTCGAGATCAGTGATCGAGACGGCACCGGTCCGGCCCAGGATGACAAGCGTCGGATCGCTGCGGCCATCAAGCGCCGCCTTCATCTTGCCGACGCCCTCCTCCAGCGAGATCAGCTGGGTCTTCGGCTGGCCGAACGCCTGCGGCAGCAGCGTGTCCTCGATGGTGAGGCCGGCGGCACCGGCAGCTTCCACTTCCTGGACGGTGCGGCGGACATTGAGCGCGTTGCCGTAACCGTGATCGGCATCGACGAGCACCGGAAGGGTCGACGCACGCGACATGCGGCGTATCTGCTCGGCGAATTCGGTCAGTGTGATCAGCGCAATGTCGGGATCGCCGAGCACGGCGAGCGAGGCCACCGAGCCGCCGAACATGCCTAGCTCGAAGCCGAGATCCTCCGCAATCCGGATCGAGGTCGCGTCGTAGACCGAGCCCGGGCGAACGCAAATTGATCCGTTGAGGATCGATCGCAAGGATTCGCGGCGTTTGCGGAAGGCCATGGTGCTGTCTCCATCCGCGTCTGCGAGAAGCGAAGCGACGAAGCAATCCATCTGTCGTCATATGCGGTTAGATGGATTGCTTCGCTTGCGCTCGCAATGACGGTGCTATGCGAACTCCAGGATCAGCGCATCGACCGCGAGCGTTGCGCCGGCGGCGGCGTGGATCTTCTTCACCGTACCGTCGCGCTCGGCGCGCAGCACGTTCTGCATCTTCATGGCTTCCACGACTGCGAGCGTCTCGCCGGCCTTGACCTCCTGGCCCTCGGTCACCGCGATCGACACCACGAGACCGGGCATCGGACACAGCAATTTCTTGCCGGTGTCGGCG
>NZ_JACMYK010000094.1 GCF_020889785.1 Bradyrhizobium acaciae
CCCGCGACGGGCGCGGCGGCGGCCTGTGGCGAGGGCCACTCGGCGTGGGCGTTGGCAACCGATTTGCGCATCGCCGGCTGCGGTGCCGGCGCGGGCTGGCTCTGCGACGGCGTGGCGTCGGCTGTCGCCGTGTCGGGCGCGGCCACAGGCTGCTGCTGCGCAGTGGCGGTCTTGGCAACAACCTTGTTCTTGGCGTCACCGAGGTACCAGCACTTCTTCTGGGTGCTGCGGTCGAGGTGATAGAACCAATGGCTTCCCGCCGGCGCGGTTCCCTTCGGCGCCGGCTGGCAGGTGTCGGCCGTCTTGGTGTCGGCCGTGTTGGTTCCCGCCGGAGTGGCGGCGTTCTGGGCCACGGCGCTGCAGTTGGCGCCGGCCAACATGCTGGCGGCGAGCGCCGCAGCGAATTTCGCTGAACGATTTGACATACACGTCCCCGGTATTTCTTTTTTTACGCAAACGCTGGTGATGCCAATCTCGGTAAAGAGTTGGGTCGCAATGCGCCGCAAATCCGGAACGGGTAGGGCTTAATTGAGGCCCGGGGCGTGCCGCAATTGCGGCGAGCCGGTGGCTGAGGAACCGACTGCCTGGCTGCGCAGCGGCACGCCGGATTTCAAAGCGCGCGACGACACCAGGTTCCAGCAAAGGTTCGGCCGACGCGGGTTCTTCCAAGCACGTTAGTTGCTTTGGAGCACGTCGCTGAACAGCACGTAGCGTTCGCCGTTGAAGCGGACCAGACGCATCTGCTTGATCGGCCGCAGGTCGGCCGGCGAGGTCCGCAGGCGGATGCCGGGGAGCAGCAGCGGCAGCTCCATGTCGAGATGGGAGGCCTGCTTCATGACGTTCTCGCGCGTCAGGTCGTTGCCGCACTGCTTGAGGATCTGCACCACCGCGTAGCCGATATTGTAGCCGTAGGGCGCGTAGTAGTCGCTCTTGTCGACATGCGGGTTGTACTTGTCCATCCAGACGTTCCAGGCCTGCATGGCCGGATCGTCCTTCCACTGCGGATCGGCTGGGTCTTTCTGATAGGCCGCGGAGATCACGCCCTTGGCAGCCTCGAAGCCCGCGGGGCGGATCGCACCCGCAATCGAGGAGCCGACGCTGGAGAGGAATTCCTGCGGGTGCCAGTCGATATCGTAGGCCTTGCGGATCGCTTGCGCTGCGAATTTCGGCACCGCGGCGATGAACAGCACGTTGGCGCCTGCGGCCTTCAGCGACACGATCTGCGAATCCACGGTGGGATCGCTGGTGTTGTAGGCCTGCTGCGATACGATCATCGTCGCAGCCTTGTCGCCAAGCCCGCGCTTGAAGCCGAGTATGTAGTCGCGGCCCAGATCGTCGTTCTGCGCGAGGATGCCGATCTTGGCGTCCGGTAGCGTCGACAGGATGTACCTGGCGTAAATCTCGCCTTCGGACGCGTAATGCGGCGTCCAGCTCATCGTCCACGGATAATGCTCGGGATCGTTGAAGATCGTCGCGCCGGATCCGACGAAGAGATGCGGCACCTGCTTCTGGTTGATGTATTTCACCACCGCCATGTTGGGTGCCGTGCCGACCGGGTTGACGAGGAACAGCACCTCGTCGCTCTCGATCAGGCGGCGGATCTGCTCGACCGTCTTGGGCGGGCTGTAGGCATCGTCGAGGCTGACGAAGTTGATCTTGCGGCCGTTGACGCCGCCCTGATCGTTGATCATCGCGAAATAGGCGGTGATCGAGATCGCGCCGGCCGAATAGGCCGATGCCGGACCGCTATAGGGCGTCGTGGTGCCGATCTTGATGTCGCGGTCGGTGACGCCGGGCCCGTAGTGCTTTTGCGCAAGGGCCGGCGTCACGGCGAGGGCGAGCGCGAGCGTCGCCCATGCCTGGATCGTCGAACGTCTCCTCCTCATTCGCGTCCTCCCCCATTTTTGGTCGGGCGAGGTCGGCGGGACGTCGGCCAAAGCGCGATGACGCGCCTTAGCGTCCTAAGAGCATGATCTCCGCGCAAACGCTCCGCGTTTGTCGAAAGGGAAAACCGCTACACGCTTTTCCGGATCATGCTTTAGTTCTTCAGTACGATGCGTCCCACGACCTTGCCGGCGCGCAGCTCCTCGATCCATTTCTGGACGTCGGCCATCGGCTCTTCCTTCATCGGCGTCGGCTTGATCTTGCCGGCCCGCGCGAGCGCCATCAACTCCTGCCCCTCGGCAAGCGTGCCCACCATGAAGCCTTCGATGGTCATGCGCTTGTAGACCCACTGCACCATCGGCAGCGTGAACTGGCCGCCCATCAGGCCGGACACCACGATCTTGCCGCCGCGTGCCACCGTCGACACCGCAAATGCCATCGACTTTTCGTTGCCGGCAAAGTCGACCACGCCGTCGAAGCCGCCGTCGCTCTCCTTCAGCATGCGCTTGACGACATCGGGCTCCGCCGGGTCGTAGGCGGCCGCCGCGCCGTTCTTCAGTGCGGTCTCGCGTGCCGCGGGACTGAGATCGGCAACCGTGATCGGCTGCTTGAACATCGCCTGCGCGAACGACAGGCCCATCATGCCGACGCCGCCGAGACCGATCAGCAGGAGATTGCGCTGGCGGGGACGATCGACCAGGCGCTTCAGCGCGCCGTAGGCGGTGACGCCGGAGCACATCAACGTGGCGGCCTGATTGACCGGCAGCGGATCGTAGTCGAGCAGGTATTTTGCGTCGGGCACCAGCACATGGGTGGCGAAGCCGCCGTCGATCGAGACGCCGAGGAAGCGCTGCTTGACGCAGAGGTTCTCGTCGCCGGCGAGACAGTCGCGGCACTGGCCGCAGCCGATCCAGGGGAAGACCGCCTTCTTCGTGCCGACCAGATCCTTCGGCGCGTCGGGGCCGACCTCGTCGACGATGCCCGCGATCTCATGGCCGAGCGTGAAGGGAAGGGTCATGCCGCGGGTGGTGTCGAGCTTCTTGCCGCCGCCGAGGTCGGCGTAACCGTCCTGGATGTGGAGATCGGAATGGCACAGGCCGCAGCGCTCGATGCGCACGAGCACTTCGCGTCCCTGGGGCTTCGGCGTGTCGACGATGGTTTCGCACAGCGGTGCATCGAATTTGACGAGGGATTGGCGAACCATGCGCGCCATTACGTTTTCTCCTGTTGTTCTATTTTGTGGACCGTATATCGGCCAATTCCCTCGCCATGGCAACAAAGCCGGCGACCGGAATGGTTTCCGCGCGTCGCGTCGCGTCGATATCGGCTGCGGCAGCAAGCCGCGCCGGATCGACCGACAGCGATTTCAGGCTCTGGCGCAACATCTTGCGGCGCTGGCCGAAGGCGGCAGCCGCGACCTGCTCGAGCATGCGGCGGTCGCACGGCTCGGGCGCAGCGCGCGGTATCAATCGTACCACCGAGGAGGTGACCTTCGGCTGCGGCACGAAGGCAGCGGGCGAGATGTCGAACAGGATCTTGGTCTCGGCGCGCCAGTTGGCGAGCACCGCGAGCCGACCATAGGATTCCTCGTCTTCATGGGCTGTGATGCGCTCGGCGACCTCGCGCTGGAACATCAGGACCATGGTGTCGTACCAGGGCGGCCACGGCTCGATCGACAGCCAGTCGACCAGGAGCTGCGTTGCGATGTTGTAGGGCAAGTTCGCGACGATCTTGGCCTTGCCGCCGTCGAGCAAGGGACGTGGATCGAAGCTCTGCGCATCGCCGTGCACGATCTCGATGCGGCCGGGGTAGCGCTTGACGACGTAGTCCAGTGCGTCGATCGCACGCTCGTCGCGCTCGATCGCGATCACGCGCTTGGCGCCGAGCGCCAGCAATGCGCGCGTCAGTCCGCCGGGGCCGGGGCCGACCTCGATCACGGTGGAGTCTTCCAGCGGACCCGCGGCGCGGGCAATGCGTGCGGTGAGATTGAGATCGAGCAGAAAATTCTGGCCGAGCGATTTGCGTGCCGACAGCGAGTGCTCGCGAATGATGTCGCGCAGCGGTGGCAGATCGTCGATCGCGCTCACTTAGCTTGATGCCGCGGCCATGCGCGCGGCGAGCCGGAGCGCGGCGATCAGGCTCGAAGGATTGGCCTTGCCGGTGCCGGCGATGTCGAACGCGGTGCCGTGATCGGGCGAGGTCCGGATGAACGGCAGTCCCAGCGTGACGTTGACTGCGTCCTCGAACGCGACGGTCTTGATCGGGATCAGCGCCTGGTCGTGATACATGCAGAGCGCGCAATCATAGGTCTTGCGCGCGGCAGCGTGGAACATGGTGTCGGCCGGCAGCGGGCCCCGGGCAACAATGCCTTCGCGGCGCAGGATCTCGACCGCGGGCGCGACGATCTCGACATCTTCCATGCCGAGCGTACCGTCTTCGCCGGCATGCGGGTTGAGGCCGGCAATGGCGAGCCGCGGTGCCGCGATGCCGAACCGCGCCTTCATGTCCGCAACCACGATCCGCGCGGTCGACACGATCAGGTCGGTCGTCAATTGCGCCAATGCCTGGCGGACCGACACATGGATCGTCACCGGGACGACGGCGAGTGCCGGCGACCACAGCATCATCACCGGCTGCGGCGCGTGGCCGGCGCGGGCGGCAAGCTCGGCGAGGAATTCGGTGTGACCGGGATGACGGAAGCCGGCGCGGTACAGCACGTTCTTGGCGATCGGATTGGTGACGACGGCGCTGGCCTTGCCCGATGCGACATCGGCGACGGCCTGACGGATCGACGCCAGCGCCGCCTCTGCGCTTGTCCCGTCGGGCTTGCCAGGTTGCGCCGTCGCCGCCTTGCCGGTTGGAACGACGGGGAGGGCGCGTGCAAACGCCGCGGCGGCCTCCTCGGCACTGACCTCGGCAAACTCGACGGCAAGGCCGAGCGTCCTGGCGCGTTCGGCAAGGGACGCGCGGTCGCCGAGCAGATAGAACGGCGGGAGATCGAGTTCGCGGCGCCGCAGCCATGCTGCGAGCGTGATATCGGGGCCGATGCCTGCGGGCTCGCCGGAGGTCAGTGCGAGAGGTTGAGCCATGCGTCAACGATAGTCGATCATCGCCCGCCTGGATATTCGATCATCGCGGCTTTTCGGACTTCCTGCAGGTAGGCTTTCGACTTCGCCTCGTACTTCTGCACGTACATCTTGTCCCGCATCTCACGCTTCTTCGGCGTGTCCACGGTGGTTGCCTTCCTGCCGCAGAGCGCGACCATTTCGACGCCCTGCTTGGTGACCTCGGGAGGAGTGAGGTGGCCGACCGGGGTCTTGTCCAGGATGTCGCGCAGCGACTGCGGCAGGTCGGCCGATGTCTTCACGACGATTTCCCGGATCGCTGCGTTGCGCATCGCCTTGAAGGAGGAGTTGGCCTCCTCGCAACTGGTCACGCGCTCCCGCAGCGAGTCGGCTTCCTTGCGGCGGCCCTCGAATTCCGACTGCGGAGCGCCGCGGGGCACGATCAGAACGACCGGCTGCATCCTGTATTCGAAGGCTTCGGCATCGGGGGCGTCACCGGTTTCCTTGACCGCGGTCGCCACGTCCTTTTCTCCGACTTGCAGGCTTTCTTTGAAACGACCACGGACCAGGCTGGTCCAGACCATGTCGGCCCTGATGCGTTGCTTGAGCGTTTCCGGGCGGATGCCCTTGCCCTCCAGCACCTTGGTCAGCTGGTCGCCCGAAAGCCTCATTCGCTGCGCCATGCCGCCAAAGGACTGATCGATATCGTTGGCGGTCGGATCAACGCCGAATTTCTTGGCTTCCTTGATCTTCAGCTTCTCGTCGATCAGATCCTGGAGGATGACCTTCCGATCGGGGGCCTTGCCGCCGGTCAGGGCGTTCAGCTTCGCGCGCTGCTCGATGTCGAAATTGGTGATGGGCTCGCCATTAACCATCACGGCGATGGTCTGGGCATGCAGCCGCGCACCGCTCCCACACAGGAGGAAAAGAGCCAGCAGGGAACTCAACACTAGTGAATGGCGGCGCCTTGGCGGGCTAGCGGTCGTCGTTATTGTCATGTCAGCCGTTTAAACCAATTCAAGCCGGGGCCACAGGCCCACGGGCAATACAAGCCCTCGCTCTTTACTGCACGCCAGCCGAACTGCTGGTCGTGGAGGTTTGGGCGATCGTCCGCAGCCCGATCTGGAACATGAACGCGTGGCTGAGGACGGGCGGCTGCGAACCGGCTTGATAGGTATAGGACGTGATGTAGTTGGCAGCCAGCACGAAGCAGTCGTCCACATAGCCTGCGCCGACGGCATACTGGTTGATCTTGTTCGCTTCAAGGTCCCAGCGCGCCGCACCCTGAACCACCCAGTTCGACGCCACCTTGACCGATCCGCTGGTGAGGATGCCCTCGCGGCGCGTCAAATAGCCGAGTTCCGGCTGCGCCGCATAATCGCCATACGTCACCGCGATCGACCAGCGGTCGAAATTCGCGGCCGCCGTCGCCTCGAACCGGTTGATATTCCAGGTCGCCTCATCCATCCGCGAGCGGACGCTGAAGGTGTAGGTGCGGTTGGGCGAATAGGCGAGGCTCGCGACATAGTCCGAGCGCGGGTTCTGCAGCCCGGAGTCGATGCCGGTGTTGGTGACGTCGGCGACCGCGAACGAGTTCATCCCGAACATCTGGTAGGACTGTCCGAACATCCCCTTGATGCTGCCACCGTGGTCGAACTGCGTGGTGGCCTGCACACCGACATTGGCGCGGCTGCCGCCTTCGACACGGTCGTAGCCGGAGAACTTGTCGACCGCGAACAGGTTGCTGGTGTCGAACACCAGGCTCTGTGCGTCCTCGTTCGGAAGCTTGCCGGCATTGGGCTCGTTGGGCCGGATGATGACCTGCGCGATCGGCTCGACGGTGGTCGTGCCCCACGGCTGCACGTTGATGAAGGGATAGCGGTATTCGAAGCCGACGGTCGGCATCAGGCGGACCGTCTGGGTGTCGCCGACCGGCAGGAAGTTGGAGACGCCCGGCTGGTTCGAGATGTCGGCGTTGATCGCATCGGCGCGGACGCTGGCGAACGGCGTCCAGATCTGGCCGAGCGGATCGGTGTAGGACTTGCGCCACTGGGCCTCGGCCGTCAGCCTCGTGTAAGTGCCCGGCATGCCGCGCAGCAGGCACTGCGACGGGGTGCGCGCCATCGGATCGGCGGACGTGGTCGTGCACAACGGGTTGAGGGGGTTGGCGGCCTGTGCCGTGATCGGGTCGAACACCGCGGTTTCGCGGGTCAGGTTGGTGAAGTTCACCTTGTAGCTGAACTCGCCGCCTAGGATGTTGTTGTTGATCACGTTGTTGTAGTCGATCACAGGCGCGACCACCGGGACCTGGTTCTGGTTACCCGAGTAGCTGAGATAGTAGATCGCGCGCGCGTCGAAGAAGCTGCGGTTGCCGACACCGGTCAGATAGAGCTGCGAGATCGCTTCCGTCGGCAGCGACAGGAACGATCCGAACGGATCCTTGTACTGGGCGAGCCGGTAGTCGGACATGAAGAAGTAGTCGGACAGCAGGACGCCGTCCCAGCCCCAGACCCATTTGTCGTTCAGCGCGAACTGACCCTTGGTGTCGACGCCCCAGCGGAACTGGCGATCACCGGGCTGGCCCTTGAAGGCGCCCTGATCGAGTTGGTCGATGCCGTAGAGCCGGATCTGATAGGAGCCGTCCACAAAGCGCTGGCGGAATTCGGTCTGCAGCAGCACGCCCTGCTTGGTCGTGATGCGCGGAGTGAAGGTCGCGTCCATGTCAGGCGCGATCGCCCAGTAATACGGAATTTCGACGCCGTAGCCGAACGCCGTGTACGTGGTGAAGCCCGGCATCAGGAAGCCGCTCTTGCGCTTCACGGTCGGATCGGGCGTCGAGAAATAGGGCAGGTAGGCCATCGGAACGCCGAAGAATTCGAGCTGGGCGTTCTCGAAATAGAGCATCTTCTCGGTCTGGTTATGGATGATGCGCGCGCCCTTGACCTGCCAGAGCGGCGGCTTCTTCGGATCATCCTTACAGGGCGCGCAGGCGGTATAAACGCCATTGTCGAACACCGTGTAATTGCCGCTCGACCGATCGGCGCGTGTCGCCGCCATCCGGGTCTGGTCTTCGGTATCGACGCGCAGCGAATCGACGAATCCGTCGCGGTAGTCGTCGCTGAGATCCATGATGTTGGCGTAGGTGATCTTGCCTTCCGCATCGGTCATGCGGATGTTGCCTTCGGCATGAAGACGCTTGGTCTTCTGGTCGTAGATGACCTTGTCGGCCTCGACGCTGGTGCCGTTGTAGAACATCTGGACGTTGCCGACGGCCGAGATGCGGCTGTTGTTGTAGTCGTAATCGACCTCGGTCGCCTGAACGAGCATCTGCCCGTCATTCTTGGCCGGCGGGCGGACTGGCTTCGGCGGACGCGGATTGTAGGTGAACGCCTGCGCGGCGGCCGGCGTCGACGCGACAACGTCGAGCGCGCTGACCACGACGAGCGCGGCGAGGAGAGCAGAGATAGAAACGCCAAACGCGGCCATGCGGCTCCGTTGACGGCGCAGGGCACTGCGCCGCCCGAATGCAGGCGACATCAACTGGCGGGCGGCGACACGTGCCACTACCCGTCCTCCTGGTACAGCAAGGCTAAGAAACCGGTGAGGCTACCCACGACGACGGGCAACCACGCCGCAGCGATGGGATGCATCAACTCAGCCTTGCTCAAATCTTCAGTTACTTTCGACAGCACGTAGAGCAGAAAGCCTGCGCCCACGCCACTCAAAACCATCTTCTGCACGCCGCCCATCCGAAAGAAGCGGAGGCTCACAGAAGCCGCCAACATCACCATCGCAGCTAGCAAAAACGGCTGTGCGATGAGCTTGTGATACTGCAACCGATAGCCGGCCGTCGCGAACCCTGAACTCTCCGACGAACGGATGTAGTTCGGCAGTTGCCAAAAGGACACAGTTTCAGGGGTGGAGAAGCTGTTACGCACCTGTGCCGGGGTGAGGGTGGTGGTCAGGTAGAAGGTGTCCTGGTCCACCGGAGCCTTATCGAGGGTGTATCGGCGTACTCCCTGGAAGACCCAGCGGCCTTCTTCGAGCGCCGCTTCGCGCGCTTCGATTCGCTCCTTGAACTGCAACGCCGTATCGAATCGGAACACTGTCAGGCCGGTCAGCCGGACGCCCTGCTGCTCGCTGCGGGCGGCATTGATGATCGCCTGACCTTCGTCGTTGATCTGGTTGAGCCAGAAGCCCGAGGCATCCTGGATGCCGCCGCCCGGCGCGGAGCCGAACAGCTGGGCCTCCATCCGTTTGGAGAGCTCGCGCAGATTGGCCGACACCGGATTGTAGGCCGTGGTCGCGAAGATGCCGAGCACGATCGCACTGGCCAGCGCCGGCGAGATGAATTGCCAGGCCGAGACGCCGGCGGCACGCGCCACGACGAGCTCCAGCCGCCGCGACAAAGCGAGATAGCAGGTCATCGCGCCGATCAGCACGCAGAACGGCATCAGCTTCTCGAGTAGTTGCGGCACGCGGAATAGCGAGGTTTCCGCGACCGTGATCGCGGACGCCCCGATGAGCCCCGACGTCTTGCGCACCATCTCGATGTAGTCGACCAGCACGAGCAGAACGAAGATGCCCGCGAACACGCCCACTGCCGCGACCACGAAGCGGCCGGCGAAATAACGCCCGAGCGTGTTTGTGACCATGCTCATGCGGTTGCCGGCCTCCGGAAGAGGCGCGCGATGCGTTCGTTGTTCCGGTTGATCGCTTCCATCAGCGCCGCCGGCGGTTCGACGACCACGCCGCCGACGATCATCCAGATGCCGATGCCGATGCCGCCGAACAGCATCAGATATTGCACGAGCGCCGCGATCGGGGTCTTCACCGCGATCACCGAGCAGGCGAATCCGACCATGCGCAGGCCGAACACCGCGAACACCGAGCCGCCGATCGAGAAATTGCGGCTTTGGCGCGTGGTGCGCGGCGCGCCTAGGAAGGCAAAGGTGAGGGCCGCGAACGCGAACGGATAGATCGGCGCCATGAAGCGATCATGCAACTCGGCGAAGAACTGGCCTGACAGCTGCTGATAGGTCTGATCGTTCTCGTCCGGCCAGATCAGCTCCCAGAGGTAGCGCTCGCGAATCCCGAGGGTGACGTCGCGGCCCTGCGAGAATTTCGACATGTCGAAGCCGTAGCGCTGAAACACCACCAGCGCCGGATCGCGCTTGCCGGTCTCGAAGCGTTGGAGATTGCCGTCATAGAGCACCAGGAACGAACCGCGCTCGGTCTTCTGCACGGTGCCGTGGTCGGCGATGATGGTGACCCGCTCCTGCGGATCGCGGCGATCGTCGACGAAGACGCCGCCGAGCACGCCGCCGGGCAGGCGCTCGCGGATGCGAATCGTCAGGTTCTGGTCGAGCTGGGCGAAGCGGCCGGGCTGCAGGATGTTGGTCAGGACGTCGGCGGTGATCTCGGCATCCCACTGCTTGATTCGGCGCATGCCGTCGGGGGCGAGGTAGGCGCCGATGAAGGCGACCAGCGCCGCCACCACGCAGGTGGCGAAGAAGAATGGCCGGAACAGCCGGAACGGCGAGAAGCCGGCCGCGTTCATCACGATGATCTCGGAATCGGTCGCGAGCTTGTTCAGCGTGTGGGAGATCGCGATCATCAGCGCGATCGGCGCGATGATCAGGACGAGGGCCGGAATCACCAGGCTGGTGATGCCGAGGAAGGTCAGGATGGTCTGACCCTGGCTGGTCATCAGGTCGATGCCGCGCAACGCCTGGGTAATCCAGATCACCCCGGTGAGGCTGACCAGGACAAGCGCAAACGACGCCAGCGTCGTTTTAAAGATGTACTTGTCGATCGACCCCATCGCTACCGCACGACCCCCGAGACCCCCTGCACGCAGCCAAACGCGCGGCTTTCGACCAATCCCGTCAACCCGGGTTCCCCTATGGTCGAGCCGCGGACTCGTCCGGCTCACTCTATGTCCACTCTCTCAGTACCATCCCTTTGATCCGTCAACAAAATGGCCGGGCCAAGGCGCGCTTAATTTATGGTTAATTAATCGCTTTTGTGGCCTTCCGGCCACTCCAGCGCTTGGCAGCGGCGCAGCCGACAGGCCATAGTGTGTGACAAGCCCGGTCCGGGGCGTTCCGGACCGCCATCGCAATGCTCACGCCGAGTGCCGGAAGGACCGCTTCAGGTCCGAGCAACACCCTGAGTTCTGGAGGATTTTCCTATGTCCGACGCCGTCAAGGTCGGCTTTGTCCCATTCTCCGCGTCCGCTCGCGGCATCCTGGTCGCCTTTTGCGACGAGCAATTGAAGCTGGGAGCGGCCGCAAGGAAGGCGCTGGGAGCCGCCGCCGAGACGGTCAAGCGGGCCGCCGCCGCCAACCAGTTCAAGGGCAAGAGCGGGGCAGCTCTCGACATCCTGGCGCCTGAGGGAATCAAGGTCGACCGCCTGATCGTGATCGGCACCGGCAAGGTGGCGGACCTCAAGGATAAGGATTTTCTCAAATTCGGCGGCGTTCTGGCCGGCAAACTGAACGCCGGCAGCGGTTCGATGACCGTCATCGCAGAACTGCCCGATGCCGCGATGGGGGCCGGCCAGGCCGCCGCGATCGCCACCGGTATTCGCCTGCGTGCCTACAAGTTCGATCGCTACAAGACCAAGAAGAAGGACGGCGAGAACGGCGCCGTGCGGGCCGAAGTCTCGATCGCCGTCGACGACGTCGCTGCCGCCAGGAAGGCGTTCGCGCCCGAATCGTCCATCGTCGACGGCGTCAATCTGGCGCGTGAGCTCGTCAACGAGCCGCCGAACGTGCTGTATCCCGAAGAGTTCGCCCGCCGCGCAAGCCAGCTCCGCAAGCTCGGCGTTACCGTCGAGGTCCTCGACGTCAAGGCGATGACCAAGCTCGGCATGGGCGCGCTGCTCGGTGTTGGACAGGGCTCGGCGCGGCCAAGTCGTACCGTGGTCATGCGCTGGAACGGCGGCAAGAAGAACGAGGCGCCGGTCGCCTTTGTCGGCAAGGGCGTCTGCTTCGATACCGGCGGTATTTCAATCAAGTCGGCCGGCGGCATGGAGGATATGAAGGGTGACATGGGCGGTGCGGCCTGCGTGGTCGGGCTGATGCACGCGCTCGCCGCGCGCAAGGCCCGCGTCAACGCCATCGGCGCCATCGGGCTCGTCGAGAACATGCCCGACGGCAATGCGCAGCGTCCCGGCGACATCGTCACCTCGATGTCCGGCCAGACCATCGAAATCATCAACACCGACGCCGAGGGACGCCTCGTGCTCGCCGACGTGCTCTGGTACGTCGCCAAGAAGTTCAAGCCGAAATTCATGGTCGATCTGGCGACGCTGACCGGCGCGATCATGGTCGCGCTCGGCACCGATCACGCCGGCCTGTTCTCCAACAATGACGAACTCGCCGAGCGCCTCGCCAAGGTCGGCCTCGAGACCGGCGAGAAAGTGTGGCGCATGCCGCTCGGTCCCGAGTACGACAAGCAGATCGACTCGCAGTTCGCCGACATGAAGAACACCGGCGGGCGCAATGGCGGCTCGATCACCGCGGCGCAATTCCTGCAGCGTTTCGTCGACGGCACACCCTGGGCGCATCTCGACATCGCCGGCACCGCGATGGGCGCGCCGAAGACCGAGATCAATCAGAGCTGGGGCTCGGGTTACGGCGTCCGGCTGCTCGAACGGCTGGTCTCCGATTACTACGAAGCCAAGAAGTAAAGTGTCAGCCGACGCATGACCGAGGTTCTGTTCTACCATTTGCAGAACATGACGCTGGAAAGCGTCTTGCCGCCGTTGCTCGAGAAGTCACTCGAGCGCGGCTGGCGCGTGGTCGTGCAATCGACGTCGCAGGAGCGCACCGAGACGCTCGACGCGCATTTGTGGACTTACACCGACGATTCGTTCCTGCCGCACGCGAGCTCGCGCGCGGCCGACGCACAGGATCAACCGATCATCCTGTCGATCGAGGAGGGCAATCCGAACGGGGCCAATGTCCGCTTCCTGGTCGACAATGCGGCACTGCCCGCCGACTGCGACAGTTACGAGCGGGTGGTCCTCGTGTTCAACGGCGACGATCCCGATGCGGTCGCGTCGGCGAGGGAGAGTTGGACGGCGTGCAAGGCGCGCGGCTTCGAGGTCACCTATTGGCAGACCGACGAGCGGGGACGCTGGCAGCGGCGCCAATAGCGATATCTACTAATTAATGATAATTCGACGTTTCCGGGGGCGGGTCACGGTCATGCCGCAAAGTGATGTTCGGACAAGCCCTTAGGTAGAGGGATCAGGAGCCTTGTCGATCGTGCGGGATGGAACATTCAGTCGGAAGTCGCTGCTGGCGTTGCTGGTGCTTGCGCCGGGCCTTGCCGGCTGCTCGGGCGCATCCGACGTGTTTTCGCGCGATGCGGATTGGTTCTCGCGCCCTGGGCGCGTGTTCATCCGCAACATCTCGATCGAATCGCCGCCGCTGACGCCGGACAAGCCGGTGACCAACGACGATCTCGTTAGTGCCGACGGAAGCTGTCCGGGCATGGCACCGCCACCGGGTGCCGCGGACGCGAACGCGCAGGCTCCGGGGGCCCGCCGCCGCAGCCGACCGGCGGCAGCGTCGCACTCGGCCACACCGAATGCGACGTCGTGCGTGGTATCGGCGCCCCCGATAGCGTGAACCTGTCCAGTGGGCCGGGTGGCGGGCGCGTTGCGGTCGTGACCTGGTCGCGCGGCGCGCGTGCGGGCATCTACACCTTCACCTCGGGGCGCCTGTCGTCGGTCGAACGTGGCCCGGATCCTGTGCCGGAGCCGAAGGTCGCGAAGCCGAAGAAGAAGCCGAAAAAGCCGGCGTCAACCTCGAACGGTTGAGCCGCAACCCGCAAGATTCTAGTTCGTCGCCTCGTCGAGTTCGGCGCTGGCCTCCAGCCATTCTTCCTCGGCGCGTTGCAGCGCGCTCTCGGCACCGGCGCGCGCCTTGGTGAGCTGCGCAGCCTGCTTGGGATCGCGCGTAAAGATATCGGGCAGCGCGAGTGCGGTGTCGATCTTGGCGATGATGCCGTTGATACGCTCGATCTCGGTCTCGGCTTGCGCCACGCGCTGCCGGGGTGAAGTGCGCTTCTCGTTCCGGCTGCGCTCGGGCTTCGCCGGCTGCTCCTTGACGCGTTCGCGCGACGCCGGCCGGCCGTCATTGGCCGACAGGATCATGCGGCGATATTCGTCGAGGTCGCCGTCATAGGCCGTGACGGTCTGGTTCGCCACGACCCACAATCGGTCGGCGCAGGCCTCGATCAGATAACGATCGTGCGAGACCATGATGATGGCGCCGGGGAATTCGTTGATCGCCTCCGCCAGCGCCGCGCGGCTGTCGATATCGAGATGGTTGGTCGGCTCGTCCAGAATGATCATGTTCGGGCCGTAGAACGTCGCAAGTCCGAGCAGCAGGCGCGCCTTCTCGCCGCCCGACAGGCTTCTCACCAGCGTGTCGCCGGCCTTGCCGGAGAAGCCGATCGCGCCGACGCGGCCGCGCACCTTGCTCTCGGGTGCCTCGGGCATCAGCTTGCGGATATGATCGTAGGGCGAGCCGTCGAGATTGAGCTCGTCGACCTGATGCTGGGCGAAATAGCCGACCGATAGCTTGTCGGCTCTTGTGATCTTGCCCGAGAACGGCGCGAGCTTGCCGGCCAGCAGCTTGACCAGCGTCGACTTGCCGTTGCCGTTGGAGCCAAGCAGCGCGATGCGGTCGTCGGTATCGATGCGCAGCGTCACGCGATTGAGCACGGGCTTGCCCGGCTCGTAGCCGACCGAGACGTCGTCGACCGCAATGATTGGCGGCGACAGCAGCTTCTCCGGCGCCGGAACGAGATCTCGTGGACATCCTGGGTCACCAATGCGGTGATCGGCTTCATCCGCTCCAGCATCTTGACGCGCGACTGCGCCTGCCGCGCCTTGGAGGCCTTGGCCTTGAAGCGGTCGACGAAGTCCTGCAGGCGCTTGCGCTCATCGGCCTGCCGCTTGGCATGCTTGGCATCGAGCAATTCACGCGAGGCACGCTGTTCCTCGAACGATGAATAGGTGCCCTTGTAGAGCGTCAGCTTGCCGCGATCGAGGTGCAGGATCTGATCGACCGAGGTGTCCAGCAGATCGCGGTCGTGGCTGATCACGATCACCGTGCGCGGATAATTGGCGAGGTGGTTCTCGAGCCACAATGTGCCTTCGAGATCGAGATAGTTGGTCGGTTCGTCCAGCAGCAGCAGATCGGGCGCCGAGAACAGCGTCGCCGCCAGCGCGACGCGCATGCGCCAGCCGCCGGAAAATTCCGCGCATGGCCGCGCCTGGTCCGATGTCGAGAAGCCGAGGCCGGAGAGGATAGCAGCTGCCCGGGCGGGAGCGGAGTGGGCGTCGATGTCGACAAGCCGGGTCTGGATCTCGGCGATGCGATGCGGATCGTGCGCAGTCTCGGCCTCGCGCAGCAGCGCGTCGCGCTCGAGATCGGCCTTCAGCACGACGCTGATGAGGCTTTCGGGTCCGTCGGGCGCTTCCTGCGCAAGGCTGCCGATGCGCCAGCGCGGCGGCAGAGCGATGCTGCCGCTCTCGGTCGGGAGGTCGCCCCGGATGGCATGAAACAGGGTCGACTTGCCGACGCCGTTACGGCCGACAAATCCGACGCGCGCGCCCGGCACAATTTGCACAGAACTGTGATCAATCAGCAGCCGCCCGGCGATCCGGACCGAAATGTCAGTGATGGAGAGCATTGCAGCGTTTTCACCGGACCCGCCGCCAAACGCAACCCGTCTGTTGGTAAAATCTGTCCGGGCAACGGCCCCGAAAGAGCGTTTGGGCTGCCGGTCAGCCAGCCCAAAATATCTAGCGACGATCGCTGTCTCGTCGTTGCATCTCGTCGAGAAGCTGCTGCAGTCGGGACGACAGCGCCGGCTCCGGCCGCATGCTCTGCTGAAGCCGTTCACCCACCGCATCGCAGATGTAGCGGCAGGTCTTGTGGTCAATCTGATCGGCGTCGTTGTCGATCTTCGTCATTGTCATTGTCATGGCAGATCTCTTGGATGTTTCTTGGCGAGTTCCACCTCGCGTGTTCGGTAAATTCTTGCCATGACAAGTCGCGACCCCGAATTTGGTTTCCGCTCCGCCTTGCTCTCGCCTTGAGGTGGTGGGGCGCATCGCGCCGCCGGGTTCCCGGATGGGTACGAAAAAAGCCCCGGCGCGAGGCCGGGGCTGGGGTCAGTCAGGGGAGTAGTCGACAGAACCAGATGGATCAGTAGCAGCGGTTGACCACGCGCCAGCGGGGACCCCACGGGGTCGGCACGACGCGGCGGACATAGCAGCCGCCATAGCCGTATCCGTAACCGCCATAATAGGCCGGACCACCGACGATAACGCGCGGGCCGCCCCACCAGCCGTGATGCCATCCACCGTGCCAGCCGCCCCAGGCGGAGGCGGAGGTCGGGGCGAGCGCGGCAGCACCGAGCGAAACCGCGGCAATGGCAGCAAGCGAAATTTTGCGTAACATGATCGTCTCCTCGAGGTATGGGCGCGCGTGACGCGCCCGCGGTGACATCGTTTCCCGAGACGTCCTGTGAGGCTTGCGGATGGGGAGCCAGCAAGGCGTCCGATCGATGCAGAGCCTAAGTGGCTGGAGCTGAACGGCAACGGCACGGCACTGACAGAATGGGTTCACCTAGGTGAAATCGCGGTAAGCCGGCCGAGCCGGCCTCTTTCCGGAGACTGCCAGACGACGGTTTTCGTTGCGAAAATGCGTCAAAACTAAAGGCTAACGCGTCACAGGGTCGCTTGCCGTTATCCGATCGCGCCGATATAAGCCCCGGCAACTCCCAGCCACTGTTTACAAGGACGAAATCATGGCGATTGAACGCACCTTTTCGATCATCAAGCCCGATGCCACCGAGCGCAACCTGACCGGCGCGGTCAATGCGGTGATCGAGAAGGCCGGCCTGCGGATCGTGGCGCAGAAGCGCATCCAGATGACCCGCGGCCAGGCCGAGACCTTCTACGCGGTCCACAAGGCACGCCCGTTCTTCGGCGAACTGGTCGACTTCATGACCTCGGGCCCGGTGGTGGTCCAGGTGCTGGAAGGCGAGGGCGCAATCCTCAAGTATCGCGACGTGATGGGTGCGACGGACCCGTCGAAGGCCGCCGAAGGCACCATCCGCAAGCTCTATGCGAAGTCGATCGGCGAGAATTCGGTGCATGGTTCGGATGCACCGGAGACCGCGGTGATCGAGATCGCGCAGTTCTTCGCCGGCAACGAGATCGTCGGCTAACGCCGAACAATTGAAAATGACGCGGTCTCCCGAGGAGACCGCGTCGTACTAAACTGGGGAGCGGCGGACGACCGCCACCAAAGGCGGCCGCAAGGCCGAATAGGACTCGCTGTGGACTGGCTGTGGCAGATCTTTGATCCGGCGTACATCGGCGCGTTCTTCACCGAGTTCAAGAACGAGATGGCGACGCCGACCTTCTGGGTCGCCGTCGGCAAGATCATATGGATCAATGTCCTGCTGTCGGGCGACAACGCGCTGGTGATCGCGATGGCCTGCCGCGGGCTCGCACCGCGCCAGCGTCTGTGGGGTATGATTCTCGGCGCCGCCGCGGCGGTGCTGCTGCGCGTCATCTTCACCGGCATCGTCGCCAGCCTGATGGCGCTTCCCTACCTGAAGCTCGTCGGTGGACTGGCGTTGATCGTGATTGCCGCCAAGCTCCTGGTGCCGGAGCAGGAGGACGATGACAGCGTGCACGCGGCCTCGCATCTGTGGGCCGCGGTTCAGATCGTCGTCGTCGCCGATATTGTGATGAGCCTCGACAACGTGATCGCGGTGGCGGCTGCCGCCAATGGCAGCGTGCCGCTGCTGGTGCTCGGCCTTGCGATCAGCGTTCCCCTGATTGTTGCCGGCGCGGCGTTGATCATGGCGCTGCTCACCAAGCTGCCGGTCCTGGTCTGGGCCGGTGCGGCGCTGCTCGGCTGGATCGCCGGCGACGTCATCGCAACCGATCCGGCCGTGCATCCGAAGCTCGATGCGCTGTTCGCCGGCCCGCTCGGTGCCAGGCTGGATTCGTGGCTGACGTCGATCGGGATGTCGCCGCACTTCGGACACGGCGGCAATGGTGGCGAGATCGCGCTCGCCGTGCTCGGCATTGCCGTGGTGCTGGCGATCGGATCGCTCTGGCGCCGCCACGCGGTCCGCAAGGCCAAGCAGGCCGCCAAGGTGGCGTGATCTGAACGCTAGCGCCGCACGATCGAGCCTGCGCGCCCGACCAGCCGTGCCAATTGCTTGAAGCGGCTGCCGACGCGGTCGGCGACCAGATCCACCATCCGATGCTCGAACACCAGCATCAGCTTGCGACCCTGGGTGCGGAAGTGCGTCGCCGGCAACACGCCGGTGCGCGCCGCCGTGATCAGATGCGCGACGCGGAACGCGGCACCGAGCACACGCGCGCGCTCGTCCATCGCCGGCGTCACCAGCGCGCGGATCTGCGGCGGCGGTTCGTTTTCCTCGCTGAGGCCAGCGTAGCGATAGAACACCGACAGCGCGACGAAGGCGCGGCCCTGATGCGTGATCGAGCCGAAATTGCCGTTCATGATCAGGCTGAGGGTTTCCTCGCCACGATGATCGGGGTGCACCCGCCAGCCGATGTCGGAGAGCAGGCAGGCGACGTGACGCAGCCTGCGATCTTCCTCGGTCTCGCGCAGTCTGACGACGCGCACCAGGCGGTCGGTCCACGCGGTCAGCTCCTGAGCGTGGCGTGCGGAGCGCGACAGTAGCACGTTGAGGTCCTGCGCGGCGCAGACCAGCCCGTCCTTGGCGCGCTCGGCCTGCGGCAGCATCTCGTAGAGCAGGCCCTCGCGTACGCCGAAGGTCGAGAACACGATGGTCTTCGGCTGGGCCACGCGGATGATGTATTCGAGCACGAGCGCGGCGTAGGCCAGCAGCGGCCGCCGCGCATCGGCGACCGACTCGATGTTGGCCAGCATGTCGGTGGCCGCAAGCCGGCGCAGCCGCTGTGCGAAGTCGAGCGCGTCGGCCGCCGGAATTGAATAGCCGTGCATCACCTTGAGCGGGTAGCCGCTCTGGATGATGTGGATGCGTGCCAGCGCGCGCCAGGTGCCGCCGACCGCGTAGAAGGTGCGGCCACGGCCGGTCTTGAGCTGGGCAACGCCGAGCAGCTCGTTCTTGACGATGCGTTCGGCGCGCTTGAGCGATTTGTTCGAGAGGTCCTGCAGCGCAAGGCTGCCGAGCGGCAGCGTCACGCCGCTGCGCACGCGGTTGCCCTTGACGTCGATCAGTTCGAGCGAGCCGCCGCCGAGATCGCCGACAATGCCGTTCGGATTGTGCACGCCCGAGACGACGCCGAGCGCCGACAGCTTCGCTTCACGCGGTCCGGTGAGAATCTCGATCTTGGCGCCGCAGATGCGCTCGGCCTTGGCGATGAAGTCGGGACCGTTCTTGGCGTCGCGGCAGGCTGCGGTTGCGATCGCATAGACGCGGCCGACCTGCTGGATCTTGCACAGCGCGCGAAAGCGGCGAAGTGCGGTCAGCGCCTTGTTGACGGCGTCAGTTGCGAGCAGGCCGGTGCTCTGCACCTCGCGGCCAAGCCCGCACAGCGCCTTCTCGTTGAAGATCGTGACGAGGCTGCGCGCCATCGCCTCGTAAACCACGAGACGAACCGAGTTCGAGCCGATATCGATGACAGCGACGCTGGAAGCGCGCTTCCGCGGCCGCTTCACCGTAAAGCCCCCTTAAGACGATGGCTGCTGACGCTCGTTGCGACGCGTGAGACGGCGCGGTGAAGATTCCTTGAGAGACTTACCACGGCCGGACAGACTCGGATTTGTCATAAAATAGTCATGTAGATTGAAGGGCTCTTCGCCTTTCGCGGCCTTCATACGCGTTGACGACCCATCGGGCAACAATTGCCAGCTCTGCTCATTGTCCTTCAGGTTCGCGACCATGATTTGTTCGAGAACCTGCTGATGCACCGTGGGATTTTGCAGCGGACAGAGAACCTCGACGCGGCGGTCGAGGTTGCGCGGCATCATGTCGGCGGAGGAGATATACACAGCAGCTTTTGTGCTCGGCAGGCCCTGGCCCATGCCGAAGCAATAGATTCGGCCGTGTTCCAGGAACCGGCCGATCACCGATTTGACGCGGATATTCTCCGACAATCCCGGCAGTCCGGGCCGCAGGCAGCAGATGCCCCGCACCACGAGCTCGACCGCGACGCCGGCCTGCGAGGCCTCGTACAGCGCGTCGATGATGTCAGGATCGACCAGCGCATTCATCTTCATCCAGACCGCGCCGGGCCGGCCATGCTTGACGTGGGCGATCTCGCCATGGATGTGCTCGATGATCCGCTTGCGCAGCGTCAGCGGCGACACCGCCATCTTCTCGATGTCGCTCGGCTCGGCATAGCCGGTGATGTAATTGAACACCCGCGCGACGTCGCGGCCGATGATCGGATCCGAGGTGAAGTAGGAGAGGTCGGTGTAGATGCGCGCAGTGACCGGATGATAGTTGCCGGTGCCGGTGTGCACATAGCTCGTGAGATTGCCGCCCTCGCGGCGCACCACCATCGACAGCTTGGCGTGCGTCTTCAGTTCGATGAAGCCGTACACCACCTGCACGCCGGCGCGTTCGAGGTCGCGGGCCCAGCGGATATTGGCCTCCTCGTCGAAGCGCGCCTTCAATTCGATCAGCGCGGTCACCGACTTGCCGGCTTCGGCGGCTTCCGCCAGTGCGCGCACGATCGGCGAATTGTTCGAGGTGCGATAGAGCGTCTGCTTGATCGCGACGACGTCGGGATCACGCGCCGCCTGTTGCAGGAACTGGACGACGACGTCGAAGGATTCGTAGGGGTGGTGGACCACGAGGTCCTTCTGGCGGATGGCGGCGAAGATATCGCCGCCATGGTCGCGCACCCGCTCGGGGTGGCGTGGCACGTAGGGCGGGAATTCGAGATCGGGGCGATTGAGGCGGGTGAGCTGCGACAGCTCGTTCATCGCGAGCACGCCGTCGACCAGGATCACTTCATCGTCCGCGGCCGACAATGCGTGCTGCACGAAGATGCGCAGCTCTTCGGGCATCGTGGCCTCGATCTCGAGCCGGATCACCGATCCGCGGCGGCGGCGCTTGAGCGCCGTCTCGAACAGGCGGACGAGGTCTTCGGCCTCTTCCTCGATTTCGAGTTCGGAGTCCCTGATGATGCGGAACGCGCCCTGACCCTTGACGGTGTAGCCGGGGAACAGGCGGCCGATGAACAGGCCAGTGGCCTGCTCGAGCGTGATCAGCCGCGCCGGCGCGCCCTCCTTGTTGGAGGGAATGCGGATGAAGCGGTCGATCTTGCCGGGCATGCGGATCAGCGCGTTCATCGCCTTGCCGTCGGAGATCCGCGACAATTGCAGCGCGACGGTGAAGCCGAGGTTCGGGATGAACGGGAACGGATGCGCCGGGTCGATCGCCAGCGGGGTCAGCAGCGGGAAGATGTTGTGGAGGAAGTGATCCTCGATCCAGCTGCGCTCGGACTTGGTGACGTCGCGCCCGTCGACCAGCTGGATGCCGACCTTGGCCAGGATGTCGCGCAGGTCGCTCCAGATCGCCTGCTGGTCGGAGGCGAGCTGCGACACGGTTTTGTTGATCATCACGAGCTGCTCGGCCGGCAGCAGGCCGTCCGGGCTGCGCTCGGCGATGCCCTCGCGGACCTGCGCCTTGATGCCGGCGACGCGGACCATGAAGAACTCGTCGAGGTTGTTCGCCGAGATCGACAGGAAGCGGACCCGCTCCAGCACGGGATGGCCAAGATTGACCGATTCCTCGAGCACCCGCCGGTTGAAGTGCAGCCAGGAGAGCTCCCGGTTGATGAATCGCTCGGGGCTGGTTGCGATCGCGGGGATGGGCGGGAGTTCCGCCTCTTTTTCTTTGATTTCAGGTGCTTGTGCCGAGTCCATCAAGTGCTGGTCCAATTCGGGGCAGGGGGCCGGAGCGGTCTAGCGGAGGGCCGCACCGACCATGTGATATTGCGATGACGTTTCGATGACATTGATGTTCCACCCGCCTGCGCCGTCAAGCCGCGGCATCGCTCAGGCATCACGCAACAACTCCGCCGCGAGCGCCCTGGTCACCGGACGGCCGAGCCGGAGCGCCTCGGTATCCAGCAGCTCGACCGCCTGCCGGACCGCGGCATAGGAGCGCTCGATCCGGTTGGTCAGATAGCTGACCAGCGGTTCGTCCACGCTCATCTGGCGGTCGGCGCAGAATTTGAGGATCAGGCCGCGGAACAGCTGGTCGTCGGGCGGCAGCAGCGTCACCGTCGGCACCGCGCGGAGCCGCGACCGCAGATCGCGCAACTCGATCTCGAATGCCGACGGCGGAACGCGCGCCGTGATCAGCACGAAGGCATCGTCCTGGCGCGCGAGATTCATCAGGTGAAACATCGCGCGCTCGTCGAAATCCGACGGCCGGAGATCCTCGACCACCAGCGCGCCGGTCGCAAGCGCCGTGGGCACCGCATCAGCGGTCAGCGCATGCGCCGCGGTTGCGCGCGCGCCGGCGATCTCGGCCCAGATCGCGGCGAGGTGGCTCTTGCCGGAGCCGTCGGGCCCGACCAGCAGCATGATTCGGTTCGGCCAGTCGGGCCAGCTGTCGATCAGCGAAAGTGCTGCCTCATTGGCGGGCCCTTCCAGGAAATCGTCGCGGGTCAGTTTCTCCTCGTGCGGCAGGGCCAAGGCCAATTGACGAGGTTGAACGCTACCGGCCACGCAAGTCTCCAAACCACTTCATTTTAGCATGGTCGCGGCGCAAACGCTTTCCGGATCACGCTCTACCGAGCTTCGATCGTGCCCATGTGCCGCACCCACTCCACGAGATAGAGGGACACCGAACCCAAAGTAAAGATCGTGACCAGACCCATCAGGATCCAGTCGTAGGGATGCGGCTCGAAGCCGAATCCGAGCGAGGCCAGCACCAAGGCCGCGAAGCCGACTTGCGCCGCCGTGTTCAGCTTCGACACCATCAGCGGCTTCATCTCGACCGGCTTGTCGAACAACCATGACACAATCACGGCGGAGACGATCATGATGTCGCGCGACACCACGAGAATCACGATCCAGCGCGGCACTGCGCCCCAGATTCCGAGCGCGACATAGATCGACACCAGGAGCGCCTTGTCGGCGAGCGGGTCGAGCAGGGCGCCGAGCTCGCTCGTCATGTTGAAGCGCTTGGCGAGGAAACCGTCGACCGCGTCCGAGACGCCGGCGATCACGAAGATCGCGAACGCGATCTCCATCTGGCTCGACACGATGGCCCAGACGATCACCGGCACCAGGATGATGCGGCCGAGGGTGATGATATTCGGAATGCTCAAGTTGGGTCGCTTCCCGGCTAGAAGCCTGATTTTACTCGATATCCGGCTCTTTTGCGCAGCGGCCGGATGTTATCTACATAGTATCGCGGCAGCATTGCCGCGAGCCATTGCGCGGGGGCGGAATTCCTCGTAACCAGCCCCCTATCATCTGGAATTGGGCATGACCGAGCGCAAAAACGGGCTCACTTACGCGGATTCGGGTGTCGATATCGACGCCGGCAATCGTCTGGTCGATCTGATCAAGCCGATGGTGCGGGCCACCGCGCGGCCCGGCGCGGACGCCGAGATCGGCGGATTCGGCGGGCTGTTCGACCTCAAGGCCGCCGGCTTCAAGGATCCGGTCCTGGTGGCCGCGACCGATGGCGTCGGCACCAAGCTGAAGATCGCGATCGAGACCGGCATCCACAGCGGGATCGGCATCGACCTGGTCGCGATGTCGGTCAACGACCTCGTCGTGCAGGGCGCGGAACCGCTGTTCTTCCTCGACTATTTCGCCTGCGGCAAGCTGCATCCGGAGGCCACCGCGCAGATCGTCGCCGGGATCGCCGAGGGCTGCCGCGAATCCGGCTGCGCGCTGATCGGCGGCGAGACCGCCGAGATGCCCGGTCTCTACAAGGACGGCGATTACGACCTCGGCGGCTTTGCGGTCGGCGCGGCCGAGCGCGGCACGCTGCTGCCGACCGGGGATATTGCGGCCGGCGACGCCGTGATCGGGCTGGCATCCTCGGGCGTGCACTCCAACGGCTATTCGCTGGTGCGCAAGCTCGTCGAGCTGTCCGGCATTGCCTATGACGCGCCGGCGCCGTTCGCGCCGGTCATGACGCTCGGCGCGGCGCTGCTGACCCCGACCAGGCTCTATGTGAAATCCTGCCTGCGCGCGATCCGCGAGACCGGCGCGGTGAAGGGGCTCGCCCACATCACCGGCGGCGGCTTCACCGACAACATTCCGCGCGTGCTGCCGAAACATCTCGGTGTCGGCATCGACCTGGCGCGGCTGCCGGTGCTGCCGGTGTTCAAATGGCTGGCGGAGCAGGGCGGTATCGCCGAGCTCGAACTGCTGCGCACCTTCAACTGCGGCATCGGCATGATCGCGATCGTCAAGCCGGACGCGGTCGATGCGGTTACCGAGGCCTTCACCGCCGGTGGCGAGACCGTGACGCTGCTCGGTGAGGTGATTGAGGCCAAGGGCGAGGATCGTGTGGTCTATAACGGTCATCTCGATCTCTCGCGATGAAGCGCCGCGTCGCCATCCTGATCTCCGGCCGCGGCTCCAACATGGTCGCGCTGATCGAGGCTGCCAAGGCTCCGGATTTTCCGGCCGAGATCGTGGCCGTGATCTCCAACCGCGCTGACGCAGCCGGACTCGAGAAAGCGGCCGCGAGCGGCATTCCGACCATCGTCATCGAGAGCAAGCCGTTCGGCAAGGACCGCGCCGGCTTCGAGGCAGTGCTGCAACGGGCGCTCGACGACAGGCAGGTCGAGCTGATTTGTCTGGGTGGCTTCATGCGGCTGTTCACGGCCGAATTCGCGCGGCACTGGTACGGCCGGATGCTCAACATCCATCCGTCGCTGCTGCCGTGCTTTCCCGGCCTCGACCCGCACGGCCAGGCCGTGCGCGCAGGGGTCAAGCTGTCCGGAGCGACGGTGCATTTCGTGATCCCGGAGACCGACGCCGGACCGATCGTGATGCAGGGCGCGGTCACCGTGGCCGACGATGACACGGCCGAGACGCTCGCCGCGCGCGTGATCGGAATCGAGCATCGCATCTATCCGGAGGCGTTGCGGCTTCTGGCGAGCGGCCGGCTCAAGCTCGAAGGCGACCGCTGCAAGACGCAGGGCAGAGCCGCAACGGACGGCACGCTGATTGCGCCGGCGCCTTAGGGCGCGGTTGCAAGTGAGATCCCCGAGAAGAATCCCCCGGGTGATGCTGCCGGGGGAGACAGCAGGATGAATTCCGCTAGCAGCGGCGATCAGTGAAACTTCGAGGTTCAGTGAACCTTGAGGTTCTCTGCCGACGCCTTGCCGCGGTTCTCCACCAGCTCGTACTCGACGGTCTGGTTCTCGTTGAGTGTGCTTAGGCCAGCGCGTTCGACCGCCGAGATGTGGACGAACACGTCCTTGTCGCCGACGGCCGGCTTGATGAACCCGTAACCTTTGGTCGGGTTGAACCATTTGACGGTACCCTTCGGCATCGTCTCTCTCCCAGTTTAGACATAAAAAAGACGCGGCCACGTTTTCCACGTGCCACGCCACAAGCGTGCTTTCCGCTGTCTGTTCGATTTCCGTGTCTTCAGATCCAAAGTCTTCAAGTCCGAAGTTTCGCCTCTCGAAGGCTTGGATATCGAAGCCCTGGATATCAACGTCGTGAAACGCACAGTCGAACGGCCGCAATCCGATTGTGAAGGGATTGCAACACGAAAATTGCCCCTTAGCAAGCGCGGTGGTTTCGCTTGACGCAACCTCAGCCTGTGCCGGGCGCTCTCCGCCGTGAAAGGTTCGGCCGGTGGCGGACGGTCGATGGCGCCGGAACCCGGCGTGCAGCAAGCGAACGACGTGCGCTAGCCCCGATCCACCCGCACCACACGGCCCTTGTCGATCGCGAGCGCGAGCTGGCCGTGCTTGAGCTTGAGCGCCGCTTCGCCGAACAATTCGCGCCGCCAGCCGTGCAGGGCGCCGACCTCGGCCTGATCGCTGGCCGCGATCTGCTCGAGATCGTCGACGGTGGCGATCACCTTGCTGGCAACGCCGTGGCGCTCCGAGGTCATGCGCAGCAGCACCTTCAACAGCTCGACGGTTGCCGCGCCGTTGGAATTGTTTCGGGGTTTTTCCAGCTTGGGGAGCGTCGCCTGGTCCCGAGCGAGCCCACGCTGCACGGCGGCAATGATATCGGCGCCCCATTTCGAGCGCTCGAAACCTTTCGGCAGCGAACGCAGATTGCCGAGCTTGTCCAGCGAGGTCGGCGCATGGGTGGCGATATCGCCGACCGCATCGTCCTTGAGCACGCGCGAGCGCGGCACGTCGCGGCTCTGCGCCTCCTGCTCGCGCCAGGCGGCGACCTCGATCAGCACCGCGAGCTCGCGCGGCTTGCGCACGCGGGTCTTGAGCCGCTCCCAGGCGCGCTCGGGATGGAAGTCGTAGGTCTTCGGCGAGGTCAGGACTTCCATCTCCTCGCTGACCCATTCGCTGCGGTCGCGCTTGCGCAAGTCGGCGTCGAGCGCCGCGAACACCTCGCGCAGATGGGTAACGTCGGAGACGGCGTAATGCAGTTGCTCTTCGCTCAGCGGACGGCGCGACCAGTCGGTGAAGCGATGGGTCTTGTCGGGGCGGTGGCCGGTGACGCGATCGACCAGCTGGTCGTAGGCGATGCTGTCGCCGTAGCCCAGCACCATGGCGGCGACCTGGGTGTCGAAGATCGGATGCGGGATCGTGCCGGAGAGATGCCAGACGATTTCGATGTCCTGCCGCGCGGCGTGGAAGACCTTGAGCACGGCCTCATTAGACATCAGCTCGAAGAACGGCTTGAGGTCGATGCCGGGCGCCAGCGCGTCGACCACGACGGCCTCTTCCGCGCTCGCCATCTGCACGACGCAGAGCAGGGGATAGTAGGTCGTCTCCCGCAGGAACTCGGTGTCGACGGTGATGACCTTGTGTTTGGCGAGCCGATCACAGGCGGCGGCGAGGTCGGAGGTCGTGCTAATCAGATCCATGAAGTATCCATGACGGCTTGACCCCACGCGTTCTGCCGAAAGGGCCGCTATGTCAAGGGTCTTGCAGGGGTTTTGGCCCTGCCTCGGGCGAGGGACAGGGCATTTTTGAATTGATTGGGTGCGATTCGGGGGCGTTTTCAGCCCGGTCGCGCCGGGAATCCGTCGGTCGTCTCGGCGAAAGCCATCGGCGGTGTCGTCGCCCGG
>NZ_JACMYK010000095.1 GCF_020889785.1 Bradyrhizobium acaciae
AGCGAGGACCTTGCGGCCGCCGGCCGTGGCGAGGCGGGCGCGGAAGCCGTGACGGCGCTTGCGCACCAGTTTGCTGGGTTGATAAGTCCGCTTCACGGGTAATTCTCCGCTGACCGGGCAATTTGCCGTTGTATTGAGATGGAGTCCGGTGATGCTGGCGGGCCCAAACGAGCCGTTTACGGCCCCAAAGAGCCGCCCCCGGTCAAGAACCGGGCCATCGCGGACAGTTGGCGCGGCTTATAAGGGAGCGTCCGGTTTTCGTCAATGTCACACGGCGTCGCAAAAAGGGTTCTTTGAAACGTCGCAATTGGGGCGAATATATCTGATTTCGCGGGGTATTTGACGGTAAGGGTGCGCTTTGGGGCGTCCGGGGAACCGGCGACATTAGCGATCCGTAATTTGACCGGCTCGGGGGCCGGGCCGCATCTTCCGACCCCTAAGCCAAACAAGGCCTTATCTTGTGGCTCTAACTGACGATCAGGCGACCGCGCAGAAGCAGCGGCCCAAGCCGACCCTTCGGCTCGGGCTGTCGGGCAAGCTTTTGCTGCTGACGATTCCCCTGGTGATGATCGCCGGGCTCCTGATCTACGTACCGGCCATCGCCAACTTCCGGATGAACCGGCTCAATGACCGCCTGGCCGCCGCCAATACTGCGGCGCTGGTGCTGGACGCGGCCCCGTCCGGCCTGGTGCCGGATTCGCTGGCGCGGCAGATTCTCACCAGCATCGGCGCCCGTGCCGTCGCCATCAAGCTCGGGCAGCAGCGCCGCCTGCTCGCCAGCGCCGACCTGCCGGCCGCGATCGATCACGACGTCGACATGCGGGCCATGACGGTGTGGTCGGCGATCGTCGATGCCTTCGAGATCATGCTGGAGCATGGCGACCAGACCATCCGCGTGGTCGGCCCGGCGCCGGGCCAGGCGCAATTCATCGAGGTGGTGATCGACGAGAAGCCGCTGCGGCAGGCGATGTATCGATTCTCGCGCAACGTGCTGGTCGTCGCACTCCTGATCGCCGGCCTCACCGCGGGTCTGGTCTATCTGGCGCTGCATTACCTGTTCGTGCGGCCGATGCGGCGGCTGACCGCAAGCCTGGTCGGCTTCCACGAAAATCCGGAGAGCTCGGCGCGAATCATCGTGCCCAGCCAGCGCGGCGACGAGATCGGCGTTGCCGAGCGCGAGCTGTCGGACATGCAGCGCGACCTCGTCTCGATGCTGCATCAGAAGAGCCGGCTCGCCGCGCTCGGGCTTGCCGTCTCCAAGATCAACCACGACCTGCGCAACCTCTTGGCATCCTCGCAATTGCTGTCGGACCAGCTTGCCAGCGTGCCCGACCCGCGGGTGCAGCGCTTTGCGCCGAAATTGCTGCGCTCGCTCGAGCGTGCCATCGCCTTCTGCCAGTCGACATTGTCCTACGGCCGCGCCCAGGAGGCGGCACCCGACCGCCGCGTGATCATGGTGGAGCCCGCGGTTGCCGAGGTGCGGGAATCGGCCGGGCTGGCGACCGATGTCTCGATCACCTGGATCAGCGCGATCGAGCGCGGCCTGACCATCGACGCCGACCCGGACCAGCTGTTCCGCGTGCTGCTCAACCTGGTGCGCAACGCCACGCAGGCGCTGGAAAGCCGGCAGGACGGCGATGGCGGTGCGCAGCAGATCCGCATCACCGGCCGCCGCGAGGGGACGGTTGCGATCATCGAGGTCTCCGATACCGGCCCCGGCGTGCCGGCCAAGGCGCGCGAACACCTGTTCGAGGCGTTCCAGACCTCCGGCCGCCCCGGCGGCAGCGGGCTCGGCCTCGCGATTGCCGCCGAGCTGATCCGCGCCCATGGCGGCCATATTCACCTGGTCGAGGGTACCATCGGTGCCACCTTCCGGATTTCCATCCCGGATCGCCCGGTGGAATTGCTGTCGATCCGAAGCGAGCGGGCGCGGGCGTAGGCGGCCCCGGTATTTCGGGCGGCCAAAACTGCGCCGAAATTGGCATTTCCAGAGCTTGCCAACCGGGCCGGGAGCCTGTAGCTAGAGCGCTCTTTCGCGACGTTCCGGGTTTCCTGGAACCTTGCGGGCTTCAAGCCCATCCGCGAAAATGCGCCCGTAGCTCAGCTGGATAGAGCATCAGACTACGAATCTGAGGGTCGGACGTTCGAATCGTTCCGGGCGCGCCATTCGTCTTTGTTTTCATTGGTTTTTCACGGCGGCAGCCGAGTTCGCTACCGGGCGAGAGCGCCAGCGGCGCTGCGACGTCCGTTGTCGTTCTGCCGCGGCGCTCAATTGTTTGTGCGATGCCGCAATGGCTTTATTGCACTGCAACAAAACGAGCCTACCACTGCTTCTCGGACCCCATCGAGGAGCCTTCAAGTGACCAAGATTTCCCTCTCCATCATCGCCGCCGCCCTCGCGATCGCGAGTGCAACGAGCGCATCGGCAGCGGAGCTTCCGACGTTTGAAGCCGCGGGCCTGCCGATCTCGCCGGTGCAGGCCGGTGCGCTTGGCGCCGCCAATGTCCACGAGCAGGCGCCGATCGCCGCGACGTCGGCCACGCCGCATCAGCTCAGCGTCCTGACACCGCGAAGCAAGATCAAGAACGCACGGGCTTCTGCCCGTACCGACCGCTCGCTGCATTGAGCTGCATAGCCGATCCCCTCCGAGGCCCGCGACAACGTCGCGGGCCTTCTCGTATGCGGCGATGCGCGGCACCTGCGTCGGCTTGTGACAGCGTCGCGATGAATTCTTCGGCGACACCGTTAGCGAAACATTTCTGTCGCGGGTCGCCGCTCATGCACAGAAGCGACAGGCCGCGACTGCTGACTGGGTCGCAAGCGACAGCGTTTCGGTGCCCTCCGGATCAATTCGACATCCGTACCGACCAGCGGCGCTTCGGAAGCAGCTTTAAGGCGAGGGGCGTCCCGTAAAAACCCTGCTTGCGCTCGCCGGAACGTTGAGAAAAAATAAGGTTTTTCAGCATATAGGGCAGAGACTGTTTTTATTCTTATTGTCTGCCCTATTGAGCCGGCGAGTGATTTCTCATGCCGAGTAACGTTGCAAACGTCATCTTTTACGCGGCGGTATTTCTGGGGATCGTCTATGGCAGTCGCATCCTGGAGAAACGGTGGCCGATTGCAGACGTTCCCCACGACGAGTTTCGTGATGATTGGCTCGCGGTGATCGTGAGCCTCGGCTTGTCGTACATGCTCGCTCCGGCCGCAGCGATTAGTGCCGGCGCAATTGCGAGCTATGCCGGTGTTGGCTGGATCAAGTTACCGACTGAAGGTTACTGGTGGTACGTCTCACTTGCGATCGTCGTGGTGGCGCTCGATCTCTACAAGTACGCATACCATCGTCTTCAACATGCGGTCCCCTTTCTCTGGGCGATGCACTCGTTCCATCACAGCGCGAACGGCGTTACGTTCATCACCGGCGGCCGGCATTTCTGGTTAGAGAGGGCGCTCTCCGAAGCCTTTCTTCCGATCATGGCGATCTTGTTCCGCGTCCCGCCAGACATGGCGATAGCTGTCGGGTTTATCTTCTTCCTCCCCGATGCATGCGCTCATCTCAATGTCCGCATCCCGCTCGGCCGGTATGTGACATGGATCAACAACCCGCAATGGCACCGGATCCATCACTCGGTCCGTCCTGAGCATCGCGACAAAAACTTCGCCGCCTTTTTTCCGCTCCTCGACATTCTGTTCGGCACGGCCTGGGTGCCGAAGCCGGACGAGTATCCCGCAACGGGCCTCGTGCCTGCCGAGCGAGTGGACATCATCAACAGCGTGATCTGGCCAATCCGGCATCTCCGGAATCTCTGGCATCGGGAGTCTCATAATGAATTGGGTTAAAGGTCTCTTGGTACTCTGCGCCCTCTTGCTCGGGTACGCCGACCTCGTGTCGACCAACGTGATCCTGGATCTCGGATTGGGCGAGCTGAACCCGTTCATGCATCTGGCCCAGACGTGGTTCGGGGTATGGTGGCTGGTGCCCAAGCTGGGCTTGACGTTTGTCATCACGTGGCTGCTTTGGCGCAGCAACAACGTCTACAATATCGCGCTTGTCGTCGCCTTCTGCTCGACGCCCGTCCTGAACAACCTCGCCGTCATCGCGGGCACGAACTGAACCAGCCAACTTATTAGTGACCGCGTCGCCAGGCTTGGCCGGATCTGACATCCGACCGCCGATGGCCTCTCACTTGCCCATCCGCAAGCCCTTGGTGGTGAAGCGCTGTGCACGGCCGCCCTCGCGCAGGGGTCGTCGCGTGCCGGCGGCCTTGCCGGTGCCGGGCGGTTGGTGTGCGAGCACGAGCTGATCGGGGCGCGAGCCGATCAGATCGGCACGGCCCATCTGCTTCAGCGCCTCGCGCAGCAGCGGCCAGTTGTCCGGGTCGTGATAGCGCAGGAACGCCTTGTGCAACCGCCGTTGCCTGAGGCCCTTGATCGCCTCGACCTTGTCGCTCGCGCCGCGGCGCACGCCGCGCAGCGGATTGACGCCGGTGTGGTACATCGCCGTCGCGGTCGCCATCGGCGAGGGCAGGAACGTCTGCACCTGATCGGCGCGGTAGCGGTTCTTTTTGAGCCAGAGCGCGAGGTTCATCATGTCCTCGTCGGTCGTGCCCGGATGCGCCGCGATGAAATACGGGATCAGATAGTATTTCTTGCCGGCCTGCTCGGCGGCAGCATCGAACATCTTCTTGAAGCGGTTGTAGGCGCCGATGCCCGGCTTCATCATCTTGTCGAGCGGGCCGCGCTCGGTGTGCTCGGGCGCGATCTTCAGGTAGCCGCCGACGTGATGGGTGACGAGCTCCTTGATGTATTCGGGGCTCTCCACCGCGAGGTCGTAGCGCACGCCTGAGGCCACCATCACCCGCTTGACGCCCTTCACCTCGCGCACCTTGCGATATAGCTGGATCAGGTCGTCATGCGAGGTGTTGAGGTTCGGACAGATCTCGGGGAAGACACAGGACGGTCGCCGGCATGCCGCCTCGATCTTCGGATCCTTGCAGGCCATCCGGTACATGTTGGCGGTCGGCCCGCCGATGTCGGAGATCACGCCCGTGAAGCCCGGCGTCTTGTCTCTGATACGCTCGATCTCGCGCAGGATCGAGCCCTCGGAGCGGTTCTGGATGATGCGGCCCTCGTGCTCGGTGATCGAGCAGAAGGTGCAGCCGCCGAAGCAGCCGCGCATGATCGTCACGGAGAAGCGGATCATCTCCCAGGCCGGGATCTTGGCGTCCTTGTAGGAGGGATGCGGCGCCCGCGCGTAGGGCAGGTCGTAGACAGAGTCCATCTCGGCCGTCGACAGCGGGATCGGCGGCGGATTGAGCCACAAATCGCGGTCGCCGTGACGCTGCACGAGCGGCCGCGCATTGCCGGGATTGCTCTCCCGATGCAGCACGCGCGAGGCGCGGGCGTAGGCCTCGCGGTCCTGCTCGACCTGCTCGCAGGCCGGCAGGCGGATCACGATGTTGCCCGGCTGGCGCGATGCGCCCTCGTCGGCGGAGTCGAGATCGTCGGCATGCAGCTCGGCGTAATCCTCGGGCACGCGGCGAAACAGCGCGACCCCCCTGATCGAATCGAGATCGCGCGGCGCTTCACCATTGGCGAGCCGGTGCGCCACCTCGACGACCGCACGTTCCGCGTTGCCGTAGAGCAGAAGGTCGGCCTTGGCGTCTGCCAGCAGCGAGCGGCGCACCTTGTCGGACCAATAGTCGTAATGCGCGATGCGGCGCAGCGACGCCTCGATGCCGCCGAGCACGATCGGCACGTCCTTGAACGCCTCGCGGCAGCGCTGGGCATAGACGATGGTGCAGCGGTCCGGCCGGCGGCCGCCCTCGCCGTTCGGCGTGTAGGCGTCATCGTGGCGCAGCCGTCGGTCCGCCGTGTAGCGGTTGACCATCGAATCCATGTTGCCGCCGGTGACGCCGAAGAACACGCGTGGCTTTCCCAGCGCCTTGAACGGTTCGGCCGACTGCCAGTCGGGCTGCGCGATGATCCCGACCCTGAAGCCCTGAGCCTCCAGCAACCTGCCGATGATCGCCATGCCGAAGCTCGGATGGTCGACATAGGCATCGCCCGTCACCAGCACGATATCGCATTGGTCCCAGCCGAGCGCCGTCATCTCGGCGCGGTTCATCGGCAGGAACGGCGCCGGCTTGTCGGGGCGCGCCAGGTGGCGCGGCCATGACGTCAGGGACATATCGGTGGTGGCAAGGTTGTTCATGGCGACCACGCATAAGATGCCGGCGTCGTGAATTCAACCAATCAGCGTGCCGCCTGGCCCGACCGCGTGTTGCGTTTTCCGACAGGTTCCAGGCCCGCCCAAACGGGACGGGGACGGCGACCGGCAAAATCATGCCGATATCTCAATGGCATAAAAGATGATCGCCGGGACTTCCGATCGGGCGACCGAGTGAATGCGTGCGGGTTGCTTGAGGATGCAATCTCGATCGGATCCGTAGAACCTGCTCGGCATATCCGGCGACAAACACCCGGAGATCGCCATCAACGCGGTCCGGGAGAGTGAAATGATGTCGGACAGATCGGTCCTCGCCAGCATGGTTTGCACCGCCGTGATGCTCGGTGCGCTCGGCGCATCCGTGCAGGCGCAGACGCCGTCGATTTGCAAGGAGCCGACGACCGGCACCGATCGCGTCCCGATATTCTCGCCGCCGCTCGCCAATGTGGTGACGGGCAAGGGGCGGCTGCAATTCTACTCGGCGCCGAATCTTCACTGCCCGATCAGCGGGGTGTTCGTCATTCCGAATGACGAGCTCGTCGCCTATGCGCAAACCAATGATGGCTGGTCGTCGGTGATGTACCTCAATCCGCGGGGCGGCGACGATGTCTCGGGTTGGGTGAGGTCGGCGAGATTGAAGGCGACCGGGACC
The DNA here is from genome assembly GCF_020889785.1 of Bradyrhizobium acaciae. Lineage (GTDB taxonomy): Bacteria > Pseudomonadota > Alphaproteobacteria > Rhizobiales > Xanthobacteraceae > Bradyrhizobium > Bradyrhizobium acaciae. The sequence goes on from NZ_JACMYK010000095.1 coordinate 6,879, forward strand.
GTCGGTCCAAAGCAGTAGCAGCCGAACCAGGATCGCACCGAATGCGGTCGCTCGCGCAAAACGCAGCCTCGAGCGATTCCGGAACGGATGTCCGTTGCGGCGTCAGTGGATCGCCGCGTACATGATCTTCTCCTCGGTGGCTTCGAGCGCGGAGAATTCCTCGACCACCTTGCCCTGGCGCGAAACCAGGATGCGGTCGGAGAGCGCCATGATCTCGGGCAGATAGGATGAGATCACCACCACCGCCTTGCCCTCGTCAGCAAGCTGGTTGATCAGCTCGTGAATCTCGACGATAGCGCCGACGTCGACGCCGCGGGTCGGCTCGTCGAAGATGATCAGGTCGGGCTCCTGCACCAGCGATTTGGCGATCACGACCTTCTGCTGGTTGCCGCCCGACAGCTCGACCACCCTGGCCTCGTCGCCGATGGCGCGAACCTTCAGTCGCTGCGTCCAGGTCTTGCCGACTGTGTTGGTCTCGCGCCGCGACAGCAGCATCCGTCCTCCGGGAAACTTGGAGAGCAGGCCGAGATAGATGTTGCGGGCGATCGAGGAAGTCTCGAAGAAGCCTTCGACCTTGCGGTCCTCGGTGACATAGGCGATGCCGGCCTTGACCGCCGGTGCCGGAACCCGGTAGCGCACCGGCTTGTCGTGCAGCAGGATTTCGCCGCCGTGGAAGAAGTCGCGCTTCAAGACGCCGGAGACGATCTTGAAGGTTTCGGTGCGGCCCGCGCCGACCAGGCCGAACACGCCGGTGATCTGCCCGGCAAATACCGACAGCGAATTGTTCTTCACCATCGGCGCCATCTTGAGGTTCTGCACCGTGAGCACGCGCGCGCCGGCCGGACGGACGCCGGTCTTCCGCGCACCGTACAGCGTGTTGGAAAGGTCGCGTCCGACCATCGCCTGCACGATCGCGGCGCGGTCGAATTTCGCGGCATCGTCGGTGACGACATGCTTGCCGTCGCGCAGCACGGTGATCCGGTCCGCGAGCAGCAGGGCCTCTTCCAGCGCATGCGAGATGAAGACGATCGAGACGCCGCGTTTCTTGAGATCGCGAACAAGGTCGAAGAAATACTTCTTCTCTTCCGGCGTCAGCGACGCGGTCGGCTCGTCGAAGATGATGACCTTGGCCTTGTGCAGGACCGCGCGCGCGATCTCCACCATCTGCTTCTTGGCGGCGCCGAGCCCGCTCACGGTCGCGGTCGGCGTCACGTCGAAATTCAGCGATTGCAGGAACTGCTGGGCGGCGATGTAGATGCCGCGCAGCCGGTTGTAGAATTTCTCCTGTCCGAGAAACAGATTCTGCGCGACGGTCATGGTCGGCACCAGGCTGTTCTCCTGGAACACCATGGCGATGCCGAGATTGCGGGCCTCGAGCGGCGTGCGTGGCGCGACGTCTGCGCCGTCGACCGTCATGCTGCCCGAGGTCAACGTCACGACGCCGGCCATCACCTTGGTCAGCGTCGACTTGCCGGCGCCGTTCTCGCCGACCAGCGCGTGGATCTCGCCGCGGCGGAGGTCGAAGTCGACGCCCTCGATGGCAGGCACGCCGGCGTAAAGCTTGGTGGCCTTGCGCAGGGACAGCACGGTGTCGCTCATGAGCCTGTCTCCTCGGCAAGCCCGGCGAGGGGCAGTTTCAGGACGCGGCCCGGTCCCTTGGCGATCAGCACAAGGTCGCTGCCCAGTTCCAGCGCGGCGACGACGCCGTGATTGACGCCGTCGACCCGGCTATGCAGCGAATACAGCGGCTTGCCGTCTTCGCTCAGCCGGATGACGAGGCCATAGGAACGCGGCGGGGCCCACGGCTTGATGACGCCCATCGTCTTGATGTGCGCGCCCTGCATCGGCTCCTTGAACGAGAAGCCCGACCGCAGCCGCGGCGCCACCCAATAGGCCGGATCGATCTCGGCCATCATGCGGCGCCGGTAGGCCGGCTCGCGCAGCACGAACTCGACCAGCTGGGTGCGCGCGGTGAACGCCGTCAGCCAGTAGCCGCCGCCGGCGGCCTTCGACAACCGCGACGGATAGACCGGCAGGTGACCGAGCACGATCTGCGGCGCCTTGTCGTCCGCGACGAGCACGAGACGATGCCGCCAGCTTTCGCTGACCAGCACGCCATCGCCGCGCGCGCAGGCGCCGAAGGCGTAGCCGAGTTTTGAGGCCAGTGGCTTCACCGATCCGGTCTTGGGGTCGAGCCGGAACACGCGGCCGCTGCGGTTGAGCTCCATCAGGTCGCGCGCCCAATCGTCGACGCCGCAGGTCGCCGAGCCGTCGGTCGCGATCAGGGTGCCGTCGCCTGCCGGCGTCAATGCGTTGATCGCATTGAAGGCGGCGTCGCTGAACCTCACGCTCGGCTCGCCCGAGGTGGGATCGGCGTAGAGCCGTACCTCGCGGCCGCCGAGCGCGACGGCGATGCCGCCCTCGGCGAGCGCGCACAGCGCCGAGATCGGCTGCTCGAAGCTGCGCAACTCGGTCGCGGCGCTGCCGTCGAGGCGCAGCAGACGCCGGCCGTCGGCGATATAGAGGTTGCGGCCGTCGGTTGCGAGATCTTCTGGCGCCTCGCATTCCAGCAAGGTGGTTGCCGCCTCCAGTTTTTGATTGGGCTTCAGCGCGCCGTCGAACGACGGCACGGTGATGGTGGCCTCGCCACGGCCGAGAAAGCGGTTGGCGAATTCCCTGACGGCCGCGATCACGACAGCTTCCCCCAGCGCTTGTCATATTGCACGAAGTTCGGGTCGGCGTTCTCCAGCTTGTAGCGGCCGATCCGGTTGTTCATGATGCCGCCGAGATAGAGATAGCCGCGATGCTCCCGCATCGAGGTGATCATCGGATGGTTCTCGCCGCGCAGGTCCCAGAACGATTCGAGGATCTTGCCCTGCTCGTTGAACTTGACGACGCAGCCGGTGTTGATGTTCGGGAACAGCCATTCGTCGACCGGGACGCGCTTGGCCATGCGGCGGCGGAAGCCGGGCATCTTCCAGGCGAGGTCGAGCGACGGACTGCGCATGCCGACCAGCGCCAGCCAGTAATTGCCGTCGGAGGCGAGATTGATGTTGTCGGGATAGCCCGGCAGATTGTCCATCACCACTTCCACCAGGCCCTTCTTCGGCCCCGCGAACCACAGCCGCTTGATCGAGCAGCCGAAGGTTTCGGCGAACAGGATCGACTGGCCGTCGCTGGCGACGCAGATGCCGTTGGGGAATTTCAGGCCGCGCAGCGCGGTATGGGTGGCGCCGGTCTTGGTGTCGTAGCAGATGATGCGGCCGTTGCCGCGCGCCTCGAGGCCGTCGATCGGCCATTCGTCCATCTCGTAGCGCACGGTGGCTTCCGAGAAGAAGATCAGGCCGTCATCGGTGATGTCGAGGTCGTCGGCCAGCCGCAGGCGGCTGTCGTCGTTGACCGAATGCATGCTGCGGTTGGTTTCGTCGGTCGCCTTCTCCACGGTGCCGTCGGGCGTGATGCGGTAAAGGCCCATGCCGCCGATGCAGACATACAGATTGTCCTGCCGGTCGAAGGCCATGCCGAGCGGCTGGCCGCCGATATGGGCGAACACCTCCATCCGCTGATAGTCCGGCGCGAAGAAGCGCATGATATCGCCATGGCGCGAGCCAGCGTAGAGATTGTTGTTGCGATCGAGGATCACGTCCTCGGGCGCCTCGATGCGGCCGAGGCCGATCAATTCGACGTCGCGCAGCTTGTCGTTCTGCTCGAACGGGCCGCCCTGGCCGATCTCGGTGGCCGGCGGTGGCGGCAGCGCGTGATAGGTCGGCGCGACGTAGACCTTGCTGATGATGCGGGTGCGGTTCTTCTGCCAGCGGATGTCGACCATCGCGGCAACCAGCAGGATGCCCGCGAGCGCCATGCGGTTGATGCCGCCGCGCGCATTGAGCGTGGTCAGCCCGTTGGTGATCAACAGCACGATCAGCACGCCGACCAGCGATTTGGCGACCGAGCCCTTGCCGCCGCCGAGCGTGATGCCGCCGAGCACGGTCGCGGTCAGCACGATCACCTCGAGGCCGACGCCGATGTCGCCGCCGACGGTGCCGAGCCGTGCCGCGAAGAACAGCGCGGCGATGCTGGTCAGCACACCGCTTGCGACATAGCAGAGCGCGATGGTGCGGCGAACCGGAATGCCGGAATTGTAGGCGGAACGGCGCGAGCCGCCGATCGCGGTGATGTGCCAGCCCGGGCGCAGCCGCGTCATGAAGATATGACCGAAGATCGCGATCGCGACATAGACCAGCGCGACGCTCGGAATGCCGAACACGTCGCCGCCGCCGATGAAATTCCACGAGGGGATGTCGGGAAAGGCCGCGGCGATCGAATTGGAGTACCGCTGGATCAGCAGATCGAACGCCGAACGGTAGATGATCAGGGTGATCAGCGTGGTGATGAAGGCGCGTAGCCGCAAGTAGCCGATCAGGACACCGTTGACGGCGCCGAGCAATGCGCCGCAGGCGAGGGTGGCCACCACCACCGCAGGCACCGGCCAGTTCAGCACGTCGAGCAGATAGAGCGCGCAGAAATCGGTCAGTGCGAAGATCGATCCGACCGACAGATCGATGCCGCCGACGATGACCACCAGGGCCATGCCGAGCCCGATGAAGCCGATCTCGCCGGCCTGCCGCGCGGTGTCGGCAAGGCTCGCCGGCGACAGGAAGTGGTCGATGGAGCGGCTCAGCGCGAAACCGACGATCAGGAGCAGGATCACCGGAATTGCGGTCTCGGTCCATCGCTTGGACAGGATCTCGCCGAGGAGATGATCCGGCCAGTAGCGGTAACGCAGGCTCGTCAAGGTGTCGCGCATCGGCATTCCAGCAAGGCGTTCGATTTCGGGAGATCGATGTCCCGGGCGAGATCGCCCGGGACATCAAGCGGGAATGGCCGGACTATTTCTTCAGGTCGCTGAGATTCCAGCACGCGGTCTGGCTGTCCGCGTTCTCCTTGGTGATCGGAATCAGGGTCGTGTATTCCGAACCCTTGATCGAGCCGGCCTTGGCGCCGGACGACAGCAGCCATTTGATCGTGCCGGCCATCTGCGCGGCCTGGGTCGGCACGTCGTAGCTCATGTTGAGGTCGAAGGCGCCGGACTTCACCAGCTCGCAGGCGCCCTTGCGCTCGCCGCCGCCGGAGGTCGCGACGAACACCTTGCCGGTCAGGCCGGCTTCTTTCACCGCCGCGGCGGTACCGATGTCCATGCCGTCCCAGAAGCCGACGATGCCGCAGAGATCGGGATTCTGCTTCAGCACCGTCTGGGTGATCGCCTTGGCTTTCGCGGCATCCCAGTCGGCCGCCTGGCTCGAGACCACCTTGATCTCGGGATGCTTGGCGAGCACGTTCTCGACGCCCTTGAGCGTGTAGGCGCTGGCCGCCGCCGAGAGTGCGCCCTGCACGATGGCGATCTTGTTGGACTTGCCTTGGCAGGCCTTGACCACCGCTTCAGTGTCCTTCTCGCCGATCTCGATCCAGTTGGCGCCGACAAAAGCCGAAGAGCGATAGGCCGATCCCATGTTGATCTGGATGACGTAGATGCCTTCGTTCTCGGCGCGTTGCAGCAGCTTGGCGTAGGTCTGCACGTCCGGATTGTGGATCACCATCACGGCCGGCTTCTCGGAGATCAGCGAGGTCACCGCCTGCGCGCCGGCATTGGTGTTCCAGTTGGGATCGCGGATCTCGAACTTCACGCCGAGGGGCTCGAGCTCCTTCTTCAGGCCGGCGTACCAGCCTTCGGTGAGGTCGAAATTCATGGCCACCGGAACGTAGGCCACCGTCTTGCCGGCGAGGGCCTCCTTGAACGGCTTCTGGAACGGCTCGTCGAGGCCCTGCTGGGCCAGAGCCGGGGCGGCGATGGCTGCAAGTCCGAATGCGGCGGCGATCACCTTGGCAGTCCTGACAGCGCACTTCATTGCTTCCTCCTTGGTCGTGTTGATCTTGTGGTGGCTGGTTCAGATGTCGCCCTGCTGTGCCGTTTCTTCGTTGCGCGGATTCAGGAATGAATCCGTGATGACGGCGAGCAGCAGCACGACACCCTTGACGAGGTTTTGTCCGGCGTAGGAGATGTCCATGATGGTCATGCCGTTCAGCATGGTGCCGATCAGCAGCGTGCCGATGACGACGTTGAGCACGCCGCCACGGCCGCCCGACAGGCCGATGCCGCCGAGCACGACGACGAGAATGACGTCGTAGATCAGGGTCGAGTTGAAGATGCGGGTCGGCATCGAGTTGACGGAGGCCGCCATCACCAGGCCCGCAAAGCAGCCGATCAGCGCCGCCACGACGTATTGCAACACGATGATCGGGCGCGAGGGGATGCCGGTGACGCGGGCCGCGTAGGGATTGTCGCCGATCGCGTAGATATAGGCGCCCCAGCGGGTCTGGCGCAGCAGGAAGGCGACCACCACGCAGGCGATCGCGAACATCACGATCGAGGTCGGGATACCGAGGATGGTGCCCTGTCCGAGTCGCTCGAAACCCTTCATACCGTCGCTCCACTGCACGACGTCGAGCTGGAATAATGCGGCCTGCCCGAGGCCGGCAAGCAGCAGGCCGGTCGCCAGCGTCGCAAACAGCGAAGGGACCTCGGCGTAGGCAATCAGCCAGCCGTTGACCAGGCCGAAGGCGATCGTGAGCAGCACGGCGGTCAGCAGCGAGGCCGGCAGCGAGTGGCCGTTCTGCACCATCTGCAGCACGAGCCCGGGAGGGACTGCCAGCGCTGCGATCAGCGAGATATCGATGCCGCGCCCGATCACGACGATCGCCATGGCAAGCCCGAGGATGCCGAGCACGGCGACGTTCTGCAGCAGCGTCAGCATGTTCTCCGGCGTCAGGAATCCGCGCAGGAAAATCGAGAACGCCAGGAACAGCAAAGCAAAGACGGCGAAGACGATCTCCTGTTGATTGAATCGCAATCGCTTCATTGCCTCGTCCTTCCTGCCTTTATGGGTGCGCCGTCTGTCTGGATCTCGCGCGGGAGCCGGCCACGGCCCGGCCAGGCCGTGTCCTGCCGGCGACCGCGGCGTCGACGAACGCGCCGACGGCGTTGATGTAGGTCTCGATCGAGGTGCCGCGTCTGCGGTACTTGGCGCGTTTGACGTACCAATCCTGCAGCAGCGGCTTGATCAGCGAGGCCGTCAGCGTGACCTGATCGATCGCGAACACTCCGCTGGCAACGCCCTGCTTGAGGACGTCGGCGATGATCTTCTCGGTCATCACCTCCATCTCGATGGCGCGCTGTCGCTCCGCGGGCGGAAACGACTTCGCTTCCATGAAGGAGAACACGAACCAGGGCTGCATCGCCTCGCTCATGCGGACATGGGTCGCGATGATCCAGTGCAGATGCTTGCGCGCATCCTGCTTCACGCTGGCGGGCGGCGCGGTGAGGACCTCCGCCGCCGTCTCGGCGACCTCGCCGAGGATCATCGCCAGCAGCGTCGGTTTGCTGTCGAAGTAAGTATAGAGACCGCCCATGCTGAGGCCCGAGGCCTCCGCGAGTTGTCGCAGCGTGGTGGCATGAAAGCCGTGCTTGTTGGAAAGCGTGAGCGTCGCGCCGATGATGCGCGTGAGGTTCGGAACGGCGAGATGCGTTTTCTGGACCCGGATGGAATCCCTGTGACGTTCGAGGATACGCGCGCAAAGCACGTCCATCGCGAACGCATTCGTCCCCGGCCGCTGACGGGCGAGACCCACGTTGCCTCCCTGGCTATGTCCCCGGACCGTTTCGTTTTGTTGCCGGTCCAGGCTGGGCTCGTCGCCCTTGCTTAATTCCTAGCGCACGAAGCGGCGTCCGGAAAAGGGGGATGATCAATTTTTCTGAGAGAGCGCTCGCTCGTTTTTTGGATCACTTCGGGCTGCCGGCCTTGCGCTCGGAGCTTCCCGGGCTGGCGCCGGGAACTTTTTACGCTGAAAGGTCAGCACAAATTCCCAGCCACTCCGGTCGATTGACAGGCCAGTTAGACGGCCGTCACATTCCAGATATAAAGAACGCAGGTTCGCGGGCCGGAAGGCCAACCCGCACAGACATGCTGGCCGAATTTCACCAACGGTCACTTTGGGCCGAAGCAAGGTTATGACGGCAGTTGGATCATATGGCGCGGGCGGCGGCGCTGCTGTTGGCGTTGACGCTCCGGGAGCCTCCGCAGGGTCGCGGTATCTGTTCGGGATTTGCGCGGCGCTGTTGATCGGCGGCGTCTGCGCGGTTGCCGCGCAGCAGCGCGAGATCGTTGCCGCATCCACGCCGATCGAATTCAACATCCCCGCGCAGCAGCTTGCCGGCGCGCTGCAGGCTTATGGCGAACGCACCGGCGTTCAGGTGCTCTACGAAAGCAATTCGGCAACCGGCAGGAAGTCGGCGCCGGTCGAAGGAACCCTCACGCCTGAGGAGGCACTGAACCTGCTTCTGAAGGGAACCGATCTGAAGGTCCAGTACATTCGCCCGGACGCCATCACGCTGGCTTCGCGCAGCGCGCGCGCCGACCGGCCGCCGGCGAGCCCGCTTCTGACCGCGGATCTGTCGCTGGGCACGCTGCAGGTGCGCGCGAGCAATGACGGCAACGACACCGGCGCGCTGCGCGACTACAGCGAAAGCCTGCAGCTCGACATTCAAAAGGCGCTGCAGAAGAATATCGGGTCCCGCGGCGGCAGCTATCAGCTCGTCGTCGACCTGTGGATCGATCCCTCACGCACGATTCAGCGAACCCAGCTGTTGCGGTCGACCGGCGATCAGCACCGCGATGCGGCGGTGACGGCGGCGCTGCAAGGACTGACCGTGAGCCGAACGACGCCCACGAATGCGTCGCAGCCGGTGCGGATCGCGATCCGGGTGAAATCGTTTCAATGAGTGGCAACGACACCAGTGGACTTGATGGCGGGCGCGGCGTCAGCCCGATGAGCCTGCTGTTTCATCCCGAGGATCCCGGCGCCTGGACCTCGGGTGAGGTCCTGCGCCTGCTCCTGGTGCCGGCCATCGCGACGCTGCTGTTCGTCGGAGGCATCTATTGGATCCGGCTGCAGCCGCCGGCTGGACCGGCAAGCCGGGAGCAGAGCTCGATCGTGCAGGTTCGCCTGCTGCCGAGCCCGTCGCCCGCGCCCATTCCGGTTGCGCCGCTGTCGCAGCCGCAAGCCGCGACCCTCGCCAGCCGGACCGACGTGTCGCCGGAGAGCTCCGATCCGTCCCTAGACAATCTGACCGCTGCCCCGGCGCGAGAGCCGATGCCGGCAGAACCGGCGGTGCCGAGCCTGCGTTCGACATCATCGCCAGCCGATGCGCCGCCCAGCAGTGCCGCAGTGAAGTTTCAGCAGACGCTGCTTCGTCATGTTGCGCGCTATCAGCGCTACCCGAATGCGGGGCGGCTCGGCCGGCTGCACGGGGCGGTCGAGACGCTGTTTTCCATGCAACGGGACGGCACCCTGCTCGAGGTCTGGGTCAAGACCAGCTCCGGAGAGGCCGTGCTCGACAAGGCGGCCGTCGACGCGATCCGGCGCGCGCAGCCGCTGCCGTCGATTCCCTCGGCTCTGCCCGACCGGCTCAACATCCAGATCACGCTGGTGTTCGACCCGGCCTGATCCGGCGCGCCGCTTTCGCCGAGCGCCAGTTCACTCTTTGGATGTGACCCCGACGCATCAGCCTGCGTGTCGTCGGCGTCGACTTGTTACCGTCATAAATGTGTTGTGGGCAGCCGTTACGAGATTGGCCAGCTTCAAGAACAATTCAATCTGGATATCGGGCTGGTGTCTGGGAGGCCGCGGAACGTGGCTGAAATCAATCGAGTGCGGCTGCGGGGCCAGCTGGCAGATAACTATGACGGCCTCGTCAAGAAACTGACCCGCCGTCTGGGATCGTCGGACTTCGCTTACGAAGCCCTGCACGAGACGTTCCTGCGGCTGGAGCGGGTCACTGACGCCGTGCCGATCCGCAGCCCCGCCGACTATATTTTTCGCATCGCGATCAATATCGCGAGGGATCGTCAGAAGGCGCAGAATCTCCGCGTCAGCGCCACCGAGATCGATGCACTGCTCGACGTCAGTGACGATGGACCGAGCCCGGCGAGAATCGTCGAGGCGCGTTCCGATATCGACGCTTTCAAGCGGGCGTTGGCCGGATTGCCGGAGCGGCCGCGCGACGTACTTCATAGTATTACGATCGAGGGACGTTCGCCGCAGGATGTGGCGACCCGGCTCGGCGTCAGCGTGCGAACGGTGGAAAGCGATTTGAAGTTGGCCTTGAGCCATTGTGCCGATTGCCTCGACTATACTTTGATCCGACGTCTCGGCGGTCCTCGTCCCCGTTCGTGATCGAACTCGCCCGGCCGCGAGGTCGGCCGTCATGCGACGGGCTTCGAAATTCATTGCGGACGACAATTTCCAGCAGCTGCAAGCGCTTGACCTTGAATCAAGAGTAACAGACTGCACGAACTTCAACCTCTGTTCTGCGGGATAGCGGGCTTTCAGTCGTCTATCGAATAGACAGCGATCTCATAAGGATCGTTGGGCTGCCTGGGAAAGGTTCGCTGGAAGTGTTGAGCCGCTTGAAGACAGGTTCAGGTGCGATTGAACCGGCATGCGATCGCCGCGCCGCGATGTGGCGCAAGCCGCAATTGCTGGATGTTTCTGCTTGCGTTGTGCGCAACGGCCGATTGCGGTGCCCTGCTGCCGCCGGAATCGTCTATATAGCGACCTTCGCTATGTGCTCGACGCGATCGAGAGATTGAGGTTTGGCGGGCAGGGTGATGAGCAATCCGTCGTGACAGAGCCGACCCGCACATCCGGGCCCGATCCGTTGTTGGATGAGGCGCTTGACTGGGTTGTCCGGCTGAAAGCCGGGTCGCCGACGCGTGCCGATGTCGACGCGTTGCAGCGTTGGCGCGCGCAAAGCCCCGACCACGAAGAAGCGTTCAGGACGGCTGCAAGCCTGCTCCGCACCGCCAGCGTAGCGGCAAAGGAACTTGCCGAGGAAAAGGCTGCCGCGGCTTCCGTCGTAGCATTGCCGTCCCGGCCGTCTCGCGCTTTGACACGCCGCATCGTGCTCGGCGGCGCGATCGCCGCCGCGGCCGGCTACATGATGATCCGTCCGCCACTCGAGATGTGGCCGTCGATCGACGAACTCTCGGCCGATTACCGGACCGGAAAGGGCGAACAGCGCAAGGTGATGCTGGCGCCCGATATTTCGGTTGAATTGAACACCCAGACCAGCCTTGCGCTGCGGCCGACGCCGAACGAAACCCGGATCGAATTGATCTCGGGCGAGGCCTCCGTGGTCGCCCGAAGGTCGTCGCCGACGCCGCTGGTGATGCTGGCGCGCGACGGTCGCATCAGTGCGCTGCAGGCTGATTTCAACGCGCGGTGCATCGACGGCGTCGTTTCGGTGACGTGCCTCGACGGCATCGTCACCGTCGAACAGGACGGCCGCTCCGTGCAGCTTCGCAAGGCCGAACAGGTCACCTACTCGCGCGCCGGATTGCAGGCCTCGCTTCCGGTGGATGCCAGGCAGGTCGCTGCTTGGCAGACCGGATTGTTGATCTTCCGAGACCGGCCGCTGGCGAGTGTGGTGGACGAAGTGAACCGGTACCGCGCCGGAAAGATCATCATCACCAACGCGGAACTGAAGCTCCGGCTCGTCAACGGCACATTTCAAGTCGACAAGCTCGACAATTTCGTCGCCCAGGTCGAGCAACTGTTCGGCGCGCGGATCACATCGCTGCCAGGCGGCGTGGTGCTGATGAGCTGACCCGGAGCGTCTTCGCGAAGCGGATAATCAATTCGTGTGAAGAAAACGCGTCAAACAAAGATCCGGAGGCCTGGCTTCGTTCCGATTCAATCGGAACGAAAAAGGCTCCATTCGAACGAATCGGCGGCGCGTCGCTCGACTTCCTAACAAATCAAAAATTTATTCCGCGATGCCGCAGATTCTTTTGCGGGTTTGCACTCGTCCAGACGTCTTCTGAGTAAGGCGCCGTCATCGCGGTCTTCCTGTCGCGATGGCGCGCATCTGCGCGAAGTAAAGTGGGACGTCTGTGCGTAGTCGAAGAGATCATTGGTTAATTGGGCATCGTTCGCGACGCCGGATCGGGTTGCGTGTGTCGGCCGCAGCACTCTCCGTGGTTGGCTCCGTGGTAGCCATTGTGCCGGCGCGCGCGGCAAAGGAAGCGGCGAAAGATACTGCCGCTGCGGCCGCGGCGCCCGCGGCAGCCAAGCAGCCGGCCGAGGCGAATGCGCCGGCGCAGAAGCCGTCGGCGCCGCTGCAGCGCTTCGACATCGACGACTTCGCGGTGCAGGGCGCCGAGAAGTTGCCGCAGGTCGAGATCGAGGAGGCGATCTATCCCTTCCTCGGTCCGAACAAGACCTCGGAAGACGTCGAGAAGGCGCGCGCCGCGCTGGAGAAGGCGTACCACGACAAGGGCTTTCAGACCGTCAGCGTCGCAGTCCCGCAGCAGAACGTCACGGGCGGTGTGGTCACGCTCAAGGTGAGCGAGCTGAAGGTCGGGCGCCTTCGCGTCAAGAACTCACGCTATTTCGATCTCGATCGGATCAAGGACAGCGCGCCGTCGCTGAAGGAAGGCAGTGTCCCCAATTTCACCGATGTCACCAAGGACATCGTGTCGCTCAACCAGTGGCCCGATCGCCGTGTGACGCCGGCCCTGCGCGCCGGCGTGGCGCCCGGCACCGTCGACGTCGATCTCAACGTCGAGGACAAGGCGCCGCTCCACGCCAGCCTCGAGGTGAACAACCGGCAATCGCCGTCCACCACCGCGAGCCGCGTCTCCGCCACCGTGCACTACGACAATCTGTGGCAGCTCGGGCATTCGCTGAGCTTCACCTACCAGGTCGCACCGGAACGGCCGAGCGATGCCGAGGTGTTCTCCGGCTCCTATATGGCGCGGATCCCGAATGCCGACTGGCTCAACCTGCTGTTCTACAGCGTCAAGTCGAACAGCAACGTCGCGACCATCGGCGGCACCAACGTAGTTGGCCCCGGCATGATCATCGGCGAGCGCGCCGTGATCACGCTGCCGACCCGCGAGGGCCTGTTCCACACGCTGTCGGTCGGCGTGGACTACAAGCATTTCGACCAGACGGTGAAGCTCGGCACCGACGGCTTCTCGTCACCGGTCACTTATTATCCTGTTGTCGCGACCTATGGCGCGACGTTCCAGCAAGAGAAGTTCACGACGCAGTTCAATGCCGGCGTCACCTACAATATCCGGACGCTGAGCAGCCCGTGGGACCAGTTCGACGCGAAGCGTTTCAAGGCTTCGCCGAGCTTCACCCACCTCAACCTCGACGTCTCGCATACCCAGGAGCTGCCCGAAGGCTTCCAGCTCTACGGCAAGGTGCAGGGGCAGATTGCCGACGGGCCGCTGGTCTCGAGCGAGCAGTTCAGCCTCGGCGGTCTCGATACCGTCCGCGGCTACCTCGAATCCGAGGTGCTCGGCGACAACGGCGCAGTCGCCAACTTCGAGCTGCGCACCCCCAATGTCGGCGGCATGCTGCAAGGCGAACTCAAGAGCGAAACCGGCGACGGCAAGCCGCGCTTCGTCACCTTCAACGACTGGCGCTTCTTCACGTTCTTTGACGCCGGCTACGCGTCGATCCAGCAGCCGCTGGTCGATCAGCAGTCGTCATTCGTCGAGTGGAGCTACGGCGTCGGCACCCGGTTCAAGACGTTCGAATATTTCAACGGCATGGTCGCGCTATCCGTGCCTGGGGTTGCTCAACAATACACGCACGCAAACAGTCCGCGCGTGAACTTCCGAATTTGGGGTGAATTCTGATGGGGATGGGTCTTACTCTCGAGCGACGCATGCGCCGGCCGGCGCTGCGGCGAGGCATTGCGAACGCGGCGACGGCACTATTGTTCGGGCTCGTCGTCCTGGTGGGGTCGCTCGCACCGGCGAACGCGTGGTGGAACGACGAATGGTCGCTGCGCAAGAAGATCACGATCGATGCCAGCGCGTCCGGCGCCAACGTCACCGACCCGATCGGAACGACGTCGATGCTGGTCCGCCTGCATGTCGGTAATTTCCGCTTCAGCTCGGCAAAGGATGACGGCAGCGATCTGCGCTTCGTCGCCGGTGACGACAAGACTCCGCTGAAGCATCACATCGAGAAGTTCGATTCCCTGCTTGGCGAAGGCCTGGTCTGGGTCGCGGTGCCGAACCTCGCGCCGGGCGCGCGGACCGATATCTGGCTCTATTACGGCGACAAGAAAGCGCTCGCGACCAGTGACCCCAAGGGCACCTACGATCCGGATACCCTGACGGTCTATCACTTCAACGAGCGCGGCACGCCGGCGATCGATTCCTCGGTATGGGCCAACAACGCCCAGAGCGTCGGCCAGCCGGCGGACGGTTCGCTGATCGGGACCGGCTTGCGGCTCGACGGCCGCGCGCCGGTGACCGTGCCGGCCTCGCCGTCGCTCGCCTGGGCGGATGGCGCGGCGCTGACCTGGTCGGCCTGGATCAAGCCGGCTGCGCTGCAGCCAAATGCTGCGCTGTTCAGCCGGCGTGACGGCGCCAACGCGCTGGTGATCGGTGTCGACAACGGCAGTCCGTTTGTCGAAGTCACCAATGCGGGCTCCGTGCAGCGCTCGACCGCCGGCGCACCGGTGGCGGCCAGCAGCTGGCATCATGTCGCCGTCGTTGCGGCAAACGGCCAGGTCACGCTCTATCTCGACGGCGTATCCTACGCCGCGCTCAGCGCGAGCCTGCCGGCTCTCAATACTGTTGGCCTGATCGGAGGGGACTCGTCGACCTCCAGCGCTTCTCCGATCGCGCCTGCGACGGCCCCGTCCGCAGCAACACCATCAGTGCCCCCTGATGCGTCGCCTGCGGACGGTGGAGCCGCGCCCGGGGCGACGCCGGAACCAGCGGCAGCGGCAACGCCGGCACCGGCGCCTGTCGCCGCCATGGCCGGCTTCGTCGGCGACATCGACGAATTGCAGATCAGCAAGGTCGCGCGCTCCGCCGGACTGATCAAGGTGATGGCGATCGGGCAGGGTCCCGACCAGGCCAAGCTGATGGCATTCAGCGTCGACGAGGAGACCGCAAGCTGGCTGTCCGGCTACTTCGCGGTGATCCTGAAGTCGGTGACGCTCGACGGCTGGGTGGTGATCGGCATTCTCCTGATCATGGCTGCGATCAGCTGGGTGGTGATGTTCGACAGAGCCTCGTATCTCAGCAAGCAGGCCAAGGCGAACGCCCAGTTCATGAAGGGCTTCCGCGAGATCGCCGCCGATCTCACCATGCTGGATCGCGGCGATGCCGACGACATCTCGACGCTGGGCGGACGCCTCACCGAAGCCGACGCCAAGATGATGCGCTCGTCGTCGCTCTATCGCATCTATCACATCGGTGCTGCGGAAATCCGCCACCGCTTCGGGGGCAGCAATTCGCAGCGTGCGCCGGTGCTGTCGGCGGTCTCGATTGCGGCGATCCGCGCGGCGCTCGATAGCGGCGTCGTCAAGGAGATGCAGCGGCTCAATCGCTTGATGGTGGTGCTCACGATCGCGATCTCGGGCGGACCGTTCCTCGGCCTGCTCGGCACCGTGGTCGGCGTCATGATCACCTTTGCGGCGATCGCGGCGAGCGGCGACGTCAACGTCAATGCGATCGCGCCCGGCATCGCCGCGGCGCTGGTGGCAACCGTCGCCGGTCTCGGCGTCGCGATCCCGGCGCTGTTCGGCTACAACTACCTGATCTCGCGGATCAAGGACCTGACCAACGACATTCAGGTCTTCGTCGACGAGTTCGTGACAAAGATGGCGGAATTCTATTCCGCCGACCGGCCGGATCCGATCGAACACCGCATCGCCGCGGAGTAATTGCGATGCAGATCCAGGCCGATTCCAAACCCTATGACGACATCAACATCACGCCGATGTTGGACCTCGCCTACGTGTTGCTGGTGATCTTCATCATCATGACGACGGCGACCGTGCAGGGACAGAAGGTCAATCTCCCGAAGGCCTCGGCGGCGCCGAGCCTTGCGACCCAGACCACCAAGGCGATCACGGTCGCCAATGACGGCAAGATCTTCCTCGACACCATCCCGGTGACGTTGGCCGAGCTTGAGCAGCGGCTGATCCAGCAGAAGGCCCTGACGCCGGAATTTCCCGTGGTGCTGCGCGGCGATGCGCAGGCGCAGTACCAGAGCGTGATGGACGTATTCGATTTGCTCAGCCGCATCGGCCTGAGCCAGGTCGGGCTCGCCACCAAGCCGCTCGTGAAGTGAGCCAGCCGGGAAGCGACGCCATGTTCACGCAGCCAACACCCTTTCCACTTGCCGAGCGCCGGACGCTGCGGTCGTGGCTGAGCGACGTGATACGATCATTCGATTCCGGCTGCGACTCCGCAGGCCACGGCCGTGCGGTGCCGGAGGAGACGGTATCGAGTCCAGCCGGCTCCGGGCCGTCCGGTCCGGCGTTGCACGAACAAGCGGCCGGCGAGGTCCTGCCGTTTCCCATCCATGGCGAGGCTCTGCTGGTCAAGCTCGCCGACGTGCTCCGGCGCCACGTCGCGGGCCGGGAGCTCGCAGACAACCCGCTGCGGCTGACGATCTCGCGGAGCCCGTGGGCCCGGCTCTCGATCGATGCGGCAGCCGATGTGGATTATCTGAGCGAGATCGGGACGTTTCAGGCCGCGATCGAAGCCGGCCCCGATACCAAGGTCATCCTGAAGACCACGGATTTCGACGCACTCGCCAGCTTCGTCACGCAATACGTCAATGAGAGGCTGGCCGAGTGCGCCTCGACGGAGGCCGCGCCATGAACGCGCCGATGCGGGACCAGAGCGCGCAGGCCGCGCGTGCAACGCCGTCCGCTGAAGATCACGATGTTGCCGTTGCTCCCGAAACCGCGCCGGCACCTGCCCGCAAGTCGGCGGCCGGGAAGGGCGAGCGCAATGCGCTGCTGCGCTACGGCTCGGTGGTGGCGTTGGTCGCACTGTTCCTTGGCGGCATCGTCTATTTCTTTCTCGGCCACGACGACCTGCCGCCGCCGCGTCAGGTGCGCGATCTCACCATCGTCAATGTGACGCTGCCGCCGCCGCCTCCACCTCCGCCGCCACAGCCGCAGCCCGAGCAGAAGATGATCGAGCAGCCCAAGATGGCGGAGCCCGAGTTCAAGGAAGAGAAGCCGGTCGACAAGCCGAAGGACGAGCCCGCCAAGGACGCCAAGAACGACGAGCCGCCCGGCCCGCTGTCGCTTGATGCCAAGCCGACCGGCCCCGGCGATCTGTTCAATCTCGGCGGCAAGCCCGGCGGCAGCCCGTATGGCGGAGGCGGCGGCGGTGGCAGCCGCTGGGGCTGGTACACCACGATCATCACCTCGCAGGTCGAGGCGGCGATCCGCGCCAATCCGAAGACGCGCAACATGGCCACGCAGATCCAGGTGCGGCTGTGGGTCGATGGCTCCGGTCACGTCACCCGCGTGGTCCTGACGCCGTCCTCCGGCAATCCGGAGATCGACGCGGCGCTGCGCAACGAGGTGATCGGCAGCCTCACGCTGCGCGAACCACCACCCAAGGACATGCCGATGCCGGTGGTCACGCGCGTGACTGCGCGACGGCCGAGCTGACGATACCAACCGAACGACCAACCTTTGAACTGAAATGTGCGAGTGAGAACTGGGGGACTGATGTTTAAGAAACGAGCTCACGCAGAATGGCGCGCGTTGCCGCTTGCGGTGTCGCTGAGCGCGCTCGCCTGCGCAACGCCGGCCGTGGGCCAGACCGCGGATCAGGCCGCCGACCAGGCGCCCACCGCCGCGGCGAAACGAGTCGATGCCAAGACCGATATCAAGAAGCCGAAAGTGTCGAGCACCAAGCCGACATCGTCGAACGCCACCGTCAATCTCGTCAATCTGCTGGTGCAGCAGGGCGTGCTCAAGGAGGACCAGGCCCAGGCGCTGATCAAGCAGGCCGAGGACGAAGCCTATGTCTCCCGCCAGGCCGCCAAGGACGCCACGACCAAGGCCGACGATGCCACCAAGGCCGCAACCGCCGCCGCGGCGGCGGCGCAGCCGCCCGGCACCAGGCACGTCACCTACGTTCCCGAAGTCGTCAAAAGACAGTTACGGGAAGAAATTAAGCAGGAGGTGATGGCCAAGGCGCAGAAAGAGAACTGGGCGTCGCCCGGAACTTACCCGGAGTGGGCGCAACGCATCCGCTTCTACGGCGATGCGCGCGTGCGCTATCAGGGCAACTATTTTCCGACCGGCAACGACCAGGCCGGCGCCGCCAACTTCAACGCCATCAACACCGGCTCGCCCTATGACGTTTCGCTGGCCTCGAACCCCTATTTCGGGCCGACCTATGATGCCACGCAGGACCGCAACCAGTTCCGGTTCCGCGGCCGGCTCGGCATGGAAGCGGACCTGCTCTACGGGTTCACGGCCGGCCTGCGCATCGCGACCGGCGAAAACAACTCGCCGGTGTCGACCAACCAGACGTTTGGTGCCAGCGGGGGCAACTTCTCGAAATACTCGCTCTGGCTGGATCGTGGTTACATCAACTGGCAGGGTTGGAACGGCGATCTGAGCCTGTCCGCGGGCCGTTTCGACAACCCGTTCTGGTCGCCGACCGATCTCGTCTGGTACAAGGAGCTCGGCTTCGATGGCGTCGCCGTTCAGGCCAAGCACGAGGTATGGGAAGGCTTCACGCCGTTCGCGGTCGCCGGCGCATTCCCGATCTACAACACCGATTTCAACGCCGGAATCAATCTGGGAGACCCTGTCACCGGGGCGCCGACCAAATTCGCGAGCCACGACAAGTGGATGTTCGGAGGCCAGGTCGGCTTCAATGCCCGCTTCAGCCCGGAATATGCATTCCGCTTCGGCGTCGCCTATTACGACTTCGACAATGTGCAGGGCCAGCGCTCCGCTCCCTGCATCGTCGAGTCGTCAGTCGACGTCTGCAATACCGACATAACCCGGCCGTCCTTTGCGCAGAAGGGAAACACCTACTTCCCGCTGCGTAACATCATCGCCGATGCTCCCGGGATCGGAAACAACGGCGGCCAGAACTTTCAGTACCAGTATTTCGGACTGGTCAGCCAGTATCGCCCGGTGGTCGTCAGCGGACAGCTCGATCTCGGACATTTCCATCCGACCCACATCGTGCTCGACGGCGAGTACGTCAACAACACCGCGTTCAGCCGTTCTCTGATGAATGCGGCTGCGGCGACTTACGGCGTTCTGATGAACAACCGTGCGGCAAGCCAGGACGGCGGCAACACGCCTGGTCCGTTCAACGGCGGCAACCAGGGTTGGCTTGGCCGCGTCACCGTCGGCGACAGGGAGATCAAGCATCTCTGGGATTGGAACGTCCACGCCGGCTACAAGTACCTGGAGTCGGATGCCACCATCGATGCCTTCGCAGATTCCGACTTCGGTCTCGGCGGCACCAACCTCAAGGGCTATTTCGTCGGCGGCAATATCGGTCTCGGCGACAATGTCTGGGCGACCTTGCGCTGGATGAGCGCCAACAGCATCGCCGGCAACCCCTATGCCGTCGACGTCCTGCAAGTCGACCTCAACGCGAAGTTCTGACCATGCGCATCGCACTCTTTGTCTTGATGATGGTGATCGGAGCATTCGACTCCGGCACCGCATTCGCCCAGTCCGAGACCGATCGTCTGCGTGATGCCCTGCGCACCGCCACCGCGCAGACCCGCGCGCTGGAAGACCAGCGTACGGCGTTGCAGGCAAAAGTCGCCGACGCCGATCGCGAGAAGGCGGCGGCCAAGAAGGAGGTCGACGACCTCAAGGCGCAGTTGAAGAAAGCCGACAAGGACCATCGCGAGGCTGTCGACGAGTTCAATCAACGGCTCGCCGAGCGCGATGAGACGCTGGAGAAGTGGAAGTCCGCCTATGAGGAGGCGGCGACCGTTGCCCGCAGCAAGGACGCCGAGCGGGCCAAGTTCGAAGGTGAGGCCACCGCCTACAAGGCCAGCACCAAGAGCTGCCTCGCCAAGAACACCCTGCTGGTCAAGGCCGGCAAGGAGATGGTGCAGCGTTACAAGGACCTCACGATCGGCGAGATCGTGGTCTCGCGCGAGCCGATGATTCAACAGCGGCGGGTCGAGATCCAGAATCAGCTGCAGGAAAGCACCGACAAGTTCCTCGATCAGAAGGTGAACCCATGACGACCGCCACTATCGCAAAGCCGCTCCGGTCGATCGGCCTCGCCGCCGGCATGACCGTCGCCCTGGCGGCTTTCGTTGCGCCGCTCGAGGCGCAGGCGCAGGCACAGGCACAGGCACAGGCTCCCGCGCCGCGGACGGTGCAGGCTCCCGCCAGGAAGCCGCAGC
>NZ_JACMYK010000096.1 GCF_020889785.1 Bradyrhizobium acaciae
CGCATCGGCCGCCAACGCCATTGCGATCGGCGGGCAGTCGGCTGCCAGCGCGACCAGCGCGATTGCGCTTGGCACCAATGCCGCGGCCAGCTCCGCGAACGCGGTCGCGGTGGGCACCAACTCGACAGCCGCCGGCGGTCAGGCCGTCTCGATCGGCGCGAACAACACTGCCTTCGGCAATGGCGCAGTCGCGATCGGCGATCCCAGCTATGCCAGCGGCACCGGCGCCTTCACCGGCGGTGCGAACAACATCGCCAACAGCGACGGCACGGCCAGCGCCACCGCCGCCAACCAGGCCAATGGCGCGGTTGCGATCGGCAACAACAACAAGGCGATCGGGCAGGGCTCGGTGGCGCTCGGCAATGGATCCACCGCGGGCGCTGCCGGTCTTGCCGGCAATATCGCACTGGGCGACGGCGCCACGGCGGCGGCAAAATCCGGCGATGTCGCGCTCGGCTCCGGCAGCGTCACCGTAGCCGCGGTCGGCACGCCCAACGCGGTGATCAACGGAATCACCTATTCGGGCTTCGCCGGTACCACGCCGGGCTCGACGGTCAGCGTCGGCGCGGTCGGCGCGGAACGCACCATCACCAATGTCGCGGCCGGGCGGATTACGAGCGCGAGCACCGACGCCATCAACGGCTCGCAGCTCTACAGCGTCGCCAACACGCTCTCGGGCCAGATCACCGCGAGTGCGCCTCATGACTTCAGTGTCAACAGCGTCACCCCCGGGACCGATACCAACTACAATAACCTCGGCGCGACGGGAGCAAATGCGCTTGCAGCAGGCGTGAGCGCTGCGGCGTCCGGCACCAGCGCCGTCGCCGTGGGCAACGCCTCTACTGCGTCGGCGCTTGACGCAGTAGCTTTGGGATACATCGCCAAGGCGACGGGCACTTACAGCACCGCGGTCGGCCCGAATGCGACTGCTTCAGGTGGATCCAGCACCGCGATCGGCCAGAATGCGGCGGCAGCCGACTTTCAGGCGACCGCTCTCGGTGTCAATTCGAGTGCCGGCGCTACGAATTCGCTCGCGCTTGGCGCCAATGCCAACGCCAGCAATGCGGGGGCCGTCGCGCTCGGCTTCGGGAGCGTGACCGCCGCCGCGGTCAATACACCGAGCACGGTCATCAACGGCACCACCTACAACTTCGCCGGCACAGCGGCGAACGCGACCGTCAGCGTCGGCGCGCCGGGCGTCGAACGCACCATCACCAACGTCGCGGCGGGCCGGATCAGCAACTCTTCGACCGACGCGATCAACGGTTCGCAGCTCTGGTCCACCAACCAGGCGGTCGATAGCCTCGCAAGCACCGTCAACAACATCAACGTCGGGGGCGGCATCAAATACTTCCACGCCAATTCCACGCTTGCCGATTCCTCCGCGGTCGGAACCGACTCGGTCGCGGTCGGCCCGCTGGCAAGCGCAACCGGCACCAACGCCATCGCCGTCGGCAATTCGTCGACCACCGGCGCGGACAATGCCGTCGCGGTCGGCTTTGCCTCGAGCGCGTCGGCGCTCGACTCCGTGGCTTTGGGCTACATCGCCAAGGCGACGGGCCAATTCAGCACGGCGATCGGACCCAATGCCCAGGCCTCGGCCACCTCCAGCACCGCGATCGGCCAGAACGCGGCGGCCTCCGACGTTCAGGCGACCTCTCTCGGTGTCAATTCGAGTGCCGGCGCGGCGAACGCGCTGGCGCTCGGCGCCAACGCGACCGCCGCCAACGCCGGCGCTGTTGCGCTCGGCTCCGGCAGCCAGACCGCCGCGGCGGTTCAAACCGCCAGCATCGTCATCGGCGGCAACACGTACGCCTTCGCCGGCACCACCCCGCTCTCGACCGTCAGCGTCGGCTCGATCGGCAACGAGCGCACCATCACCAATGTCGCCGCGGGCCGGATCAGCAACGGTTCGACCGATGCGATCAACGGTTCGCAGCTGTTCGCCGCCACCTCGGCGATCGACAGCCTCTCGACCATCGTCAGCAACGGCCTCACCCATTATTATAGCTACAACGACGGCGGCACCCAGAAGGCCAACTACGCCAACAACGGCGCGACCGGCGTGAACTCGATGGCGGCCGGCGTTGCCGCCTCGGCGACCGCCGCCAATTCAACCGCGCTGGGCTTCAACACCCAGGCGACCGTCGCCGACGGCGTCGCGCTCGGCTCGGGTTCGATCTCCAACCGTGCGCTGGCGCCGGCGTCCGGCACGATCGGCGGCACCATCATCCCCTACAACACCACCGATCTGACCCTGCTCGGCGCGGTGTCGGTCGGCAATGCGACGAGCTACCGGCAGATCACCAACGTCGCCGACGGCACCCAGTCGAGCGACGCCGTGACCGTGCGGCAGCTGACCGGTGCGCTGACATCGTTCGCGACCACGACCACGAAATACTTCCACGCCAACTCGACGCTCGCCGACTCGCTCGCGGTCGGAAGCAATTCCGTCGCGGTGGGGCCGCAGACCGTGGTCAACGGCGACAACGGCATCGGCATGGGCTTTGGCGCAACCGTGGCGCAGACCGCACCCGGTGGCATCGCGATCGGCCAGAATTCGGTATCGAACTTCGCCGACTCGATTGCCTTCGGAACCAATGCGGCGGCCAACGGCATCCAGTCGGTGTCGATCGGCGCAGGATCGCAGACCACCAACCCCACCAGCGTCGCGCTCGGCCCGAACGCCAAGGCGACCGCGCAGGCCGGCGACGTCGCGCTCGGTGCCAATTCGACCACTTCGACGGTGGTCAAAACCGCCAGCACCACGATCGCCGGCACCACCTACGACTTCGCCGGCACCGCGCCGACCTCGACCGTCAGCGTCGGCAGCGCCGGTGCCGAGCGCACCATCACCAACGTGGCCGCCGGCCAGATCACCTCGACCTCGACGGATGCGATCAACGGCTCGCAGCTCTGGGCCACCAACACTTCGCTCGCCGCCCTCTATACCACGGTCAGCAATATCTCGACCGGCGGTGGCGGCGTGAAGTACTTCCACGCCAATTCGACCGCGGCCGATTCCATCGCGACCGGTGCGGAGAGCGTCGCGATCGGACCGCAGTCGGTCGCGAGCGGCGCCAACGCGATCTCGATGGGCAACGGCTCGGCCGCGTCGGCCGCCAACTCGGTCGCGATCGGCGCCGGCGCCAAGGCGACGGCGGCCAATTCGCTGGCGCTCGGCGCGAACGCCACCACGACGGCGAATCTGAGCGATGCGGCCTATACGCCTGTCGTCGGCAAGACCGTCGCGGGGGTTGCGACCGGCGAAGTGTCGGTGGGCTCGTCCGGCGCCGAACGCCGTGTCACCAATGTCGCCGCGGGTTCGGCTGCGACCGATGCGGTCAATGTGAGCCAGCTGCAGGCGGTTGCGTCGAGCTCGATCCGCTACGACACCGATGCCTCCGGCAACACCACCAACAAGGTGACGCTGAACAGCGGCAGCGGCGGGCCGGTGACCATCAGCAACGTGGCGGCGGGCGTCGCCGGCACCGATGCGGTGAACGTCAACCAGCTCAACAGCGCGTTCCAGCAGCTGAATGGCCAGATCGGCGAGGTGCGGCAGGACGCCTGGCGTGCCGCGGCGATCGGCATGGCCGCCGCATCGCTGCGTTATGACGACCGGCCCGGCAAGATCAGCGCATCGGCCGGCGGCGGCGTCTGGCGCAGCCAGGGCGCGCTCGCCTTCGGCATCGGCTACACCAGCGAGAACGGCAAGCTGCGCACCAACGCGGCGGCGACCACGGCCGGCGGCGACTGGGGCGTCAGCGCCGGCGTGAGCCTGACGCTCAATTGACGCTGACGTCGACGAGGCGGCCGGCGTGTCTGGCTTTGGTGATCTGGCTCGCGGACGCGGCAATCGCGTCCGCGCAGCCTGCGCTGCCGCTCGCCTACACCGTGAAGCCATCGGACGTCATGGTGCCGGAAGGCGAGACGCTCGGCGAGTTCAGGCGGATGATCCAGCCGTTCAAGAACTGGACCTTGATTTGCGACGAGAGTCTCAAATCGAAGCGCCGGGTCTGCAACGTCACGCAATCGATCGTCAACGCGCAAGGCGCGGTCGCCTTCAACTGGTCGCTGATTGCGACGGCCGACGGCAAGCCGCTGATGTCGATGCGCATTCCCGCAGCCGCGGGCGTCGGCGCGCAGATCGAGCTTGCCATGGGCGATAGTCCGGACCGCATCGTTGCGCAGACGGATCGCTGCGACGCCAATTTCTGCTTCGCGACGATCGCGATCGGCAACGTGCTGAGGCGGCACATCCGCGCGGCGACGCCGTGCCTGGTGTCCTACCAGCTCCCGCAGACCGGGCCGATCATGATGGAAGCGCCGCTCGACGGACTGTCCGGCGTGCTGGCGAAACTGAAATGAAGCGAGGTCGGACATGCGGATGTGGAATTCCGGCATCCGGCTCGAGACCGAAGCGCGAAGTGAAAAGGACGGATGGTCGATGCGGCGCACCCTTGGATTGATCTTTGTTGCGGTCGTTGTGGCCGCGCTCGGTGCCGCCGGCGTCGTGGTCTATGCGCAGCAGACGCAGCCGATACCATTGCAGCCGGCTGCACCGGCGCCGGTCAAGAAGCCCGCCGCCGCTGCGAAGCCGCAGCCGCACAAACAGCGTGCGCAGGAGGCGCAGACGCCGGCCGCTGCGGCGGCATCCGTTCCGCCGCAACAGGCGGGGCAGCAACCGACCGTGTTCGACGATCAGGCGCGGCAGGGCAACATCGTGACCTGCGCCAATCTGTTCGGGACGCTCGGCCGCGGTCTCGCGATGAACTCCAACTACACCGCTCAGTCGCAGTGGGACGCCAAGTCCGGCAATTCCCATTCGGTACAGTCGCTGGTCGCGCTCGCACCGAACCAGGCCCCGCAAGGCAATACCGTTCAGCAGGCCGCCGGTATCGTGTTTGCCGCGCCGGTCGGATCGTCCTGCGAAGGCAATCTGGTACGGGTGACGCCGCGGGCGGAGAACTGCTCGACGGTCGCCGCCGAGCTCGCCAAGCTCAACGGGCAGACTGGCGCGCTCGGTGAGCTCGCGACGATGGCGCTGCCGAACGGCGCGCAAGTGGTGCTGATTCCGCTCGGCAATGCGTGCGTCGCGGTGACCGCGCTGCGGATCGCAGGCTAGCGCGGCCAGAGGCTGGGCCCTCGCGCGTCCGACGTCGGCACCAGGCCGAACCGGCCGTGCAGTCCGCGCCAGAGGCCGGCGCACAGAACGCTCAGAAGCTTGCGCATCGAACTTCCCCCTCGACACTGTCCATCGCCATGCTGCGAGCGCGGGTGGCGAAAGGACAGAGCCAATTCTGAGCAGGTCTGCGCAGTTTTTGAGCAGAGCATCGTTGCGCCTGAGCAGCGCGCGCCGAAAAATCTCGTGAGATTCAACTGGCGGAGCCGTGGCACGGCTCGTGCATTAATGACGCCGAGTTGGCCGCTAGGGTTCCGATCTTGCCAGGCAAGGTGCTGGTCCGAGAGCAGCCGCTTGCGGGGGAGACATCCCCGCAGGTGCACGGCGGGATAAAAGCCCGGGAGACCTCGTTAGCCAAGGGATTGGCGGAGCGATGGTCTTTTCGCCAGTCCCTTTTTGTGAAGTTTCGCAAGAGGGATCGGCAATGAACAAGTTCTCTTTCTTCCTTCGCTCTGTTGTCATCGGCTGCGCGGTCGTGCTCGCGGCGGCTCCTGCCGCCGACGCCGCGCCGAAGAAAAGCTTCAAGGTCGCCTGGTCGATCTATGTCGGATGGATGCCGTGGGGTTATGCGGCCGACACCGGCATCGTCAAGAAGTGGGCCGACAAATACGGCATCGCAATCGAGGTCAAGCAGTTCAACGACTACGTCGAATCGATCAACCAGTACACCGCCGGCGGCTATGACGCCGTCACCATCACCAACATGGACGCGCTTTCGATTCCGGCCGCAGGCGGCGTCGATACAACCGCGGTCGTGATGGGCGATTTCTCCAACGGCAATGACGCCGTGATCCTGAAGAACAAGTCCGACCTCGCTGCGATCAAAGGCCAGACTGTCAATCTGGTCGAATTCTCGGTGTCGCACTATCTGCTGGCGCGTGCGCTCGAAACCAGCAAGCTGAGCGAGAAGGACGTCAAGGTCGTCAACACCTCGGACGCCGATATTGCGGCCGCCTACAAGACGCCTGACGTCAATGCGGTCGTGACCTGGAATCCGATCGTGACGGAAATCCTCGGCTCGCCCGACGCCAAGAAAGTGTTCGATTCCTCGCAGATTCCCGGCGAGATCATGGACCTGATGGTGGTGAACACCGCGGTCGCCAAGGACAATCCGGATTTCGCCAAGGCGCTGGTCGGCATCTGGTACGAGACGCTGTCGAAGATGACGGCGAACGATCCCGCTGCGAAGGCTGCCAAGGAAGCGATGGCCAAGGCCTCCGGTACCGATCTCGCCGGTTTCGACAGCCAGCTCTCGACCACCAAACTGTTCGACAAGGCGACCGATGCCGAAGCCTTCACGCGCAGCCAGACGATCGGCGTGACCATGGATCGCGTCCGCAAGTTCCTGTTCGAGAAGGACCTGCTCGGCAAGGGCGCGAAGTCGGCCGACGCGGTCGGCATCGAGCTCGCCGACAAGTCGGTGCTGGGTGACAAGTCGAACGTCAAGCTGCGCTTCGACCCGACCTACATGGACGAAGCCGCCCAAGGCAAGCTTTGAAGGCAAGCTCTGATCGTGTAGTGCCGCCGCAGCAGGAGCCGACGATGCGACTTGTGAACATAAGGCCGGGACGGCAGACGCGGTTCTATCTGCTCGCGCTGCCGTTCCTGTTGGTCGCAATCGCCTATTTCGCCGGCTCCAGCGCACGGCTCACGCAAAACCCGAACGACAAGCTGCTGCCGGCGCTGCCGAGCATGGTGCAGGCGGTCAAGCAGATGGCGTTCGAGGTCGACCCGCGCACCGGCGGCCATCTGATGCTCTCCGACACCGTCGCCAGCCTCGGGCGACTGGGCTCAGCGCTGGCGATCTCGACGGTGGCGGCGCTCGTGCTCGGCATCGTGATCGGGCTGCTGCCGGGCGCCAATGCCTTGCTCGGGCCGTTCGTATCGGTGACATCGATGGTGCCGCCGCTGGCGTTGTTGCCGATCCTGTTCATCGTGATGGGGTTGGGGGAGAATTCCAAGATCGCGCTGATCGTGATCGGCACGCTGCCTTGCATGATCCGCGACCTCGCCATGAAGGTGCAGGAGTTGCCGCGCGAGCAGATCGTCAAGGCGCAGACGCTCGGCGCCTCGACCTGGCAGATCGCGCTGCGGGTCGCGATGCCGCAAACCCTGCCGCGGCTGATCGACGTGCTGCGGCTGCAGCTCGGCCCGGCGTGGCTGTTCCTGATCGCGGCCGAGGCGATCGCATCCGATTCCGGGCTCGGCTACCGGATCTTCCTGGTGCGCCGTTATCTCGCGATGGACGTCATCATCCCCTACGTCGCCTGGATCACGCTGCTGGCGTTCCTGATCGATGTCGGCCTGCGCCTCATGCAGCGCAGGCTGTTTCCCTGGTTTGCCTCGGTGAGGGCGGAATGAGCGCGATCCGGTTCGACGACGTCTGGAAGGAATACGGCGATCACATCGTGCTCGAACGCGTCACGATGGAGGTCGAGCCGCGCGCGTTCATTGCGCTGGTCGGTCCCTCCGGTTGCGGCAAGACCACGCTGCTCCGCATGCTGCTCGGCGAGGAGCAGCCGAGCCGCGGGCAGATCCTGGTCGACGGCAAGCCGTTGCTCGCCGAGCCGGATGCCGACCGCGGCGTGGTGTTTCAGCGCTACTCGGTGTTTCCGCATCTGACCGTGCTCCAGAACGTGATGCTCGGCCGCGAATTTCGAGATGCCAAATTCTCCGCCCGCTTGTTCGGCGCCGCGCGGCGCGCCGCCGCCGCCGATGAGGCCATGAAGCTGCTCGCCGAAGTCGGACTCGCCGGCCAGGAGAGCAAATATCCCTCGGCGCTGTCGGGCGGCATGCAACAGCGCCTCGCGTTGGCGCAGGCGATCATGCGCGGTCCGAAGATCTTGCTGCTCGACGAGCCGTTCGGCGCGCTCGATCCTGGAATCCGCGCCGACATCCATGTGCTGATGAAGCGGCTCTGGAACGAGACCCATTTGACGGTCGTGATGGTGACACACGACCTTAGCGAAGCCTTCGGGCTCGCGACGCGCGTGATCGCGTTGGAGCGATCGCGCAACCGGCCCGAGGAACGCGAGCGCTATGGCGCCACGGTGTCGCGTGATCTCGAGATTTTCCCGCGCCGCAGGGCAGAGCTGCGGTCGTCGGTTCAACCAGCTCCGGCCGGGACGACCCGGTCAGGCAAGGAGCATCAGCCGGGACGGCCCGGCGCTCTCGTCTTGAAGGAGCAACCATGATCCTCACAGAGGAACAGAAGGCCGAGATCGCGGCGCATACCCGACGTTACAACGAGCTGAAAGCCGCGGGACAGGAGCACGCGCCGCGGGCGCTGCCGGCGCCGACTGCGCGCGATGCCGCGCCGATCGCGACCGATGCGATCATCCATCGCGAGGTGATTCCGGGCGGCTGGTACTGGACCACGCCGCTGAACCGCGGCGACACGCTGCGTATCGTCAACACACAGGGGACATCGACCGTGAGCCTGCTCGCGTGGAACTGCGCTGATACCACCGAGCGGCTGAACCACGCCGACACCATCAAGGTGCAGTGGGCGGCACGGCTGCAGAAGGGACGCGTGCTGCTGTCCGACATGGGGCGCGCGCTGCTCGCCATCACCGAGGACACCAGCGCCGCGCATGATGCAGTGGTCGGCGGCTCGTCCGCGGCGACCAACCAGGCGAAGTATGGCGACGGCAGTTTCCGCAACACGCGCGAGAACTTCATCCTCGCCGCGGCCAAACTCGGGCTCGATCGCCGCGACGTGCATCCCTGCGTGAGCTTCTTCGCCCCGGTCGCGATCGACGCGGACGGCGGGTTTGTCTGGTCCCAAGCGCGCCGCGCGAGTGGCGACTTCGTCGAGCTGCGTGCGGAAATGGATCTGCTGATCGCGCTCTCGAACTGTCCGCATCCGCTCGATCCGGCCAAAGCCTATCCGGAGGCGAGTGTGGAGATCGTGCGCTATCGCGCGGGCGTGCCGGCCGCCGACGATCTGTGCCGCACCGCGACGGCGGAAGCGATCCGCGCCTTCGCGAACAACGCGCTGTATTTCGGCGAGACGCGCGAAGGAGCCGTGCGATGACCACGCAATCCGTTCGGTCCGGCCGCATCGTTCTCGACGTCGAAATCCCCGCGCGCAAGCCGTGGTCGGCCATCATCCGCAAGGGCCAGACCCTGCGCATCACCGATACCCACGGCCAGCAGGCGGTGGATACGCTGTTCTATCGCGCCGACGATTTCGGCGAGCGCTACAGCGGGCAGGATACGCTGCGTGCGCAGGGCTCGGCCTATGTCGGGCTCGGCACGCAGATCATGTCCAATGAAGGCCGCGTGATGCTGCGCGTCACGGCCGACAGTTGCGGCCTGCACGACACCTCGGCGGGCGCCTGCTCCTGCGAGAGCAACACGGTGCGGTTCGGGCACCAGACCCGTTACCAGCACGCCTGCCGCGAGAACTTCGTGGTAGAAGCCGCAAAGTACGGCATGTCAAAGCGCGACATCGTGCCGAATTTGAATTTCTTCATGAATGTGCCGATCGATCCCGCCGGAAATTTCACCGTGGTCGATGGCGTCTCGAAGCCCGGCGACGCCATCGAGCTGATCGCCGAGATGGACGTGCTGTGCCTGATCTCGAACTGCCCGCAGATCAACAATCCCTGCAACGGCTTCTTCCCGACGCCGGTCCAGGTGACGATCTTCGACGTCGCGATCTTCGAGCCGGAGGCGTGAGGCATGTTCAGCAAGGTCCTGACTGCCAACCGCGGCGAGATCGCCGGGCGGATCGGCAGAACATTGCGTAGCATGGGTATTGCCTCGGTCGCAGTCTATTCCGACGCCGACCGCTTCACGCGGCCGGTGCTCGCGGCCGACGAGGCGGTGCGGATCGGTCCTGCACCGGCCGCCGAGAGTTACCTCAACGTCGATGCCATCATGGCGGCGTGCCTCGCGACCGGTGCGCAGGCGGTGCATCCCGGCTACGGTTTCCTGTCGGAGAACCGCCGCTTCGCCGAGCGGCTTGCCGAGCATGGCATCAAGTTCATCGGACCTCGGCCGGAGCATCTTGACGCTTTCGGCCTCAAGCACCGTGCACGCGAGATCGCCGAGCAAAGCGGCGTGCCGCTGCTGCCGGGCTCGGGTCTGTTGGAGACCATCGACGAGGCGGTGCGCGAGGCTGAGCGGATCGGCTTTCCGGTGATGCTGAAGAGCACGGCGGGCGGCGGCGGCATCGGCATGCAGCTCTGCCACGACATGGCGACGCTGTGTGAGAGATTCGAATCCGTGCAGCGTACGGCGCGGGCAAGCTTCGGCGACGCGCGGGTCTATCTCGAGCGGTTCGTGGCGCGAGCGCGGCATATCGAAGTGCAGATCTTCGGCAACGGCGAGGGCGACGTGGTCGCGCTCGGCGAACGCGATTGCTCGCTGCAGCGGCGCAACCAGAAGGTCTTCGAGGAGACGCCGGCGCCGGGCCTATCCGCCGACATCCGCCGGCGGCTGCACGCGGCCGCGGTGTCGCTCGGCAAGGCGGTGTCTTATGAATCCGCCGGCACGGTGGAATTCATCTACGACGTCGAGCGGGAGGATTTCTACTTCCTCGAGGTCAACACCCGTCTCCAGGTCGAGCACCCCGTCACCGAGCAGGTCACCGGCGTCGACCTGGTCGAATGGATGATCCGGCAGGCAGCCGGCGAGGACGTGCTGAGCCAGGCCGGTGCGCTCACGCCAAAGGGCGCGGCGATCGAGGTGCGGCTCTATGCCGAGAACCCGGGGGCCGGCTTTCGCCCGAGCGCCGGGCGGCTGACGCAGGTCACCTTTTCGAGCGATGCGCGGATCGACGGCTGGATCGAGACCGGCACCGAAGTCTCGCCGTTCTACGATCCGATGTTGGCCAAGATCATCGTGTCGGCCGAGACGCGCGACGCCGCGATCGCAAAGCTGACGCAAGCGTTGAATGACACGGTCGTCGCCGGCATCGAGACCAATCTGGACTATCTGCGCGCCATCGCAGCGTCTGACGTGTTCCGCAGCGGGCAGGTGGCGACCGGCGTGCTCGGCGCATTCGCCTATCGGCCGCGCAGCATCGACATCGTCGCACCCGGTGCGCAGAGCGGTGTGCAGGAGCTGCCTGGCCGGCTGCATCTCTGGCATGTCGGCGTGCCGCCGAGCGGCCCGATGGACGAACGGTCGTTTCGGCTCGCCAACCGGGTGGTCGGCAATCCGGAAACCACGACCGCGCTGGAGCTGACGGTCAACGGGCCGACCTTGCGCTTCAACACCGATGCGACGGTCGCGCTGTCCGGCGCGCGGATGAAGGCGTCGCTCGACGGCGCAGATGTGGCCTATGACGAACCGGTTGCGGTGCGCGCGGGCCAGACGCTTGCCATCGGCAGCATCAAGGGCCCGGGTCAGCGCAGCTATCTGGCCGTGCGCGGCGGCATCGACGTGCCCCAAATCCTCGGCTCGCGCGCGGTGTTTGCGCTCGGAGCCTTCGGCGGCCATGCGACAGGCGCGCTGAAAGCCGGCGACGTCTTGCATATCGGTGCGGAGGCATCGGGCCTCGCAGGGCCGCGGCGCGCTACGGCGGAAGAGAAGCCGGAGCTGACATCGGCCTGGCAGATCGGCGTGGTCTACGGTCCGCATGGTGCACCGGACTTCTTCCTCGACGACGATATCGAGACGCTGTTCGCATCGAACTATGAGGTGCACTTCAACAGCGCCCGCACCGGCGTGCGGTTGATCGGGCCGAAGCCGCGCTGGGCGCGCGCCGATGGCGGCGAGGCCGGGCTGCATCCGTCGAACATCCATGACAACGCCTATGCGGTCGGCTCGATCGACTTCACCGGCGACATGCCGATCATTCTCGGGCCGGACGGACCGAGCCTCGGCGGCTTCGTCTGTCCGGCGGTCGTCGCGCGCGACGAGCTCTGGAAGATCGGCCAGCTCCGGCCCGGCGACACCGTGCGCTTTGTGCCGGCGACGCGCGACGATCCCGTCGCAGGCCCTACCGTGCTGCGCGCGCCCGAACTGGGATCGGCGATCGTCGGCCGTTACGATGACGGTCCGATTCCGGTGGTGTACCGCCGTGCCGGTGACGACAATCTTTTGGTCGAGTACGGGCCGATGGAACTCGACATCGCGCTGCGGCTGCGCGTCCATGTGCTGGCGGAGGCGCTGGA
The DNA here is from genome assembly GCF_020889785.1 of Bradyrhizobium acaciae. Lineage (GTDB taxonomy): Bacteria > Pseudomonadota > Alphaproteobacteria > Rhizobiales > Xanthobacteraceae > Bradyrhizobium > Bradyrhizobium acaciae. Next base: position 12,313 of record NZ_JACMYK010000096.1, read on the forward strand.
GGAGGCCAAGCTCAGCGGCCTGATCGATCTGACGCCGGGCATCCGCTCGCTCCAGATCCATTATGACGGCACCGCGCTGTCGCGCGGCAAGCTGCTCGACGTGCTGCGCCGGATCGAGCGCGAACTGCCGCCGGTCGACGCGATGCGGGTGCCGAGCCGCACCGTGCATCTGCCGTTGTCGTGGCGCGATCCGCAGGCCGAACTCGCGATGCGCAAGTATCAGGAGCTGGTCCGCGCGGACGCGCCGTGGTGTCCGTCGAATGTCGAGTTCATCCGGCGCATCAACGGGCTCGGCAGCGAGGACGATGTCCGCCGCATCGTGTTCGATGCCGACTATTTCGTGCTCGGCCTCGGTGACGTCTATCTCGGCGCGCCGGTGGCAACTCCGCTCGACCCGCGGCATCGCCTTGTGACCACGAAGTACAATCCGGCGCGGACCTGGACGCCGGAGAACGCTGTCGGAATCGGCGGCGCCTATATGTGCATCTACGGCATGGAAGGGCCGGGCGGCTATCAGCTGTTCGGCCGCACCATCCAGGTCTGGAACAGCTGGCGCACCACGCGGGTGTTCGAGCCGGGCCATCCCTGGCTGCTGCGGTTCTTCGACAAGATCCGCTTCTTCCCGGTCGACGCCGAAGAGTTGCTGGACGCACGGGCCGCATTCCCGCACGGGCAATATGATATCAAGATCGAGCAGGGCGAGTTCTCCTACGCCGACTACGCGAAGCGGTTGGCCGAGGCGCAGCCGTCGATCGCCGCGTTCAAGGCGAACCAGCAGGCGGCGTTCGACGCCGAGCGTCAGCGCTGGCGCGACATGAAGCTCGACGAGGCGCCGGCCGAACCGATCGATACGAGTGCCGTCGCGACCGGCATCCCCGATGGCCAGATCGGTGCGTTCTCGGAAGTGCCGGGCAATATCTGGAAGGTCCTGGTCGAGGAGGGCGCCGAGGTGGCGGCCGGCGACGTGCTGGCGATCATCGAGTCCATGAAGATGGAGATTTCGGTGCTCTCGCCCGCGGCGGGCCGTGTCGCATCGGTGCCCGTGAAGCCCGGTCAGACGCTGCGCGCGGGGGACGTCGTGGCGTTGATCCGGCCGGCGTAGCTTCGGCCGCGTTACAAGCGATCTGCTGCGGTCCTGTCCCCGTCATTGCCCTATGGGGGACGATCGGACGGAAGCCGATAGCGCCACGCCTCGTCGGCAAGGAGCCGGCGCTGTCGGTCGACGATGGCCGGCCATCCGGAGCGCACCACGCTGAGCACCGCAGCGTCGGCGGATGGACCTTCGTCGCAGGCAAAATAGGCACGAAGCCGTCCTTCGCAGCGGAAGCCGAGGCCGGTGTAGAGCTCGAGCGTACGCCGCAGGCGCCAATCCAGATGCACCTCGGCCCGCTCGACGGCGAGTGCCTCGAAGGCATACCGCGTCATGAGATGCGCGACATGGCTCATGAGCAGGACCTGGTCCAATCGTCCGCTGCTCCAGATCGGCGCGAGCGTTGCCCGCTTCTCGTCCGGCTCGAGCGCCGCGACAGCGGTAAGGCCGATGATGTCGCCGGACCCGGCGTCCTCGATCGCGAACGCGGCCGTGACGTTCGCGCCGCTCAGCGTGGCTGCCATGCGCGCGGCCGCCGCCTGGGCGGAGCCGCCGCGATCGAGCTGCCGCAGTCCGGCATCCCCAAGCGGCTTGAGCCGCGAGATCTCGGAACCGTGGATCCTGGTCAGCAGGATGCGGTCGGTGGCCAAAGCGGCATGGCTGTCTACGAATTGCATGCCCTATTGACGCATCGAACCAACATGCCGTCAAATGACCGGAATGGCAGTTCATATGCAGATTGGTCATGGGCCTGAAACCGAGACACGTTGACCTGTTTCGCGAAGTCGTGCGTCACAACGGAATCACCAAAGCGGCCCTGAGCCTGCGGATCGGGCAGCCCTTCGTCAGTCGCGCCATCGCGCGGCTGGAGCGCGAGATCGGCTTCGCGCTGTTCGAACGCGGGCGCGGCGGCGTCACCTTGACGCCGGAAGGCGAGATATTTTTGCATGAGGTGGAGCGCAACCAGGCCGGGCTGGAGTACCTGGCGCGTGCGGCGCGCGGTATTCGCGCGCGGGGCAGCGGGACGCTGAGGATCGCCTGCCTTCCGGCATTCACCTATTCGTTGATGCCGCGGATCGTCAGCAACTTCTCCAGGAAGAATCCCGGCATCATGCTGTCGGTCGCCGTGCATAGCCCTGAACGGGTCTGGAGTCTGGTTGCCGCGGGCCAGTGCGATGTCGGACTGGCGCGACCCCAGTCGGGTTTTGCCGCGGTCGACGACGAACTGCTGATGACGACCGACGCCGTCTGCGTGCTGCCGCGCCAGCACCGGCTGCGGTCCAAGCGATTGATCAAGCCGAAAGACCTGCACGGCGAGGCGATGATTGCGGCAGCCCCAGGCGCGCCGCATCGATCGCGCCTCGAACGCGCCTTCGAAGACGCCGGGGCTGAGGTCAGAACAGTGGCGGAGATTCAGTACAGCATGCAGCGCTGCGCTCTCGTTGCACAGGGGCTGGGTTTCTCGATCGTCGATCCCGTCGTGGCGCGGGATTTTGCCAGTGCCCGGATCGTGCTCAAGCCGTTCACGCCGCGGCTGGAGATCACCACCGTGCTGCTGTTTCCGTCGCAACGGCCGCGCAGCCGTCTAGCGCTCGAATTCTGCGACCTGCTTCGCGCCGAGACCGCGGAATACAGGAAGCCCGCCCGCGCTCCGGCGTGACCGATCCATACCGCTTTGCCCAGCGAGCTTGGACGGCATGGCCGGGGGCTTCGTCAGTACATCCAGCGTGGCGGCGTCCGCCAACCGCGCTTCGCATCTGTCCGGTGGCGAGCCCGCTCGAGCCGATGAAGATGGAGATCGGCATGCACCCGCGCCAAGCGCGTGCAGGATTGTGTCGGTGCTAGCGAAGCCCGGCCAGACGCTGCGCGCCGGCGATGTCGTCGCATGGATCCGACCCGTCGATCCAGGTGTTGCCGGGCATGCGGTTCGCAGATTAACATATGTTGGTTGGACGTCGTGGCATCCGCTGTGACCCGTAGGAATACGGGGGGTGCCGATCATCGCTCGCTCCAGGCCATCCGAGCACAATCAACGAGCGGGCTAACCTTGTTATCGCCCGGATCGCCTGACGGAGGTCCAGCCCTATGCTCAACGTTGCCCATCTGGTTCGATGCGCGTGACGGCGCGCTTGACGATGGGTGCAAGCGGATGGGCTAGAATCGCACGGGACACTCGCAGCCGTTCCTCGGTTCGCGCAACCATATCGCGCGTAAACTGGTTGCTGTGCTGCAGATAGCTCTGCCGCTCGAACAGCCAATTCCGTGCGATTTCGATCGGTCTGCGGGTGCGAACGGCTGAAACGAATTGAGCGTCCGCCGGTACCGCCGTCTCGATCGTCGCCTGAGGCTCCAACCCATGCTGCTTGTTCTTCCGTCCGATCGCACGCAGGCGTTCGCGCCGGGTCGCCGCGAACGGCCGGCTGGCGGCTGCCGTAAATCCCTGATCGGCGATCCAGCAATCGATAGCGGTTATTGAGATGTTGCCGGCCTGCGGCGCTGGTTCGACTGGCGGTGGATGTTTGGCAAGGACGGCAAGGCGAGCCTTGATCGCAGTCTCCGTGCGTCCGAGCGCGCCAGCGAGCAAGCGGGTATGCATTCCGGAGTTGCGGAGCTGCAGAAGTTCTCGGTCCTGATCCTTGGACCACCGGGTAAATCTCTTGCTCTGCGAAATCTGGCTTTTCTCCAGACAAAGGCGAGTGGTCAGCGCCATCCAGCTGCGGCGACGTGTTCGGCACCCTCACTAGACCTGAGCCGGGGCGTCGAGGTCAAGCGCGAGTTGCGTTTATGCGCACCTACCGTGCCCCTCGAGCCGATGGTGCGCGACAGGACTATCGCCTACTCGACAGGTCTGGCGCTTTCGGTTGCGCTCACCAGCTTGCGAAAAAGTATCTGCTCGTCGGCGAAGCTAGCCACGCAATCATGGCTCTTCGCGAAATTGCGTAGTCGTCTCAGGGCCGCATCGTTCTCACCGAACAACCGTTCGTAGTCCCTCCGCATCATGTGGTGGACGGCGCCCTCTTCGAGACACCCCAGTTCATGCTCGAGTTCAGGCAGCGTGAAATTCCTGCGCATCTGGCGACCTTTCGGAATCCGGGTATGGATATCCGACGGTCGTGAATGCGTAGTTGACGTGGATCAACAGGCCTCGTGACGTCGCCTTAGGGTCAAAGCCCTCTTTCGGCGGCTCGCGCCTCAGACCTCCAGCCATTCCTCGCGGACGGCGGCGTTCGCCTTGAGCTGCTCCGGCGTGCCTTCGAACACCACGCGGCCGTGACCCATGATGTAGACGCGGTTCGAGATCTTCATCGCGATCGACAGCTTCTGTTCGACCAGCAGGATGGCGACCCCGGCCTTTGCGATCCGTGCGATCAGCTCGCCGACCTGCTGTACGATCAGCGGTGCGAGACCTTCGGTCGGCTCGTCGATCATCATCAATTCGGGATCGCCGAGCAGCGTGCGGCAAGTGGTCAGCATCTGCTTCTCGCCGCCCGACAGCACGCCGGCCGGCGTGTCGGCGCGGCGAGCGAGGTTGGGAAACATGTCGAGCATCTCCTGCAGCCGCCACTTGCCGGGGCGACGCGGGTCCTTGATGCCGAGAATCAGGTTCTGGCGCACCGTCAGGCTCGGGAAGATGTCGCGATGCTCAGGCACATAGCCGAGCCCGAGGCGGGCGATCTTGTGGCTCGGCAGGCCCGCGATGTCCTGGCCCTTGAAGCGGATAGTGCCCTGCGGCGGCACCTCGCCCATGATCGCCTTGACGGTCGTGGAGCGGCCGACGCCGTTGCGGCCGAGCAGGCTCACGACCTCGCCGGCGGCGATGTCGAGATCGACGCCCTGCAGGATGTGGCTCTTGCCGTAATAGGCGTGAAGATTCCTGACCTCGAGCATCACTCGACCTCCTCGCCGAGATAGGCTTCCTTGACCTTCGGGTTGCCACGGATTTCCTCGGGCGTGCCGGAGGCGATGATGTGGCCGTAGACCAAGACCGAGATGCGGTCGGCGAGGCCGAACACCACGCTCATGTCGTGCTCGACGATGACGAGCGTGCGGCCCTCGGTGAGGCGGCGGATCAGCGCGACGGCGCGCTCGGTCTCGGCGTGGCTCATGCCCGCGGTCGGCTCGTCCAGCATGATCACGCTGGCGCCGCCGGCGATCGTGATGCCGATCTCGAGCTCGCGCTGCTCGGCATAGGTCAGAAGGCCCGCCGGCACGTCGCGGCGATGGCTGAGATGGATTTCGTCGAGGATTTCAGCGGTGCGCTGCTTCACCTCGGGCAGAGTGTCGACGTTCTTCCAGAACGCGTAGCGGTGGCCGGTCGCCCACAGCACGGCGCAGCGGACGTTCTCCCACACCGTCATGCGGGCGAACACGTTGGTGACCTGGAACGAGCGCGACAGGCCGCGCCGGTTGATCTCGAATGGCCTGAGGCCCGAGGTCACTTCGCCGTTCAGGCGGATCTCGCCCGAGGTCGGCTTGATGTGACCAGAGATCAGGTTGAACGTCGTCGACTTGCCGGCGCCGTTCGGACCGATGATGGCGTGACGCTCGCCCTTGGCGACACTCAGATTGAGGTCGCGGATGATCTGGACATTGCCGAAGCTCTTCTCGACGGCGTTGACTTGGATGGCCGCGGTCATGCGAGATACCCCCGATCACGGGCCACTGTCGCAGCGCGGTCCCAGGCTTCCGCGACGCGCCGCCAGGTGATGCGCGCAACCAGGAAGCCGCCGACGAACAGCACCGCTGCGGACGCCCAGGTCGTCGGCGCCGTCGCGACGAAGGGGATGCCGAGCAGCTTGATCGGGTCGCCACCTGAGAAGCGCGCGACGGTCTCGATGGTCAGGATGATGCCGAGTGCAAACGCCAGCGTCGGGATCGCCGCGACCAGATAGGACGGGATCACGGTACGAAGCGTTCCGGCGCGGATCAGCGGACGGTGCTTCATCAGGATGCCGGCGATGCCGCCGGGCGCGAACATCACGATGCCGATGAAGATGATGCCGAAATAGAGCTGCCAGACCGAGGTGACGCTGGTCAGCCCGAGTTGCAGATAGGTCACCAGGATGGCGCCGAGGATCGGACCGAAGAAATAGGCGGTGCCGCCGATGAACGCCGAAAACAGCACCAGGCCCGACTGCGTCGCGCCGAGATAGGCCGAGTTGGCAATCTCGAAATTGATCGCGGTGAGGCCGCCGGCGACGCCGGCGAAGAAGCCGGCGAACATGTAGGCGAAATAGCGCACCACATGCGGATCGTAGCCGATGAACTCGACACGCTCCGGATTGTCGCGCACCGCATTGCAGATGCGGCCGAGCGGCGTGCGGGTCAGTGCGTACATCGCGATTGCCGAGACCATCACCCAGAACGCGATCAGGTAGTAGACCTGGATCTGCGGCCCGAAGGTCCAGCCGAACAGCGGCATCAGCGAGGTGCGGTCGGTGGTGATGCCGGATTCGCCGCCGAACACGCTGCGCAGGATCAGCGACGACGACGCGACCAGTTCGCCGATGCCGAGCGAGATCATCGCGAACACGGTGCCGGCGCGCTTGGTCATCACCCAGCCGACCACGATCGCGAAGGCGGCGCCACCGATGCCGCCGACCAGCGGAATCGCCGGCAGCGGAATCGGCCAGTTGTGGCTGGCGACCGCGTTCATGACGTGCACGGCGAGGAAGCCGCCGAGGCCGTACTGCACCGCATGTCCGAACGACAGCAGCCCGGTCTGGCCGAGCAGAATGTTGTAGGACAGTGCGAAGATGATCGCGATGCCGATCAGGCTGAACGAGGTCAGCGAGCCGCCGGAGGAGAAGACCATCGGCAGCACCACGAGCGCGACCGCGGCGAGCAGCCAGACGCCATAGAAGCTCAGGGCGCTGCCGGGCTCCTGCTTGGCCGCGGCGATGGAGGGCGTCGGGGCGTTGGTCATGACTCGCGCGTCCCCAGCAGGCCCATCGGGCGGAAGATCAGGACCAGCACCAGCAGCAGATAGGGCAGGATCGGCGCGATCTGCGCGATCGTGACGTTCCAGATGTCGGTGAGCGGCGAGGCGCCGAGGCTCGGATCGAGCGGACCGAACACGCTGGCCAGCGAACCATTGAGCGCGACCGCAAAGGTCTGGATCAGCCCGATCAGCAGCGAAGCGATGAACGCGCCGGGCAGCGAGCCAAGGCCGCCGAACACGATGACGACGAACAGGATCGGGCCGAGGAACGCGGCCATATCGGACTGCGTCACCAGCGACGGACCGGCGATGACGCCGGCAAGACCGGCCAGTGCGCTGCCGACGCCGAACACCAGCATGAACACGCGGCCGACATTGTGGCCGAGATGGCCGACCATGCTCGGATGGGTCAGCGCCGCCTGCACGATGAGGCCGACCCGCGTCCGCTTCAGCGTGACCAGCAGCGCGATGAAGATCACGACCGACACCACCAGCATGAAGATCTTGTAGGCGGGGTAATTGGTGGAGAATACGGTGAAGGCGGGGAAGTCGAGCGCCGCCGGGACCCGATAATCGACCGGGCTCTTGCCCCAGATCATCGAGACGATCTCTTCGATCGCGAACGCAAGACCGAAGGTCAGCAGCAGCTCGGCGACATGGCCGTGCTTGTGGGTGTTGCGCAGGCCGTAGCGCTCGACGGCCATGCCGACCGCGCCGACCAGAAGCGGCGCCAGCACCAGGGCCGGCCAGAATCCGATCCAGCGCGTGAGCTGATAACCGAAGAACGCGCCGAGCATGTAGAAGCTGGCATGCGCGAAGTTCAGCACGCCCATCATGCTGAAGATGACGGTGAGCCCGCTCGACAGCAGGAACAACAGCATGCCGAACAAGACGCCGTTGAGCGTCGAGATGACGATCAATTCAGCCATGGCGCACCCGCTTGAGACTGGGAACGGTTCACGTGATCAAAGACCTGTCGAAGGAAAGGGGCATCACGTCATTCCGGGTTCGATGCTTCGCATCGCCCCGGAATGACGGAGAAGGGCGTGGCCGATCAGGGCCGCTTCATGTTGCAGGTGGTCGGAAGCATCGTCTGCTCGGTGTCGATCTTGGAGACGATGTGCCAGCCCCAGCCGGTGTTTTCCTCGTCGAACGGCTCCTTGGCCTTGTCGGCCAGCGAGCCGAACGAGGAGATGTAGATCGGCTGGAAGAACTGGTGGTCGTCCTTGCGGATGAAGCCCTCGCCGCCGTCGAACACTTCGAACTTCATGCCTTCGAGCGCGGCCGCGACCTTCACCGGATCGATCGAGTTGGCCTTCTCGGCGGCCGCCTTGAACATCCGCATCTCGTTGACCGCGCGCGGATACCACACGGAAATGCCGGTCTTGGCGCGGAAGTCCTTTTCGAAATCCATCGCCGCCTTGTTGCCGGAGTTCGGGACGCCTTCGCTGATCTGGAACACCTGGTTCTCGAGGCCGGTCTGCTTGATCGCGGTCGGTCCGCCGGCGCCGCCGGCATAATAGGTGTACCAGTTGACCTTGAGCCCGGCGTCGGCCGCCGCCTTCAAGAGCAGCGCGAAGTCCTGGCCCCAGTTGCCGGTCACGACGGTGTCGGCGCCCGACGCCTTGATCTTGGCGATGTAGGGCGAGAAGTCGGTGACCTTGAGCATCGGGTGCAATTCGTCGCCGACGACCTGGATATCCGGCCGCTTTTCGCCCAGCATCTTGCGCGCAGCCGCGCGCACCGACTGGCCGAACGAATAGTCCATGTTGATCAGGTAGACCTTCTTGATGGTCGGCTGGCCCTTCATGTAGTTGGTCAGCGCTTCCATCTTGATGTCCGAGTTCGCGTCCCAGCGGAAATGCCAGTAGCTGCACTTCTCGTTGGTCATGCTCGGATCGACCGCGGCGTAGTTGAAGTAGAGCACTTCCTTGCCGGGGTTGCGCGAGTTGTTCTTGGTGACGAAGTCTTCCAGCGCAGCGCCGACCGACGAGCCGTTGCCCTGGGTGATGTAGCGGACGCCGGCGTCGACCGCCTTCTGCGCCTGCACCAGGCTTTCCTGCGGATTAGTCTTGTTGTCGAGCGGAACGATCTCGACCTTGTGGCCGAGGATGCCGCCCTTGGCGTTCAATTCGTCGGCGAGATACTGAAACGTCTTCAGGCCGCCTTCGCCAACGCTGGCGCCGCCGCCGGAGAGCGGATCGATATAGCCGATCTTGATGGATTCCTGCGCGGACGCCGCGCCTCCCAACACCGTCAGCGCTGCCGCGGCGGCAACGATCAGCTTATGCATCCTGCGTTCTCCCTTGCTTGTGTTTCTTGATGTTCAGCGATCGAGGCCGTCTCATAACCCCAATTGCCGAGCCTTCGCAACTTTGGCTTTGAATACCGCGTCAAGTTTTAGCGGAAGGTATTATAATGTTATAGACTATATGCCTTCGAAATCGATCGTGGTTTTGAATTACGGGTAAACTTTTGGATGAGGCCGCGCTTGCTCGCGGATCGCCACTCGGGAACGGACGTCGTCCGAGGCCCGCACGATGCGAGCCCCATGTTCGGTTCAGGCCGGATGTCTGCGCGGCTTGAGTCCCACGAGGAACAGCCGCGCGAAATGATCGGCGATTTCTGCTGGTGACCAGTCACGTCGGGTCTTGAACCAGATCGGATACCAATGGCCCATTCCGGTCAAGATACGCTCTGCGAAATACGTGTCGATGCGGCGGAAGCGGCCCTCGTCGATCCAGCGCTGATAGCTGTTCTGGTCCTGCCGGATCGTCGCCAGCACGTCTCCGACATAGGCCTTCCGGTCATCATCGTTGAGATAGTTGATGTTGTGGTAGGTCGTCTTCGGCCCGCAGGGCGTGTCGTGCAGCATCAGCAGCAAGCGGATTCGCTGCACGATGTGATCGAATGCACCGAGGCTGTGCTGTTGCAGGTGTTCGCGAATGCTGACCTCGCCGGCGAGCCCGCGTCGCAGGCAGGCCAGCAACAGGCTCTCCTTTTCGCTGAAGTGATAGTAGATGCCGGCGCGGGTCATGCCCGCGTCCACGGCGATGCTCTCGAGCGATGTGCCTGAAGCGCCCCTTCGGTTGAAGCTGTCGGAGGCAATCGACAGCATCCTGTCGAACTTCGCGGCCCGCTTGTTCAGCGCTGCGCGAGACTCGAGGAACGGGGCAAGGCTGAGCGGCTCGGGCATCTCAGGTATCGCGATCTCGCGCCGGTAGACGCCGTGCGTGATGATGTCGTCGATCGCATCGATCGCCTGTTGGCGCGTGTAGTAGTCGCGTTCGGACAGCCAGAACGGAACCCAGTCCAGGATCGAGATCAGCGCCACGGCCGTGAGCAGCGGTTCGTCGCAGGCGATCGAACCATCAGCCACGCCTCGATTCAGAATGTCCGCCAGCAGCGCGGCATTCTGCCAGCGCCTGGCATGGACTTCGCTGCTGTAGGGCGCGGCCAGCGCATCGATATCGGTGAACAGGATCATGCGCTGGCCTTCAGGCCGCAGCCGGCCGCGCACGAAGCGCCTGACGATCTCGAGCCCGTCGATGCCGGGCTCGGCGGCCGTTTCCATTTCGTGCCGATAGATCGCCAGTCCCCGCAGATAGCAGTGGAAGATCAGATCTTCCTTGTCGCGGAAATAGTGATAGAGCGCGCCCGGCACGGCCCGAACCGATGCGGCGACCTGCTCCATCGTCACGTTCGCATAGGAGTGGCGCGCAAACAGCCGGGAAGCCGAGACTAGGATTTCTTCAGCCCGATCCGTCGGGTCGGCGGCGACTTGCAAGCTCGAATGCCCTTCCTGATCGCGGAACGAAATCCGCACGCGAGATAATCCCCTTGGCAGCGGCTTGTCGATCTGCGATAGACCGTGGCATACCATACACCAGATGGATCGTGTTGTCCGAGGGGTGATTTGGCGGACGCCGGACCGGGGACACGCTGGACGGCCAATATCGACCGGGCATCAGCCGGCATCACCCTCAGGGCAGGATTTTGAAGAGAAGGGCTTAAGAGAGCATGGCGCGCAACATTCTGATCCTCGGAGCTTCCTACGGCTCCCTGCTGGGGACCAAGCTTCTGATGGCAGGGCACAACGTGTCCCTGGTGTGCCGGAAGAACACCGCTGATCTGATCAACCGCGAAGGCACCGAGGTGCGGATCAAGCTGCGCGACGAGAAGGAGCATCGCTCGATCTTCTCGCGCGACCTGCCGGGCAAGCTCGACGCCGTCACGCCTGCCGATGTCGATCTGTCGCGCTACGACATGGTCGGCCTGGCGATGCAGGAGCCGCAATACACCAACCACACGGTTCGCGTGCTGATGATCAAGATCGCGGCGGCGAAGCTGCCGTGCCTGTCGATCATGAACATGCCGCCGCTGCCTTATCTGAAGCGGATCCCCGCGCTCGCCGGCATGGACCTCGAGGAGGCCTACACCAATGCGCAGGTCTGGGAACGCTTCGAACCGGGCCTTGTCACGCTGTGCTCGCCGGATCCGCAGGCGTTCCGTCCGCCGGAGGAGAAGGCCAACGTGCTGCATGTCGGCCTGCCGACCAACTTCAAGGCTTCCGCGTTCGCCGACGACACGCACAACAAGGTGCTGCGCGAGCTCGAGGCCGATATCGATGCGGTGACGCTCGACGGCCAGGACGTGCCGGTGAAGCTGAAGGTTTTCGATTCGCTGTTCGTGCCGCTGGCGAAGTGGTCGATGCTGCTCACCGGCAATTATCGCTGCATCACGCCGACAGAGCCGCAATCGATCCGCGAGGCCGTGCACGGCGATCTGACGCGGTCGCAGGCGATCTATGACCATGTCGACGGCATCGCGCGCAAGCTCGGCGCCGATCCGGCGGACCAGGTGCCGTTCGCGAAATACGCCAAGGCGGCGGAAAGCCTGCTCAAGCCGTCATCGGCGGCCCGCGCGGTCGCCGCCGGCGCGCCGTTCATCGAGCGCGTCGACCTGCTGGTGAAGCTGATCTCGCATCAGCTCGGCACGCCCAGCGCCGAGATCGACCGCACGGTCGAGACCGTCGATCAGAAGCTGAACGAGAAGATCGTGCAGGGCGGCTCCGGCGCCCAGTAGCGACGATTTGTGATGGCGGGGGCAGTACGCCCTCGCCATGCATCGGCGATCGGCAGGGCATGCAATCGCGGCTGTCGAACGCATGGCTCGCCCTACCTGGTTGAGGTAGGCTCGCGCAGTTGCGGTTGGGAGCCACGCTCATGCCGATCAAATCGCTTCCTCTCCTTGCAATCTATGGCGACCTCGACCGCGCGCGCGACATCATGCGCGCCTGGCGGCCGCTCGACCATCTTCCCCCTGACGACGCCGAGATCGTCGTGAAGGCGATCGCCGAGGGCATCGCCCGCGGGCGCCGGCACGGGCTCGAGATGGGGCAGTGCCATCTGGCGGCGTAAGGATCACCTACGCAGCGCCAGAGTGTCGCGACCCGCTCACGTGAGGTGAGCACGCCAGTCAGGCTCCCTCTCCCCTTGCGGGGTCCCCCGCAAGGGGGGAGGGAGCCCATCGGCCGGTGGCTCACTCACGCTGCTTGTGTCAACGAGCGCGCGGCGCCGGCTAGCTCTGCTGCTTCACGGCCAAAATCGTCACCGAGCGCGTCTGGTGGCTCGGCGTCTGGAAATCGATGGTCTGGCCGACCGACAATCCGATCAGCGCGGCGCCGACCGGCGTCAGCACCGAGATGCGTCGCAGCGCGATGTCGGCTTCGTGCGGATAGACCAGCACGACCTCCCTGACATCGCCGGTTTCGTCATCGCGGTAGCGCACGCGCGAGCCCATGCGGACCACGTCAGGCAGTTCGGAATCGTCGGCGACGACGCGGGCCCGGTCGGTCTCGCGCGCGAGGAACTGGGCCACGCGTGGAAACACCGCCATGCTGGAATCGGCCAGCGCGCTAAGGCGATGCGCTTCGCTCGCAGTGATGACGATCGGTGGTAATGCGGGAGCGGTAAAGTCGTTCTGAATGGTTCGGGTCATCTCGGATGATCTTTGCGGTTGATCGCAGGCGCGGCGACGCCGGCGCACGAATATCTCGTGCGACGCGACGGGCCGAATGATTTTGATGGTGTTATGAATTGACGACGTCGAGAATCCGGACGGCGCGCGATCGCCGGCCGGCTAATTGCCTGCGTGCAGACGTCCGGCGCGCAATCCGAGGCGCGCTATGCGGGTGTCGATGCTCAACATGTCGATCATGGCACCGTCAACATAGCCGCTCGTGACGACGCATCCATTGCGGCGAAAGCGCGCACGCGCGCGTCGTGGAACGACGTGCAATTGGCCGCGGGTCAGGGCTGACCGACGCCAGTGAGGCCGAGCACCGCGCCGGCGGCGAGCGCGAGCAGCGGATGGATGCGGGTCGTCGTGGTGGCGATCGCGACGCCTGCGGCGATCACGACGGTGCCCCAGCTCGAGACCGATGCGTGGGTGATGACGATGGCGCTGGCGGTGACGAGGCCGGCGGTGACCGGAATCAGCCCGGCCTGCACCGTGCGCCGCCACGGCCGGTCCTTGAAGCGTTCCCAGAGCTGAAGCGCGAAGCCGGTGACCAGCGACGACGGTCCGAACTTGGCGAGCGAGGTCACCAGCACGCCGGAGAAGCCGGCGACATGCCAGCCGACCAGCGGGACCACCATCATGTTCGGCCCCGGCGCGGCCTGCGCCAACGCGAACAGCGCGCCGAATTCCTGCGCCGTCATCCAGTGATGGATGTCGACCACCTGGCGCTGCATCTCGGGCAGGATGGTGTTGCCGCCGCCGAAGGCGAGCAGTGACAATTGGCTGAAGATCAGCGCGAGCGTGACCAGCGTTCCGCTCACGATGCCTGCCTCGACTTGAGGACAATGCTGAGCGGCGCCAGCGTCAGCAGGGTCGGCAGCAGCGGCAGCCGAAACACTGCGATCGCCAGCACGCAGAGCGCGCCGATGACGAGGCCGAGCACATCCCGCCGCAACGGCCACGCGATCTTGGTCGCGGTGGAAATCAGGAGGCCTGCGGCCGCGGCGGCGAGGCCGCCGAACAGATGACGGACGACCGGGTCGTCGGCGAAGCGGCCGTAGATCGCGCCGAGGCCGATCACGACCGCGGTCGGCACCGCGATCAGGCCGAGGATCGCCGCGAACGCGCCGGGAATGCCGCGAAACTTCAGCCCGACCGCCACCGACATGTTGATGATGTTGCCGCCGGGCAGGAACTGGCAGAGCCCGAGCAGGTCGGTGAACTCGGCACTGGAGAGCCAGCCGCGCTTCTCCACCATCATGTGGCGCGCCAGCGGCAGCACGCCGCCGAAGCCGGTCAGTCCGAGGATGAAGAAGCCCGTGAACAACTCGCCGATATCAGGTGCAGCATGCTTGGTGGTTTGAGCGGCGGGTATGGCGTCCATCGGCGAGGCGGCTCCGGTTCGCGTTGTTGTTGAGCCGACTCTAGTTGGCCGCGTGCCAAATATCCAATATATGGATAGGGAAATCTGCATATCTATTGCATATGGATCGCTCCGATGATCGAGCTGCGTCATCTCCGCTATGCCGTTGCGGTCGCCGAGGAGGGCCATATCACCCGCGCCGCCGCGCGGCTCGGCATCCAGCAGCCGCCGCTGAGCCAGCAGATCCGCGCGCTGGAA
>NZ_JACMYK010000097.1 GCF_020889785.1 Bradyrhizobium acaciae
TCGGGGCCGTCGGCGCGCCGGAGCAGGGCGGCCGTTCGGCACTCCCTATACGACGGTCGGCGGCGACATGCTTGACGTCTGCCCGTCCGTCGCAGAAGGAGCATCCCGCGTGAACGCGCTCTCCGAACAGATCATTTCCGAATTGCGTCATCTGCTGAGCGGGATGAACGATGGCGGCAGCGTCGGTCCGTCCGTCTACGACACGGCGCGAGCTCTGCGGTTTCGCGGCGACGTCACCGGTAGGCACGAGGCATACGCATGGGTTATCGCGCAGCAACAGGCCGATGGCGGATGGGGAAGCGCGGACTTCCCGCTGTTCCGCCATGCGCCTACGTGGTCGGCATTGCTGGCATTACAGCGCGCCTGTCCTCTTTCCAGCGCTGACGACGCAGTCCAGGCAGCAACCCGGTTCCTCCAGCGCCAGCCCGATCCCTACGCGCAGGCAGTCCCGGAAGACGCGCCGATCGGCGCGGAACTCATTCTGCCACAGCTTTGCAGCGAGGCCGCATCCTTGCTGGGCGGCGTGACGTTTCCACGCCACCCAGCGCTGTTGCCGTTGCGGCAAGCGTGCCTGGTCAAGCTGGCAGCGGTGGCGACGTTGCCGAGCGGCCATCCGCTGCTGCACTCCTGGGAAGCCTGGGGGACGTCGCCGACCACTGCACGCCCGGATGAGGACGGCAGCATCGGCATCAGTCCGGCGGCCACCGCCGCGTGGCGCGCGCATGCCGTGACACAGGGGAACACGCCGCAGGTCGCGCGCGCCGACGCGTATTTGCAGACGGCATCGCGGGCAACGCGCAGCGGCATCGAAGGTGTCGTTCCCAACGTCTGGCCGATCAATGTGTTCGAGCCATGCTGGTCGCTGTACACCCTGCATCTGGCCGGGCTGTTCGCGCATCCCGCGCTCGCCGAGGCGGTGCGCGTGATCGTCGCGCAGCTCGACGCGCGTCTGAGCGGGCGCGGTCTGGGCCCGGCCTTGCACTTCGCGGCCGATGCGGACGACACCGCCGTTGCGTTATGCGTCCTGCACCTTGCTGGCCGTGACCCGGCGCTTGATGCGTTGCGCCATTTCGAAATTGGCGATCTGTTCGCCACGTTCCCCGGCGAGCGAAATGCTTCGGTGTCGACCAATATCCATGCCCTGCATGCCTTGCGACTATTGGGAAAGCCCGCCGCCGGCACCAGCGCCTACGTCGAGGCCAATCGCAACCCGCATGGCCTATGGAACAACGAAAAATGGCACGTTTCGTGGCTGTATCCCACCGCGCATGCGATCGCTGCGCTGGCGCAAGGCAAGCCCCAATGGCGCGACGGGCGCGCGCTGGCGGCGCTGATACAGGCGCAGCGCGACGACGGCGGCTGGGGCGCCGGTCGCGCGTCCACGTTCGAGGAAACTGCCTATGCGTTGTTTGCCTTGCGCGTGATGGACGGCAGCGAAGAGCCGACAGGGCGCAGGCGGATCGCGCAGGCGGTCGCGGGTGCGCTGGAGTGGATGCTCGCCCGCCATGCGGCGCATGCACTGCCGCAAACGCCGCTGTGGATCGGCAAGGAACTGTATTGCCCCACCCGGGTCGTGCGCGTGGCCGAACTCGCTGGGTTGTGGCTGTCGCTTCATTGGGGACGGCGCGTCCAGGCCGAGAAAGCACGAGCCGCGCCATGATCCAGCCCCAACGCGCGCTGCAGCAGGTGCTGGACTGGGGGCGTTCGCTGACCGGGTTCGCCGACGAGCATGCCATGGAAGCGGTCAGGGGCGGCCAGTACATACTGCAGTGCATCCACCCGAGCCTGCGCGACACTAGCGCCCGCACCGGCCGCGATCCGCAGGACGAAACGCTGATCGTGGCGTTCTATCGCGAATTGGCGCTGCTGTTCTGGCTCGACGATTGCAACGACCTTGACCTGATCGCGCCGGAACAACTCGCCGCGGTGGAGAAGGCGCTGGGGCAGGGCGAGCCGTGCGCGCTCCCCGGATTCGAGGGCTGCGCTGTGCTGCGCGCTTCGCTGGCGGCACTTGCCTACGATCGTCGCGACTATGCTCAGCTTCTCGACGACACCCGGCGCTACTGCGCTGCGCTGCGCGCCGGACAGGCGCGGGCGGCAGAGGCGCAGCGCTGGTCTTACGCCGAGTACCTGCACAACGGCATCGATTCGATCGCCTACGTGAACGTGTTCTGTTGCTTGTCGTTGCTGTGGGGGCTGGACATGGTGACCTTGCGCGCACGTCCGGCGTTCCGTGAGGTCCTGCGGCTCATCTCCGCGATAGGACGCCTACAGAACGATCTACATGGACGGAACAAGGACAGGTCCGCCGGCGAGGCTGGCAACGCCGCGATCCTGCTGCTGCAGCGCTATCCGGCTATGCCTGTGATAGAGTTCCTTAACGACGAGCTGACCGGCCATACGCGCATGCTGCACCGGGTGATGGCGGAAGAACGCTTTCCCGCGCCGTGGGGCACGTTGATCGAGGCCATGGCGGCCATTCGCGCTCAGTACTACCAGACCTCGACCAGCCGCTACCGCAGCGACGCTGTGGGGGCAGGCCAGCGTGCGCCGGCCTGAACGCCGGGGCCTGCGCGCACTTGTTACGTTGATCTAGGCCTGGGCCGGCAGAGGAGTTTCAAGGAGGACGGCGATGACGGGGGCGGCAGCGACCTCCGCAGACAATCGCGCGGCAACCACATGCACGTGTCTACGAGCGATCCGGGTGCGACGGCTATATCCGCAAAAAGGCAGCACAGAGCTGCGCTAGATCGGACACGCGCTCCGCTCACTGAGCAATTCGATGGCGGCACAATGGCGCGAGCCGCAAGCGCTTGCTATACCTCCGCCGCAGCTCACAACTGAGGTTGCTTCAGATTTCTTGACAGCACGTGAATCGCTAGAAGGGTAGGACGGGGCAGGTTGTTATGATGGGCTAGGACATCCGATCAGAATCGATCGTCAGTTCGTCGGTATGCACCTTCACCACTCCTCATCGATCTCTCCTCGCCAAGGAAACGGCGCAGGTGATCGCCTACATGCGGTAAAGGGGCACTCTACGATCCGCTTGACCCGCAACCTTGAAGATCAGCCGCTTGGTACGGGACCAAGCCCCCAATGGCGTCAGGGTGTTTCTCAAGACAAATCACGATCTTCTTCGACAATGTACTCCCTATCGTTTCAGGCTGGATACCGGCCTGCAGAGTTCTTAGAAATCTAGAATCTAGGCATGTTGGAGATGGAGGAAACGCCCTCACGTGCCTCTCGATGCACCGCAGTCCCTAAGCGAAAACTACGTTGGGATGACCGATCGCAGTTGCGGAAACATACCTGACGGGCTCTGACGTAGACAATCAAGCAGTCCGCGTCCACCAGCGCGCAATATGAAATCCGGCTAGCGACACCCAGTTTGGAATAGTCGGCGAAAATAATGCGCCTCCGCGCATGAGCAAACATCGCGCTGGTTATCTCTGCTTCGTCGAGGAGTGACCATCGCGAAATCTGCTCGGTAGCGGGCAATCTCATTGACGTAATCGCCCCGAGCGTTACGGGACGGATCGTCCGTCCGTCCGCACCCAAAATCACCGACCGTGTCCGCGCTGTGTACAATCGCATAGGATGTCTGCACTTGGCGGCATTTGGTGACGACAGGAAGCCTTCCATCCGAGCTAAACGTTGGGCGAGGGCGGTTGTCGTGCTCCTCGCGTCGAGAAAGATCGTCTAATCGGCCTCGACCATTGCTGCGGCTGCTTTGGCAATCACTCTTTTTTTGCGGGTACGTACGGCAGTACGCACTTTGTGGTGAGCCTCCTCCCTGGTCTTCGTAACCGGGACGACTCCGCCGCAGATTCGGCGGAGTTTTCCACTTCATCGTTTCGCGCGATACTCCAAAATCTTCCGTCGGCCGATCAACGCTTAGCGTGCCGAACGCTGCCAACATCGATTGAATGCGACGCCGTCGTGCCTCTTGCCACTTACATGCTTGCAGCTTTTAGACTGTTCACATTATCGGCTTCGGGCAATCACGCGATACGATAATAGGCCCGATGCGTCCAACCGACATGATGCTGGTGCCCTTCTTTCCACGCACCTGCCCGACTCAACCGCGCTTCCATCGTTTCTAGAGCAACGGCAAAACTTCGGCGTGGAGTTCTGCCGTGCTTGCAGCGATGACCCGCTTGCCCGAGGTGATCGTGAGCGGCTTGCCCTCCCAGTCGGTGACAATGCCGCCGGCTTCTTCGATCACCGGCACCAGAGCCATGAAATCGTAAGGCTCCATCCGCGTCTCGATGACGAGGTCGATGTGTCCAGATGCAAGTAATCCATAATTGTAGCAGTCGCCGCCGAAGCGACACATCCGGGCAGTTTGGCTGATACCCAGGATTTGATCGCGCTCTGAGTCTGCAAAATAGAGGGGCGACGTGGTGTAGAAGTTCGCGTCGGCGAGGCGCCGGCAGGCGCGAACTTGGCATTTTGTGCGAACGCCGCTCGCGTTGACAAACCAGCTACCCAGGCCGGTTGCGCCCGTCCAGCGTTCCCGCAATGCGGGCATCTCGACGACGCCAATCTGTGAACGCCCTCGGATAGCGAACGCGACCAGCGTTCCCCAAAGCGGAGACCCGGAAATGAAGCTGCGCGTGCCATCTATGGGATCAACCACCCAC
This sequence comes from Bradyrhizobium acaciae, assembly GCF_020889785.1. Classification (GTDB taxonomy): domain Bacteria; phylum Pseudomonadota; class Alphaproteobacteria; order Rhizobiales; family Xanthobacteraceae; genus Bradyrhizobium; species Bradyrhizobium acaciae. Next base: position 4,644 of record NZ_JACMYK010000097.1, read on the forward strand.
GTAGGCGAATCGAGATCACCCTGAATCCCGTATTCTTCACCGAAAATCGAATGCTCAGGAAATCGAGCGGAAATCGCCTTTCTGATGGCTTTCTCGACACACCGATCTGCCTCCGTAACGGGGCTCTCGTCATCCTTCGTGTTGATGTCTATCGGTCGTCGAAACCATTCGGTGGCGTGAGAACCTGCGCTTCCAGCGATCTCGAACGCGAAATCGACCAAATCAGACATCGAGTCTGCACCATCCATGCTGGCAACTCCTGAGCATTGCAGATCTAACTTATGGCACAGAAACATATATTGCCATATCGCTTTTGATACCGGGGCTACGGTCCCCACGCAGAAACCCAAAAACAAAAAAACCATCCCGATTGTTGCTCACTTCTCTAACCGGACGGCCACTCCAGCCTACCATGAGTAATTGATTTGGCTTCGACAGAGAATTGCTTTGGCTTCGTCGGGCAGGGGATTTGCTTCCACATGGAATGGCCGCTCTTACGCACTTTCGCCTTACCAAGTTCTACAACATCTCAACAAATACGCGCACGATTTGCAGTTCCTACGAATCTGCCGCAGGCCAGTTCGCAAAATTCCCATTAATCTCGAGGGCTACTAAGTCGTAGCGGCGGACCTCGCAGCATGAACGCAACGCGAGGGCAGAGCAGCTCGCGTCCGTAGCGAAGAGAAGCTTTTGTTAGCCGGCCGGGATCTTTCTTTGAAATCTTGAACTCGGCAATCACGTCGCGTGTATGCGCCGGGCGCTACAATCCAGCACTAAAGTCGATGCGGCTGCGCGGAGTAGTGATGGATGAGCCTAGGCGGCTCCTTGCTTGAGCAGATCATTCCAAGGCACCTTACAGACAATCTCGGAACTAACACCGCATGAATTCATTAGGTCGCGCACGATGGTGGCAATAAGCACATCGTAGTCTTCGCCTGAAGCAAGAGAGTACCGCGGTAGCCCCAGTGGCAAATCAGCCCTCAGCGACAGTCCGCTAGAATATCCGTCGTCATTCCAAAAAATGCCAAGCGGCGGCGTGCTCCAGATTTGAGCTTCCAATCCGTATTCAACGGCGTCCCATGCAAGTTGGGTTCGGAGACACTCTACTTGAGCAACCGCACCCACAACCAAGCTGATGATCCAACTAAAGTAGACCCGCGAATCGCTGCCTCTCATTGCCGCTCGGGCCGGGTGAATAAGGCGGAACTCAACTAGCCCGTCAGCTCGGACCAACCGGGATATGCCTTCTTCTTGGTCAGCTACGTCGCATACAAGGGAGCGAAGTCGGACGCTCGGTCTCTGGTTGAAGCTTCGGGCAGGATAACTGCACTTATATTCATTGCCATCCACACTCATCGTGAAGCCCCGTCCGATCCACCACAGGTCAGGCCGTTGCGTCACAATTGGAATATTTTGAGGGATCGTCGGCATAGCGGTGACCCTGACGAGTAGCGGCTTTACCCAGTCGGTTGGCTTTCCCGAGCTTCCCCTCAACAAGGTCTGGTAAGCAGCGCCAGCAGCTTCATGGCGTTCCGCGAATACCGCTTCAATGCGATCCCCAATGCGTGCCAACTCAAGAGTACGGGCGGTGATCTCCCTAACGTTCATTTTTGATGCTCTTTCTCCGCGACGAACGTAAAATTCGCGGGTTGTCGTTAGCCTGTGCGGCCCGGCCAACGATTTTCCGACACGCATGACCACATATCCGTCGCCCGCGTCCGAGGCCGCGACCGCACGTATTTCGATACTTGGCAGTCTAGGCTCTACCACATCTTCGGCTGCATCGAGAAAACGCTTGGCCAACTCTTCACAATTGGGAAGGGCCTCCAACCTTTCGGCGCGACGTGGCTCGTCTTTCGTTTCGTGCACTCCAAGCACGAGCGTTCCACCGTCGGCATTTGCGAAGGCAACCAGTTCCGAAAGCACTTGATCTCTCGCATACTCACCGACGCGGTCACCCTTTTCGATCCACCGATCAGCCACGGCGGCGGGCTGTCCCCTCGTCGGCACGAAAGGCAGGGTGCCTTTGAATTCCAATTCGCCAGTCTCGCGCGCGGCAATACGCACGAGATCCTCCAAATCCAAAGCAGTTATTGTCTCGATTGATTTGCGGAGAATGGACACATCTGCCCCCTGTGACGGCCGACTTGCTTGGGCAGCCCGGCTTTCTCGCCATTGCGGTTGAAGCGATTGAGGTCGCTGCGAGGTACCATCATCGCGACGCCTGTAGTTGTCTGTAGGACTCGATCATCGCGGTCGTCACGTCGCTCGCGTAGCACAGCGGCGAAGCCCCGCCAGGCCGCGAGTGCGCGCTTCTTGCGCCACAGGCTCGACCGTTTCGCATCACGTCGTCGGGACATGCGCAGGGCTTACCCGTTGCGTGATATTGATCCCGGCTCGCCTTAATCAAGATCGCGGCAATGGCTGCGGCAGTCAGCGCTGCCTCGAATTTGCGCTCGGCATCGGGCGGCGGTGGGGCCGTCCTGTGGGGTGCGTTGACTTTGGTAACGGGCGCGCTGCTCGTGGCGCCGGATGGCGGGGGCGGAGTGGTTGGTGGCTTTGGCGGCGCCACAGTCACCGGTGCGTCCGTCAAGGCAAACGGGATTGCTGGTACGGCAGACTGAATTGAAATAGGCGGAGAGGGTGCGCTCGTCGCTGGCGTACCCTGTCGACCGATCGAATAGGCTCCGAGGGCTGTAACGCCTAAGAGCAAAATGACAACGCCGCCCCGCATAATTTCTTATTCAAGCGCAAGCAGAGATATTGCGCAAGCTGTGGTTGAATATTTTTGACTCCGTGCTCTTCCGGATAGGCACTGCATTTGGTTGCCCTCAAACTGTGTGGCCGCAGCAGGCGGTACGCATTTGTGGGGTCTTTGCGATTGTCGTCCCGGTTGCTGCCGCAGGCGGTTCCGAAATCCCCATGGACGGTTGATCCTTGCTTGTGTGATTCTCGCCGCTGCTGGCGGTGTCGTTGCTGCCGAGATGGTGGCTATGGCGGCGCCTCTTGGATGAGCGCGCGCCAGCGATTGAGTGCGTAATCGAATTTTTAGGAGCAGGTCTTGCCCTATAAGAGGCCGATTGAAGGCGAGCCAGAACAGGAATGTCCGGTCTGTAATTCGCCAGCCAACATCCCGCGTAACTATGACGGCTTGGTCGTCTTCTGCTCTCGCTGCGGAGACTTCAATGCTGTGGAAGCCACCGAGCTTTCGCTACCTCTACCAGGCGAAAAGATGCGTGCTCTGGCGAGCTATCTGATCCGCAAACTACAGGGCAAGAAGCGTCCGACGCTCACACCTGATTTCTTGAACTCGCTCGCGGAACATTCACTTCCGACCCCAGCCGAGCTATGCGACAACCTTTTACTTTGGCTAGCCGATCAAGCGGACGGCCGTGCCGGTAAAGTTATCGGACCCGGCAAAAGTCTAGGTGATTTGGACATTGTGTCGGCTGTTGGGGCCATCGACGCTGGTGACGTCACGTGGGCGATGCAGTCTTTAACGGATCGTAATCTGGTGCTTAACACCAATCTCGCGCGGCTTCCTGCTTTTCGAACTACGATCACATCCGCTGGCTGGGATAGGGTCGAAGAGCTAAAGCGGGCCCACGTTGCTTCACGTTATGCGTTCTTTGCACGCAGGTTCGCGAATGCTGATCTAGATCGCGTTTACACGCAATGCCTGCTGCCTGCCGTCAAGCAAACCGGATACGATCTCCGTACTGTTACCCAGAAAGCGGGACACATCGACGCGCTTATTGAAGGCGAAATTCGTCGCTGTCGGTTTCTCGTTGCAGACCTCTCCGACAACAACCCAGGGGCCTACTGGGAGGCGGGGTTCGCTGAAGGCTTGGGGAAGCCAGTGATCTACATCTGCTGCGCGGGCATCCAAACGCACTTCGACACGAATCATCGCCACACAGTCCGCTGGGATGTGTCGAAGCTCACGGAAACTGCGGCCAATCTAAAGGCAGTCATTCGAAATACGTTGCTAGGCGACGCCATCCAAGAGGATTAGGCCACATTTCGGTCGGGCAGACGACGGTGAGTACGGGCGCCGCTGACGAAGCGGCATCTCACCTAAATAACCCGGTATATCTTTGCGGACTTCTTGGGCGGCTCGTGGACCGGCTCGCGATGGCGGTTGAGTGCCCGCATCACGCCGAGGCGTGCGAGCATCGTGGGGCCACCGGGCGCAACCAGCATCAGCGCCTCGATCGCGGCCTGCCATTCGGCGCATCGTGCTCCACGCTTCGGCAGCTTCGTGTGATGTAAGTGGCAGCGTCGTGCAGCGTGATCAGTAAGCGGCCATCTGGCAGCGGCATTGGATCGTCGAAGGCACCCTGCCAGCTGGAACGTGACCGCGCGTCAAATCGGTGGCCAATTGGATATCAGCGCCAGCGTCTCGGTGGCCGGGTCGCTCATCACGGCATTGTCTGTCCGAGAGTGTGCGATCACCTCGTTGAGCATGCGCTTCTGTTCGGGGCGTGATCGCTGGTTCAACTTCGGGAATACGCGCTCGTATAGGTCCGAAGGAAATTGGGAGGCCAGTTTGTCGGGATGCAGGGCGAGATACCAAGCCTGATGCACCTGCGCTTCAATCGGCATCGCATTGGTCGCGCCTGCGTAGTCATACCAGCCGATGAACAACGCATGATCGTTCTGCTCATCGCTGAACTGCATCAGCAAGTCGTCGTCGTGGCGTTCCTCGCCGCTATGTTGCTGCGTGGCGTGCTTGAAGGCGTTCCAGAACTGGCGCTGGAGTTTCCTGATCTCCTGAATCTTCATCTCAGGAAACGTCTTAATGGCGTGAGAGGTGAAGGGCTGCGCGCCTGCCTTCTTGGCGTAATATTCGATCAATTCGCATCCGCCGCCAGCAAGGTAATGCACCGAGACTGGATCAAGGTCCTGCAGATACAGAGCGAGCGCCGTGCCGAGTTGTCGCCGTGCACTTGCCATTTTCAGATTTGACATTGTTCCCCCAAACGTCGGTCGTGGATTGCAATCTTAGCGTTACACGACGGACGGCAGCTTTATGGAAGGTCCGGGCTCAGCCTTCCACCGAAGGAATACGGCAGCAATCGTGGCCGCAATTTCTTAAAGGTGTCGTGCAAGGCGGGCGTGACCTGCTCGGTCAAACCGCCATCGTCCATCAGTTTATCGGGATCGATGAACGTCCTCGTCAAGCGCGCGAGTCCCTCTTCACACTCAAGCATTGCATTGACCATCAGTTCTCCGAAGTTTGGCATGGGCATCAACTTGCGACGAAACATGACTTCGACGCTTGAGCCCAAGATCAAACGCAGTCGGATGTTAGCGGGCGGGTGCTTTTTCTGTGTTAGAACACGTTCGACCGAGATCGCTCTCAAATTCTCCGTCCATATTCGATACTGGAGATAAATCGCGCACAATAGGTCATATACCCGTTTCGCAGTGACGCCCGGCCCGGTGCGAAGTCGGTGCAAGCCTTGTCCAATGGCGAAACAATCGGCCTGATATTCGAAAGCTTGGTAGTCCAGCGCGGAGAGGGGTGAAGTCGATCCCGCTTCTGAGATCAGGCTGGAGCCGGTGACCTGCTTCAGGAGAGCGGTGTGACCGTTGAATATGTGGCCCAGCTCATGATCGAACAAGTGATCAATGGCTGCAAGGGCGAGGTCGGAGGCGTACTTCGCGCGTGCGGGGTCTTTCGGCTGCCAGTTGCGTTGTGCGGTGGTCGTCAGATCATAGAGTTTGCGCTTCGGTTGATAATCTCTGTGAACAATCTCCCTACTGGGCCATCCTATGTGGGGGAAATTGCTCGGGTGCGACAGCATCTGGTCAAACAGATCGCGCAACAGGAACACCGTGCCGCGGTTGATCTTGATAACATTCGTGCCGTCGTCCTGCATTTCAGCAGATGCACCAAGATAGGCTTCCGGCCAAAGCTCAGCGACCACGGAGTGCTTCGTCTGTAGCCCGCACTCCATGATCATTGCATTCGCGCGCCCGTTGTAGCGCTCGCTGAAGGTATCGACATCGCTCGGGAAGAGGTCTTGCGGGTAAGGATCGGGTGCAAAACTGCCATGGCAGTGTTTGTGTCGTAGTCCGCTACCGCACGGACATGGTTGGTTGTGGCTGATCTTGACCATCATGAAGTGGTCTCAGTCCTCGGCGACGGTGGATGATCTTCCTTCTCTGCTCCGCGCATCATGATCTTGAGCATGTCGTCGGGCAAGGGCCGCTGCAGGCCTTGGCCTCATCCCACGTCGCGCGCAGCCACATGTTGCGCTCCTCATCGGTGGTCAGGATCACCGGCATGGCCTTGTGATGGATTGGCGCGACCACCTCCGTTGGGCGCCGTCGTCAGGAAGCCGTAGACCAGATGCGGCCCCGGGATCGGCTTTGACTTGGTCCCCCGATCGCCCTTGAACTCGGTCCAGATGCCAGCGAACGCGGTGAGCGGCCGGTCGTCACCGAGCGCGAACCACACCACGTCCTTTTTTTGGTCTCCGGGTTTGGCTCCGGCGCGTGCTCGGCGAAGCTGTTGAACGGCACCAAGCACCAGCAAGCCACCGAGAAAGCCACGACGCTGGCAAGAGCTGAGAATGTTGAGTTGGTCAACCCAGCCCAGCGAACACCGCGCGAAGCGTTGTCACACCCTAGTGGGCCGGGTGTGACAGCGGAGCGGAAAGTGAAATGCTTTCAGTGGCAATGCTGGCCGAATGGTGGGCCCGGCAGGACTCGAACCTGCAACCAAACCGTTATGAGCGGTTGGCTCTAACCATTGAGCTACAGGCCCCGCTACTAAAGGAGGTGGCGCGGCATGCTGGCATCGTTACAGCTTGTCTGCGGCTCCCGCAAGGTTCGGTCCTCACGCTTCGGACCTCTCCGCAGAAGCTCGAAGCGTGAATTCGGTCCGAAGGCGTGCTTTGGCGCAGTTATCACCTCCTTTATGAAGGCGCGACGTGCGTAGAATCAGCAGGCCGCGCCGGCGCGGAGTCAAAAGATAGGGTTTTCCAACCCGGCGAGCTGTTCACTGGTGTTGAGGGGGCGATGAGACTTCAGCGTTCCGGTTTAACAAAACCTTGGTATAGGTTTGATAGCCCATTCTATATTACCCACTCACCTTTGTAGAGTTGAGCATCCGTCAGATCGTTTCTACTTTCGACATCGAGCCGGATCATTCGAACCAGCGATCGAAGCGAAGCCTTGAGCCGGCTTGATTCCTTGCTGGAAGTCGTTGCGTTCCGTCAAGGTCTGAGCATGAAACTACATGGAAACAGTGAGCCCAATTCCAAGTCTCGAGCCGGCCTGCAGGCGGCTAGGCGCAAAAAAGACATGGATGTTTAACTTCGGTAGTGCTCCCGCAATTCGAGGTCGCGGTCAGTGATGAGAAGGGTAGGGCCGATGTTCATCCAAGCAACCACGATGTAACAAGCGCAGGACTGAGCTCCCTGCTTGGGAGCGTGTGCCTTTTGGATCAGGCGTTTCCAGTTCCCCAAATTTTACGCGCATTAGCCGCGGGCAGCACGACCTACTCGCGATTTGCGTTACCTTGAATGCGAGTCGAGATGGCATTTACCGAACTTTTCATCAAACGGCCGGTGTTGTCTGTCGTCCTCAGTCTCCTGATCCTGCTGATCGGACTTCGAGCGGCTACCGTTCTGCCGATCAGGCAGTATCCCAAGCTGTCCAATACGATCGTCAATATCACGACTTCCTATCCTGGCGCCTCCGCCGACATGATCCAGGGGTTCATAACCGCTCCACTGGAGCAGGCCGTCGCTTCCGCCGAGGGCGTCGACTACATCACTTCATCATCGGTACTCGGTACGTCGACGATCCAAGTATACGTAAAGCTGAATTTCGATCCCAACGAGGCGCTCACCGAGGTGCTTTCTAAGGTCAACTCAATCAAATATTTAATCCCGAAAGAATCAAACGATCCAGTCGTCACTAAGGCAACGGGTCAGGCCACGGCTGTCATGTATATCGCTTTCTCTAGCGAGGAACTGACGGCCAGCGCGATTTCCGACTATCTCTCGCGGGTCGTGCAGCCGGTTATGTCAACCGTTGACGGCGTCGCCGCGGCAGACATCTTGGGGGGCCAAAGTTTTGCGATGCGGCTATGGCTCGATACGGCGAAAATGGCAGGGCGCGGCGTCTCGCCGGCGGATGTTTCGGCTGCAATTGCCGCCAATAACTTCCAGGCGGCAGCCGGCCAGACCAAGGGATATTTCACTATCTCCGACGTCACGGCAAATACCGACCTACGGAGTGTAGATGACTTCAAGCGTATGATCGTTAAAGCCAATGATGGTGGCTTTGTGCGCATTGAAGACATTGCGACAGTTGAGCTTGCCGCACAGACGACAGACGCCAGTGCCGTCATGAACGGCGAGCACGCGGTCGTCATCGGCGTGCAGGCTGGTCCACAAGGCAACCCGCTGAACATAGTTCGAGGTGTTCGCGCGCTGTTTCCAGAAATGGAGCGTAACCTGCCGCCATCGCTGAAGATGAAAGTCGCCTACGATTCAACGAAATTCATCCAATCGTCGATCGATGAAGTCGAGAAGACCCTGATCGAGGCCATCGTGATCGTGGTGGTGGTGATCTTCCTGTTCCTGGCCTCGCTGCGATCGGTCATCATTCCGGTCGTCACCATTCCGCTGTCGCTCGTTGGCGTCTGCAGCTTGATGCTGGCGCTGGGGTTCTCATTCAACCTGCTGACCCTCCTTGCGATGGTGCTCGCGATAGGTCTTGTGGTCGACGACGCGATCGTCGTGGTGGAGAACGTCCATCGTCATCTAGAGCAAGGGGCGCCGCCCCTGCAGGCCGCCACGAGGGGAGCGCGCGAGATCGTGGTCCCCGTTGTCTCCATGACGATTACGTTGGCGGCGGTGTACGCCCCCATCGGCTTTCTCGGTGGCCTCACCGGTGCGCTGTTCCGCGAGTTCGCGTTCACGCTGGCCGGGGCGGTGATTGTATCTGGCGTGATCGCTTTGACGCTGTCCCCGATGATGTGCTCGGTCTTTCTAAAGAGCGTCGAGCAGGGGCGGTTTGCAAGGTTCACGAACAGCGTGTTCGCTGCCATGACACGCTGGTACGGCCGCAAGCTTGATCGCTTGCTCGACTATCGCCCAATTACCTGGCTGTTTGCGCTGACCATGCTGGGCCTTGTCGGCTTTTTCTATGCGCATACTTCTAAGGAACTCGCACCGGAGGAGGATCAAGGTATCGTATTCGCGCTTACGAAGGCGCCGAAATATGCCAATATCGATTATCTCGACTTTTACGGTGCCAAGCTCGAAAAGGTATTGCAAAAGTTTTCCGAGACTGATTTGAGCTTCGTGCTCAACGGTAGTGGCGGCTTGCAATCAGGCATGGCCGGAATGTTGCTGAAGCCATGGGACGAGCGCAAGCGATCATCGATCGTGCTTAGGTCCCTTGTTCAAGCCGAGCTGTCGAAAATCGAAGGCATTAACGCATTTGCGTTTAGCTTGCCGGCGCTTCCGGGCGGATCGGACGGCTTGCCCGTTCAGATGGTGATCAATTCGACGCTTGGCTTCCAATCCGTCTATGAGCAGATGTCGAAACTGAAGGATGCCGCGCGCAAGAGCGGTCTGTTCATGGTTAGCGACTCTGACCTCGAATTCAACCAGCCCGTGGTGCGGATCAAGGTCGATCGGTCCAAGGCCAACGATCTTGGCATCACCATGAAGAATATCGGCGACGCGCTGGCCACCCTACTTGGTGGAAACTACATCAATCGCTTCAATCTGCAGGGCCGCTCCTACCAGGTGATCCCGCAGGTCCCGCGCGAGAAACGCATGGCCCCGGAAGCGATTGGGAACTATTATGTAAAGACTGCGACGGGCTCGATGCTTCCGCTATCTACCGTCGTCTCGGTGGAGACTGCGACTGATCCCAACGCGCTCACCCACTACAACCAGCTCAACTGCGCGACCTTCCAGGCCGTGCCGATGCCTGGGGTCACGATCGGTCAAGCCGTGGACTTCCTGGAAGGAGAGGCAAAGAAGCTGCCGGCGGGTTTTAGCCACGACTTCCTTGCCGAGGCGCGGCAATATGTGCGCGAGGGCGACCAACTTGCCATTACCTTCGCATTTGCACTGATCGTCATATTCTTGGTGCTTGCGGCGCAGTTCGAAAGTCTGCGCGATCCCCTCATAATTATGATCAGTGTACCCATGGCAATTGTCGGCGCCCTGATCCCACTATTCTTTGGCTGGGCGACGATGAACATCTACACTCAGGTTGGGCTGCTGACGCTGGTCGGTCTAATTTCCAAGCACGGGATACTGATGGTTGCGTTCGCCAACGAGCTGCAGCTCAAGGAGAGACTAGACCGTCGCGCGGCCATAGAGATGGCGGCTCGTGTCCGACTTCGTCCAATCTTGATGACGACGGCGGCGATGGTCACAGGGGTGGTACCTTTGTTGGCGGCAACAGGAGCCGGCGCCGCGAGCCGCTTCTCAATTGGGCTGGTGCTCGTCGCGGGCATGTCTGTCGGCACGCTGTTCACGCTCTTCGTTCTGCCGGCAGTCTATGTCGCGATCGCCTCCGATCACTGTGCCGATGCGAGTGCCGGTCAAGCGAAGAAGTGCCCCAAGTTCGACCTCACCAGCGCTGCCGAGGCCCAGCCAGCCGAGCAATGACGCCAGGATTAGGCCGGATCGACCGATTACTGCTCGACGATAGGTAAGATTTGCGCAACGTGGTGATCCGATGCGCCCCGAGATGCGCGACGGGACCGAAGGATGATCCCTCGCCTGGTGAATTGCCGCACATTCACCCCAGCCGAACGCTGGCTTACCGCCATGCGCGGAGAGAATCAACGTGTTCTCAAACGGCAGCTTTCGCATCGTCCAAAAAGCGATGATGAAGAATTTATTTGTTCTCAACCGATCGCGTTGAATTGCCGGCTGAGATAGATGAACTCCAGTCTGATCCGCATTAAGTGGCTGCTATAAGGGAAATTCTGTGGGTTGGAGAATTGGTTGTCTGCACTTATACGGAACCGACGCAGTTAAGGTTTCGATACGAAACCCATTGGTGGAACAATCTGAGGCCCATGCTGAGTGATGTAGTTAGGTACCGGGAAGTACGGCGCCACTGCTTGGAACACAACTCCAGCGCATAATAGGGAGCAAATGTAGAAGCTCTGCACTTGATGACGGTCATCGCTATTATTAAGACGCCCGTAGTTCGTAAGCGAGTGGTCAGAATCGTTCGCAATCCTGAAGACCAATGTTTACGTCTGATTCCCTGGCGGGATTGGGCGCGCACCGGTGTGAGAAGTTAAGGAAATGCCTGGGTTTGACGCTTCTATCTGGTTCCTGGCCGCAACGACGTGTTTTGCGGCTTTCGTAAACGGAGCCATCGGCTACGGCTTTTCATCGCTCACTGTGCCGCTTGCGCTTGTTTTCTATACCAATCGCATTCTCAATCCTGCCATTGTCATCGTCGAAGTCTTCGTAAACGTTTACGTGCTCCTCATCAATCTGAGAGGCGTACCGGCTGTTTGGAGGCGCGTGTTTCCCATCTTGGTTGGACTCTTGCCGGGCATTGCGCTTGGCGGCTATGCGTTGGCTTCACTGCAGCCCGGCTGGATCAAATTAGCCACCTACACGATCATTCTACCTTTGATCCTGCTGCAAGCCGCCGGTTGGCGCCGCCCTATCGAAGCAAGCTGGTTGATCGGTCTGCCATTCGGATCGATGCTGGGCATCCTCTATTCGGTGACGACTATCTCCGGCCCGCCCCTGGCGATGCTGTTTAACAATCAGGGCCTGGTTAAAAACGAATTTCGTGCCGGCCTTGCCCTGGTGCGCGTGGTAGAATCGAGCGTGACCGCCTTCGTCTATTACAAGCTCGGTCTGTTCATTTCCGAAAGCGGCGCTCTTCTCCCTGTCTTGGTACCCAGCGTTGTACTCGGCATCCCGCTGGGATCCTACGTTATTCGCCGACTTGATCCGGAGATATTCCGACGCATGTGCATGAGCTTCGATGCTTGGATCGTGGGCTTCGGTTTGTCACGGGTTCTGATCGAGCTCAATCTAATGCAGAGCGCATGGGCTTATAGCGTGATGGCCGCGACGATATTAATCGACCTTTGGTTACTATACTCGTTCCTTACCACGCGCCGTTCGAGCTGGTCAGAGCAGCGACCTCGGCAAGCTGCGGGTGCTTGAACAATGCTACCGGCGCCTTGATGGCGTAGGCACTCGTCCTGGACTTGGCCAAGCGATCGCAGAGCTAATCGAATTGATGTCGTAGGGCATCGCGGTGCCCCTTTCGATGTCCACGAGAACGACATAGACATCCAGCTGATTGCTCCAAAGACAGCCAGCGCACGGGCCAAATATCCAATATCAGAGGAAAGCTCCAGAACATTTGGAGCTGATGTTCTCGTCGTTCCACCCGAAATGGTGGTGATCTTCGTATTGGTACGACGTAGGTACCACCAGCCTGAAGTTGGGAATAAATGGAATGTGCAGGTATTCGCCGGAAATTGACGGCTTGCGCGCGACCGCCGTCCTATCGGTCATCGCCTTTCACTGCGGCTCAATCGTCCCCCTCGGCTTTATCGGCAGAGATGTCTTTTTTTGTCATCAGCGGGGAAATAATTACGGCCCAGCTCGTCCGAGGGATTCCTGCGCGCACGTTCAGCCTGCTCAGCTTCTACCATCGTCGCATTCGGCGCAATCTCTCCCAGATAACGAGATGGCAGTCCGCTGAGCTCATTAGGCTGACGGAAGCGCTTGCGGAGAAGCCAGACGTCAAGCCCAAAGCGTCGCGCACAACGGACGAATGAAGGGCCTTGGCCTCCGCGACGGGCCGAATAAATCGAGGTGTTGATCTGGAAGCCCGCGCTATTGACGCTCGTTGTATTGATCTTGCAGCGCAGTGTCGTTGCTTATGATGAGAGCTTCCGGAGTGGCTAAAGTGATGTCATAAAAACTGACGACCGTATTCCAAGTGAATCAGTGCATGGAGGGGGCGCGTCGGGCTTTGTATGTTTTCCGACAGAGATTCCTTGAGCTTTGCGCTCGCACCGTCGCGTACCAGCAAAGACGATTGTCACTCAGGGTTTATCCCAGAGAGATTGCGCGACACGCCGGACGGTGCTCGACAATCACGCTCCTTAGGCAGGACCTGGGCCCGTTTTGCGACGGCATAGCATTTGCAGAGCTCAGGATTATCAACTTGAGGCCACCATCATCGAGCTTCGGGCCGCTTGCAGGCTCGCGCTCCGGAAGAGGGGGCCGCGCTCGCGAGCCGTCCTCTCAGGAGTGCCTGTGATATCATCTGCCAACTGGTCTGCGGGCGTGCTCGGGACGCGGCTCGCATTTTTTGTGGCCGGTTTCGGCCTCGCGGCCTGGGCGCCATTAGTGCCGCTTGCGAAGGAACGGCTTGAGGTGGATAACCGCGTGCTTGGTCTTCTGCTACTCTGTCTCGGAGCGGGATCCGTCATCGCTATGCTTTTGACCAGTGTGTCGAACGCGCGCTACGGCAGCAAGCCCATCATTATCGCGAGTGGGCTTGGCATCTCGCTCATCCTGCCGTGGCTTGCAGTTGCCGGCACACCTCTCAGCCTCGGTGCCATGCTGTTTGCTTTCGGGGTTTCACTTGGTTCGATCGATGTAGCCATGAATATTCATGCGATCGAATTGGAGCACGCCGCTGGACGTCCATTGATGTCCGGCTTCCACGCCCAGTACAGCATTGGCGAATTCACCGGCTCTGCCGCGGTGACCTCGGTCCTTTCGCTGCAGTGTGGCCCGCTTATCTCCACGTTGCTCTGTTCGGCCCTAATGATGATCGCGATTATGTCAGCTTGGCCGCGGTTGCTCGCCATGGGTTCGAGACGGCAGGAACCGTTGTTTGTCGTGCCCAATCGCAGTGTTTTGCTAGTAGCCGTACTCGCGGCTATCACCTTTCTCGTCGAAGGCGCAATGCTTGATTGGAGCGCCTTGCTTCTCGTTGGGCAAGGCCTCCTCGCAGAGGCGCACGGCGGCCTTGGTTGTATGCTCTTCTCAATTGCGATGGCTGTAGGCCGTCTCAGCGGAGATACCATGGTAGCTCGACTCGGCGACCGTACCATATTGATGCTCGGGACCGTGCCAATCGTGACCGGCTTCTTGGCCGTGGTGGCCGCGCCGATTGCGTTGATTGCCATGGCGGGGTTCGTGCTCATTGGGCTGGGCGTTTCAAACGTTGTACCCGTACTGTGTCGACGGGCCGGCAAACAGAATGTGATGCCCGTAGGCGTTGCGATTGCGGTCATCACCACGGCTGGATATGCTGGTATACTGGTCGGTCCCGCCATTATCGGGCTCGTCGCACACTTGGTCGGCTTGCCGTTGGCGTTCGCGATGTTAGGGGTGCTCATGTGCATCGCGACGCTGTCGGCGCGGATGGTGATGGCAGAGTCTCTCTAATCATCGGCCCAGAGGGAATAGCGCCGCGCGTCAAGCTAATGACCGATCGCAAGGCGACGTTCGTGCCGAGCCTCGATAGCTCGCAACTTGATGGCTTCAGAACAGCACGTCAATCATGCCTCTGTCCCTGCAAGTCGGCTGGCCGAGCTGCGGCTTTGACACAACGGGGACTCGGTGTTGGGCGTCCCACCGAGCGTCGTTGTTAACTGGGTTGGCTGCGCGGTGAGTTGATTATCTGCGTGAGCGGTTAGCCCGGCTATGTTGGGACTTTTAACGCCGAGTAATTCTGGGATCGGCCCTGCACCCGCTTGTCGGGACATGCGGTTACGCTGGCCGTCCATCTGCTGTCGGCGAGATACGCCCGATACGCCAACTGAATGCCCTCCTGCAGTGAGGTCTGGCCGCGCCAGCCGAGCCTCCCCAGTCGGCTGACGTCGAGCAACTTGCGCGGCGTACCGTCCGGGCGGGAGGTGTCGAAGCTGATCTCGCCGCGAAAGCCGATGACGGCTGCGACCATGAGTGCGAAGTCTGCGATGGTGATGTCCTCGCCGGTACCGATGTTGACCAGTTCCGGCGAGGAGTAGGTCTTCATCAGATGGATGCAGGCGTCGGCGAGATCGTCGACATAGAGGAATTCGCGGCGCGGCGTGCCGGTGCCCCACACCACGACATTGCCGGCGCCGGAAATCTTGGCCTCGTGGAAGCGGCGGATCAGCGCGGCGACGACGTGGCTATATTCGGGGTGATAATTGTCGCCGGGACCATAAAGATTGGTTGGCATCACGCTGATGAAGTCCGAACCATACTGGCTGCGATAGGCCTCAGCCATCTTGATGCCGGCGATCTTGGCGATGGCATAGGGCTCGTTGGTCGGCTCCAGCGGGCCGGCCAGCATCGAATCCTCGCGCAGCGGCTGCGGCGCCAGCCGCGGATAGATGCAGGACGAGCCGAAGAACATCAGCTTCGCGCAGCCATTGGCGTGCGCCGCCTGGATCACGTTGGTCGAGATCGCCAGATTGTCGTACAGGAATTCGGCCCGGAGCGTGTTGTTGGCGACGATGCCGCCGACTTTGGCCGCAGCAAGGAACACGGCCTGCGGCCGCTTCGCGGCAAACCAGGCATTGACCGCGGCCTGGTCGCGCAGGTCGACCTCGCTGCGCGACACCGTCAGCAGATCGGCGCCTTCGCGCGCCAGCCGTCGCATCAGCGCCGAGCCGACCATGCCGCGATGGCCGGCGACGAAAACCGTCTTGCCTTTCAGTTCAAACGCCGTGCTTGCCATTTGGCCGCATCCTGCCTGGCCTCGACGAGATCGCCGGCGACCATTTCCTTCACCAGTTGCGCGAACGGCGTTTTCGGCGCCCAGCCGAGCTTGGCGCGCGCCTTGCTGGCGTCGCCGATCAGCAGATCGACCTCGGTGGGACGGAAGTAGGTCGGATCGATCTGCACCAGGGTCTTGCCCGTGGCCTTGTCGACACCGATCTCCTCGACGCCCTTGCCGCGCCATTCGATGCTGCGGCCGACCTCGGCAAATGCCAGCTCGACGAATTCGCGGACCGACCGCGTCTCACCGGTCGCCAGCACGAAGTCGCCGGGCTCGTCCGCCTGCAGTATCCTGTACATGCCCTCGACATAGTCGCGGGCATGGCCCCAGTCGCGCTTGGCGTCAAGATTGCCGAGATAGAGCTTGCTCTCCAGGCCGGCCTCGATGCGGGCGACGGCGCGCGTGATCTTGCGCGTGACGAAGGTCTCGCCGCGGATCGGGCTCTCATGGTTGAACAGGATGCCGTTGCTGGCGAACATGCCATAGGCCTCACGGTAGTTCACCGTGATCCAGTAGCCATAGAGCTTGGCGACGCCATAGGGCGAGCGTGGATAGAACGGCGTGGTCTCCTTCTGCGGCACCTCCTGCACCAGCCCGTACAGCTCCGAGGTCGAGGCCTGATAGAATCGGGTCTCCTTTTCCATGCCGAGGATGCGGATCGCCTCCAGCAGGCGCAGCACGCCGATCGCATCCGCGTTGGCGGTGTATTCCGGGCTCTCGAAACTGACCTGGACGTGGCTCTGCGCGGCCAGATTGTAGATCTCGGTCGGCCGGATCTGCTGCACCAGGCGGATCAGATTGGTCGAATCGGTCATGTCGCCGTAGTGCATCAGGAACGGCACATTGCCGACATGCGGGTCCTGGTAGAGATGATCGACGCGCGCGGTGTTGAGCGAGGACGAGCGACGCTTGATCCCGTGCACGGTGTAGCCGAGCCCGAGCAGATATTCGGCG
Source organism: Bradyrhizobium acaciae (assembly GCF_020889785.1). Taxonomy (GTDB): domain Bacteria; phylum Pseudomonadota; class Alphaproteobacteria; order Rhizobiales; family Xanthobacteraceae; genus Bradyrhizobium; species Bradyrhizobium acaciae. The sequence continues at coordinate 21,360 of NZ_JACMYK010000097.1, forward strand.
AGATATGCGCCGTCCTGCCCGGTCACGCCGGTGATCAGCGCAACGCGCCGCTTTGAGTCCTGAGCCGCCATGGTATCTCTTAGCTGCGCTGGAAAGAAAGCTTCCCTTCAATCGTCGTTTACGAAACGGACTTCTCGAGAAGTCCGTCGGTCCACTTCACCCGCAATCAGAACAAAACTATCTTTAGATCTAGTCATACACATCGTGCAGAAATGCACACTATATACATTGATTTATATCGTGCTGAAGGAGCAATACCATCGAGCTTCAAAACGCAAGCAACAACCCTCGCAAAGGCGAATCCAGTTATGCATACGTCAATGAGATAGCCCGAAGTCTGTGTTCTCTTTCTTTCATTGGGCGCATGCGTGCATTCGTTCGGTACGTGGCGCAAGAGGGCGACTTGCTGAAACCGCGGTCCGTCTGAAATCTGGCACCTGAGCAAGAGCACGGCGAAGCCACGCATCAACAACGATAGCCCAACAAAATGCCCGATCTTCTTCTGAACGGACTCGTAGTCTGGGTGGCAGGATCATCGAGAACGATCATCGCTCTTCTGCTGCCGGCCCGCTCGCGTCAGCGGCCGGTGGTCGACGCAAGCACGAAATGTGAGAACGCAGCAAACGTTGGTATAATTTTTCGAACAAGTTCGATATCGAAAGCTTACGTCCGTACAATGGAGCTTCGGTACCAATCGTTTAGTCTCATCCCGACCAACATAGCTGGAAGCCGTCAGGGCCTGATCAGCTTACTACACCAGCGCGACAAACACCAGAACGGTTGCGTGAATGCGAGAGAAGGAAGTTGTAAGGGACGCCACACGACTTACGCGACGTATCCTTGCGGCGGCCTCTTGCGGTAACGACGCGATCGTCGCTATCCAGCGAAAGTCAGTTTTTGTCGAAGCGAATATCATAACCAGATTTCCTGTCGGGGACGTCCGGCTCTTTGAACTTGGGCGGCATTGATCGATATGTGTGGAATTGTTGGAATTTTGGGGCGTCGTCCGGTCGTCGGGCAGTTGATCGATTCACTCAAGCGATTGGAATATCGAGGGTACGACTCCGCAGGTCTTGCGACACTCGAAGGGCTACATATCGAGCTCCGCCGGGCTGAAGGTAAGCTGAGAAACCTTGAGGAGCGGCTGCGCTATTGTCCGCCCGAGGGGCGCACCGGTATTGGTCATACTCGCTGGGCGACTCATGGAAAACCGACCGAGAGCAATGCTCATCCGCATGTAACGGAAAATGTCGCGGTCGTTCATAACGGAATCATTGAAAACTACCGCGGGTTGCGAGCCGAGCTGGAGCGGGATGGGGCCAGCTTCCACTCAGAGACGGACACCGAGGTGGTGGCGCATCTCGTCGAGTCTTATCTCAAGAATGGCTACTCGCCGCAGGATGCGGTACAAGCTTCGTTGCCGCGGCTGCGCGGAGCCTTCGCTCTTGCATTCCTCTTCAAGGGCCACGACGACCTTATGATCGGTGCGCGCAAGGGATCTCCCCTCGCGATTGGACATGGCAACGGCGAAGTGTACCTAGGATCAGACGCGATCGCGCTCGCGCCCTTGACCGACACCATTACCTATCTTGAAGACGGCGACTGGGCCGTGCTTACCCGCGCGATCTGCAAGATCTATAGCGCAGACGGCGCCGTCGTGCAGCGGGAGACATCAAAGCCCGGCGTATCATCACTCCTTGTGGATAAAGAGAACTATCGCCATTTCATGGCCAAGGAAATTCACGAGCAGCCAAGAGTAGCCTGCAAAACACTGACGCATTATCTTGATACTGCAGGCGAGCGCGTAGCTCTGCCGCTTACATTGCCGTTCGATTTCAACTCCATTCAGCGTATCTCAATTACCGCGTGCGGAACGGCGAATTATGCCGGTCACATCGCCAAATACTGGTTCGAGCGGTTGGCTCGCTTGCCTGTCGAGATCGATGTAGCATCCGAGTTCCGCTACAGGGAGGCGCCTTTGCGCCAGGGCGATCTCGCGATCGTCATCTCGCAGTCCGGCGAAACCGCTGACACACTAGCTGCGTTGCGATACGCGAAAAGCCAGGGCCTGCACACGATCTCTGTGGTTAACGTCCCTACGTCGACGATTGCGCGCGAGAGCGAATCCGTGCTGCCGACGTTGGCGGGGCCAGAAATCGGAGTCGCTTCTACGAAGGCATTCATCTGCCAGCTGATGGTATTGGCGGTGCTTGCCGTCGCAGCAGGAAAGGAGCGCGGTAAGCTGTCAGAGATGCATGAATCGAAGTTAGTGCGCGAGCTCGTTGAAGTGCCGCGGTTGATTGCCGCTGCGCTGTTGATCGAGCCGCAGATCGAAATGCTCGCGGGTGATATCGCCAACTCGAGGGACGTGCTCTATCTCGGCCGTGGCACGTCGGCCCCCCTGGCGTTAGAAGGCGCGCTCAAGTTGAAGGAAATTTCCTATATTCACTCAGAAGGGTATGCCGCCGGCGAGCTAAAACACGGACCGATCGCCTTGATCGATGAGGCCGTGCCTGTGGTGATGATTGCGCCTTACGACGAGCTCTTCGAGAAAACCGTATCGAATATGCAAGAAGTTGCAGCTCGCGGCGGCAAGATCATCCTGATCACCGATGCGAGGGGCGCTTTGGAAGCAACGCTGAACACACTCATGACCATTGTGTTGCCGGAGATGGTCGCAAACTTTACGCCGATGGTCTATGCTATTCCGCTTCAGCTCTTGGCTTACCACGCCGCCCTCGTAAGAGGCGCGGATGTAGATCAGCCACGCAATCTCGCAAAATCGGTGACTGTCGAATGAAGCCGCAGAGCCTCGCACCACGGCATCAGGGCTGTTGGATTTGCGTTCCGTTCCGTTGGTTGTGGATGACGGAGCAGGACAACTCCTTGATCTAGTTGAATCCAAAGTTGCTCGTAGTTTCTGCCGGTTGCGGGCTCGGGCAAAGCTGTCGCCGTTGCGCCGGGTCTTCGTCGATCGGCCAGACGGTGAGTTTCGATGGAGAAACCGGCGCCAGTCGAAAACCCCGGCTGCAAGCCGGGGTTTTCTGCTGCGCTATTCATAGCCAGCCAACTCTCGTAACCGCCGCGGTGCGGTAAGCTACGGTGCACCTCACTCATTGAGCCGAATTGGATTCGGCTTCATTCAGTCTTGGGCTCGATCGTAAGCCGCAAGTGTTGGTTGGTCAGCGCTCCTGCACCTCCTTTCATGGAGGTGCAGATCTCACGTCACATAAAGTCTCCGTCCGAGTCGGTCTCTGAAGAAGCTTCGGTATCGCTCGCCACTTTGGCGAGATACCTCGAAGAATTGGTTGCACGCTGCCATCCACCATCCCTGTATCGCCATTGGCTGGACTGGGTGGGATCGAGCACCATATCATTTTGATCCACTTCGACGAAGCCCATTTGTTCTGCACGAGTTCTCGCTGCGTCATTAGCAGGACGCCAGTTCACCAGCGGCCGTTCGCCGTCTTGCCGTAGCTGGTGCTCGAGCAGAATATCGCCAGCGTTGCCGACGAGCGGGTGAGCAACCTGAAAGTCCACGATCGAGGTGACGTCAGTGCGTCCGGGGAACTGTTCTCGCCACTGTTGGCTGTAGAACTCACTCTCCATAGGAAATCCCGCTTCCGTTCTTTGGAGACCGACGCTCCTGTTTCCTAGTTAGTAGCTGTAATATCGGGCGGCGTCAGAATCCCTTCGGATCCCGTAATTGCTAGCGACATCCGCCGTGAGCCTGGCTCTTTCGGATACATATTCCGAGTACTCCTGCGGATTGTTGGCGATATGATTGATTTCATCGCCATGAAAGTTCCTCACCTCTCGCCGGAATCTGTCTCGGTCGATTTCAATGACAGGAGGGCTTGAGCTGAGATAATAATTCGGCTGCGACGATGAGCTGGCACCGGAATCGTGCAATCGCATTCTAGCGAACGCGTCGGAAAAGTCGTCAGCGTTCCCGTGATTGCCTGAGTGATGATACTCATCATCGGATGGAACGCCCGACCAGTTATTGATTCGATTATACATGACGACCATACTCCTATCTAGTGTTGCATTTTGTTCAGGTCCCTCGACCTGCCCTGCTTGATACCGAGCTTAGCTGTCCGCAAGCTGACACCGCGTCTGGAAGGAGAACGTGGCCAGAACGTCACGAGTCGAGGTCTGCAGGGCCATAGAGTTTCCGATTTTTATGATCGAGCGGGATTTGCTCGGCGCAAATGCCGCGCCGCGCCGAACGATCAGTTTTACGAGGTCGGCACGTTCGATTGATCCGCCGTTTGTGCCGATTTACGGTTGGATCCGTCCGGATTCATGGTCCGAATTCCGGTTGGTGCCCACCTCTAGAAAGAACAATCGGCCAATTGCGACTTTGTGATCGAGTGTGGATTTCGACCTTATCGCGTCAACATCAATCATGCTCCTCGCCTCACCGCGGGACGGTGCACGAGTGGAGGACTGCCTGCGAGCGAATGAGGACTACGGATTCGATCTCATTCGCTTCACTGGTGACGAAGTGCTTTCGATGATGATCACCTCTTTGAGGTACTCAGAATTTCGCATCGGTCATGTCTGACGGCGGTATGATGCTGATAGTCCGGAGCTGTACAGTCCTTTAGCAAGTAGCAGAACCAAGAGCCGGGCCATTCCCCGTCGCGAATTAGTCGTTCGTGAAGAACTGGCATGGCGCCCAGTTCAGGCGATGTTTGGAGCTGGGACGATCTCGAAGAAGGCCCCGATGATGACACGCAAGAGCGGCTTGGCTGCGGAGATCTTGTACACCATCTAACTGTGCAGGGGTTGAGGAGGGTCGAAGAGGCTACTCTAAGGCTGGTCTGAAGAAAGCGCGGAGCGATGGCAGGCACGCAGGGAAAAATGCGGCGACTGGCGCCGTTGTGGAAGGAGGTCGCGCAGAACTTTCGCGCTTGACTTGTCGAACACCCTCTATGTCTCCCGAAGTACCAAAAAGTCGTCCGTGAAGAATGCGGATTGACTTGAGAAATAAGCATAATTGGTCTTGATGTAGCATTCGATTTTGCAGGAAAGCGGGGTATTGGACCTCGCTTTCTTGCGTTTTAGGTTTTGCTTTTGGGTGATTCGTGATTCCTGACAGCGTCGTCGACATTGGGGAATGCGATGAGCAAGCCGCGGGATGATCGCCAGAAAGACCTGTTGCTTCCGGCGCTTGATCAGATCATCGACATGGGTCATCCGCTGGTGCGGTTGGCAGCGCTGATCGACTGGAACATCCTGAATGAGCGCTTCAGTTCGGTGTGCCAAGCAGGGTCGGGACAGCCGGGCTTGCCGACGCGGCTAGTCGCCGGCCTGTTCATTTTGAAGCACATGCACAACCTGTCAGATGAGGTGCTGTGCGCTCGCTGGATCG